>DLKM01000001.1:16054-148483 GCA_002478945.1 Christensenella sp. UBA7588
GGCACTCAAAGGCTCGCCGCCTTGCGGCTCGAACTCCGAATATGCACATTCCGTTAATAAGTGCGCTTTGAATGAATTTATCGTTTCTGTGCGGTAGAAAAATAAAATCATCTATCGTAAAAACTGCGATATTTAGATGAAGAACAAGAAAGAGCCGCCCGAGAGGCAACCCTAATTTACTGAACGTAAATGAGTTGACTCTCGGACGGCTCTGCCGTAGTTATTCGCTAAATAGCGCAGTTTTTACTTGAGTTCAGAGAAGTACTTAATAGTACGAACCATTTGAGAAGTATAGCTGTTCTCGTTGTCGTACCAAGAAACCACTTGAACTTGAGTGTTGCCGTCTTCCATAGGTGCAACCATTGTTTGAGTTGCGTCGAAGATGGAACCGAAACGGCTGCCGATGATGTCGGAAGAAACGATTTGGTCGGTGTTGTAACCGAAGGATTCGTTTGCTGCCGCTTTCATAGCTGCGTTGATGCCTTCAACGGTTGCTTGACCTTTGACAACTGCGATAAGAATCGTGGTGGAACCGGTCGGAGTGGGAACGCGTTGTGCGGAACCGATGAGCTTGCCGTTGAGTTCGGGAATAACAAGACCGATTGCTTTTGCAGCGCCGGTGCTGTTGGGAACGATGTTGATTGCAGCCGCGCGAGAACGACGGAGGTCGCCCTTTCTTTGCGGACCGTCAAGAGGCATTTGGTCGCCCGTGTATGCGTGAACCGTGGTCATAATACCGCTCATAATGGGTGCATAATCGTTGAGAGCCTTTGCCATAGGTGCGAGGCAGTTGGTTGTGCAGCTTGCCGCGGAGATGATGTTGTCCGTTGCTTTGAGCGTGGTGTGGTTTACGTTGTAAACGATTGTGGGAAGGTCATTGCCTGCGGGTGCGGAGATGACGACTTTGCGTGCGCCTGCGTCGATGTGTGCTTGTGCTTTTGCTTTAGAGGTGTAGAAACCTGTGCATTCCAAAACTACGTCAACGCCGAGTTCTCCCCAAGGAAGTTCTGCAGCTTTCGCTTTTGCGTAGATAGTGATTTTCTTGCCGTCTACGACGATGTAACCGTCTTCTTTAACAGTGCCGTCCTCATTGAGAACCGCTTCGCAACTCTCAACCGTGTGAGAATTTGCATAGTTGCCTTGCGTTGAATCATACTTCAAAAGATGAGCAAGCATTTTGGGGCTTGTCAAATCGTTGATAGCGACGATTTCATAACCGTCAGCACCAAACATTTGTCTGAAAGCAAGACGACCGATACGACCAAAACCGTTGATAGCGACTTTTACGTTTGCCATTATAAATTCCTCCATAAAGGTGTATTTCAAAAATCAGTCGGATTTTCCAACCGCAATTATTTTACAATTATTATGAAAAATATGCAAGTATTATTCAAGGAAATTTTTATCGAATGTGCGTTGCAACTTTTTTAATGCAACATCACCCCTTCCCTTCGGGCTTTCCCCTATTGCTCAATTAGATGTCATTTCTCTTTTTAAGCAAACATCGTTCGCAAGAGGGGAACGACGCGATTGACGCAAAGCGTAACAATCGCTATTCCGTCGCTTCGCTCCTTACGGCACTCACATAGATAGGTATCGTTCACTTGTTATATCACTCGTTCGCAAACGAAAAGAACCACACTCGTTTGCTCACTTGTACTATTCGTCAAGTTCGGCACTCAGCCGCTCGCCGCCTTGCGGCTCGTGTTACGTCTCCCAAAATACACATACCGTTTATAAGTTAGGCTTTGACAAAGTTATTCGCCGTTTATAACTTATAAAAGTTCGCCAAACAGATGAGTAACGCGAAAGCACCCCGAGGAGCGCAAACCCAACGTTCTAACCGTACGTGAGTTGGCGTAAACGGGCATTGACACCGTTATTTATCATTGAACCTAAGAGCGCTATTTAGATGAAGAACAAGGAAAAACCCCTCGGATGGCAACCCTAACGTACTGAGCGTACGTGAGTTGACAACCGAGGGGCTTTGACGATGCTATTCGCTAAATAGCGCTCTTAGGCTTTGTGGTCGCAACCAAGAACGTCGACAATCTTATGCTTTACAACTTGCTTCACGGCCTCTCTTGCCGGTCCGAGATATTGACGGGGGTCGAAATGAGAAGGATTGAGAGCAAAATGCTCGCGGATTGCGGCGGTGCAAGCAAGACGGAGGTCGGAGTCGATGTTAATCTTGCAAACTGCCATAGACGCGGCTTTGCGGAGCATATCTTCGGGAACGCCTTGTGCGCCGGGCATACTTCCGCCGTATTGGTTGATGGTCTTGACAAGGTCTTGCGGGACGGATGACGCACCGTGCAAAACGATGGGGAATCCGGGCAAACGCTTGCTGACTTCTTCGAGAATGTCGAAACGAAGTTGCGGTTGACCCTTGAACTTATATGCGCCGTGCGACGTGCCGATTGCGATTGCGAGAGAATCGACGCCGGTCTTATTGACGAATTCTTCGACTTGGTCGGGGTCGGTAAATTGTGCGTCTTTTGCCGCTACGTTGACTGCATCCTCGATACCTGCGAGTTTGCCGAGTTCTGCCTCGACGACTACGCCGTGGTCGTGTGCATATTCAACGACTTGTTTTGTGATGCTGATGTTTTCCGCAAACGGATGTGCGCTTGCGTCAATCATAACGGAAGTAAAGCCGTGGTCCACGCAGTCTTTGCAGAGTGCGAAGCTGTCGCCGTGGTCAAGGTGCAAGCAGATGGGGAGACCGCTGGTCTCGACTGCCGCTTCGACCATCTTGGTAAGGTAAGTCGTGTTGGCGTATTTTCTTGCGCCGGAGGATACTTGGAGGATAAGCGGAGCTTGTTCCTCGGTAGCCGCCTCGACGATACCTTGGATGATTTCCATATTGTTGACGTTGAAAGCACCGATTGCGTAACCGCCTGCGTATGCTTTTTTGAACATTTCGGTTGTAGTAACTAATGGCATTGTTGTGCCTCCCAAAATTTTATTTCGCACATATTATACAACCATCATAAGAAAAACACAACCGTTTAATATCAAATCGATTGTGTTTTGAGGTTGAGTACGTTTCAGATTAAATCGTCCTTATCAACGACGCTTTTATTGCGTTTTTCATCGTTGCCGAGGACGATATGGCGGTCGCCGTTTTCGTCGATATATTCCTTTTTAACGAGCGTTTTTCCGCTTTCGTCGGCTTCTTTTTTGAGGACGGCAAGCTCATACTCGTTTTTCGTCTTGTACTTTTCTATCTCCTGCTCGCGTTTTTTCTCCGCGCGTTTCGACCTTATAAAATACAGCGAAACCGCAAGCGCGATAGCCAAAATTACGAATCCGTACAAAAACAGATTGTTGTATTCTTGCGGGAGAAAATACGCAATGCTCGTAAGGATAAGTCCTGCCACGATATTGCCGAAAAACACAGCCAAAGACGCTTTCCACACGGGAAAATCGAGAAAACTGCCTATACAGGAACCCGTCCACGCACCCGTCATCGGAAGCGGAACCGCAACGAACGCAAACAATCCCCAAAACTTTTTGGCGTCTTTTGACATAGGTTTTTTGTGTTTTGAGGCACTTTTTTGATATTCTTCTTCGCTATACGCGCTCTCCGCCCTGTCTGCGAGATTGCTCTCCATACGCCTGCCGATTTTCGAAAACCATTTGGACTGTTTGAGCTTGTGCAACAAAGGACGAGTGAGCAAAATAAGCGGAAGTATGACGGTGGTAGAGCCTGCCACGCAACACATCATTCCGAGCATAAACTCCCGAATGGTGCCGTTGGGGAACATATAAGGCATAGTCAAAATAGCCCCTCGCAACTCGACTATAGGAATAATCGAAATGACGTAGAGCGTCAGATACGGGTTGCCGATGGCTTGGCTGATTTGATTTATAAGGTCTTGAATCATCTTTTCTCCGTGCCTCTTTGCTCAAACAAAGTATATGTTATAGGGCAAATTCTGTCAAGGCGATTTGAATTATTACGCTTGCTATTTGTCACGTCTTTAAGTATAATCGTGTCGAATAAAATATATATTTCAACGGAGATTTTATGCAGAAAATTTTGAGTGCAATGCGCAGAGCCGTGCAAGATTACGATATGATTCACGACGGCGACAAAATATTCGTCGGTCTGTCGGGAGGAAAGGACAGCACCCTGCTTTTGAGCGCGCTTGCGGCGTACAGACGCTTCTCGCCCGAACACTACGACCTCGAGGCAATCACGGTGGATATGGGGCTTAAAGACACCAAACAAGAAGAAATGAACGCCCTCATTGCCTACTGCGACAGCCTCGGCGTGAAACACCACCTTATAAAGACCGACATCGGCGAAATCATTTTCGAGGCACGCAAAGAACAGAATCCCTGCTCTCTTTGCGCCAAAATGCGCAGAGGCGCGCTCAACAACGAAATAATTCGTCTCGGCGGAGGCAAACTTGCCCTCGGCCACAACGCAGACGACGTTGCAGAAACGATGCTTTTGTCTCTTTTGTACGAAGGTAGATTCTCCTGCTTTGCTCCGACGGCTTATATGGACAAATCGGGTATAACTCTCATTCGTCCGTTTATCTATATCGAGGAATACGACATCAAATCGACCGTCGCGCGCCTCGGTCTGCCCATTGTCAACAATCCCTGCCCTATGAATCACGAATCGCAACGCGAATATATGAAAAATCTCATCAAGGACATCTGCAAGGATATTCCGTTTGCAAAACAACGCATTCTCGGCGCAATATTCCACCCAGAAAGGAATAATTTGTGGACACCCGTAAAGAAGTGACACACTTCGTGTGAGTTCACTCTCCCCTTACCAAAACGTAAAAACACCTTCGATTGCTCGAAGGTGTTTTTGATTTTGTTTTCGTGACGCTATGCGTCAAGTGAGATTAACCGTTGTAGTCTGCGCAAGATACGGAACCTGTCTTCCAGAACGTATAGATATTCGAGCTGTAAGTTCCTTGACTGAACGTAATGGTGTTTCCGCTCAATGTACCTATCAACGTCTTGCCGACTGCACCGCTATCAATTGCACTCGTGAATGTAAAGGTAATCTTGTTACCTTCTATTGTCGCGGTAAAGTTGAAGTAATAGGACGTGCCATTGCTATGATAAATCGTTCCCGAGATAGTTGAACTATCGCTGAATTCGATTCTGACACTGGTCATTCCCTCGTCCCAATAATCATATTTACCGCTGAACGTCAAGCCTGCGAACTGGCTCTTGCCGAGAAGCTTTTTACCTTCAACATCGAGACCGTATGTAGTTGACGTTTCGCCGTTATAGATTGTAATCGACGTGCCGTTTACGACGTAAGTCATACCGGTTCCTGCATTACCATATCCGTCAAGGTAAATATCCGTATCGTCGGGCAATTTGTAAGTGCCTTTGTATTCGTCAAGGGCAAGCGTATATGTGTCTGAACCAAGAGCAATGACTCTCATTTGGTTGTTAAGGACGAACGTTGCTTGCGTCTTGTCTGCGTTGAGAGTGTATGCAACGCTTTGTCCGTTGACCGTCAACGTGCCGTAACCGTCGAGAATAATCTCTCCAAGCGCATCTGCATTGTTGTAAGAACCGCTCTTTCCGTCGTTAAGAAGGATGTCGCTGCCGCTCTTTTTGGCAATAGCGTTTCCGCTTGCGTCTTTAACAAGAACTTCCGTGGTCTTTGCCGCCGTTTTTGCGGTTACACCGTCAGTCCAAGTTACGTTTGCGTAAATCTTCTCTCCGTACACAAACAGGTTCATCGTCTTTGCCGTGCCGTCTTCCGTGTAGCTTACCGTGATGAATGCAACGTATCCGCCTCCAATCGTATCAGCCGAGGATTGGACCATTGTGATGTTATCAGAGTTTGCAAAACCAACGTAGAAATCGGTTCCGATTGATGTCTTATTCTCGTAATAGCCAAAGATTACGATTCCGCCGAAAGCGTCGCTCAAATATGCATATCTTCCAACGTTCAAAACACCGTTTGTCTTTTCGGCATCTTCTGCGGACAATTTGCCTGCGGTAAATTTGGAGCCGGAGCCTGTATAAGAACCGTCGGCATTGATTGTCAAAACAGTAGAGAGAGATGAACTTTCTTTTCCGTTTGCCGCGCTGTAAATTTCAACGCCCTTATAGGTACCTGCCGAAGCAGCCGGTTCAATCCATCTTGCGAAGATAGTTACGCTTTCGGTAAGTTTGGTGCTTGAAGATACTTGTTCGCCCCAAGCCTCGCCGTCTTTGAAGAACCAACCTGCAAAAACTTTACCGTCGTGTCTTGCGTCGGACGCAACAGTCGGGATAATATTGCCGAGAGTATCGTTTACATACTTGCCCGTCACTTCGAGACTGCTCTTGCCCGTCTCGTATTCATATCCGCTGTAATCGAACGTGACCGTGACTGCATCATCGTATTTTGCATAATAAGTTGCATTTTCGGTTGCCGTGAACGACGTGACTGCGCTTCCGCTGAATTCGGCATTATCATACCAACCGCGGAACGCAAAGCCTTCAACATCTGCAGGTGTGGGCAATGTCACTCTGAAGCCGACGTATGCCGTGATGTTATCGACTGTGGCTTTATCGTTTACAAAGCTGATTGTAACCGTATTTTCTACAATCGTGTAAGTGGTCTTGTCATCTTTGTTGACCGTGAGCTTGTAGGACTTGTTTGCAGTCTTAACGTCGAAGGTGTAACCTGCGTCCTCTGCCGCAGCAGTATAAGTACCCTTTTCTTCGCCGTATGTGATTCCGCCGACGCCGTCGAGGACGATGTCTGCCAAACCGTTGGAATATGTGCCTTGATAACCGTCAAGCGCAGAGAAGTTGTTGTTCTTTCTGCCAAGAGCAAGCGTATTGTCTCCGTAAACAACGGTAAGCAAGTTTGCGTTGGAATAAATCTTCGTGAAATCGGTTACTGCCGCACCGCTTGCGTCTGTTGCACTCCAAGAGTTTACAGCATAAATCGCTCTGTCTTTGATAAGAACGTATCTGTAAGAAAGAACTTCTTTATCGTCAACCGTCTTTTTATAGGTTATGCGGATGAGCTTTGTGATACCGTTATCCCACGCATTGGTAAACGTTGAGCTAGGAACTTCTTCTCCGATTTGTGCAGCTGCGAACTTGATATCGTGATATGCAGATGACTTTGCACTCCACTCCGTGTATATCACTTTCGTATCTGCATTGTAACCGCCGTATATCTTTGCACCGGTGCTTGTCAATACATAGAATATACCGGTTACAGGGTCATAATCCTTAATAGAGCCGGATACCGCACCCGTCACATTGCCGTTTGCGTCTACTTTGAACGAGTTGCTCGTATTGTAAGACAAAGAATTATCTTTATTTACGATACCGCTTTCAGCCGGGTCAATGTTTGCATAGTACAAGTATTCGCCCATCAATGCGTGCGGGACTGTCCATTGCGCATAGAGCGTGGTGTTTGCCGTCAGCTTGGTGCCTTCTACAAACTTTCTACCCCACTCGCCCGACTCGCTACCGTCTTTCGTATACCAACCGATAAACGTTCTGCCGTTCCAGTCAAAATCAACCGCAAGAAGCGTATCGACCGTGTCGTTTGCATAGAGGTTTTCAACGTGGTCAGCCGTCGTTCCGTCGAGATAGACGTAAGTGAGCGTGATTGCCGCATCCCATTTTGCATAGAACGTGACGTCTGCGCTTGCAACGAACGTTGCGCTTGCCGCCTCTGTAAGTGCCTCGTCGGTAAACCAACCGCGGAAGATATAACCGTCAGCCGTCGGAACGTCCGTCGAGAGCGTTTGCTCGCTGTATTTGCCTACTTGCTCGGAAGAATTGGTGCCGCCGATTCCGTTGTAGTTGTATGCAACGGTCACTTTGGGTTCGACAACGGTGTAAGACATATTGGTCTTATCGAGAGTGTACTCTTTGTATACGCCGTCAACCGTGACTCCGATTACGTTTTCGCTTACGATAGTATAAGCATAGGTATTTTCGCCGATAGCAATCGTACCGCCTGCCGTGACGTCAATCGCGTTTGCTTCGTCCAACGTATAGGTACCTGCATTCTTAAAGAGTGCAACGGGACCTGAAACGAGAACGCCGTTTACTCTCAAATCTTTGATGTATACGGTATCTTCTCCGCTATCGAAGGAGCCGTCCTTTGCATAACTGATACGGATATATCCTTTCGTTTCCGCATTGTACGTCAATCTGCAGCTGAACTGAGTTTCGGGAACAGTTTCCGTGCTGGACTCAAAAGCATATGACCACTTATGGTTTACGTCTTGATATTGAATCTGCATCTTGTCGGCCGCTTCGCCCGATTTCCAATAAGTGAAGGAAATATCGGCCGTGCCTTCCGTGACGTAAATCTCGAGGTAAGCGGTAGTGTTGCCTTGTCCTTGGTTCTTGCTCATCCAATAGCCTGTCGATGCGTCGTAAACGAATTGATACTTAGCGGTTGGCGAGGTCTTGAATTCGATGTTACCTGCCCACGTCCAAGCGGCAAATACCACATAATCTGCACCTTCGGTTTCTGCCGTGTCGCTATCTCCGAGAGGCTCATCTTCTTCTGTGTTCAACACGCCGTCGCCGTTATCGAGATACCAACCTGCAAATTTGTAACCGTCTTTGTAAGTGGTCTCCGTGTATGCGGGAAGTGCCGAGACAAACGGGTTACCTACGCCGACGTAAACGGTGCCGTATTCCGTCATATCTTCGTCTTTAAGATTTTTGACGGTAACGGTTGTTTGTCTGGACCATTGTGCTTCGAACGTATAATCGTCGTTCGTTGAAGTTGCGACAAACGTAGTAACGTTTTCGCCTTCGCCTTGAAGTTTCCAACCATTGAAAACGTAACCTTCTCTTGTAGGAGTCGGAAGCGTCGTGGCAACATTCAAGTTTGCTTGCATATCGGGAATTTCAATCTCGTCTACAAGAGTCTTGAAATAGAACGTAGCCATCGGTTTGACAACCGTGCAAGTGCCGTCCTCGTTGAGCGTGATTTGATAATATTCGGTTGCGGATGCAACGTCTGCACCGACGTATGCGTCATAACCGTAGTTTGCACCTTCTGCAGCCACGGTGTAGACACCGCTCTTGCCGTTCAAAACGAAACCGCCGACGCCGTCGAACGTAACGTTGCCGTCTGCGCTCGTGTAAGTGCCTTCTTTGCCGTCGGTAACTCTGAGCGTGCCGTTCTTTTGTGCAAACGCTTGAATCTTGTTGCCTTCTGCGTCGAGAGCTTTGACGTATTTTGCTTCGGAGCATACTCCTGCCGCAACTGCGTTGCCGTTTGCATCGACGAATTGTGCGCCGTGATATACTTTGCCGTCATATACGAACACGTTGAACGTGTGCGTTTCGTTAAGGTTGCATTTTGCATTGAATGAGAATGCAACGGAGTCTGTCCAGTTGGAACCGGATACGTCGTTTGAAGAAACCGTCATAGATGTCGGAATCATCAAAATTACGTTGTCGAAAGAACCGTTTGCAGAGCGTACGATAACGCCTGTTTCGAGGTCGATATAACCCGTTTCGTTCAACGTAGAAGAACCGTCAACTCTCGTATAGGTAATTTCGCCCGTTGCCGCATCGACGATGCGAACGGTGTTTTCGCCTCTGACAGGATACGTCGTGCTGGAGCCGGTACCGTTTTCGTCAAACGTTACAACTGCGCCGTCAGGTGTATACGGATATACCGCGCCGCCGTTTTCGTTTGCTCTTACGATGATTGAATAATAAGTTGTGCCTTCAAAAGGTGCAACGAGTCTCGGAGAATAAACGACAATCGTTCTTCCGTCGCTAAAGATGTATTCGACGGAACCTTCGTGATTGTAGTCTGCCTTGACTTCTTCGCCCTTAGTCCAAGAATCGTCTTGTCCGATGTATCTGTTGAACTCGTCGGACGAATACTTCTTATAACCGCAAGTCGTGCAAGTGTACGTTGCGTTTACGTTGTACATATCGGTCGTGCCTTGAACGAGAGAGAGCGAATACACGGCGTCGCCGAACGTATGAGCCTCTTTGTGTGCGGCGTCGACTACGTCGCAACGAGTGCATTGATGGACGTGATATTTGCTTCCGTCGTAGGACGTACCGCCCTCGTCATCGTCGCCGTAGCTGATGTCGTCAACGTAAGGAACGCACGCGCCCGTGAAATCGTGTCCGAGTGCGGGGATTGCTCCGTCGTATTTTTGGTCACATCTCGTGCAGTCTGCAACGACTTGACCTGCTTCGGTACAAGTAGGTTCGGAAACCACTTGGAAGTTGTAATAGTCGTGTCCGAGTGCCGTGCCGCTTTCAAACGTTGCTTCCGTGCTGTGTGCGCCGCAAACGCAGCTCATATAATACTCCGCTTTCGTCGTGCAACTTGCCACGCTCTTAAGGAATGCGGGTGCCGCAACTCTTTGATTGTACGCGCAGTTTTCGGTTTGTCTGTCTCCGCAGGAGCATACGCGAGAATGCGTGCCGTCGCCGTTGGAAGTCCATTCGCCATAAACGTGTTGTTCCGCACTCGTAAGAACGGTAACTACGCCGTATTCGGACGTGTAGATTTCCTTGCCCGGAGCGGTGTGCGTTGCGCCTTCGGTCGTCTTTGTCCAGACGCTCGTGTTGCCAAGCACTGCAAGCGTTACGCTTTCGAAATGTCCGCAAGCGCAAAATCTTCTTGCGATACCTGTTTCGGTCTCGGTGGGTTCAACCGAAATCTCCCAACCGCCGTAAACGTGTTGTCCCTTCGGGTACGTAACCGTAACGGTGCCGTAAACGTCGGATTTGTAAGCCTTAAATCCCGCTGTTTCGTGAGTTGCGTCCTGACTTACGGTAACCGTCCACACCGATGCGTCGCTCAATTTTGCGACCGTCGTGGTTTCGGATTCTCCGCAAGCGCATACTCTCGTTGCACTACCGTCCGTGGTCTCTGTCGGTTCCGTGGTAAGACTCCAAGCTCCGTATGTATGAGTATGTGTAGGCTCTGTGCCTTGCGCCTTATCGTCACACGCGACAAACAACACTGCGAGTATTGCTACGATTGCAATCACAAACAATAATCTGTTTCGCTTCATTGTTGTTCTCCTTTTTATTTATTGCTATAAGTTGATATACCGTTGAAAACTATCGTCACGTCAAGCGTTTTGCTCGGACGATTCTGTGATAAAAAAGTGGATATAGATTCACTTTCCTCCGCTTTTTGATACCGCAATGTGCGCAACATTTACAACGTGCGCACATCAAAACGGAGTATTATTCATTTTTGTTATGCAAATATGCATAGATTATGCAAAATTGCTGTGTATTTATGCAATTTCTGCATCGTTTACTCATATTATGTCAATATTTTAAGCTCAAACCGACGATTTGTCAATTTTTTGAATATCGATTTTTTTGACAAATTTTTCGCATTCGGTCAAACTTTTATTTTGCGGAAAAACGTGCGCCTACGTTAAACGCGCCTTGCTCCGTGCTGCTGTCGAGCGTCGTGCTTATGCACACGATTTCGTCTGCCAGCGAAACGTCTGTCAGTTCAAACACGAAAGTCGCTTTGCCGACCGTGACTCGCACCGTAACGCCGTCGACGGTATAATCTCCGAGCATTCCGTTTTTGGACGCAAACGACGGTTTAAAGGAGTCCTCGGGACAAGCGTCCTCGCCGTTGTCGTGGTCGTCCGAGGTGGAAACCACGGACACTTTGCCGTTTGCCAAAAATACGAATTTCGTGGTTGCGTTGTACGGATACGAACCCTCGTTCGGACAAACGAATACGTAAGTCAAACTAAACGTCTTGCCTCTGACCAACGACTCGTCCAACTTTATGCTGCTCAAATCGTAGACGTGATTAAGGACGTTTACGTCAAGCACGAACATATCGTCGCTTGTCTTTACGAGCAAAGAGCCGTTTGCGTTGAACGAATATTTGCCTTCCGTCTGTCCTATTTTCAGATTGCCGAATCCGTCGATTACGAGGTCGTCTCTACCCTCGCAAGTGTAAGTGCCTCTATAGCCGTCGTTTATAACCAAACCGCCCGACGTGTTGCCCCATTGCAAGATTTTGGCAATGATTTCTTTGCCTTTTACGACGAATTTTACAACCGCGCCGTTATCGGTACCGTTGCCTTCGAGCGTTTGAATCTCCGTCAATTCTTCGAGTGCGGAATTTATCGACGCGGAATAGAAATACGTCACTTTACCGTCGTATTCGTTTTTCCTCAATATCGCTCCGCCGCCCGCTACGCTGACGGTGCCTTTGGAGAAGTACTCGTTGAGTATCACGGCTCCCGTCGCTCTCAAGTAAAGCACGCCGTCCGCGACGAATTTGCCCTGCACGTCCACGCTGTCTCCGACCGAATTGTACGCTTTGCAATAGAATTCCGTATCGGACGCGCTTACGAATCCGCTGAAAACGCTACCGCAGTTCAGCGTAAGTTTGTTGTAGTTGTCGATAGTAAGGGTTGCGCCGCTTATAAGTCCCGTGCCGTATTCGGCTTTGAACGTCTTGTTTGCGCCGTCGATAGGCGCGATAATCTGAATCGCGTAATACGCCGTCACGCTCTCTCCGTTGAGGTCAAGAGTTATCGGCAACGCGTAGAAACCCGCAACGTTCACTTTTACGGCGGTCAAATCCACGCATTTCTTCTTTTCCGCGTCGGTAAGCTCGCCTTGTTTGGTAATTATGCGAACGGATTTGAGAATCAATTCGTTTACTACGGTAGAAGTGCCTCTGTCAAAAGCCGTTTGCGAAATCGTGACGATTGCGCCGCTTTCGATATAACTGTTGACGAAATCCGCACCCGCAAGGCTGTCTCCTTCGACGTATTTTACGCTCAACACGTTTCCGAACACAGACGCGACGAAAGTCGCTTCGCTTCCGTAAGCATAATCGTAAGGAGCGTCGATAAATCTCACGTCTACTTCGTTTGCGTTTTTCTCGTACTCGATTTTAACGTGCGTATACCCTGTTTTGTCGAGTTTTGCAAAGCCTTTTCCGTAACCGTCGAGGAAGATAAATCTTCCGTCAAACTCGTAGTATCCGAAAAGTCCGTCCTTCTTTGCCACGGTAAACGTTTTGTTATCGTTATCGATAAATATCTTGTACGAATAAATCGATTGTTTGTAATCGTACAGATAAAGAATATCCTCGTCGTAATTCACGCCACCGTTGACCATACTCTTGATAGTCATTGCGCTTGCGGAAAACAACGTTTTGCCGCCCAAAGACAACTTATAAGTGCCTGTTGCGTCCACGGTAAGTCTTGCGGAATCGTCGCCGTCGATAACGCCTTTATACGTTCCGCTGTATTTGAGGGCCTGCTCCGTCGACTGCACTTTTGCCGTCACGTTGGTTGCCATAAGGAATTCGTATTGCTCTCCGCCGTAGGTCAACGTGGAAGTGGTGTTCGCTTTGGGTATGAAACCGTCGGGATAACTTGCCTCTCCCCAGTTTACGACGTAAACGGTATCGGATGAGTTTCTGCTTACGAGCCTCGTGTACAAGCCGAACCAACTCTTTTCTCCGCTCTGTTTGTCCTCTATCTTGAACGTATCGATAGAATATGCGGTGTTTGTCGTGGACAACACATAGTTCGAGCTGCTGTTGACCACCACTCTCGCTTTCAAATTCCACACTTTCGTGCTGAAATACACGAGCGGACGTCTCGAATCGGTAAACGACATTCTGTTGGAATTGTCGGGTTCGACAACCACGATGCCGTTTTTGATGTGCAACGAATACAACGCCGTATTCAACTTGATTGTCAACGTATTTTCGTCAACGCCGTCCACGATTTCCGCTTTGACGCCGTTGATGACGATAGAGCCGTCTCGTCCTATCGTCATATCTTTGAGAGGAACGACGGGTACGATTGTATCGTCATCGTCTCCTTCGCCGTAATCGCCCCAGCCGTCGTCTTCTTCCCACGAGCCGTAATCTTTGCTCGTTTCGCTCGGAATCGTGGTCATATTTGTCTTGTACGTTCCCACGATTTCGTCGGAAAGCACCACGACTTTTGCCGTCGCTTCTATGCCGAGATAGTTGATTTTGATTGAATACACTCCGGGCGTATAAGTATCCACTTTGCCCTCGAGCATATCGGCTGTGACTTTTACGTCTTTATCTCCGTCTTTTATGGAGAACAAATCGAGCGTATAAACCGTTCCTTCCGTGAAAACCATCTTCCCTTGCGCGTAAACTTTGACGTTGGACTTTATTCTGACGTCAAATTCGACGATTTCGGGAGTTTCGTCCAAACCGCCTGCGTAGACCGCTATCTTAAGATGTTGAGTGCCTACGAGGTCGAAATCGAGCATATCGGAAAGATACTCTGCGTATACTGCCAAAAAGTCTTTTTCTGCCGTCGCTCTGTCGGTAACGAGAGCTTTTTTGATTCCGTTTACTTTAACGGATACGTTCTTGAGCGGGTTGTAGGACGTAGTGCCTTGCGCAAGCAAGACTTCGTCCTCGACCACGGACAATTCGTAAGTCGTTTCTTTTACGACGTACGTTATGGTTTCTGTCGTATAAGAGACTTGCTCTTTTGCCGCGCCGACGTACGGGATTCTCACGGTTGCTGTGTAAACGCCCACCGTATCGAAATTCACGTTCGTCGTATCGACGTGGTAAACGGAGCCGTCTCCGTAAGTCACAAACATAAATCTCGAGCCGTTGACCGACACCGAGACGTCGCCTGCGAAATTATATCCTATTTTATTCGTACCCTTTTTAACGGATACGGTATTGCCGTTGGGGAAACTTATGACGACTCCTCGTCTTACTTCCACCGTGGCGGTTGCGCTTTTCCCTTTATAGGTCAACGTGATTTCGTTGCTTCCTATCGTCGAATAATCGACGCTGCCCGAAATCATATCTGCGGTAACTTTGACAAACGAGTCTCCCTCTTTTATCGTGAAAAGACTTGTCAAATCGATGTTTCCGCCGTTTGGAAAAACGACTGCGTTGCGCGCGTTGATAATCACTTCTTCGGGAGGAACGATTTTGATTTTCGCAACCGACGTTGCGTCTGCGCCCCTATAGGAATAGGACATTATCACGTTGTAGGTTTTGCCTTCCTCAACCGAATTGAGCGCGCTTGCATCAATCATATCGCGCTCGACTTTGACGGTTTGCCCGTCGACATATAGCGAAAACAGCGACGTAACGTCAAGTTCCGCCACCTGCTCGACTCTGAGTTGAAGCAATTTGTATGAATTGACGATTTCTATGCGGTGTGCTTCCGTAACGTGTACGGTAAGCGTCTTGCTTATGCCGTGATACGTCACGGTATATGTGTAATCTCCCACTTCGCGTTTGACGTCGTTTTGCACCATATCGGGTGTGATTTGTCTGTTTTCTCCGTCCTCCGTAGCCGTAAAGAACGCAAGAAAATCGTATCCGTCGTCAACTTGAAGCTGAGATATGCTTATCTCGTTTACCGCAAGCGTCAAATCGAATAACGTGGGCGTGATTATAACTTTGCATTGCGCGCTCTTGCCCTTGTATTCGCATACGACGTAGCCCTCCTCGCCGACCGCGGTCGGAAGATGGCTCAAATCGAGATAAGCTGATTGAATCAAAACTTGGTTGCCGTCTACCGTAATGACGAAAAGCGAAGAATAGTTAAAATCCGCGAACTGTTTTTCGTGGATAGATACGCTTTCCTGCTTTGCGCTTACGATGATTTCCTCCGTCGGCACGGGAGGAGTCGGCGTCGGCTCGGGAGGAGTCGGATTGTCTCCTCCTCCCGTGCCGCCGTTGTCACATCCTGCGAATGTCAAAGCAGTCAATATCAGTATTAAAGCTATGATAATTAGTAATCTTTTTTTCATAATATCGACTCCGACATCATTTTTGAGTTGTTAATGCATTTGCGGCTCGTTTATCGATTATGCACCGATATTGTAGTCGCCGAAGTTGTACACGTCTACGTCAACGCGGTTGTTGCGACCTATCACATAGACGATTGTGAGTTTGCCTTCGATTGAGTAAACCGCTTTCTTGTCCAAAGTGCCGGTTGCACCGCCCGTAAGGTCGGATACGCTGGAGTTGAACGTGAAGCCGAGGTTTTCCATTACGGAATTCATTCTCTCGAAGAAGCTGTTGAAGCCCTCTCCGTACAATGCGCCGTTTTCGTCGAGATATTCGTCGGGTGCGCTTGCCGTCCACGTTACGAAATCGGTATATTTCATACTCTCGTCGGGCAATTTCTCGGAATGATAATCGAAGAATCCGAGAATATCGTTGGTATCGCCTGCGAGGTTGAGGTTATCGTCAAATATTCTTCTGAATGCGCTTACACTCGGGAATACGGACGCGTTATCTCCGAACACGTTGTTGATTACCACGTCAAGTGACGCAATGTGCGTGCATTTGTCGGGATAGAAGTGATACGGACTGCTTGCGTTTGCGTTGTAGCATTCGTATTGTTTGAGGTCCGAAGTATGTTTGTGATAGTACTTGACTGTTCTGAGGTCTGACCATTCGGGCAATACTCTTTCGACGTATCCGTCAAATTCGTCCGTGAATTGAGTCTTGTTGACTTGGCTGTACGTCGTCTTGCAATATCCCGAATAACCCGGATATTCGTACGGGAAAGTCGTGGACACAACGTTGCCGTCGCTGTCAACCGTAATCGTAAACGCAACTTGAGACGACGCTACGGTGTTGTTTACGTCGGAATGCATACAAACTTCTTTTGCCGCGCCTTCGATGATTTGCGTGTCGCGCAAAACGTACTTGGTAACGGTGTTATTGTTTGCGTCCGTACTGCTTCCAGCAAACTTGAACACGTCTGCGGAGAGATTCCACGTCGGTGCGATGCCTGCGCTTGCGATTGTACCTTCGTATTTGCGTTTACCTTCGAAAGCCTGAGTCTTGAAGTTACGCTCGAAGTAATCGTACGTTCCGTCGGCGTTGTTCTTGTATCCCTTGTATTCGAAGTGATAAGGATAGCTGCCTTCGGAATAGTTTTCGTATTTACCCGTTCTCGTAAGAAGGATTGCGTCTTGAGTGATGCGTCCTTTAAGTCCTACCGTACCGCTGTTTGCGCCTGCGGGGAAAGATGCGGACGCCGTTGCGCTGGTTTCGTAATCGCTCGGGTCATAAGTCGGAGTAGTAGTTGCGACTTCTGCGGTCTCGAACGTGTAGCTCGTTGCGTTCTTCATCTTTTCGAGAGCGGCTGCAAGAGGTTCGTTTCTTGCGTCTTTCTCGTAGGGTTGGAGGGTGGGAACGGTGGTCGTGCCTACGTTTTCAAACGTAAAGACTGCCTCGGTGTACGCTCTGTTCTTGTTGGTTCCGGTTTCTTCAATGGTCTTTGCGAGAATTTGCGTGATTTCGCCGTTTTCCATCTTGAAGTAAACGTTTTCGAGAGTGTCGTCAAGCATCGGAGTGAAGCTGAACGAGAGGTACGTCATAAGATAGTAATCGTACTCGTCCGCGACGTGTTCCGCACCTTGGTCGTCGTACTCTTTCCAGACGTATTCAAAGACGTCCTCGTTGGGTCTGTAGACGAACTTCTTGGAAATATCCGTACCGAATTCCTCGATATGGTTCCAATAATGTTGATTTTGCCACAAATAAGGAACGGAGAGCGAACTCATCTCGATTCTCGTTGCGACTTGGTTGTTCTTGTCGATGTACACTCTTTGAAGCGCACGTCCGATAACGCCGTCGGAACCGACGTAGTTTGCGTTTTCGCTTGCTACGAAGCTATCCGTGATAACGGTCGGGTCGGAACCGTCCTCGGGAGTTGCGTACCACTCGCCGTACCACTTGCCTTCTTCCATCATTACTTTCGTGATGTACTCGTGCGTGGTGGTCGAGCCGTCGCTCGAATCAAAGAAATAGTCTGTAACGACGCCGTTTACGGTAATGCTCTTGTTGCCGAGAGCTTTGATAGCGTCCGTGGTCAAAACGTTGCCGTTTGAACCGTTGACTTGACCGTCGATTGCGGGTGCTTTGACGTAATATTGTCTCGTAACGGACACGGACGGATAATCTTTGAGCGTTGCCGTAACGGACAAAGACTCCTCGTGAGCGGGTTCTGCTACGATAGTCACTACGTTGCCTTCCACTTTTGCCAAATTTTCGTTGCTGACGCTGAGAACGACGTCGCTTCCGTCGGATGCGGTTGCGTTGACAGTGATTGTATCGCCTTTGGCAAGTCTTGCCAATTCGGGTTTATTTGCCGTCATTGAAATCGTGGGAAGTTTCACGGGGGCTTTCATCTTGAAAGTTACCGCCTTCGTGACGCCGGGCAAACGGTTGATTCTTACGACCAACTTAAACTCGAGGTCCTTCGTTGCCTCTGCCATAACGAAAAGCGTGTTGCCTTCCACTTTTGCCACGTCCGTATTGTCGACGAATACGGTATACGGGCTGTTGTCGGATACTGCGACCACAAACGTGATTTTGTCGCCTTTGCTTACAACCGTGCCGTCGGCAACCGACGTTACGATGTTGATGCTCGGAACTTGTTCCTCTCCGCCACCGCTCGGGGTCGGATTCTTTTCATCGCAAGCGACCATCAGGAACATACTTGCGAGCAAGAGTAAGCAAACAAGCGTAACGACGCTTTTTTTAATCGTTTTGCGTGTTTCCATTGTTGTTCTCCTTTATAGAAATTTTATTTTTTTTGTATTTTTCGTCGTGCGCTCGCACTTTTGCTTGCGCACGGCGTTTTTATCAGTCTTTCCAGATGTAAATGACAAAGTCAAGGCTTTGGTCCATAGGTGCAATCCAAATGCCGTTTGCCTCGTCGTGGTACTCGTCGTACTGATTGCGGACGAAACCTTTTGCCTTGAGGTACTCTCTTACGGCCGTCAACGACGTGTTGATTGTGTAATCGATGTCCAAAGGCACGTCGTAGTAAAGACAAAGCGCGTTTCTTGCACGTTTCGTACCGCCGGGAACCTTTGTGGTCATCATTCCGAAGCCGTAGCTGTCGCCAAGCACGTTTCCGAAGAACGGAATCAACTCTCCCGCATTATCTTTGCCGAGGAATTCTTTGAGATAATCCAAAGCGTTGACTTCGGTATCGTCTGCCGTTGTTGAGGAATCCTCGTCTCTCTTGATAATCGTAAGTTGCGACCAATCGGAAGGAACTTGTCTCGTATCAAAGTTCACTTCTACTCCGTCGGGAACGGTGGTATCGTTGAAATTGTCGTACTGTATCAACACTACACCGTACATCGTGCCGAGATTGTAGAAGAAGCAAGTCTCTTTGATATAGCCGTCTTTAACGACCACGAACGGAACAAAATCCATTGACAACAAAAAGCCTTTTGCGGCAAATATGCCGTACAGATTGATGTCGTTGCCCACTCCGTAAAAGAACGTGGACGCAACGCCGCACATATTCTCGTTGACGTAATAGGTATAGGTATCTTCGTCCTCGTTATAAGCGTAGCTCGTGAATATGTCTGCCGAGAATGCAAACGAAGGTCTTGCGTTGTCAAACGTCTTGTTATAAGCGCGAGTCGCTCTGTACGTCGTAGGGTCGGACTCGTTCGTTTTGGTGTTTTCGCTGAACGAATTGTAGAAATTATCACTCAATTTCTTATATCCGTAAGACGCATTGTCCGTATATGTACGCAACTCCTGATTTTGATTGTCGTACTTAACGGTGTACGGACTAAAGTAGCACAAATCGCTTGTGACGCTCTCGACGAACCCTTGATAACGCGTGCCGTATTGAGTGTACGCCATATCGTAAAAATCGAGAGTGTAACTGTCGAGCGCACGCATATTGTCGATTGCGGTTTGAAGCCTGTCGTACAACTCGTCGTATTGTTCGTCGTGAGTAAATTTACCGATTGTCGGCACTTCTACGCTTTCGCTCGTATTGATTGCGACGTAAAGTTCCTGAATGGACTTATATCCCTCGACAATCTGGTAATCGTCCTCGCTTTGTGCGTAAATGTAAATGATTTCGCCTTTATCGATACCGAGTCCCCACTTTTTGACTTCGAACTCATACGGAGTTGCCGACGCAATGATGCGTTTGGTCATCTTTTCGTCGCCCTTGTACATCCACATCCACGTCGAATCGTCAAACTCGAAATCTTCGACCTTGAGGTTTCTGAGGTTGTTGTAAAGACCGGAATCTTCCCACGACAAGACTTCGCCGCTTGCTTCGTCAAGCATCGGAACGAATTGCTCGTCGTTCATAAAACTTACGCTGACCTGATTTGCTTTTCCGTTGATGTTTCTGTAATAAATACCGGATTTGATACCCGCGTTGGAATCTTCGTATTCGGCAAACCAGTTGGTGCCGTCCATCGCGGTTCTGATAGGTATGGTATACGTTCTGAGATATGTACCGAACATATCCGTTCTGTAAACGTCGATTTTGTCGTAACCCTCAAATCCGATTCTGTCGTTGTCGAACACGGCAAACATCTCTGCGGTAAGGTCCGTTCTTGCGCCAATCGTTATCAGCATTTGCGCAAAGCAAGTCGAATCATTCGCACTGGTTGCGACCAGCACGATTGTCTTATTTGAAGTAACTTCCGCTGCGGTAACCGTTCCGTCTTGTGCTATGGTTGCGTATTCTTTACCTTCGGAAATCGACCATACGATTTCCCCGTCCTCGGCTTTGACGCCGTTGATATAGGCAGTATACTTTACGCTCTTTCCGCTCTTGATTGATTCCGTATTAGAAATGGAAATAACGTCGTCGGACGGCTTGGGTTTGTTGCCGTCGCCTTTTCTCAGTTTTTCTTCCGATTTTGGCGAGTCGGTGTAACCTTGCGCTTTTGCGTAGACGCTGTATCTTATATCGTTCTTAAGCAAATCGGTCGCAAGTTGATAAGACGTATCCGTGGTCTCGTATTCCGCGCCGTTCAACGAAACGACGTAGGACGTTGCGTTTTCGACGGGACTCCACGAAAGTACGCCCGCGTCCGACAACTCCACGTTTTGAGGAGCGTCGAGCGTTTTCACTTCGGGCGTCGGAGTTTCTCCGCCGCCTTTATTGTTGTCGCACGCGACGAATACTGCGAGAGCGCAAACCATCACAAGCACTATCGCAACGGTTCTTACAAACGTTTTCATACTCTCTCGCCTCCTTAATAATTAAACTCGTATACGACCTGAACGGTCTTTCCGTCCGTAGTCGTAAAGTTGCAGTTGATTTTGCTCAATTTGTCGCCCGAAAAATCGCAAGCCAACGACGCTTCTCCGCTTATGGAGTATGCGCCGAGCTTGAGAACGCTTGCGAAGTCCTCTGCACTTATCGTGCAAGTGAATCCGTCGGAGCCGAGATTGAGGTTGTTTGCGCTGTACTCGGAGAGTGCAATCGGCAACAACTGCGTTCTGTCCACACCCGATTTTTGTTCGGTCGAAGTTGTCGTGACAAGTTTGAAACCTGCGTTCAACTTACTCTCCGAAACGCTTATATCGGCGTTTGAACCGTTGATAGTCATATTTCTTTGATACTGATAGACCGTCGTTCCCTTGTCTTGCATCGTTATAGATGCGTTGACAGAGGAAACGCTGTCCATCGAGGTTTTCATATTATCGCTGTATGTCGCAAAGTCTTTCGGCGTCGTTTTATCGCACGCGCACAATGCCAACACAAGCACGAGAAGAACGAATGTCAATATAAAAGCATATTTCTTTTTCATCTTGGCACCCTCCTTTTACATAAAGAAGCGTTTTCCGCTAAGAGCAATACCCGCACCTGCAAGAGCCAACGTTGCCACGAGCGCAACTGCAAATCCGATATTGTCGGTTGCGTTTTTAATCGGAGCGACTTGTTCGTCGACGGTGTTGCGGTATTCGTTGTAGGACGCTCTGAGCGCGTCGAGTTTCGCTGTGTCGAGAATGCTTCTTTCATCTCCGCTGAGCGCGTCTATTTGCTCGAGTACGGATTGTATCTTTTCAAGGTCTGCAACGTCGAATACCGTCGGCAACTCGTCGATGAGAGCTTGCACTCTCTTGACGTTTGCGTTGGCATTTGCAAACTTGAGGTCTCTTATGGTCTTTTTGGCGTTTTGTACGCATTCGACCAAAGCGTTCCATTCGTCTTTGTCGTAGCCGTACGTCGTCGGGTCTTGAGTTACGGAGTTATACGCCGTGATTGCCTTGTTGACGATGTCTTCGTCGACGAGCGTCACGTTGGCAAGCGCATAAACTTGTTTTGCGTACTCGTAGAACTCAATCATACTCTTTTCCATTGCGACGTAGTCGCTTCTGAGAGCGTCCTCGACCTTGCCGAAGTACACGAGATACACGAGCGAATCGTATCCTTCGAGATTTGCGTTCTTAGGCAAAATCATCGAGATAGGCTCTTTCTTGCCGAGCAGGTCGATAAAGTTGAAGTAGTACAACTCGTAATCGAACACGTTGTATTGATTGTGCAACAACTCGTATCCGGGGTCGTTGGGACTCAGGCTTGCGTCTTTGTTGTAGGAATCTTCCATTGCGGGAGCGATTACCGACTTGAACTCTACGCTATTGAGCGAGGAGTATTTGTAGAACGCATACTGACCTATTCTCTTAAGTCCGTCGGGGAATACGATTTCCTTGACGTTGGGGTTTGCGTTTCCTGCGTAATCGTCTATACGCACCGTGCCGTCCATAACTTCGAGTCTCGTCATATACGCGCCGCCGGGTACTGCCTTGAGTTCGTACTTACCGGACGCAAGTTTGACGTACAACGCGCCGCCGTTAAGCAATGCGTAATCGTTGATTTTACCCGTGGTTGCCGTCGTTTGCGCGTCCGTGTAGCGAGAGAACGTTCTCAACGCCGAACAATCGTAGAACACGCCTTTGCCGACTTTTTCGAGTTTGTTCGAGAAAGTAAACGTCGTAAGCATCGGGCTTCTTTCAAACGCGCTGTTGCCGATAACTTTGAGCTTCGGAGCGTTGAAAACGATGATGCTGGTCGCTTGGAAAGCATAGTCGCCTATCGTCTCGAGGTTGTCTGCGTTTACAGTTCTCGTAAGTGCGGTTTGAGCAAACGCACCCTCTCCGACGGACACGACGTTTGCGATGTCCACGCTTGTGAGTTTAGAAAGCGTAAAGGCGTATTTGCCTATTTCGGTTACGTTTTCGAGATTGACGGATTCGAGAGATTCGCAGCCGCCGAACATATAATCGGGGATAACCGTGATGTTGCTCGGGAGTTGTGCGCTCTTAAGAGCCGTGCAGTAAGCAAACGCATAGTCGCCTATCTTCGTTACCGACGACGGTATGACGATACTTGCAAGTTTCTCGTTGTAGAGGAACGCCATTTCTCCGATTTCCACGAGAGTGTCGGGAAGAACGATTGTTTCGAAGCACGGCGCACTCATAAATTGTCCGTAACGTCCGAACGCACCTTGACCGATGACTTCGACGACAGGCACGTTTACCGTAGACAACGCTCTGCAGTCCGCAAACGCGTATCTGCCGATATTCTTGACGTTAGTAAGATTTGCGGTGCTGAGTTTGACGCAACCGTAGAACGCTTCCGCCTCTATGGTGTCGTCTGTCTTTGAAAGGTCGATTTCATACAAAGCGGAGTCGTTTGCAAAGCAACCTTGTCCGATATGCACGTTTCCTTCCTCGGGCATCTTGACGGTTTTGAGTTGTACGCAGTTTTGGAATACGCCCATTCCGAACGTTGCGTTTGCGCCGACCGTCACGGTCTCGACAGCGGAATTGAAGAACACGCCTTCTTCGTATACCGCGTCTTTCGCAACCGTTGCAGTCTTGACTGCCGTGTTTGCGAAAGCATATTCTCCGACGTTGACAATCTTATCGAGGTTTTCGACATCCGTCAGCGCGGAGCAAGCGGTAAACGCTCTCTTTCCTATCTTTACGCCTGCTTCGGTCGGGAACGTCACTTTGGTAAGTTGTTCGCAGCCTGCAAAAGCAAACGCGCCGATTGTCATATCTTTGTTTTCAATGGTTACGGAACCGACGTTGACGCCTGCAAACGCGCTGTCCGCGATTGCGGAATATTCCGCGCCAATCGTCAAATCGCCGTAATCGGCTCCCACGGCGGCAAGAATGATAGTCGTGCCGTCTTTGGAGAGGAGATAACGTCCGCTCGTCGTGTAATAAGCGTTTCCTGCAGGCACTTCAAACGTATCGAGTGCCGTATCCTTAAACACGAATCCTTCGATATTCTCAATCTTCGTATTCGCGCCGAACACGACTTTGGTAAGCGCACGACACTTATAGAAAGCGTAAGGTGCGATTTCCACTTCGCAATTCGGGAGCGTAACGGTTGCAAGAGCCGTCGATTGATAGAACGCCTGTTCGCCGATAACTCCGACGGAGCCGAGCATTTCAACGGTGGTCAACGACGGGCAGTCGCTGAATGCGCCCTTACCGATAGAGAGCAGATTGTTGTGCATCGTCACTCTGACAAGGCTGTCGCATCTTGCAAAGCAATACTCGGGGATTTCCGTGCGTTTGTTGAAAATATCCACGCTTTCGAGTCCCGATTTTGCAAACATTGCGTACGAGAGTTGAGTTGCCTCGTCGAGGACTACGCTCTTAAGAGCCGTGCAGTCCTTGAACGCCTCTTTGCCCGTATTGCGCAAAGAAGTAAGGTTTGCGGTTTCGAGCGCGGTGCAATATTCAAACGCGTTTGCGCCGATGCTCAACACTTTGGAGAGGTTGATTTTTACGAGCGATTTGCAGTTTTTGAACGCGGACGCGCCGATAACTTCGACTTTGCTTTGCGTCAAATCGTTGTCCTCGACCAAAGTACCGTCGTCTTTGACTATGTTTATGCTCGTGAGTTTTTTGTCTCCGTAGAATGCAAATTCACGGATATATTTCACGTCCTCGGGTATAGTGACCGATTTCAAACTCGAGCAGTTGTAGAAAGCGTATTTCTTTATTTCTTCCACGCCTTTGGGGATAACTACGCTCGTAATGCTCGTGTTGGACGCGGGAATCTTGTTGGCGTCGTAATCGTCCTCGTCGAGTTCCACCGAGTTGTCGGTTTCGTACAGACAGAACGCAAACGCGCCGATATACAAAATTCCTTCGTCGTCGGGAATAACGACGTTTCCGCCGAGTCCCTTATACGCGATAAGTTCTCTGTTTTCGATAACGAATTCGCTCTTTACCGAAATCGTGACTGACGCTTGAATGTACGAGTTTTTGGGCTTAACGACTATCGTAGCCGTGCCTTTCTTGAGAGCGGTTACTTCGCCCTTTTCGTTGACTTGAGCGACGTTCTCGTTGTTGGAAGAATACTCGAACTCGTAGTTGTCCGCTGCATACCACGGCAGCACGTCGTAGTTGAGTCTGATTTTCTCTCCGGGGTACATTCCTATCGTAGACGACGCAGAAACGTATCTTCTGTCGCCCGTCTTGCCTATCTCGCTGGTTTGAGCCGCGCGGGAGTATGCAAACAACGTATCGTAATAGGAGAATCTGAGTTCTTGCAGTTTAGCGTCATTGTAATTGTTTTCAACCGATTGCAACGCAACGTCGTTCGTCGAAGCAAACGTGCCGATTTCGCTTACGGCGTTCGTTTCCGCACTCGACGACGCTTTCTTCTTGACGTTGATTATGACGACCGCCTGATTGAGATTCATCTGTTCTCTTACGGTAACGGTTGCTTTGCCTTCGGCAATACATTTGACAAGACCGTTTTTGACTTGAATTACGTTGTCGTTAGAGGACGTCCAAGACAAATATTTGAGATAGTCTTTGTCCACGTCAACGCTGTCGTCTGCGGTTGCGAGGTATTTCGTGAGGTCAACGACTTCGCCTTCTTCAGCGTCCAATATAATGAGGTCGGTACCGTCCATCGTGCCGTCCTTGGTAAACTTGAAGTTGCCCTTGGTGCCGGGGAGTTGGCAGAGGAATATGTTGGAGTTGAGAGCGTAATCGTCGATTGAGAACGCAAGCGCACTCGTAATCAACGCGTCCGTGCCGATGTCTTTGAGGTAGTCGGTTATTTCAAATCTTACAGTATTGTCCTTGCCCTTTTCGCTGTATACGGGGATAGGATTCTCAGTAAGGAACGAATAACTGCTGCTCGACGTGAAGATTATCGGCGTTATCGATTGTACATATTGATTGTCATAGACAACCATATTGATATAATATCTGTCTTTTTTGAGCGTACGGTCGTATTTCTTTTCGTAAGTGACGCTCTTGATGACGGGCGCTTCGTCGTCCGCCACGAAGTCGAAACCGAAACTGTTGCGGACGTTCTTCTTTACGCCGCCGTCTCCGTAATCGAGTTCGCCCTTCATTTCGAAGGAATATTCCGCATTATTGACGAGGTTGTTTGCCAAAGACTTGAACTTGAGTTGTTCGTAGTACGGCAACGGATTTCCGCCCTGCGAATAAGATTTGGTCGCATTGTAATCGATATGCTCCCAAACGAGTTCGCCCGTAGCCTTGTCCGTGATTGTGAAGCGCATAGTTTTTGCGCCTCTCAACAAGCCTGCGTATACCACGGAAATACCGTCAATCGTGCCGAGAATGTTGGAGATTGCGATATGTTCCTGCGTTGCAGGTATCTCGTCGTACTTATCGGTATCTACGTCGTACAGATAAGTGCCGAGCGGAATGATGTAGTTGTAGAAGTAAGAACCGTAAGGCGTCGTCGCAAAATAATCGGCTTTGAGTTTATCCTCGTCGTCGATTGATTTGTCGTGTGCCTCGGATTCGACTTCGTAATATGTTTTGTCAAACATCGGAGCTTCCGTCCAGTCCCCGTAGAATGCGAGGAAAGGCACGTTGAGGTCGATATTCTTCACGGTTTCCGTTTCTTCGCCCGTTTGTTTGAGTTTTATGAAGCCCTCGACGTACATTCCGTACGGGAAAAGGCTTTCGATTAAGTCTTTTTCTTGGCTCGTGAGAGTATAAGTTACTTTCACTTTTGCGGTTGCGGAGGGATTTACCGTAAGTTTGTTTCCGTCAAGCGTTCCGCCCTCGAGAATTTCGAAGTTCTTTACGCCCTCGAGAATTTGCGGAGTTTCCGCAACGTGTTTCTTATCGGAAGTAGACACGCTTTCGGTCATTCCCACCAAAGACAAGTCGTACGTCAAAGTATCCTGACTGATATTGACGACGTTGAACTCCATTTCGTAAACGCCCGTTCTGTCGGGGTCGTCAAAGAGTTCTATCTTCGTGCGGTCTTTCGTATACGTTTGACCGTCCTCTCCCGTCGCGTCTACCGTCAGATACGCTCTGGTATTGACGAGATTCTTGAGGCTTGCAAGACCTGCGCCCTGCTTACGAGGAGAATACGGATTGCCTTCTTCGTTGAGAGCAATCGTTGCGGTGGACATCAACATCTGATTTGCAAGAACGGAAATCTCTTTCCACGACTTGTTTTCTCCCGCCGCTTCGTATTTGTCTTTGAGGAATTGTCTGATAAGCACCACTATACCGCAGAGATTAGGCGTTGCCATAGACGTACCGCTGAGTTCGTCGTAGCCGCCGCCGGGAACGGAAGATTTGATGTTTCCGCCGTGTGCGGTAATCTCGGGCTTAAGCTCGAGCGAAGGCGTGGGACCCCAACTCGAGAAGTCGGACATAAACGGACCTGCCTGATTATCGTAAGAAATGGTAATCGTTCCTTGCTTCTTTTCCGCAAGTTTGGTGCCGTCGTCCTTAGAAATGGATATTGTAGGAATGTGCGCGCTCTTACCCATCGACATAGAAATATCGCCGTCGATGTTGTTGTATATGATGCAAGCCACCGCGCCCGCCGCTTTTGCGTAACGAGCCTTTTCTTCAAACGTATTGTCTCCGCGTCTTACGAGAGCGATTTTGCCCTTTACGTCGATGCCGAGATAACTCGTTTTACCGCCCGTGCCGGGAACCGTGACGTACTCGTATTCGCGAATTGCGCCCTTCTCGGTAATTCCCAACTCCTTGAAGAAATCGTTCTCTTTACCCGTGATTGCGTTGGATTCTTTGAAGAACACCACGTCCGTGCCGTTGCCGACCATATATTTGCTCTTTGTGCCGCTGATTGACGCAACGGAAAGGCACGCTTCGTATGTAGACGGAGAACCAACAGTACCGGAGTCGGGGTTGGTAACCATATTAGTGTTGCCTTGCGCTCCGCCGAAGCCCGTGCTGTAGCTGTTGCTTGCCGCCGTAATGACGCTGATGCCGCTTTCGTTGAGTCTGTCGTAAATTCTGTTTACGTTTACTTCGTCCACTTCTCTCGAGAAACCGCAGGACGAACCGAGCGACATATTGATGCAGTCGACGTTGAGAAGAACCGCGTCCTCGAGCGCAAGCATAATATCTTCGGTTTTGCCGCCTTGGCTAAGGTCGGGGAAAACTTTCATAAGCACGAGTTGCGTATCGATTGCAACGCCCGTGATTACGTCGTCTTTGCCGCCGATGATGCCTGCAACGTGAGTTCCGTGTTCGGAATCGTACGGATAAACGTTGATGTCCTTATCCGCATAGTCGTACACGAACGGAATCTTGCTGGAAACGTAAACTTTCTCCACGTCAATGTCTTTGGTGTATTTCGCGGCGTTGGTTTGAGACAAGACGCTTTCGATTTGCTCCTTGCTGTACAACACTTCGTTTTCTTTCAACTCTCTTTGGAAAACCGTATGCGTGCAGTCGTATCCGCTGTCCAAAACGGCAACGGCAGTTCTCTTGCCCGTATAAGGCACGCTGGACGAGTTAAAAATACCCGTTTCGTACACGTCGACGAGGTTGGTTATGGACGACGCTTCGGAAGAAGTGGATTGAGGACGATTGTAAGTGTCGCTGATAATGACGTTTTTAACGCCTGCGAAACTTTCCAACGTTCTCAAATTGCCGTACTTAACCGTTGCGGCAAATCCGTTCATAATCGTGTCGTAATTGCACTCGACGCTCTCGATAAGTCCGTAGCGAGTCATTCTTTGAATGACGTCGTTTTGTTGCGCTCTGAGGTACTCCCTCTTGCTTGCGCCGATGTCGCTGAATGCGTATTCGGACACGCTGGCGTATTGCGAAGAATACTCGTCGACGTAATCGTCGATGAGCGACGTACCTTCAAGCGTAACCATAACGACGATTTCGTCCGTATCGAGATACCCTTGATTCTTCACGAGATAATCGGCTTTGATTTGGTCCAACAACTCGTCTTGCGTAAGACGCAAGCCCGTGTTGAAAATTCGCAGATTCTGCGAAAAATTCTCCGAGCCGTTACCGTCGGTTATTGTGCTTTGATTCGTTCCGCACGCCGCCAGCGTGAACACCGACAACGTTACGAGCGCAACCATTAAGCAAATGCTGATAACCTTTCTTTTCATACTATATATACCTATAAAATTTATTTTCTATATATTTTTATCAATATTACTTCAACCAGAAGTACATCACGACCGCAACCAATCCGAAGCAAGCCAGCACGCCGAACACTATCGGCAGATACACCGCATATCCGGCACGCACCGCCGCTCTCCTCTCTTTTCTGTCAAGATGCGCTTGCTCTGCGTCTTTTTTCTTTTCTTTTTCGAGGCGAGAGTTGGTTATCTTGTCGGGGATAATGGCGTTTTGTCGTCTTACGCCGTCCATATCGTACAAAGTGCGGCCGTCGTCGACGTATATGACTTTAACCTTTTTCTTATCTTTGTTCTTCATCGTTTGCGTCGTTTGCGTCCGAAACGTTGTCGCTTTCGAGCGTATGCGTCACTTCTTGGTTTTGTATGACGTCGTTTCCCGTAAACTCGTTTTCGGCTTTTGCTCCGTCGTTTTCGACTTCCGCGCCGTCGCTCGTAACGTCGGCTTTTTCATCGGAAACGTCCTTTTTCTTGAGTATTTTCGCAAAAGCGTCTTTGAGCTTCTTCACAACGTCGTATTCGTCTTTGATTTCCTTTTCTCTCTCCTCCATTTCCTTGACGTGTTGATACGCTTTGTCAAGTTCTTCCTGTCTGCTCATAATATCCTCGTCGTAGAGGTGGCAGGCAACGAAGTGATTCGGAGCGACTTCGTGATACGCGGGAGGAATGATTCTGCACGCGCTCATACATTGCGAGCAACGAGTATGGAATTTGCATCCTCTCGGCGGATTTGCGGGAGACGGAATATCCCCTTCGAGGATAATTCTCTCGTTTTTCACGTCGGGGTCGGGGACGGGAACTGCCGAGAACAACGCTTTCGTGTACGGATGGAGCGGATTGTTAAACAATTCGTCCGTCTCGCCTTTTTCCATCATATTGCCGAGGTACATAACCAAAATTTCGTCCGTTATGTACTTGACGACAGACAAATCGTGCGAGATAAACACATAAGTGAGATTCATCGTCTGTTGCAGTTCTTTGAGCAGATTGATGATTTGCGCCTGAACGGAAACGTCGAGTGCGCTGACAGGTTCGTCGCATATAACGAGGTCGGGTTTGACCGCCAACGCTCTCGCTATGCAGATACGCTGTCTTTGTCCGCCCGAAAACTCGTGCGGATAGCGGTCGTAATACTGCTCTTGCAAACCGCACTTCTTCATTATGTCGCGCACGTACGCGTTGACTTGTTCTTTCGGCACGATTTTATGCACTCTCACGGCTTCGGCGATTATGTTGCCGATAGTCATTCTCGGAGGGAGACTCGAGTACGGGTCTTGGAAGATAAGTTGCATCGATGTTCTGAGCGCGCGCATCTTTTTCTTCGACAAATCCGTTATGTCCTGTCCGTTGTAATAAACCTTGCCGCCGTCTATGTCGTACAGTTTGAGAATGGTTCTGCCCATCGTGGTTTTTCCGCAGCCCGACTCTCCGACGATACCTATCGTAGTGCCTCTTTTAAGTTTGAAACTGACGTGGTCAACGGCTTTGAGCGTTGAGGTCGGTTTGCCCAAAAGCGTGCGGGAAAGCACGAAATGTTTTTGCAAATCGTCCACTTCGAGGATAATATCGTCTTTATTCTCGTTTTGAGCGACTTGCTCTTGCGGTTGAGTATCTACCGCTTCCTGTGATTGGGATGGGACGTCTTGTTGCAAAATGTCGTTGTTGTTTTCGCTCATTGCTCGTCGTCCTCCTTTTGATATAGATAGCAAGACACATAGTGTGTGTCGCTGATTTTGATTTCCGGCGGATATTCTCCGTCGCACGCGCCGACGCATTTGGAACATCTGTTCTTAAAATAACAGCAGTTCGGCAAATTTATCGGGCTAGGCACTTGTCCCGGTATGGAATAAAGCGGTTCGTTGGACGGAGACGTGATGAGCGGTTTGCTCTTTTGAAGTCCTATGGTATAGGGGTGTCTCGGGTCGTGGAATATCTCGCTTGCGGTGCCTTTTTCTATCACTCTGCCCGCATACATAACCACCACTTCGTCCGCCATTTCGGCAATAACGCCGAGGTCGTGAGTGATGAGCATAATCGAGCATCCTTCTTTGCGTTGCAAATCTTTCAGCAGTTCGAGAATTTGCGCCTGTATCGTGACGTCCAACGCCGTCGTCGGTTCGTCCGCGATGATAAGTTTCGGGTCTCCGACGAGAGCCATAGCAATCATAACTCTCTGTCTCATACCGCCGGACAACTCGTGCGGATAGGAATCGTACACTCTCTCGGGCATTGCGATACCCACCTTTTTGAGCATCTCGATAGAGACGTTTTTGGCATCTTGCTTGCTTATTTCGGGATTGTGCGTAAACGACACCTCGTCAAGCTGAAAACCTATCGTAAACACGGGGTTGAGAGAGGTCATCGGCTCTTGGAAAATCATAGTTATGTCTTTTCCGCGCACCTTGTACATTTCCTTGGTGGGCATTTTTGCGATGTCGTACGCAAGTTTTTTGCCGTCCTCGTCGTAGCCGAGTTCGTCGGAATTGAACTTGATTTGTCCGTCCACGACTTGTCCTTGCGGTGCTTGTACGAGTTGCATTATCGACAACGACGTCACGCTCTTTCCGCAGCCCGATTCGCCGACGACGCCGACGATTTTGTTTTTCGGAATCTCGAAAGATACGCCGTTGACGGACATAACCGTACCCGTATCCGTAAAGAAACAAGTTTTCAGATTCTCGATTTCAATGAGGTTGTTTTCGTCGCGCATTGTGGTCGTATATTCGCTTTTATCGCGTTTTTTACGCTTTTGCGCCTCGTAATACCTCATCTTTTTGATGTTGTATCTGATAATTTTTCTGCTGTCGCGTATTGACAGATAATTTGACGATTGTTTTTTCTTTTCGTTTTTCATAAGTCACCTGTCACTTTTTAGCTTTCGGGTCCATCGCGTCGCGCAAACCGTCGCCCACGAAGTTGAATCCGAGTACCGCGATAACTATCATCACGCCGGCGGGGAGCCACATATTCATATGGTAGCTCAACACCTGCGGGTCGTTGGAGGTTGCAATCATAGTTCCCCAAGCGGCTTTCGGGAGTTGCACGCCGAGGTTAAGGAAGCTCAACGTCGACTCGTACAAAATTACGCTACCGAGACCGAGAGTCATCGAAACGATAAGTTGAGGCATAACGTTGGGGATAAGATGTACGAAAATCTTTCTCCACGTCGGCAAGCCCATAACTTCCGTCGCGGTTATGTATTCCTGCTCTCTCAGCGACAAAATCTGTCCTCTAACGAGTCGTGCGACGCCACTCCAGCTGAATATCGTGATGATTGCCATCAACAGATAAATTCTGGTATTGGGGCTGACTTGCCACGAATCTATCATTGCGGACGCAATAAGCAAAATCGGCAAAGTCGGCACGCAAGTGAAAATATCGACTATACGCATTATCACTTGGTCTACCCAGCCGCCGAAATAACCTGCCAGTCCGCCCAATACGACACCTATCAAGGTTTCGAGTATAACTACTATAAAACCTATCGTAAGAGAGATACGTCCGCCGTACATAAGTCGTACGAAAACGTCCATACCCTTATCGTCCGTGCCGAGAAGGTGGTCCTTGCTCGGGTCTGCGTAGGAGTTGATTCCCGATTGGTGTTGCACAACCTCTCTGATTTTTATGGTTTCGCCGTCTTCGTTCGTCGTTTCGTACACGTTTCTTATGGTTGTAACGACCATACTTCTGTCAACATCCTCCTCTCCCCACTTATCGTAAACGACGGGGCCGAGGAAGGAGAACAGAATCAGGAACACTATCATAACGAGACCGACTATCGAGAGTTTGGAGCGGAAAAATCTTCTTCCGACCATTCTCAACGGACTCATTTCTTTATAGACGTATTCCACGTTGTCCTTTTTGTCGTCTTTTTCTTCGTCTTGTGTGTTTTCTTCGTTTTGAGATGCCGTTTGTTCGGTTACGTCCGTAACGCATTCTTCCGTTTGCGTCTGCTCGACGTTTTCGTCTTGCACGAGCGTTTGCTCGTTGACCGCGTTATCCGCAATGTCGGCAATATTTACGTTTTTCATTTCTTCGTTTTCCATATTTCACCTACTTGCTGATTTTGACGCGCGGGTCAACTATCGAATACATAATATCGGACAACAGCGTGCCGATAACCGTCAGTACTGCCAAGAACATATTGTATCCCATAATAAACGGAATATCGCCTTCCTTCAATGCGTTGTAAGCCAGACGACCGATACCGTCGATGCCGAACACCGTCTCGGTTATCATCATACCGCCGAACAACGACGGCAAAATACCTGCGAGCAACGTGGCAAGCGGAATGAGCGTATTTCTGAAAGCGTGCTTATAGATTACCGTTTTTTCGGACAAACCCTTTGCTCTTGCCGTTCTTATGTAGTCGGCGTTAAGCACTTCGAGAGTGTTCGTTCTGGTGTATCTCATAAGTCCGCCTATGGACAGGAACACGCTTACAAAAATCGGCAAAATCATATGCTGGAGCATATCTCCGAATTTTGCCATTTGGTCCGCAAAGCTGTTGCCGTAGGTTACGCTTGCGTAGATAAGTCCGTTTGCCGGCAACAGACCGAGGTCAACGGAGAAAATCTTTATCGCGATAGCGGCAAAGAAGTACGTCGGTAAGGAAATACCGACCATAGTAAGAATGGTCGTAACGTAGTCACGGGCGGAATACTGATGGGTTGCGCTCGAAATGCCGAGCGGAATCGCAATCAAAAACTGCAGAATCGTCGCAATAAACGCGATTGCGAACGAAATCCACATATTCTCGCTTATTACGTCTCCCACAGGCTTTTCGTATTTGAATGACATTCCCAAATCGCCCTTGCACATATTGCCGAGCCATTTGAAATAGCCGCCCATTATTCCCTTGAACGAGTTATCGCCGATTCCGTACAATTCTTTGAATCTCGCAATATCCTCAAGTTTTATGGAACCGCTTTGAAGTTGTTGAGAATACTTATTATCCACATAGTCGTTAGGCATAAGTCTGACCATCGTGTAAATGATGATTGACACGCCTATCAAAATCAGTATGGATATGAGTAATCTTTTGACGATATACTTAAACATCTTTTTATGCGCATAATCTTGAGGCGTCGAAACGTCCCAAGATTATGCCTTTCCTCATAGTATTTTTGCACGATAATCGTGCGATGCGTTGATTGTTATCTTTCTGTTATCAGAGACAAATTCCAGTTCTCGCTGGTCAATCCCTTGAAAGACGAAAGTTCGCTGTCGGGAGTGAATGTTCTGACGTCGATTTTGTTTGTGTTGTATGCAAACAAGTCTTTTCTTTGATACGTCGGAAGTTCGATTGCCAACTTCATAACGAGGTCGAGTGCATCGCTGTAGATTATCGCTCTTGCCTCTTTATCTGTCGTCTTACGCGCTTCTTCTATCTTTACAGAGAGTTGGTCGATAAGTTCTTTTTCAACGTCGTACTTTCCGCTCGTATCGTTGAGAATTTGCTTGTAACCCCAGTTGAGAACCGAAGTTGCGGTGGACTCTTTGTGGTAGACCTGATACATATCGGGGTCAATCGTGGAGCCCCACGCTGCCGCCCAAACAGCAAGGTCGCCCGTGGACAACTTCTTGAGTGCGTTTGCGTCCGTGGTAACCGTGATTTGGAATCCGCATTGATTCAAAATCTCTCTTGCGTGCAACATTGCGTTGAATGCGGGGTGGTCGGTTTCTTCGCCTGCGATTGTGAACGTGTATTTGAGTTTGTCGTTGCCTTTTTGATAGATACCTTCGCCGTTAAGCGTATAACCTGCGCTCTCCACCAAACTTCTGATAAACTCGTATTCTTGTTCCTCGGTGAATTTTGCGCCTGTTGTCAAGTTCTTTTGTTGTACGAACTCTCTGTAGTCTTTATTTACGACAGACAAATCTTTAGGAACGGCACCGCCGATGTACGGATAGTACGGCGTCGGGTCTTCCGTGCCGAATTCGCCGTCGTTGTATCCGGGATAAGCCCAGCTCGACAAAGACATCGAACGATAAATCGGGTCTGCGGTCGTCTTGTAGTAATCGACGCACTCTTGAGTGTTGATTGCGTGCATTATCGCTTGTCTGACCTTGATTGAAGGCACTTTACCCGCGTTGATACCGATGTAGCCGTAACCGAGCGTTTGCACGGATTTGCTGCCGTATCCCTCTTTGGAGTTGATTTCGTCGATTGTTTCGGGTTTCGCGTTGGGTTCTGCAAAGTCGACTTCGCCGTTGAAAAGCGTCGTGGTAACGTTGTTGGAGCCAACCACTTGATAACGCACTTTCTTGATTTTTGCGGGTCCCATACAGAAGTACGGGTTTCTCTCGAAGTAGATAACGCCTTTGTCGTAGAAGTCGCCCGAAGAAACGTTGTCCAAACCGCCGCTTGCCTTGCTTGCCGCGTATGCGCCTGCGCCGACGGGAACGCCTACTTTGTCATCGCCCTTAATGACTTCGTTCATAAAGGATTGAGACATAAATTCGACGCCGAATTCGTCAACGTAGTTGAAAGAGTTGATATAGTCTTTTCCGTGCCAGTTGTGCGTGGAGTAATAATACATAGGCGCAACGCCGATTGAGAAGTTCCACACCGCCTTGGGGTCTACGCCGTTAATGGTAATCGCAAGCACTTCGTTGAAACCTGCTTTTACGTTGCCGTTTTCGTCGTATTCCACGGGTCTGTATTCTTGATTGTTGACTACGACGCTTTGAGTGCGGTTTGCAAATTGAATACCTTCGATGTTCTTAACTTTCTTTTCGTTGTTCTTTGCAAATTCTTCCATCGCTTGTTTTTCGAGGAATTCCGCAAGAGTAATCGAAGTATTCCAGCTCGTTACGACTTCGACGATGCTTTCGGGCATTTTGGAGTCGAACACGATGTCGATTGCCGTTTGTTTGGCTCTATCTTTTGCTTGTTGCTCGTTTTCGCCGTTTTGAACTTGAGACCACGCCTTAATGGAATCGAGGTCATCCGTGAACGACGCAGACAATTTGCCGTCTTTCTTGCTCCAAGAAATGATACCCTCGTTGTAAAGGAACGCTTCTTGGTCGGTCGTCAACAAGTTTTTGTAAAGTGCGCCGCCCTCGTCCTTAAACGTGATGTCCTTGTAGGAATCGACGGAGTTGGAGTAGTCGGTTGCAAGTTCTTCCTTAAAGAGTTCGACCGCTTTTGCAAAGTCGGCGACCACGTTTTCGTAGCCCGAGTTTTTCGAAGCGTAGTCTGCAAGAAATTCGCTCATTTCCGCAACGGACGCAACGCCGTATTCCTGATGACTGTCAAGCACTTCCGTGCAAGCGTCTTTGAGCTTGTTGATTCTGCCTGTCGCTTCGGTTTTGAAACGAGAGTTGAAGCTGTCTTGTTCTTTATCGTTCTCGTTTTGCGTGCGATATTTCTTCAAGCCGACGATGTCGGTGGAGTAAATCGTGCTGGAACCCGTGTATGCGGGGTCGAGGTAAACGTAGTAGTTGAACAACACGTCCTTAATCGTCAAATACGAACCGTTTGAAAAACGGATGTCGTTTTTGAGGACGAAGTAATAAGTCGTGGTGCCGTCTATGTCGTTGCCGTTTTGCACTTCTTGATAATCGAGCGTTACGACAGCCTCGTTCGGACCGTATGCCGCTTTTCCTGCTTTGTCGTTGGTAAGCATAGAGATTTGCGTCATTCCCACAACGCTGTTATCGGGACCTGTGGACGAGAAGAACGGGTTGAAAACCTTATCTACCGCTTGAGTCGAGAATACCAACGGGTCGTTTTCGTTGTCATAAGCCTTGTTTGTTTTCTTGTTGCAGGCAACGAAAATAGATGCGCTCGTAAGCACCGTTGCCACAATCAGGATAAGGCTGACGATAGTCTTGACTTTTCTTGATTTCATTTCTATCTCCTTCAATTCGATTTGAATTTGTTTATTTTTCTTTTAGTTTGCTTTTTTCAGTACCACTTCGAAGCCCTTGGTGGATTTTTCGTCGATGATTCTGTAGCCTGCTTCGGATATGTCGATAATCGTATCTTTTTTCGGCAATTCCTTGATTTCGTACGTCAATTCGAGCTTTACGCCCTCCAACTTCGAGTCTTTTATGTTCATACAAAGCGGCGCGAGATAAATATATGCCACCTTCGAGAACACGCCCTGAATCGTAAGCGTTGCGTCCGTAAACGTAACGTTGCGAACGGTTGCTCCCGTCATACCGCTGAACAAACTTACGAAAAGTGCGTTCTTGCTGCCGTTTTCAAAGTTTTCCATCAGATTCTGGTCGTTTGCGACGTACTTAATCTTGAAGTTCGAAACCGTGTGTCCGTTTCCTTCGAAAATCTTCGTGTAGTTGTCAAACGACAACGTATTGCCGCCCATATCGATGTCCGCGTCGAGATAAATATTGTCGGCTCTTGCGAGAGACAAATCGCTTGCGGTACGCACTATGGTGTATTCGCCTTCGATGTATCTGACGTACACGTCGATTGCGCAATCCGATTCTCCGCCGGGATGTTCGTAGCCTGCAACAGGCTGTGTCAGTTCAGGGTCGAGATAATAACCGCCGTTGAGAAGCGAACCGTTGTAATTTGTGTACGCCGTATACCCCAATCTCTTATTCGCATACTTCGACCTCGAATCGTTGAACACCGCGCCCTCTTTAACCTTGTAACTGCCGAGAACCACTTTCTCTCCGTTTTCGTCGATGTAGCAAACGTTGTAGGTGTATTTGACTTTAAGTTCCCAACCTGCGTAAAGCGTCACGCCTTCGGTGCCGACCTTGTCGGTAGAGAAATCCCATTGGTCGGAATACACGGTGTCGTCTCCGCTTCCGCTCTTTGTCCTGAACCAACCGAGGAACTTGTATCCCTCTCTTTTCACTTTTTCCGTGGAAAGTTCGACGGGGTCGTAAATGAGATTGCTCGTTCCTTCCTTGAATTCGTAATACTGGTACACGGGCAACTCGCAGTTCTTGTAAGAGCCGCCTTCAAGCTCGTATGTGATTTTCGTCATACCGTCGTAGTTGGTGGAAGAATTACATCCGACAAGCAAACTTGCCAATGCAATCATTATCAACGCTGCGACCAATACTTTTCGTTTCATATTTCCTCTGCATACAAAATGTATATTTTTCATTCATTATGCACGCGCCCTTACGCGTGCGTATATTTTGATACTAAATAATCTTACTACGCCGTTTAATAAGTGTCAAATACAAATTCGACAAATTACGATTTTTATTTGTGTTTTTGTATTTTTATGCATAATTCGCAATTTTTGCATATAATTTACTTTGTTCACGGGATAAACAATTCCACTCTGAATCGCATCGATTGTACCGCCTTGTTTTGCCTGTTTCGGCAAGGCGTTTATTATTATTGAGTATAAATTTAATCGCTAAAAACGCAGTTTAACAATCATTTTCGCATATTAAACATCTTGTTTTGCAATTTTCAATAAATATGGCAAAATGACGAAGAATTGAAAAGCCGTCGACTTCGATAGCTGCTTTTTATGCGATTTACAGTCGTTTCAAGTCGAAAAAACCGTCTGATTTTTATGCATTTTATGCATTTTTGTTTTTTAATAATTCCTTGATTTTTTTAATAAAAGCGCGCCGCGCCATAAAAAATGCGACGTTTTTCACAACGTCGCATCGATTATTTCCAAAATTATACTCGGATTCAGTCTGCAAGAAAAGTCGGTTTTCCGTATACCATCAAACTTATAAAGTCTATCGGCCACACGAAAACGAACAGTTCGACAGCAAGCATTCCCGCAATTAATGTTGATGCATATTTGTTTTCAAAGAACTTTGCAATGCGGTAAATCCACACCAAAGCCCAACCGAAAATCAGCATCAATATGCATTTTGCATAACGCGGCAAACTGTCGAATTTTGCCGTGAAAGTTTTGTTTTCTTCTATATCTTTTTCTACGGGCAGTTGAACGTAAAAACTGCTTCCCTTACCCTTTTTGCTTTTGACGTATACCTTTCCGTCGTACTCCGTAACGATTTCTTTGACGACGTACAATCCTACGCCTTGGCTCGCTCCGCTCTGACGAGAATTGTCCTCTTTGAAATACTGGTCGAAAACCAAAGGCAGATTCTCTTTTGCGATGCCGATTCCGTTATCTTTCACGCAGAAACACAGATTGTTCCCCGCTCTCTTGAAACGGACTTTGATTACGGTGTTCTCGGCGGAATACTTTACGGCGTTGGATATGAGATTCTGCACCACGCTTTCGATTTGCGACTGCACGGCTCGTATCTTGACGTTGGGAATCTTGCCGACTTTGAGTTTTATGTTTTTGGTTTCGACAAGTGCCTTTTGTTTGTCGAGTATTTTTCCGAAAAGCACCCTTGCGTCGTATAATTGTCTCCGCTCGACGGCGTTGCTTTTTGCCTGGCGCGAAGCCTCGACCATAGACACCACCATATCGTTCATCTGTTGCGTTTTTTGGGAAATGAGCGAAACGTAATCCTTATCGTTCAAGCCGTCGGCAAGACACTCCGCATAACCCGAGATAATCGACAGCGGAGTTTTCATATCGTGCGCGACGGATGCCACGGACGACTCGGCTCTTTTCATTGTATTTTCCTGCTCGTCTTGCATTTTCAGCATTGACAATCGCAGCGATTCGATGCGAACGGCAATGGAATGATACTCTCCGTAACCGCTTGTATCGACGCGCGTATACAAGTCGCCTTCCTGTATTCGAGCGAGGCTTCTTTCGATTTTTACAATTTCATTTCTTTTCATAATCGAATGTTAAAGTATCGTTTTTGTATCGATAAACTATTAATTTGTGCGGTAGCACCAAATTAGTCCTGCCATTTATAGCCGAGACCCCACACCGTGACGACGTTGTTTACGCCCGCCTTATCCAGCTTGTCACGCAACCTTGCTATCGTAACCGCGACGGTGTTTTCGTCGATATATTCGTCAACGCCCCACACGTCGTCGATTATCTTTTGTTTTGGCATTATCTGATTTTCGTGCGCCGTAAGATAGTCGAGAATCTTAAATTCTTTTGCCGTAAGGTTGAGAACTTCCTCTCCGACTTTAGCCTCGAATCTCGACGGGGACACCGACAGCGAACCGTATTTTCTATCCCCCGTAGGCACGACGTTAAACTCGTAAAAACGGCGCAGTTGAGCGTTGACTCGCATAACCATTTCTTTGAAAGAAAACGGCTTGGTAATATAATCGTCCGCCCCCAATTCAAACATTCTGACCTTGTCGTCCTCCGACACTTTTGCCGATACGACGATGATAGGAATATTCATATTTTTGCGCAAGTTTTCACAAACGCTGAAACCGTCGATTTTCGGCATCATTATGTCGAGAAGCGCAATGTCGGGCTTGACCTCTTTTGCCATATTCAACGCCTGCGCGCCGTCAAACGCCTGATACACTTCGTGTCCAGCACGTTGCAAATAGCTTTTCATCATATCCGATATTTCAACGTTATCTTCTGCAATAAGTACTTTTCTCATTTTCTTTTCTCCACTTCTATTGTATACCGTTTTTCGTCTTTTTTCAAGTTTTACTTGAGATTGTTCGATTTCTCGATTTTTGTCTTTGCGTCCGAAAAATATCTTTCGTAAGCTCGTTTGCAATACCGCGAGTGTTTGTCCGTCTCCGCCTTTTCGGGCATCTTAAACGAATACCTGCCGTTGACTCTCCAACCGTTCAACATTCCTATGTTAAACGCGTCTACGGGGCAATTAAACGAACAGCGAGTACACATAAGGCAATCTCCGCCGAATTTGAATTTGCCGTTTTCATCGACGGATATATTTCCGACGGGGCAATTTTTCACGCACGCTCCGCATTTGACGCACTTGTTTGCGTCCACTTTGAACAGTCTCCCGTTCACTTTCATTGCAGGATGCTCTATGCGAAACACCCACGCAATCAACGCTCCGAACGGCACTTTTTTGAGTTTATGTTCAACTCCGTCAAGCACTTCCCTTGCCTCGATAGGCGCAAGAGACGTAAGCGTATCGAGCATTTTCACGCTCATTTCGTCCGTATGTCTGAATATCATATTATAAGGCATCACATAGTGGTATTCGCTTTTTGCGATATAACCTTTTTTCTTCAATATCGAATTCATCTTTATAGACGAAACGTTGTTGAGGCTCAACGGTTCTCCCGACGTTTTAACGACGAAATACTCTTTTTTGTCGGCATTCGGCAGAGCTTTTGCCAAATCGAGCATTATCACAGGGGCGTTAAAGCCGTGAATCGGATACGCAAATCCGACGTAGTCAAATTCGTTCGGATTCGGCAAATCGACAAATCCTTTTTTCACGACGTGTATCGAAGTGGCAACGTCGTTGTTTTCAAATTCTTTTTTATAAAGCTCAACGGCTTTTTTCGTGTTTCCCGTTCCCGAAAAAACGTATATAATCGCTTTTTTCATATTACTCCTCGTAGTGCGTATAACACGCTTTGTGATTACCGTCGAAATAATAGGTGCAATTCTCTCCTTTTGCGTGAGTATCGTACCAAACCTGCGCGTAAAACGGCATAAACTTTGAAAGTCTGTCATAATCCCACGGACTCGGTTGACAACACTCGGGACACCAATGTCCTGCTTTCAGCACACAATACGGAGACGCCCAAAATCTATGTCCGTCGTGGCACTCCCACTCGAGTTTGGTATACAAATCGCCTTTCGTCATACTTTGAGACAAGCATTTTCCGCCTCTGAACGCCGCCGCAGAACGCATATCTTCTATATCGAGTTGGTCGTCGGGCTTGCTTTCGTCGTAGCCGTGGTCGAGCCTGTAACCGTGTTCTTTGACCTTGGTTATATCTCGCATATCGTCGTAATCCACGCTTCCGTCCGCAATTTGTCCGAGCGCAAGCACGGGAAACGCGTCCCAATCCGTCGGCATACACTTCAGATTTTCCTTGCTTCCGAAAAACGCTTTTACTCTCCCTGCCTGATTCGTTTTTATCCAGTACCTCGGCGCGTTATCGTCTTTCAGCAATCTTTCTATTGCGAGTTTGGACACAAGTTTAGACGGCACTATTTTACCGAGCCTGTAATAACCGTGTTTATCCAACATCTCTTTCCAATACGACTTTACGTCCTCGTGTTGAAAATCGAAATAATCGTTTAACACGTTGCTGTCCTCAAACCACATACAATGGAAGTTGCGGATAGAATTCCATTGCGGCTTCATATACTTTCTCGTCGAACCGCCGATAATCTTGAATCCTTCGTCAAAAGTATCGTAACCCGTAACCCTGTTCGGTGCGCCGCCGCCGATGTTGTAGCATTTCTTCCAAAAGCCGTCGTCGAGTTCTCCTCTTGCGTCCTTTTCCACCAGTCTGCGCATCAGAAGTCCGCTATCCCTTGCCGTAACCCATTCTATAGGCGCGTTAAAACAAGTGTGGAACATCAATCCGTCTTTCATATTGTTCGCAAGCATTTTGGAGTGAAGCATACCCGTCTGCCTAAGCACAACCCACTTCGTTACGTCGCTGTCCACGACGAATCTTTCGCCCTTTATCTTGCTTGCGGAATATTCGTCGTAAGTGCTTGAAATAAGCGGGTCTCCGACTCTGCCCCACGGATGCTTGTAATTGCGATTTCCGTACACGGCAACCGTGGAAATATGCACCAATTTGGGTTGTTTCGTTTTTATTTGCGTTACGGCGTCGACGATGTTTTTCGCGCCGATTCTGTTGCATCTGTCGGCAAGTTCGGGATAATGGTCGGCAAGCGGCGGAATAACCGCGGCAAGATTCAACACGTAATCGCTGTATTTGACGAGCCTTTTGCAATCTTCTATTTCGGCAACATCTCCGAATATAATCTCGATACGAGAGCCGTATTTTCTTCTCCATTCTTTTGCGAGTCTCTTTTCGCGCGTATCGTCCACGAGCAACACCTTGATTTTTCTCACAACGTCGCTCTCGAACAGTTGTTCCAGCGTTTCGCGTCCCATATTTCCGCTTGCGCCCGTCAATGCAATTATTTTATCCATAGTTACCTCCTGTTTGCGAATAAATTATCGCATTTTCGAGGCGTGAAAATCTTGACAAAAACATTACTCTTTATCCTATTTTTCAATCAAATATCGCGCTTTTTAAGAATTTTGTAAGAAACGGCGTTTTCTCCCTTTCGGATTGTCAAAACAACGTTTAGCCGCAATCGAAAGCACAATCGTGTCTGCGGTATAAAAAAACAAGTCCTCATAAGAGGACTTGCGTCGATGCGTTAAACTATCTTAATTTACGTCTACGGTTATTCGGCAATCGCAGTCGCGATTCTGTCCGCCGAATCTCCGCCGTTTCCGCCGTCGTCGACGGGGTGTGCGCCTTTAAGGCGATATTGCGCCATCGGCTTTTTGCGGTATTCGGAATCCATAATGCAGAGTTGTTTTTTGATAATTCCTCTCATGTGCATAGCAGGTTCCAAACAATACTTTTGCATCAGTTCGACGTCCACGTCGTCGGCTTTTTGCCAATGCGGGAAAAGCAACTTGACGTAAGCCGTCATAATGCGTTTCACAGCCGTCGTATCACGAGTGTCGGAATCTTGCGGAACGATGAGCATATCGTCCACCACTTTTTTGGAAACGATGTCCTCTCTGAAAGCGTGCATAATTTCGGCAAAGTACTCCGTATTCAAAGCCCAGCCGTTGACTTTCATATTCTCGTTCATACGAGGTATTTTCCAGCCCTCGATAAAGCCGTGGAAGCGGTCTATAAGCGCAGAATCTCCGAACACGCTCGGCAACGTTTCAAACATATTGACGTTGACGTTCATCATTTCGGACTTGATATTTCCGAGCAAAATCACGCCTGCGTCTCCGCTGCCTGCCTTTATGCCGACGGTATAAGAGCCGCTTTCGAGATAGCCTTTCATTGCGCCTTGCATCTCGGCTTCGTCGGGGAATCTTATCGTACCCACTTCGTCAAGCGCGACGTAATCGTAGTTGGACACGAGACCTTCTTGCTTTTTGTTCATATCGTAGAACATCTTTGCTCTGGTCATAACGCCGCCGCTCGAAAGCCATCCGCGCTTGCTTATCTGCGAGAAAACGTAGCTCTTACCAGTACCCTTCGGCGCAAGCTCGATGAGGTTGAGACGCTTTTCGACGAACGGCAACAGACGAGTGAGCATAGTGATTTTCTCCTCTTGCGAGGCGTATCCCTGCGGATTGTAGTCGATTGCCATAAGCAACAAATCAATCCACTCGTCGAGCGTGAAATACTTGCGTGCTTTTCTGAAATACTCCTTGTCGATTGTGTACGGCAAAAAGTCTTTGAAAGATTTAAGCACGATTCTGCCCTCTGATTTTTTCGGGCTTATAGGCACTTCTTCGTAGCCGAGTTCCACGATACCCCAAGTGTCTCCGTCCGAATGGATAAGGCTTTTCTTGCAGCTGTCCCATACGGTTTGACTTATGTACGTTTGGGAATAATCGACGCCGAAATCGGGCATAGCAAACATCACTCGTCCTGATTTAATCTCAAACGAAATATTGATTTTTGCCATAAATTTTACCGTTTCGCCCGAAACGATGCTATCGAGAATGGCGTTCCATTCCTGTTTTCTCGGAACGATGTCCTTGATTTTTTCAACGACGAAATCGACGCTGATGTCTCCGTTTTTATCCGAATACCGTTTGATAAACCAGTCTCTAATAAAAGCGGGCAAACTCAATGCCGAAAAAACGGACTGGACGGAAGATTTTTTGACAATCATTCCGTCGAAATACTGTTTTAATTTTTCTTCCATATCAAATGTCCATATCGTTTTCCGTCATACCTTTGACGAAAACGAGTTTTTGCTCTCCGATAACGCCTTTAGAGGATATTTTTGCGACGTATTCTCCGGGCATATCTACGTTGACCTTGCAACTCCAGTTCCTTATGCATTTTTCGCAAGCGTAATTTTCTCCGTCGAGTTCGAGATAAACTCTGTCGAAATCTTTGCTGACGTAAAAATTCAACACGGGTTTTTCTCCCGGCAAAATGGATATTTGCGTGTTTTCAAACACGATTTCCACCTTGTCGTCCGCCTTGACTGGTGTGCTTGCGTCCGTATTCACGGGTGCTTGCGGAACGGGCTTTTCTGCAGGTTTCGTCTCGACTATCGGTTCTGCGTCGTTCTTTGCGCCGCTGATTCCCGCATACTCCTCGAAACGCGCGATTTCTTTTCTGCTGACCATAGGACGCACCTTTTTGATTGCGCCCACGATGTGCGACATACAGACTTTTTCTTCGACGTTCGTCTTTATGTAGTTATTGAGCGGAATTTCCTTTGCTCTGTCGCAGATTTCATCGATGTCCGCACCCGAATAACCGTCGGTAAGCGCAACGATTTTCGAAAAATCCACGTCGTCTCCGAGCGGAATCTTGGTCAACTGCTTTCTGAAAAGATATTCTCTTGCCTTTGCGTCGGGAAGCGGAACGTAAATCTTCTCGCTGAATCTACCCGAACGTACCGCCGCTCCGTCGACGTCCCAAGGACGGTTCGTCGCGCCCAAAAGCAACAGATTTGGATTGCGCCCTACAAAGCCGTCTATTTGTTGCAAGAATTCGTTTACTCGCTTATCGTTGTGCGGGTCGGAGCCTCTCTGCCCGAACAGGCTATCCATTTCGTCAACGAAAATAATGGCAAGCGGGTCTTTTCTTGCCGTTTCAAACAAACTGCTTATGTTCTTTTCGGATTCTCCCACCCATTTGCTCACGATGTCGGAGCCTTTGATGGCGTAGAACGTCGCGCCGACCTCGTTTGCGATGGCTTTTGCAATCATCGTTTTACCCGTTCCGGGAGGGCCGTAAAGCAACACGCCGCCACCGCTTTTTTTGCCGTACACGGCGTACTTTTCGGGGTATTTAACGGGGTTAATCATTCTCATACGAATGGTCTGTTTAACCTCGTCCAAACCTGCGACGTCGTTAAATTTGATGTCGGGAATTTTTGCGGATTGCCACACTTTGGCATCCGAATCTTCTTTTCCGGAATCTTTCGTTTTTGCGCTCGTTTTGTTCACTACTCGACCGCTCGAAGAATCGGCGGTATCGGACAGAGCGGAGCTGTTGTTTTCAAGGTTGTTTGCGATGTCGATGAGCCTTTGCGCTCTCTCGAATCTTGCCTTTTTAAGCTCGCCCGTGTCCTGTTTCGCCAACTGAATAAGCGACTTTGCGGCGCGGAGCAAATTTGTCTTTGCGGTGGCAATATCTCCCCGAGCCTGCGCCTTCTTCGCGTTGTCGTAATACAACAAAAACGTATCGTAAATAAATGCGCTTTTATCCGTATCAGCCATAGCCTATCCTCAGCCTAAATCGTTAAGAGTCTTGGACAATTCTTTCAACTTGTTGTCGATGTCGTTGTCAAGCGACTTTTCTTGGTCACTTGCCTGCGTGCCGATAAGGGCTTCGATTTCCGCGTCGTCGATGTTGATGTTTGCAGACGAAATCGAGGAGAACGTATCGTTGGTCGAATCGAGCATTGCGTCGATGTTGTCCGTCGTTTCCTCAACGCCCATCATAGCGGTTTCAAATTCCTTTTGCACCTTGGCAAAGTTCATATCCTTGGTAATTGCCTGCATCTCTTTGGACACAACGCTCATACCTTTCAAAAACTCGCCGGTCATTTGGCTCAAATCGCGCATTTGCAACGTGTTTTGGAAGTTGAGCAACATTTCTTTTGCTTTCTTCTCTTGTGCAAGTGCCGTTCTCAAGCAGCTGACCGCAAGGCTGTATTGTTGAGGAGAGCCTTGAATTTTTGCTTGTTTTGCGGATTCTATCGCCTTTTGTTTTTGGACTTGGAGTTTGGAAATATGCTTTTCTATATCGCGCATCGTTTTGCGCACGAGCATTCTCTTTTCCAGTTCTTTTTCTTCTTTTGTCTTAAATAGTTTTCCCATAAATACCTCACGCTAACGAATCTTTTTCGGGAGTTTCATCGCCCGTTCCGTCGGAATCGGGTCCGAACATTGCGCTGTCGTCCTCCGAGCCTCCGATTTCAAACATACTCAAAAGTTGGTCGTCCGCTTCGTTGACGCCGTAAATACGTTCGTCCTCGTCGTAGCCTTCTTCCACCTCGTCAAACGTATCGAGCGCGTTTGAAAGTCTGTTTTCGTTCTTCATCTTCTTGCTCGTTACGCCTGAGAGGAATTTTCTCAAAGCGTTGGTATCGGACAACAACTTATTGAGGGGCATATCCGAATTGTTTGCGATAAACTCCTTGTCGTCGATTGCGGTTTTAAGTTGATTGAGTGCTTGCAGGTTCGCGTTGAGATACTGAATGCGTTTTGCGGAGTTTTGATTCTCCTTTTTGAGCATATTGATACGTTTTGCAAGTGCGAGTTGCAAATCGCGGCTTTTGCAAGCGCGACCTTGTTTCATCAGTTTGTCGATTTCTTTTTCGCGTTCGCCGATGGAATCAAGTTCTTCCTGTACTCGTTTGTCGACGTTGATAATGCTTTCCACAACGTCTTGGCGTTTGATTTTTTCGTATTTGCTCTTAAACGGCCACATCTCAGACACCTGCCATATTGTTTCTGTCAACAATCATAATTCTGAGGTCGTTGACTTTGTCCAAAATTTTGGATTCTTCCTTGTTGCCTGCCACGAGGATTTTGACATCGTCGAGTTTGTCGGAGATTTTGCCGTCTTGTTTGACGATGTCGGACACCGTGGAGGGAGATTCGTATTCGAGCAAATCGACGATTTCTTGAAGTTTTGCTTTCATTTCGTCGGTGGTTGCCATTGCTACGAGCGTCTTTGCCTTGGCAAAGTTGGTGCGCACGGTCACGTTGCTTTCTTTTATACCTTCGACGTGCTTGTCGTAGTTTTTAACTTTTCTTTTCTCTTTGAAACGTTTAGTACACATAGCTGTACCTCCTAAATTCTAATCTCGATTGCGAGCGATTACACTCTGCTGCCGCAACGGTTGCAGAACATTGCGTCGGGTGCTACCTGCGTGCCGCATTTGGGGCAATATCTGCCGTAAACGGGTGCCGCTTGAGGAGCGGTTTTATTCTCTTTCTCGATTGCCGCCTCTGCGATGCGCACGCTTGCGTCCACAAACATTTTCGTAGCGGCGCTTGCGTTTTCTCTTTCTTTGGTGAAGCTGGTTTCTTTGAGTTCGAGCAATTTTTTCTTTTTCATAATCGCTTCGAGTTCTCTCAAATCGCTATCGGGAATCTTGATGTCGTTGATTGAGAATGCGGTGATTTCAACGCCGTAATCGTCAAAAATCTTTCTCACGCTGTCACGAATAGCGTCGCTTATGACGACGAGGCGAGTGCCGAGTTCGTAGAAGTTGATTTTGCTCGTTACCATTGCGTTTGCCAAGATGTCTTTGACGCGCATAATCATCTTGTCCGCAAAGAATTCTTGCAAACCGACGGTGGTAAGACCGATTGTGTTACCGACGACTTTGGACACGAACTTACGCGAATTGCTGATGCTGATGTCGAAAGAGCCGTGTGCGCCGAGGCTTACGGGGTATTCGAGGAACGGGTCCATAAGTTTGAGTTGGTTGGGCGTTCCCCAAGGAATAACGAGAGTAACCGTCTTGTTTACGAAGAACACTTGGCACTTGAACGGTTCGCTGACGATTTTCTTTCCGAGTCCCAAGAATCCTCTCGTGGTTTGCGGAACGTTGAGAGTGTGTTTACCGGGACCCATCGTGTCCAACATTTCGCCGTCTTTGATAAAGACCACTTCGTGAGAGAACGGAACGATAACTTCGGTTTCGCCGACGCATTGTTGGATTTTTGATTGCCATACGAGTTGCTCGTTTGGACCTTCAAAGTCTATGATTGTTTTGGGCAGAGTTTTAGACATAATGATTTTTCCTCCATTTATTATCTAATGATTTTTCTTGATTCGAGCACAGCGGCTTTTTGGTCAAGCCAGTCTGCGAAAGAGTTGATGTCGACGAGCCGACCTTCGCAATTACGCTCAAGCCTATAAAGTTCGTCGAGTATTTGCATCATATGCGAATCGTCCCACGCCGACGTGAGTCTGCCGAGTGACGACCTACATTCGTTGATAACGGACACCTGACTCAATCCGTAATTGCGGATTTTGATTGCGAGAGTCCTGAGTGCCTCGGGGTTGGTGCTTATGCTGCCTGCAAAAGAACCTGCGCCCGTAACTCCGCCGAGATTGACGGATGCGCCGCTCGATTGCGCTCTTGCCGCCGAAACGTCGCACGCCGCTTCCGCTCTGCGTGCAGACGCGGATTGCGCTTTTTGCGCGGGTTTCGTTTCTGGTTGAGCCTTTGCGGCAGATTGCTTTTGCGGAGCGGGTTTGCTCTCGACGTGCGCTTCTTGTTTTTCCGAGTGGAAAATCTTTTCCGCCTCGTCGAGCAGTTGATTGAAATTGCCGCTTTCGACGTCAAAATGCGGATTGTGCTTGAGGTCGGACGGCACGTCGTCTATGTCGCAATCGTTGAGAGCAAGGATAACTTTCTTGTCTCCGCCCTCTTTTGCGAGCCTTATGTAACGTTTCCAGATTCTTTCCGAATTGACTTCGGACAATGCGTCAAGCGACGATATGACGACCACCATAAGTTTTGCGTGCCTGATTGCCGCATACAAGCGAGGCTCTACGTCATAGGTTGCCACTCTGTCGAGCGACACTCCGCTCCAGAACACGCGCTTTCCCGTTCTCGCTTTCAGCACCGTTGCAAGCGCGCCTGCGATATTGCGGTCGTTTGCACTCTCTGCGCATATCAATATATCCGTATCGTCGGACTTGAGATAGCTCAAAGCCTTGTTGCGCATTGCGTCGAGTTGCATCGTCTTTTGCGCATATTCGTCGGGATACGGACAACGCGCAATCGCTTTTTTGTAATATGCGTTGTCAAAAATCGACTGTTCGCCCGCGTCGTAAAACACGGGGATAAGCTCGTCGTCCTGCTTGATAAACGTAATGCGCTTGTTTGAGAGCATCAACCCCCACGCCGCGTCGAAATTGTCCGGTGCGTCTTGCAGTATCGACTCGTAATCTTCGATTGCCTCGTTGAACTTTGCCTTGCGCCTGTTTGCGCTTGCGCGATTGAGGTTGATGATAAGCTCGTCGGATACCTTGGTGGTGTCTATCTCATACTTCGAATGGCAATTTTTGCAAACGTACATCGTGTCGCCCGTCTTTTCGAGAGCGCCGCCGCACATCTGACATTCGAGTTTTCTAAGTTCCGCCATTTTTCACTCCTCTATTTTAACTATATGCTCGTAAAACCGCTTTCTCGCTGTTGTAAAGCACCCTTACCACTACGCTCGAATTGATATAATCAATTCCTGCTTGCGTTATGTATATCGTTTCGAGTTGAGAACAGTTTGCGAACGCATAACTGCCTACGCTTGTCGCGCTCTTGCACATTATGGTCTTTATATTGTTGCAATTATAAAACGCATACGCAGGTATCTGAGTGGCTTTTGTTACACTAACGTACGTCAACGAAGTCGGCAGCGTCGTATCCCCATACATAATTGCAAGAGAACTTTCGTTTGTTGCATATACCAAGCCCACGTTCATTCCCGACAACGTAAGTCTTATGAGTTTGCTACATCCATTCAACGAGCCTCTTTCCATCCGCAAGTCTACGTCACAGTCTCCCAAATCAAGGGCTCTAAGTGAGTCGCAACCGTAAAATGCGTTTGCCATAACGGTGTTTGCGTTTCTTATCGTTATACTCTCAGTCTTAGACATCTGCGAAAAGAATTTTGCAGATATACCGTTAAAGCGTACGCAAGTATAGTCTATTTCTCTTGCATAACATCCCGAAGAAAAAATATCTCCGAGCTTTGCGTTGTTAGTGTTATCTTTTATGGTTAGTTTTTCTATCGCATTGCCTTTCAATGCGCCTTTTTCGATGTATCTGACGTTTTCCCCGATTGTAAGTTCGGTTATTTTGCTACAATCTAAATTCCTTATTCCGACAACTCTATAAGTTTTTGTGCCTCTTGTAACCTGTTGAGGTATAGTTACTTTTTGTGAAGATGAGCTATCATAACCCGTTATAATCGCTGCGTCTTGTGTTTCAGAGTAATTATAATCGTTGTCATAGTTCGTAACGAAACTGAAACCGTCAATACTCTTATATACATTGACATAGTTGTCATAGTCCACTCTCGCGGAAATGACAAGACTGCTCGCTATGATAAGGAATATCGACACAATGGCGCATACGAACGCGCCCATTTTGAGCGTTTTGTCGTACACTTGTCCTTGCAGTTGCAGTTTTTTCTTTTGGTTGGTGACAGGGTCCTTAACCGTCACTTTTATTGTCGTATCGACGCACCCTTTTGCACCGAGGATTACCGCTATTCCGCCAACACCCAACAACGACGCCAGCACAGCGCAAGTTATGAACAACGCTCTTGCCGACTCCATATGAGACGACGCGTCGGTCAAGTCGGTGCCGTAAATACTTATTGCCCTTGCCAAATCTCCGTTTAGACAAGCAGTAGAGCCGACGATGCCTGCGATAAGACCGACAATCATTCCGACCACTATCAAAACCGCGCCGAGCCTATACAGTTTTTTCGCTTTGTCTTTGCCCAAAGCACCGAGTGCGCCGAGACGAGATTTTTTATTTGCGGAAATGCTTTTGAACGCCTTTTCGTAGTTCTGCACAGCCTCGTTCTCTTTGCTTCTGTACGCATTGAGATGCTTTTTATACTCCGCCATACCTGCAAACTTCACCGCGTTTGCGTCGTAAAAGACGTGTTCGTAAGTGCCGTTGTGCATATCGAGATAATCTACGTCGCAATCTTCCCACACGGTATCGTCATATCCCTGCATCTGTTGCGCGACAAATTCTTCGTCGAGATATGAGTTTATTACGTCTGCGGTTTCTTCGTTGTTTGAGCCGATATTTGCGGTTTGAGTTGTTTCGTATTGCACGTCGACGATTTGTTGGTCGACGTTATCCGTCTCGGGTTGCGCCTCGACGTTTTCGGCTGCAACGTTTTGCTCGTCCGCATCGGCATCTTGCGCTTCATCTGCGGAATTTTGCTCGTCGACGATGTCCGCCGCAACTTCGTTGTTTAAGACGTAACGGTCATAAACCTCACAAGCAACGTCAATATCGCCTGCGGAAATTGCCTTGTACTTTTCAATCAAGTCCTCAAGTTCGGCTTTGGTTTTCGCATTTCTGATGACGTCTTTAAGCACTTCCATTGCGCGCAATTCTATGCGTGAACGAGAGTTCTTTTTTGTGTTGTCGTTTGGTTTGTTCGTTGCCATTTATTCTTCCGAGTCAGACTCGGCGTCTCCCCTCTTTCGTAGTTACTTTTATTTTGTCATTTGCGCCTACCGCGCCTCGACGATGTTTTTGTCAGATTTCAATTATCTCGACTTGTGATATGTCTATACCGTAAAACAGTCTGTCTTGATTATGTGATTCTAAATATTCTTTTCCAGTTTTACAGATGTATATTTTCTCAAGCGACGTGCAGTTGCCAAAATTATAATATCCCATCATTTTGACATTTTCGAGTCTGATAATTTTCAAAGATTCTGCACCGTAAAACACGTAATTACTCGCTATGCGTTTACACGCCGTAACGTCAATCTCAGTTAAATTGCTCGCTCTCGAAGAATTACCAAATAAATACGAAAAAACATTATATGTTTTTGAGTAATCTTCATACTCAACGTGCGGGATAGTAAGTTTTTTAAGTAAAGTGCAGTACTTGAGTGTTCCAGACTCTATAGTAATATACTCATCGCAATTTCTCAAATCGAGATTTTCAAGTGAACTGCATTCGTCAAACGCACCTTTCGTTATTCCTGTTACACCTGATACTTTTATTTCCGTTACGTTAGAAAGATTCTTAAACAAATCGCTTGGCATACTACGAGAATCTCCAACGATTGTGTAATCGATTTTGCTAAGTTCGGACGGAATAGAATAATCATCGCTACTGCTATTGTAGAACCAATAATAAATCGGACGCTTATCCGTAAGATTATCCTTAAACACAATCTCTTTGATACTGTTGCACCCTGCAAACGCACCTGTTTCTATTGATTTGATATGGTCTCCGATTACGAGCCTTTGAATGTTGTCGAGAGATATTCTTCTGATACCTACGACTTTGTAAGTTTTGCCACCGCGGCTAACTTCCGTGGGGATATTTGCTTCGTAATAGAAAGTGACGACTTCGGGAAGCATTTTCTCGTCATAAACGCCCGTTATGTACGCAACTTCTTCTCCGTTTGCATTTTCTTCCACTTCAAACGTATATCCGTAGTCTTTCGAATCGACTTCAACCGCCTTATACGCAGGCAAGAAGAACACGAGCGAACCTATAATCATTCCGACAATAAGGATAAGCACGATTATGCCTCTCGCAAGCGAACCTGCGTATTTCTGCGCATAAACCTTGAAATTGCCCGTTTCTTTCGTAACAGGGTCCTTTGCTCTTACTCTTTCGAGTTTATAGCCTGATTTGCCGTCTTTTTTGTGGAAGTATATATTTGCAATCAAAGACACGGGAGAGAACGCCGTCAAAGCAATGCCGATAGCTTTTGCGATGTAAAACAGATAGTATTCGTCGTCCATTCCCTTGCTCGAGGCGTGGTCTCCGAACTTAATTGTAAATATAAGCAAAACAATACCTGCCGCCAAGCCTATTATTGCGGCGATAATCGCAAGTGCAAGACCGCTTCTGAAATGCATTTGCGCTTTTTTGCTACACACATCGGCCCTATCTTTGAGATGCGAACTCTCGTTTGCGCAAATCTTTTCGAAGCTATTTCGATATGCGGCAACGGCAGAGTCCTCACTCTTTCTATAGCGTTGGAGGTTGTCTTTGTACTTTTTGATTCCGCCCAAAGACACGTCTTTCTTGTCGGGTTCAAAAACGTGTTCGTAAGTGTTTTTGTGCATATCGACATAATCGACGTCGCAATTATCCCACATATCGTTTTCGTATTGCTTCATTTGCTTTGCCACAAACGAGCTTTCGAGATAATCGTTTACAACGTCAGCCACACCGCCTTCGGCGTCGGAAGCAACGTCTTGCAATACGTCTTGAACATCCAAAGTCGGAGTATCATCCGATTCTTCGAGTTGAACGTCGTCATCGATTTCGTCCTCATCTTCGTCCTCGTCGGCATCGTCGCTTTCGTCGTTATTGCTTGCGTTGGCGGGAACGGCGTCGGGGATGATTATATCGTCAAAATCGAAATCGAAGTCGTCGACGTCTTCTTCGTCCTCGTCGACGTAATCGGGGTCGTAAAGTTTGTGAATTTCCTTTGCGACTTGCTCGTCTCCTGCGATAACCGCCTTGAACTTCTCGAGCAATTTGGTTCTTTCGGCTTTGCTCGTAGTCTTTGCGGCTTGCTCTTTGATAAGTTCAAGCGCGCGCAAATCGATGTTTGACTGTTTGTTGTCCGTCTTTTTTGAATTGTTGTTTTTGTTGTCCATAACCCTACACTTTAGAAAAAACCTTTTTAGCTTTCTTTGTTCTCCCTGTTCGTTTAGTTATATTGCGATATTGTCTCGCATCAAAGTTTGCCGACGATGCTTTCGTACTTTTCCATCACGGCAAGCCTTTGAGATACGCCGATGTCGACCGTGTCCGAAAAATTCTTCAACGTATCGGCAAAAGCGCAAATTTCGTTTATTGTTTCTTCAAGCATTCGCTTTGTCACGGGGTCGAATGCGTTTGCGTCCAATCTCGACGTCAGACGAGAGCGGACGGAATCGACCTTTTCGGCAAGTTCCTTTGTGTACGTTGCCAATGCCCGCAAATTTTCTTTGTCGTTGCACACTTTCAATTCTTTCACAATTCAAACCTCTTTGCCGTGCCGTATTCCTGCAAGCACTCCTCGATTTGTCCCAACGCCCACACTCGTTTGGAAAACTCTCCGCTCAATGTTTCGCAAGTTTTTCCGACTTCTATCTGTATTTCCTGTATACGGTCGGTCTTGCTCTTAACGTATGAGTCCACGTCCTCAAACGAGCGAAGATTGCGCTCGAGTTCCTTGCAAAAAGCGTTGATTGCGTCCATTCTGTTTTCCAGCGAAGCGGATTCTCCCTCGTTTTTGCCCGATGAGGCTTCTTCGTAGCGGAGCGTCTCGAGTTCGTTGCCGAGGTCGTTCAACTTCCTCTTTTCGCTGTCCAAAACACAGAACAGTTGTCTTTTTTTTGCGTCGCAGTCGTTTTTTATATCGTCAAGCGAAGCAATCAGATTCTTGATTTCTTCCAAGAACAGTTGCAGTTGACCCGACAATGACGAAAAGAGTTTTTTGTAAGTTTGAGCCACCTCTTGCACGGTGCCGTTATCTACTTTCATCACAACCTCTCCGCCATTTCGCAAGCATTTCTGACAAGATTGTTCATATCCTCGAGAGGAATGCTTGCCGCCGCCTCGTTTGCCTCGGAAATCATTTCGTCCTCAAACATCGCCAGCCTGCCCGCGCACTCCGCAATAACGCCTACGCCCGTCGACAAAAACGCTCTGCCGACTTCGTCGTTCCACATAACGGACATACCTTCCATTTCGCGTTGCGCTTCGTCTATAGCAACTATATATCTTCCGCCGTTCATATCCGTCAATCAAGATACAGGCACAGCCAGTTGTACACTTCGGTGCAGAAATCGTCGATAGCCTGCAATCTGCCAAGCACTTCGGCAACGTCTTGAGTCATATTCTGAAAATTCGTAAGGAATTTCGTCACGTTGGCGTCTTTCCATTCCATCAGATTCTGCTCTATATCCGACACAAGCGTAGCGTGATTCTGCGCAAGCACTTGTTGCGTTTGTTGCACTATTTGTTTGGCGGTCATAACCGACTCTTTGCTTACGTTAATGTTCATACCCTATTTCAACCTTATGCTCTCATACATACGGAGCAAATCTTGTTTTTGAGCCAACGTCTTTTCAACGTTCTCCGACTTTAGCGACAACTCTTGCGCGCGTGATTTTATTGTCGCGCACGCACGCGCGAGGTCCTCGAAGTCCTCGTCCTGCCACGTTTGAGCAAGAGCGGACACCCTCGCGACGTATTGCGAGCAAGCGTCGTCTATTTCCAAAAACGCCTGTCGCAATATTCCGCTGTCGTCAAAATTTGCGCTGTCCGTTATTTTCATAATGCGTTATAGTCGTTGACGAGTTGTTCAAACCACGCCGCGTCGCGGTCCGTATAATATCTGTACGGTTTGAACTTGTTCATTTCCGTATCCGTCAGGCACACGCCGAGACCGTCGATTGTAATCTTGATGTTGCTTCTGAACGAAGCCACCGCGGTAATCGCGTCTGCGTCGAGACCTCTGATAAACACTTTGTTTTGGCAGTTGCGCATTGCCGTGTTGATGGACGGAATGCTCGAGGGCTTGTCGATTGAGAAGATGACGTGAATGTTTTGGTTCGGACCGTTCTCAAACACTTCGTTAAAGAGCTGTGCAAACGTCATCTTGTTTCCGCTCGCCGCCGCGCCTGCGCCGCCCACTCCGAGACCGAAGCTGAAGCCGAGGCTCGAAGAAGTGCCGATAGGTGCGGACGTTTCCGCCTTTTCCGATACGTCGATAAGTTTGGACGTATCCTTGAAGTCCGTCGCAATCTCTTGCAACTTGTTGATAAACAAGAACACGGGGTTGTACGTCTTTTGGATGTCCTCCGCTCTCTTTTTTCTGAGGTTGTAGAGCTTGACGAGAGTGTCTTTCAACTCGCTCGTCGTCGCAACGACCTTTGTGGAACGAGGCATCTTCTTGGGCAATACGAAGAACAAATCGTCCGGATTTCTCTGATCGACCACTTCGCCGTTGAAGTAGTAGATGAGGTCGCTCGTATCGCCGACGCAGTCTTTGTTGGTGCGATTTTCCATTTCCACGGACAGCATCGCAAAGCCCATCATATCGCGCAACTCCTCGACGTTTGCACCCGCAAACCACAAGTTGGAGTTGGAACCGCGCAAACGAATAGGAATGCTGAACGGTTTGCCCGAAATGTAATCTTGACCGATTGCGATATTGTATTCGCCCGTAGATTTTGCCACGACGTCTGCGGCTGTCGGTTTGTGCGTGAACGGAGTCGTTCCGACGTTTGCGCTGGGTTCTTCCAGATTGTTGCCGACCACGAACACGGGTTCGCGAGAAGGCCACGCCTTGACGGTATCCGCCCATTTTTCGATAATCTTTTCGGCGTACATCTCTCTGTTATCCGAGCTTTCCGCATACGCTACGCGGAATTCCATCGCGTCGTTCTTCGTTCTTGCGTCTTTGATTACGCCGACGCCCAACGTGTTGGACAGGTTCGCGACCTTTTGTACGCTGATACCGAGGTCTTGCGCGTCGTCGGGGTTGTTGAGCTTGAGCGAAATACGGCTTCCGACTTGAGAAATAATCTTGTCTTTGAGTCCTGCGACTTTGGGTACGTTTTGAGACGCCCACAAGATGTTGATACCGAACGCTCTGCCTTTCTTGAACAGTTTGGACATAAGGTTGATTGCGTAAGAACCTATGCTGCTGTCACGCTCGAACAACTCCTGCACCTCGTCGATGATGACGAGAAGTCTCGGCAACGCTTTGCCGTATCTTTTCTTGTATTGCATAATGTCCTCGACGTTGCTGTTTCTGAACAGCGTTTCGCGACGAGTCATTTCTTTGTCGATATTTGCAAGCACCGCAAGTCCGTCCTCGGGGTCGGAGGAAAGCGCGGTCAACTTGACTTGAGGCAACTGCTTTTCAACGACGCGATTCGCTTCGTAATACTTGAATTCGACGCCGCCTTTGAAGTCTACTAGGTAGATGTTCAAATCGTTCGGGCTGTACTTGTAGCAAGCCGACATAACGATTGCGTGCAACAGGTTGGATTTACCAGAACCCGTACCGCCGATTGCCAATGCGTGAGCCGAACCGTCGCCCATCGAGGAGAACGCCAAAGTCTGCACTTCGCCGCCTCGCATACCGATAGGAATGTCGATGACTTCCGTCGGGTCCGGAACGTCGTCCGAACCTTCGAGCTTGTCCGTTGCCTCGTACATCTTAGAAAGCGGAATAACCTTGTTGGTGCCTTTCTTGATGTTTTGTTTCATCGTTTGAGCGTAATCGGCAAGTTTATCGTATTGCGCGTCCTTGGACAACTCGAGTTCGTAATTGCGATTGCCGTCGATGTAAATCTTTCCGCCGTGTACTTCGAAGCAATTCATATGTTTCTTTGCTTCCTTGATAAACTCGCTGATGTAGGCGGGTTGACTCTTGAAGTTCTTGTCGTATGCGATAATCGTGAAAATACCCGAACGGTTGCCGTTTTCGATAAGTCTGCTCAACCACTTGACCGTCTTTTCTCTCGAGAAGCACTCGGGGAATCCGATAATGGTAAGCACCGTGAACACTTGCGGGTCGTTTTCGGAAATAACGTTGTAATCGTAAATGTTCTTGACGTTGTTTTGAGAAATCTTGTTATCGAAAATATCTCTCATTCTTTCGGCAAGTTGCGTCATTGCGGAATCGACGGGAGCGTCGTCGCCGAGCGTCGTGCCGAAAATCTTGTTGTCTATTTTATTGAGTTGGTTGAAGGATGCGAATTCACCCGTGTTGCACATATCAATCAACTGATAATTGACTCTGCCTGCGGGGAACGACATAAGGAAGGACAGCATAACTTTGCGCACCAAATCGATGATTGCGCCGTTAGGCTTGGAACTGTCGTAAGTGATAAAAACGTTGCCGTTTTTTCTCAATTCGAGAACGTAAGGAGCGGTAAGAATTCCGTTCGGCGTGTGTTGAGCAAGCAACGGGCAAGTATCGCTCGTTATGTATTTCGTATAGTCTTTTTTGTCGAGATAGCTCATATGCATATCGCCGAGAGTTATTCTCGTGGGATACGTCATACTTCCCTCGTCAAAATTGACCTTGCCGTCGATACCCGAATCGGAAATCTCTTGGAATCTCGACTCTTGCAGATTGCCCGTATTTGTTTTGAGCTGTCTCTTTATCGCTCTGTCAAGCTCTCTGTTGAAAGTCGCGGCGCACTCGCCCATATATTTCGTAGCGCGTTGAGACAAATACTTTTTGAACGTTTTGGTCGTGATTCTTCTTCTGATGTCCGCCTCCATTGCGTCAAGCACTTCGAGGCACTGGTCGGACTTTATTTGCAATTTACGAAGCAAGTCGATATGCGGAGATTTCTTGCAAGTAATGCTTGAGTTGCCCGACGTACCGATTTCTTCGACCTTTGCGCCCGTAGTCACGGTAAAATGTTCGGCGTTCTGCGCGACTTTGCCGATTACGGGTACGGGTTCGACTCCGTTGAAATCGAAAGTATTGAGCTTCCCAATCAAATCGTTCATCTCTTTGAACAATTTAAGCACGGTCTCCTTGTTCGTCTCGAAGTCGGGAGAAACGAGAGATTCCGCTTTTTCTTTTCCGTCTTTTTGACGTTGCTTTACACCCTTTGCGACGTTGACCATTTCATCGCCGAAAGAGTCTATCATTTTGTGAATGTTATCTCTGGTTTTACCAATTTCAAAATTGACGTACTCATCGATAGACTTTTGCATATTTTTGGCGAGTTTTTCGTTTTCTTCCGCCAATGCGTCCTGCTGTCTGACCGTGGCACGAGCAATGGAATTTTCCAAATACGCAATCTTTGCAAAACGATTGTTAAAGTCTTGCGTCATTTCTTTGATCTGCTTGAAATCCATAAACAAGTCCCCTTCCTTGATTTTTAGAGCAACACACCTCGATAAAATTGTATGTGTCGTATTTTATTTTAGAAAAGTCGCTCCCATATACATATAATATAAATATTATACATTGTGTATAGTCGATAGTCAATACGATTTTTTACAAAATGTCCCCATAATCGATAAAAATTGCCCGTTTTAGCCGAATTTTTGCCGTTTTTTCTTTTTCACGTTTTACATATATGCAGAAAAAGTCAAACGCGTCGCAATAAAAGAAAAATAATTTTTCTTTTCGGCAAAAAAATTGCGACGTTTTTCGACAAACAATAAGTGAAAACGACAAAAAGAAAAAGCACGGCAACCGCCGTGCTTTTTAAAACAACGCAGATTATTCCGCGAGCGATGCAAATTCTTCCCTTTTGGGTCCGGTGCAGACTTTACTTTGCAAAAAGTCGCATACGAGCGCGCCGATTGCAAACAGCATCGAGCAAATCAATCCGCCGCCGAGAGTCAGTTTGAAATCTTTTATTTCGTTGTTTCGCATATATTCGTTTACTCTCGTGCAAATTACGCCGCTGCATATTACGCTTCCCAACAACAGCGCGATTACGATACCCAAAAGTATGCGTCTTGCGATAACGCTGCCTTTTGCGGAAAACAAAGACAAGCAAGAGTATGCGCCTGCCAGCATAATCACGACAAACAACATATAGTAACCGCTTGTCGGCATTTGCGAATCGTCGTAAGCGTATTTGTCGAGGAAAACGTATTTCACTATCAATTCCGTTTGGTCAACACCGTATCCGATATAATAAAGAGTAGGCGTTCTTTTGACGGCATTTTGTATATATTCTACGGCTTTGTCGTGTTCCAAATCCTTATAACTTTCGTCGTACTCGTTTTTACTGATAGCACTCGCACCGAACAGCAGATAAGTGTTTTTCACTTTCGTATCGATGTCGACCGTCACTTCTTTTTCGCTGCTCATATACATATCGGTGTCCTGTTTCTTGCTTACGAAACACGGCGCGAAACACAGACCTACGACTACGAGACAAACGACAATCGGCACCACTTTGAACAACGCTCTCGTATTGCCTTCCGAAACGACGTCGGTACATATATCGACTATTACGAATGCCAATGCGATGCACTCGAACAACAGTCTGCAAATCATTACTGTCGACAAAACCGACAATGCGGACGAACTCGACATCGCGCACAACAGCAATGCCAACGACAAGAAGATAAATATTGCAAGCAAATAATGATATTTGTTCCAAAACTTATACTTTCTATCGTCTTTTTTGCGCAAGCGCAGTATGGCAAACGCAAGCGCAACCGTCGACGTTATTATCATTCCCGCCGTCAATAAAATATACGACAACGAGACAATTCCCGCCAAAACCGCTCTTGTTTTGTCAAGCGGACTTACGTTTCCTTTTATGGACAATTCATATTTCAATTCTTGCGCGAAACGTTTGCGGAGCAACGTATTGAATTTTCCGTAATAAGTGACTTTGCCGATTTCGTTTACGCTGTATTTATAATCGAGTTTTTTGAGGTCCTCGTTGATTTCGTCGATGTCGTCCTTCATATTCTCGAGCTTTTTGGCATCGTCAACCCTATCGTAATTTTTGGCGGTTGCGCCCATAAATCCAATAAAATCAACGCCGGAATACTCTATTCTTTCCGTCATATCCAAAGCGGCTACGGGGCAAAACGCAAATGCGAAAAGCATTATGCAGAGCGCAAGACAAATTGCGCTTTTTACGACGGAAAGCACCGCTTTTCTATCGTGTTTTCCTTGTTTCGACGCAGCCTTTTTATTTGAAGAACAATGTGCGTTTTCGGCATTGTAACCGCGCTTTTTTGCTTTTTCCGCATCATAATCGACAACACCGTTTACTGGTTTTCCGCACTTTGAACAAAACACGTCCCCGTCTCTCAAATCGTTTCCGCACGCAACGCATTTTCTTTTTGTGGACGCGCCGCAATACGGACAAAACTCAAACTCGTCCGAAACGGGTCTACCGCATTTTTTACACGTCGCAACAGTACTCTCCTCAACTTCCGCTTTGACTGGAACAGGTTCTTCGAAATTCGGATTCAAGTACTTCTTTCCGCAATTAGGACATTGCACGACTTTTTGACCGTCGTCTGCGCTGATTATACTTTTACAGTTAGGACATTTCAAATATGAAATCATTTTCTCCCCCTTATAAAACATTATTGAAAATCTAACGATTCTATATAAAGTATATCACAGAATATGCCTCTGTCAACCCTATCGTACACTGATAAAAAGCGTACTAATAAACGAGATATGCCCGTTCAAAGTTTCGAGCCGCAATGCGGCGTAGCAAAGCAATTCTTTTCTTTCGTAGCAAGAGATAATTTGCCAAAGAACCATTATCGTAAGCAAACGACGAACAGAATGCGCACAACTTTCGAGCCGCAAGGCGGCGCACGGAGCGCACATATTCTTGCGAAGCAAACGTTGACCAAACACGGAGCAAGGCACACAAGTCGCGAAAGCCGAGCACGCGTAGCGGAGTGTACACGGACGTACACGAGCAACACGCGCGCAGGCTGACAAAGAAAAAGCACAGCGAAAATCGCTGTGCTTGGTTGTGCGGACAACTAATGAGTAGCAAGAGATGATTTACCAAAGAGCAAACGGCAAGAGTCGAGAAAGACGAGGACGTCGCACGGAGCGTACACGGAAGTACGTGAGTACGACGCTCGCAGTCTGACGAAGAAAAAAGCACGGCAAAATGCCGTGCTTTGATGTTGCCGTTTGAATTTGGCAAATTATCTCTTGCTGAATTGAGGTGCTTTACGAGCCTTATGCAAACCGTATTTCTTACGTTCTTTGGCTCTCGGGTCACGAGTGAGGTAACCTTCGCTCTTGAGGGTTGCTCTGTATGCTTCGCTGTCTGCGACGCAGAGCGCTCTTGCGATACCGTGACGAATTGCACCTGCTTGACCGGTGTAACCGCCGCCGTATACGTTGACGTATACGTCGAATTTGTCGGTCGTGCCTGTTGCAACGAGAGGTTGATTGACGATGAGCTTCATCGTGTCAAGCGGGAAATACTCGTCGAGAGTGCGCTTGTTAATGATGATTGCGCCTTCGCCGCCGGGGATAAGACGAACTCTTGCGATAGCGGTCTTTCTTCTGCCGGTGCCGAGATATTGAACTTTCTTGGTTTTCTTAGTAGCCATATTTCACCTCTCAATTAGTTGAGTTTCAACTCAACCGGGCATTGTGCCTGATGGTCGTGCTCTGCACCGACGTAAACGCGGAGTTTTTTGAGCATTTTTGCACCGAGCGTGTTCTTGGGAAGCATACCTTTGACAGCCTTGTAAACCACGAAATCGGGTTTTTCTGCCATCAATTTCTTGTATTGAATCTCTTTGAGACCGCCGATGTATCCGGTGTGATAGCGATAATATTTGTCAACGAGCTTGTTGCCCGTGAGAACGATTTTATCGCAGTTGATTATGATAACATGGTCGCCGCAGTCGACGTTGGGAGTGTATTGGGGTTTGTTCTTGCCTTTCAAGATTGTAGCAACTTGAGATGCGAGACGTCCGAGAACCATATCGGTTGCGTCGACGACGTACCACTTGCTTTCCACTTCGCCCGGCTTTGCCATATAAGACTTATTGTTTTTTGCCATTGAAGACAAATCCTTAGCCATAGTGCTAACCTCCATAATTTGTTTTTGTAAGGCGGATGCCGAACTCGGAGGGGCTAGTTCTTCGCAAGGCAAACTTCTTCCAAAAATATGCTTGATAATAATATTAAATTGCGCACTATAAGTCAAGCGTTTTTCCGCAAAATTCAATCTTTTTTGCAAAAACCGAAAATTTTTGCGATTTTACACCGATTTTCAGGCGTTTTGTACGCCCGAGATATGCACAATCGTATGTTTGCAATCGAGGTTTTTCAAGCCTTCTATCGAGGTTTCTTTGCCGTCGATAGTCACTTTCGCTTCCTTGACGTTTACGAGTTCGAGCGACAGTTTCTTTGTCAAAACATCCTCCGTCGGCGTTATCTCGATTTCGTATTCTCCGTTATCGGTTTTGCGCATATCGAAGTCGATTTTGCCTTGCTCGTCAAGCATCGTAAACTTGTTCTGTCCGAGATAAACGCGCGCTTTGACGTCGGAAAACTCGGTGGAATTGCCTTCCGCTTCGAGCATAGGAATTATGCCGCCTTCTTTGACGAAAACGGGATATTCCGCAAGCGAAAAATCTTGCGTATACACCTTTCCGCCCTCGTATTTTTTACCGTCGAAAAAGCCCGTCCAATTTCCTTCAGACAGCCAAAAGGAGTGTTTAGATACACCGTTTTTGCTCTTTTTTGTAATCGGACAAACGAGCATTTGCTCTCCGAAGAAATACTGATTGCGCCACTTTTTGCTATATGCGTTTTTGTCGTTTTTGACGTAATAATACATCGGACAAATAAGCGGAATCCCTTCGGTTGCCGTGCGCACGTTTGCGGTATACAGATATGGCAAAAGCGCGTGGCGCAAACGCAAATAGTCCTCTGCGATGCTTTCGACTTTCGGATAATTCCACGGCTCTTTGCTCATTGCCTTGTTGTTGGAATGCAAACGATTTATCGGAGAAAATACGCCGTATTGAAGCCATCTCAAATACAATTCGTTGTCGCCTTTGCCGAACAAATGTCCGCCGATGTCGTGCGACCACCAAGTGTAGCCTGCGTTTGACGCAAGCGCGGTAAAATACGGTTGCAGGCGCAAACTGTTCCACACCACCCAAGTATCTCCCGAAAAGCCGAGCGGATACCTGTGCGAGCCGAGACCTGCGTATCTCGAAAGTATAATGCCCTTATTGCCGTTTCGACAAATATCGAGCATATGGTAATGATTGAGAAGCCAAAGCGGGTCGAGACCTTTCATATCCGACTTTGTGCCTTGTTGCCAGTCTATCCACCAAAAATCAACGCCCATTTTTTCGTAAGGATGATGCAAAATATCGAAGTATGCGTCACGGAACTTTTCGTTTGTAAGGTCAAAACGCACCGTTTCTTTGGTCGTCGCGTCGATTCCGCACGCCTTTGCCATATCGGGATATTGCTCCTCAAAATATCTCACGCCGTCACGAGGATGCAAGTTCATCGTAACCGCAAGATTGCGCCCTTTCAGATTTTTCAGGAATGCCTCGGGGTCGGGGAAAAGCTCTCTTTCAAACGTGTAACCCGTCCACCCCGCGCCTTGGAAAGATTTGTATTCCGCGTCTTTGGGCGTATTCTTGACGATATGCCAATCCATATCTATCGTCGCGACGGTAAGCGGAATATTCTTTTGCTCGAACTTGTCCATAAGCTCAAGATATTCCTTGTCCGTATATGCGTGATAGCGCGACCACCAGTTGCCGAGCGCGTATTTCGGAAGAACGGGCGTATATCCCGTAAGCGCATAAAACTCTTTGAGTCCGCCAAGATAATCGTCTCCGAAAGCCAAGACGTATTTGTCAACGCCGATTTTTTCTCTTGCACCGACGCTTCCGTCCTCATTCAAAAGCACGGATTTTCCGTCGTCGATTTCGCTTATTCCGTTGGTCGCAAAAATACCTTTCCTTATGTGAGCAAGGCAAAAATGGTCCTTAAATTCTATCGGAGTTTTCCAACCTCCCACGATACCGAAAGTGCCGTCCAAAGTGCGTGCCGTGCCTCCAAGATTGTCTACGTTGTTTGCCGTGCGCCACTCTTTGTCATCGGTGGTTTTTACGAAAACTCTCGTATTGTCAAGGTCGATACAAAACATATACGCTTGCGTCGTAACAAGCACTTTATCCTTGGTTTTTTGCACGTTAAACTGCGGCTGTGCGAAATCGCGACACACGACGAGTTGAGTCCTCTTGTCGGTAAACTCTCCTTTTTCGACGCGAACGATTCTGTCACTCAAAACGCTTATTCTTACGTCGTCGTATATCAATACGTTCAGCCCGTTCGCAGGCGCAATATCAACGGAAAATCTCATTTTCAATCCTCTGTCAAGTTATTTTGCTATTTTATAATAGCAAAGAAGCAACAGCGTGTCAATGATGAAAACTCTCACTTATTCGGGTGTGGGTGTCCCACCCGAACAAGAATAGTTTGAGTTACGCTCTACACTTATGTAGAGGACGAGATAAGTACAACAACCACCCGTATTTGACTAAAACGCAATAAACAGATGAAGAACAAGAAAGAGCCGTCCGAACGGCAACCCTAATTTACTAAGCGTAAATGAGTTGACGAGCGGACGGCTCTGACACAGTTATTCGCTGTTTAGTGCGTTTTAGCCGAATACGGCGAGAAGGAAGCCTGCGGCAACCGCCGACCCTATAACACCTGCCACGTTCGGTCCCATTGCGTGCATAAGGAGATAGTTGCCTCTGTTGTACTGAAGTCCTACGACGTTGGAGACACGAGCCGCCATAGGCACGGCAGAAACGCCTGCAGAGCCGATAAGCGGGTTGATTTTGCCTTTGGAAATGACGTACAGGAGCTTGCCGATGAGAAGTCCGCAAATCGTTGCGAGAACGAAACCTGCAAGTCCGAGGAATACGATTTTGAGAGTGTCCAAAGAGAGGAACGTTGCACCGACTGCCGTTGCGCCGACAGATATACCGAGGAACAACGTAACGATGTTCATAAGTGCGTTTTGTGCGGTGTCGCTCAAACGCTCGGTAACTCCGCACTCACGCAAGAGATTGCCGAACATAAGGCTTCCGAGAAGCGGAGCGACCGACGGCAAGAGCAAGGAAACGATGACGGTAACGAGAATCGGGAAGATAACTTTCTCTTTCTTGCTGACCTTGCGGGTTTCTTGCATAACCGCAATACGCTCTTTCTTTGTTGTGAGCAACTTCATAAACGGCGGTTGCAACAGCGGAATAAGAGCCATATACGAATAAGCCGCGACTGCGATAGGCGCAAGCAACTCGGGTGCGAGCGACTTCGTAAGGAAGATAGCGGTAGGACCGTCTGCGCCTGCGATGATAGAGATTGACGCGGCAGGACCGCCATCGAATCCCATTGCCGCAGCGAGAATAAGGACGAGATAAATGCCGCCTTGCGCCGCCGCGCCGAGAATAAGCGAACTCGGACGAGAAAGCATAGGACCGAAGTCCGTCATTGCGCCGACTCCCATAAAGATGAGGCAAGGATAAACACCCGTCTTTACGCCTATATAAAGAATGTCAAGCAATCCGCCGTGTCGCAAAACTTCGAGATAATCTACGCCTTTTGCGACCGCATCGGGACCCGTCCACCACTCGGAGTGATACATCTCTCCTCCGGGGAGGTTGGTCAACAACATACCGAACGCAATCCCCACGAGGAGCAACGGCTCGAATTGCTTTTTGATGCCGAGATAGAGGAAGAAGAAAGCAATGATAATCATTATTATCGACTTCCAACCGTCGCCGACTCCGAACAGATGGTATCCGCTTCCGTTCCAGATATTTTCTAAGATTTTGCCGATGTCCATAAATTACCTCACAGAAGTTCGACGAGGGGTGCGCCCGTTTGAACGCTTGCGCCCTTCTGCACAAAGACTTGACCTATTTTGCCGTCTTTATCGGCGTAAATCTCGTTTTCCATCTTCATTGCCTCGAGAATGACAAGCACGTCGCCTTTTTTGACTTGTTGTCCGCTCGTAACCTTTACGGCGTTGATTGTGCCGGGCATCGGCGCGACGATTGCGTTTGCGCCAGCAGTCGCAACGGGAGCCGCTTGCGCAGGTGCCGCGGTTTGAACGTGTGCTTGAGCGACGGGTGCGGGTGCGCTTTGCGGAAGCGCGGCGTCGTATTCCGCTTGAATCACGGCTTCGCCTTTTTCCACTTCCACTTCATATATTTTGCCGTTGAGAGTAACCTTGTAAATCATTTTTCTTCCTCCACTCTTTTGATGGATTTGAAGCGCAACTCGTTGAGAGGAGTTTGCGTTTCGTCTGCGACGATTGCCATAATCATTGCCGCGTCGCGCTCGTCGGTATTGATGAGCTTAAGCTCTCCGCAAGTGCCTTGCGCATATTGTTTTTCTTCGACTTGAGTATCTTCTTGTTTTTCCTTTTTCTTTTTCCAGAACATCATTTTTTGCTTTGCGTTCTGCATTTTCTCATTCCACTCGGGGTGCTTTTCGCGCAGTTTTTCACTGCCTTCGAAAATCTTGCCTTCGAGTTGTACGATGAGCATCAAAAGGATAAGAACGACAAACACGATAACCGTACCTATGAGCGCGAGAAGCGCTGCGTTGCCGACGCTAAGTTTGTCTCTTGCCTCAAGAATACCGCTTAAAAGCATATATCCCATATTTCACCTCATTCGATAGGAGCGATTGTGTATTTGACCACTTTTTCTTCTTTTGCCTTGCGTGCGTCGAAGAATTTTTCCGCAACTTGCGGGAAAAGAATATACGAGAGGACGTCCTCGTCGCTCTTTGCGGTTTCGCCGAGTTCGGCTTTGGTTTTTTCAAAGACGGGTTCGAGCGTGTCTGCGTATCTGCCCTCGATTGGCTTCTCGTCGCCGAGAACTTTTGCCATAACGTCGGGATTGATGGGAGCGGGCGACGTGCCGTATTCGCCTCTGCAATACGCCTTGACTTCCTTGGAGATATTCTTGTATCTCTCGCCTGCAAGCACGTTGTTGGTTGCCTGAACGCCCACCATTTGGCTCATAGGAGTTACGAGCGGCGGATAACCGAGGTCTGCTCTGACCTTGGGAGTTTCTTCAAGCACTTGCTCGAATTTGTCCATAGCGTTTTGCGCTTTGAGTTGCGACACGAGGTTGGAGAGCATACCGCCGGGGACTTTGTAATTGAGTGCGTCCGTATCCGTTGCGAGCATCTTGGGATTGAGCGTACCGTCCTTAAGATAGCCGTCACGGATAGGCTTGAAGTAATCGTTGACTTTCTTGAGCGTCGCGTCGTCGAGTCCCGTCTCGTAACCGAGCTGCTTGAGAGCAAAGTTGATTGTTTCGGTTGCAGGTTGGCTCGTGCCGCCGCTAAAGCAAGACGTTGCCGTATCGATTACGTCCACGCCTGCCTCGATTGCTTTCATATACGTCATATAAGCCATACCCGTCGTGCAATGAGTGTGCAAAACTACGGGGATTTTGACTTCGTTCTTGATTGCGCCGATAAGTTCGTACGCCTCAAACGGAGTCATCGTGCCTGCCATATCTTTGACGCAGATTGTGTTCACGCCCATATTTTCGAGTTCTTTTGCCATTTTTGCAAAAGCGTCGAGCGTATGAACGGGGCTTTGCGTATAACTGATTGCGCCCGATACCATCGCGCCGCATTTGAGTGCGGTTTTGGTTGCGGTTTCAAGGTTGCGCAAGTCGTTGAGCGCGTCGAAAATACGAATGATGTCAATGCCGTTGTCAACGGATTTTTCCACGAACATCTTGACGATTTCGTCGGGATAATGCTTGTATCCCAAGAGGTTTTGACCTCTCAAAAGCATTTGCAATTTTGTGTCGGGCATTGCCTTGCGGATGTTGCGCAAACGTTGCCACGGGTCCTCGTCGAGGTATCTCAGGCACACGTCGAACACGGCTCCGCCCCAGCATTCAACGGAATAATATCCCGCTTGGTTCATCGTCGGAAGAATGTCGGCAAATTTGGAATACGGCATACGCGTCGCAATCAAAGATTGATTTGCGTCTCTAAGCACCGTTTCCGTAAACAAAACTTTTTGTTTATTAACGTCGTTTCCCATAAGGGCCTCCAAAAAATAATTCATAGGAATTATAGCAAACTTTCAAATTCAACACAACTTGTTTGCGAATATATAGATAAAAAAATATTTATTTATTTTTCAATAACCGTAACACATCTTGCGATTTATACGTTTTCAATACGTTCGTACGATAATTCGAACGCAAACGATGCGTCAATAACAACGAAAAACCGCTTGCGACTTGCAAGCGGTTTTGCGATATATCTGCGTTAAAATCGTTATGCGGTTTTCAAACCGATGTTTATATCCATAAATTCGAGGCGAAGCCACAGTTTCTTAACGCCGTCCTCCTCCGTCATCGTAAACACTCCGAAAGGCTCGGTGTCGGGATTGTCCTTGACGTTGTAGCCGAGATAAATCGCGGTATATTGCTTTCCGTCGGAACCCGTGAGATACCTTATTGCGTATTGCGTGTCAAACGTAAGTCGAAGAACCGTGTCTTTGGGAATGAGCGAGAGCAAATTACCGGGGAGCGACTTGTTTTGCGCGACGTATTGCAACGCTTCTTTCACGCCCTCGTCCTCGTAGTCGAGTCCGTCGATGTTGAAGCCGAGGCTGTGTTGAATAAGTCCGAGCGCGCCCTTCAAATCCGCCGCCTCTATTTTTGCGGTAAATCCGGGGAACATCGGCTCGACGTAATAGCTCAAACTTTGAGAAATGTCTATACTTCCGAGCAAAGCGGATACGTCCAAGTTCAGTTTTTCGAGAATAGAATCAAGATTCCCGAACAAGCCGTCTTTGGTTTGCACTTGCGCGTGGAGCATACCGTCTTTGCCGAACTCGAAATAGGTTTGTTCCTGATTGAGCGCGATATTCTCAATCATATTCAACGAACCGCTTTCGCCGTCCTCTCCGCCGTTGATTTGCCCCATAAAATCGGTGGTTTTGTTATCGATATAAAATCTCGTATTTTCGTTGAATTGCGCAGGTTTTGCATCGGATTTCCCCGATTTGTCGTCATTTTCATCGCACGCCGCAAGCGCGAATACGCAACAGCAAAGCACAAGCGTCACAATTATTATTGCGGATATTCTGACAAAATTCTTTTTCATTTTATCGTCCCCCTCAATAATTTATCGGCGTATAGCCGTCTATTGCCGCAAAGTACGCCGCCGTCACTTCGTCAAACGTGTTCGCGCCGTTTATTGCGTTGTATGCGCCTTGCGTATCGAAACCGTCGATAGAGGCAAACATTCTTGCGATTTGGTCGCACTTGATAACTTTGTAGTTGGCAACGGCGTTTACGTCCGCCATTCCCCATTGCTCGAGCAGCTTTTGCGTCGCGCCTGCAATGATTGCGTGTCCGATATTTGACGGGTGCGTCCAGTCGGCATAAATGAGAGAACGACCGCGGCTGTCTGCGGTAAGATTGACTTTGCCGTTTTCGTCAACGTCGGTATTCGCGTAATCGTCAAACACCTTGTTGATGTCCAAAACGTCGACTTGCATATCGGGGTTCTTCTCGTTGTATTCGTCTACGATTCCGTTGAGGTAATTGAGCAACTTTTGCGCCAATGCACGCACTTTTTCGATTGTGTCGTAACCTCTGTCCGCAAGCGCGCTGTATTCTGCGGCTTTTAACAAAGACGTACCCTCGAAAACGGGATTGTATACCTTTTGGAACACGATTTTTGCAGTCGGGTTGAGCTGTCTCAATCTCGCAACGATGTCAACGATGTTTTGATATGTGGACGGAAAATTGAAAGTCGGGTCTTTGGTATAAGCGTTTTTACCGTCGAACTCGTCTCCGAACGTAACGTTGCCGTAGTCGTCCAACCACATAGAAGGACGAATAATATCGTCGCTTCCGCCGTCGTGCAAATAGTCGAACAAAGATTTGTCGTCGGCGTATTTTGCACGCAACGCGGCCTCGTTTTCATAGCCGCTGAAACAAGACAGGAACCACCTGTCGCTTCCCGTCATTTCTTGTTCTACGTCAGCCATTTCCATCATCAACGAGCCGAGGCTGAATTGCAACATATTGTTGCCAAGTACGGAAATGTGAATTACGTCCGCTTGAGTGATGTGCGTCTTGATTTGAGTTGCGGTTTCGTCGTCTCTGTCTACAATCTGCAAAAGTCCGTCGCCTGCGTCTTTGTCCATCATTCCGCCCGAGGTAAGGTGTCCCGATATGGAGTGATTGAAATAACGCATATTGTTCGTTCTTCCGACGAGAGCGTAATAACCGTAGTTATCCCTCTCCGATACGGGAGACGGACCTATAAGAGCTTCGGCTATGGAGTCTCCGAGATAAACGATAGTAAGTTTGTCGACGTCGTTACCGCCGCCGTCTTTATCGTCGCAAGCAACCAACGACACGGCAAGCACCGCAATCAGAAGCACCGCAACGACGAGCGAAATGATTTTTTTCATAACTACCCCCGTTATGTATTGCGTTAAACGCATAGTGTCAGTTTACAATAAAACAAATGTTTTGTAAACATACAATATCAATAAAAAAAGAAAAACCTCGTCTTTTCGAGACGAGGTCGTTTCCTTACGCTTTTTTGACAAAAGACGCTTTTTTGATTTTTTGTTCCGCGAGCGGACGGTCGTTGTAATCGGTCTGAACGGACGCAATGTTATCAACCGTATCCATACCCTCAACCACTTTGCCGAACGCGGCGTATTGTCCGTCCAAAAACTTTGCGTCCGCGTGACAGATAAAGAATTGCGACGACGCGGAGTTGTAGAACTGACTGCGAGCCATAGAGATTACGCCTCTTTCGTGAGAGAGCGGATTGTTCACACCGTTGACTCTGAACTCTCCTTTTATATTCTCTTTGCTGCCGCCCATACCCGTGCCTTGCGGGTCTCCGCCTTGAATCATAAAACCGGAGATAACTCTATGAAAAATAAGTCCGTCGTAAAAGCCTTGTCCTACGAGTTTCTGAAAATTTTTGACGGTTATCGGTGCAACCGACGGCATAAGTTCCACTATCATTTCGCCGCCGTTTTGCATTGCGATTTTTACATATTCGGTTGTTTCGTTCGTATCGATAAATGCCATAATTACCTCTTTATATATCGTTTTTGTGCATATAAAATGCCGTTTATGCGTTATAGACTGTTTTTCGCAATAACGGCGGCAACCGCCTTCGCACTTGAAAACGCCCATTGCAGATTGTATCCTCCGCAATCTCCGTCCACGTCGAGTGCTTCTCCTATCGCATAAGCGTTTTTCGCTTTGAGCGACATAAGATTTTCGTCGAATTCTCTCGTATCGAGACCGCCCGACATAACTTGCGCAAGGCTTGCGTCTCCGAGACCCTCGATTGTAAATCTATAATTTTTGACGGCGTTTGCGAGCGCGCCGATTTTGCTTGCCGCAAGGTCGCTCGCGTTGCATCCCGCAGCCCATATTATTCGCTCCTGCACCTTGCTGTGGAAAGTGCCTGTAAGCAGTTGCGCCACCGTTGAATTGTTGTCGCGTTTGCGCAATATCTCCTCGACTTCCGCCTTGGAATACTCGGGCATAAAGTCTATCGTTAGCATATCTCCCGCTTTCGCTCTGCCTCTGGCAATCTCGCTCGACAGATTGAACACGGCAATTCCGCTCACTCCGAAATCTTTGAACAGCACCTCTCCCGTTTCGTATCTGTAACCGATGCGAACGCCCGCTTTGACTCTGACGCCCTGAAGCCCCTTGAGAGGCTCTTTGTCCGTGCGAATAGGCACAAGGGATGGCGTAAAATCTCTCGACGTATGTCCGAGAGCCTTGAAAAGCGACAAGCTGTTTTTGCCGAACGTGGCAGGCGAACCCGTCGCAAGCACCACGTTGTCCGCTTCGACGGAAAACGCCTCGTTGGGCATATTCTCCTTGCGTACCACACCGCTCACGGTAAAAGCGTCGTGAAAAGCGTCTATGGAATTTACGACGTGCGCCGTGTATACGTCGACGCCGTTGCGCTCAACCGCCGCTCGCAAAACGTCGAGAACGGATGCCGCGCACTCGCTGTACGGATATACGCGCTTGTCGATGACTTTGGTCAACAAGCCCATTCTCTCAAAACTCGCTATGGTATCGTGCGCGTCGAATCTATCGAGAAAATCTTCCACAAAATTCGGCTTGTTGTAATGGACGATATTCATATCGAGATTGGTAAGATTGCACTTGCCGTTGCCCGTCGCAAGCAATTTTTTGCCGACGCGGTCGTTGCTCTCGAGAATCGCCACCGATAAAGCGGTCGGCAGTTGCGCCGCCAAAAACAGTCCGCCCGCGCCTCCGCCGATAATAATAACGTTATACTTTTTCTTATTCATAGCAACATTCTAACACACGCAAACGTATAAATCAATTTTTTTCCAAAATATCGCAAAACACTTGTCAAACAATCAGGATTAGTGTATTATAACTCTTGCTTTGGAGGCATAGCCCAGTTGGTTAGAGCGCTACGTTGACATCGTAGAGGTCATAAGTTCGAGTCTTATTGTCTCCACCAACAATTCGAAAACCCTACTGTTTAGTAGGGTTTTTCTTTTGTCGCTGTTTCCAATCTCACTCGAACTCGGCGGTATGTCTACCGCCTCCGCCCCTTCGGTGCGGTTATGCCCCACGGTCATATTGCACGCTTCGCTTCCAAATGCAAGCATTTTCGCTCGCTGTTGGACGAGTCTTATTGTCTCCACCACACGATAACCATCCGCACCTGTCGCACTTACAGGAGCGGATGGTTTATTTTTATCAAACATTTTATAGTTTATTGGCAAACACAAATCTTTGTTCCTTAATAAGCGATTATTCTATCGAATAAGTTATTCAAGAGTGTTTTGGTGATGCGCTTAATGCTTTTCGCAGGTATTTTTCTGCCTCATCTCGCGATAAATCAAGTGACAATTTGTTTTCTTCATTCGCTATTTCTTTTTCCATGTCGGCTTTATCGTTTTCAAGCTTAATCAATCTTTCTTTTATGCTTGTACCTTCTTGTGTCAAAACTACTGCACGTCCAACAGGCAAAAAGTTCTTATGTTTTTGTGTCTGTTATCATTTTTAATGTCCTATTTTTGAGACGTGTAAAATGATAAGATCTTGGTAATAAAAGGTAATCGCATCTTTTAGACTAATGTAAATTACATTGTATCTATCTTGACACCTGCTGTTAATTTATGTTAAAATGAGTTAAATCATTTTAATTCGAGGTGTATCGATGACATTTGCCGAGAAAGTGAAATATGTTAGAGGTGTTTTGCTCATAAGCCAAAAAGATCTTGCTAAAGAGTTGGGTGTGTCTAACGTAACAATCAATAGATGGGAAAACGGTGTTATCAACCCTTCATTTCTAACTGAGAAAAAGTTTGAAGCTTTTTGCAATGCTTGTGGAATTGAAATAAAGGAATAACATATGTGGTGTGCAAATTGTAACAAAACTTCATATTCAGATGTCTGTGAAGTCTGTGGCGGCAAAACACAGCAAGACACGCCAATAGAATTGTATTGGTGTGATTCTTGTCGTGTTCCAATAATACGCGAGTTATCAGACACTTCTCCGATGATTTGTCCGTCTTGCGGAAAGCCCATTCGTTACCTTGCAAAAGACTTAAGACCGGTTTTCCCTGAAGAACGGTTGTTACTTGAAGTTATAAAGGGCACTCCTCTTGCTTTTATAAATTCTTCGGTATGGGCATCTGGTAGTCGTTATTACATAGATGGGAAAATAGCAAATCTTTCTATTGAAACACTTAAAAAGATAGATGTAGAAAAAGTTGTAGAAACATTATCTCAGTATAAAGACAAAAATGATTATTCATTTTTCGATGAAAATATCAAAACTTTTATCGACTGCAATCGAGAAAGATTGGATTCAATAAAAAACGAAGCTACTTCGTTTGTTGTTGAGCAAGTGAAACGGTTTCCTAATCATAAATTGGTAATTTCTTTCTCAGGTGGAAAAGACTCAACCGTTGTGGCGGATATAGTAACAAGAGCATTGAGTGATCCGAGCATAGTTCATATATTTGGAGATACGACATTAGAATTTCCGACCACATATGAATATGTAAGCAGATTCCGCAAAAACAATCCGATGGCAATCGTAAAAACGGCTAAAAATAAAGAGCAAGACTTTTATTCCGTATGCGATGAGATTGGCCCTCCGGCGAGAATGATGCGCTGGTGTTGCACTATGTTCAAAACCGGACCGATTACTAAAGTATTGAATTCTATGTTTAAGGATTCAAAAATACTTACCTTTTATGGTATTCGTAAGCATGAGTCCGCCAGCCGTAGCAAATATGATAGAGTCGCTAACGGGGCAAATGTTAAAATACAAAAACAAACCGTTGCTGCCCCTATTTTTTACTGGACCGATATTGAGGTGTGGCTTTATATGCTCGCTGAGGATGTCGATTTTAACGATGCCTATCGTTTAGGATATGACCGCGTTGGTTGTTGGTGTTGCCCCAATAATACAATCCGTTCTCAGTTGTTGGCTAAAGTATATATGCCTGACAGGGCAAAAAAGTGGCGTGATTATTTAATTGAATTCGCGAAACGTCTTGGTAAACCAGATCCTGAAGTGTACGTCGATGACGGTTTTTGGAAAGCAAGACAAGGTGGAAACGGATTGGCTGCAGCCGAAGACGTAAAAATCAGATATACCAACTGTACAGCGGAAGATCATGCAAAAATTTACAAACTAAACAAACCCATAACGGATGACTTTTACTATCTTTTTGTTCCATTTGGAAAAGTAAGCAAGGAGCTGGGACGAAAGCTTTTACATGAGGTTATGGTTTTGGATATTCGAACTAATGTACCAATTATGTCCATTCAACCGTTTACTCAGAATGGATATGATTATGCTGTAAAGATTCGCACTATGAATGTCGCAGACCACGATGCGTTACAACGCATGGCGTCGTATCAAGTACGAAAATACAACGCTTGCAGACAGTGCCTGAAATGTGAATCTGTATGTCCTTATGGAGCAATTTCCATTTCCTTAGGGATTTATAAAATCGATGAAAATGTATGTAAACATTGTAAAAAATGCGTTACGCCAAAATATCTTGATGGCGGTTGCTTGATGGATAGGTTCTTAAAATCGAAAGAGGACTAATATGAAGATAAGAGCTCATGAAACTTTTAGCATAAGAAAAGGCTGGATCCATAAGGGTGTTAAAAACATTCTTGTTTATCCGCGTTTATTTACTGATAAAAACATAAATCCATGTGATATTCTCGGAATAGGAACAAACATGGTAAAATCACTTAGATATTGGATGACCGCCGTCGGTATTATGGAAGAAGTATCCGAAGGTAATCAAAAAGTACAAAAATTAACTCGTTTGGGTGAAATTATCGACGAGTATGATAAATATTACGAAGAAGACGGTACTAACTGGCTCCTTCACTATATGCTTGCAAAAAATGAGGAATTAGCAACAGCGTGGTATTGGTTCTTTAATATATTCAAAATCAATTCTTTCGACAAGCAGTTGTTTATAAGAGAACTATCTGAATTCTTAAATACAGAATACTATTATGATGGCTCGGAAAAAATGCTTGGCGATGAGTTTGACTGCATAATAAAAACTTATTGTTCAAAAGGCAAAGATGTATCTCCTGAAGATATAAATGAATGTCCTTTAACAGACTTGCACTTGATTGAAGTATCTGACAATAAAGACTATAAAAAGCATACGCCAGATAGAGATGCGATACATCCGCTCATAATTCTTGCAGTTATAAGTGAACAAGCCTATATTTCTAAGAAAAAAGAAGTTCTGATAACAGACTTGCTCAATAAAGAATGTAACGTTGGAAGAATATTTAACCTTGATAGAGCGACTTGTTTCTATTATCTTGAGCAACTACAAAAAGGTGGCTATCTCGAAATAGTAAGAACAGCAGGACTCGACGTTATTCAGTTGAAACAACAATATGATTTTTACGATATTATTGTTTCTTATTATCAAGCGATAAATGGGGTAAACATAAATGAGTAATTTGGGTAAAATCATATCCCCTATAGAGGGCTTTCAATACTCTGTTAATATCGCCTACGATATTTACGATGATAAGAAAATTAGAAGTTATATTCCTTCTAACAGTTCATTGCAAATTATCGAGGATATTCTTGCGAGTACAGATAAGAAATCTACCGACCGCGCAAGGATTCTTACAGGTTCTTACGGAAAAGGTAAATCTCATTTAATTCTTTACATACTTGCTCTTTTGGCGGGCCGAGATAAGGCCTTGTTTTCTACTGCCATCGAAAAGGCAAAAATTGAAAACCCTGATTTGGCAAAGAATATTTGTGATTATTTAGATTCTAGGAAAAGACTTCTTCCTGTAATCGTTAATGCAAATAGCTTAGACATTAAGTCTACTTTGTTACAAAGCCTCAATTCAGCATTGCAACAAGCGAATCTTGCCAATATTATGCCATCAACATTCTTTGATGCTGCAGTTTCTAAAGTATTGGCGTGGAAAAATGATTTTCCGGAAACGTATAAATCATTTGAAAATAAAATCGGACAAAGCGGTGAATCTTTTGTTTTAGCTCTTAAAGATTATGATCAAAGCCGGTATGAACTATTTGTTAGGATATATCCATCTCTCACATCCGGCAGCGAATTTAATCCTCTTGCCGGTTCAGATGTAATTAGTGTCTATGAAAGTGTTATTGACGAACTGAAACCTCTCGGATATAACGGCATTTTTGTTGTTTATGATGAATTTGGTAAATTCCTTGAAGGAAGTGTAGATAAATCTTCCGCAATGGATATTAAACTGATTCAAGACTTTGCCGAAAAATGTAATCGCAGCGGGTTAAAGCAATTACACGTAATGCTTATTTCTCATAAAAGCATAGAGAACTACATTGGCAAACTGGATAAGAATAAAGTTGACGCTTGGAAAGCCGTATCAAACAGATTCAAGTCTATTTCAATTAACAACGATGAATCTGAAATTTATGATATGGTCGCAACGGTTCTTAACAGAGATAAAAAACTCTTTGAAAAATACGTTGAACAGCATTCCGAGCAATTTGCAGCATTGAAAAAGGTAATAGAAAGAGATCATTCTTTTACGGCATTAAATGACGAAAATGTAGAAGATTTTGCTCTCAGATGTTATCCATTGCACCCGTATACACTTTTGTTGCTACCTAAAATCTCCGAACTCGTAGCACAAAACGAAAGAACAATTTTTACATTCCTTTCTTCTACGGAACGTTATTCTGTGCCGTATTTTTTGCGTACAGAAAATTCGAGTTTTCCGATAATCGAACCTGATTACATCTATGATTACTTTGAAAAATTGTTAAAGGGTGAGCCTTATGGTAGTAATGTAAAAAAGCAATGGCAAATTACCACTGCGGCTCTATCAAAGTTAAAAGAATACGACAATCCTTTAGCTGAAAAAATTGTAAAAACAATCGCATTGATCTATTGTGTAAACGATTTTGAAATTATTCCGCCAAGTTGGGATATTATTTGCGAAATCTATTCCGTAAATTATCGCTGGGGCGATATAGAGGCTGCAAAAGAAACGCTTAAAAAGGCGCATCTTCTTATTGAATTGCTCTATAAACCCTATGTGCGTATTACGGAAGGTAGCGGCCATGACGTTTTGGGGCTTATCCAACAAGAAGCTTATAAAATAGAGAACTCTACGAAAGCAAAAGATGTTTTCAATGATGTTTGCGAAATCAAATATCTATATCCGGTGCAATACAATGATGAAAATGAAGTCATTCGTTATTTTGACTTTCGTTTTATTGATTGCTTCGAATTGCAAAACATTCAAACTGAAGGCTTTGTTTTAGATACAAAAGCCGATGGCGTTGTCTTTGCTGTTTTAGTTAGAACACCATCCGAATTAGAGAGTGCTATATCCCTTATCTCAAGCAATCATAATAAAAGAGCTGTATTTATATTGCCCAAAGATTGCTACGATAGCGATAGTATTGCTATAAACTACCAAGCAATACTTAGCTTAAAAAAACAGTATGAAGGTAAAGAGCTAGAACTTGTGGAAGAATTGAACTATATTTTGGAAGATAGACAGAATGTAGTAAACTCTTTTATTGATAACTCTTATGTAAGATTTGATAAAAATCTTTCCAACGTTTATTTCTATGGTGTTAAGCAAGAAGTATACCGAAAAGCCCAGCTTTCTCAGTTGTTGTCAGGCATAATGTCGGTAATTTACTATCGTACTCCAAAAATTGTAAATGATTTAATAAACAAAAACCAAATTAGTGCCACAATTAAAAATGCAAGAAATAAGATATTGACGGCAATTCTTATGGGAAACTTCAAGAAAGATATGGGTCTTATTGGAAATGGACCTGAGCTTAATATTCTTAGAAGCGCATTAGTGATTCCCGGCGTATTTATCAATAGTGATGATGAGCCACATTTGGAAATCGAATGTGACGACAAGAAAATAAGACAGATTCTTGCTGAGATAAGAACTCATATTTTTCAATCATCGTTATCACGTCATAATAATCTCGGTGAATTGTATGATGTTCTAACTCTACCCGACTATGGATACGGTCTTAAAATGGGAGTTATTCCCATTTATATAGCGGTTGTTGTTTCTCAATACAAAGACCATATAACTCTTTCCAAAAAAGGAAAAGAGTTGCCTTTATCCGCAAGCGTTTTGTGCGACATAGAGTATCAGCCGAATGACTATTCGCTTATTCTCGAACAATGGGACGAACAAAAAGATATATATATCGCTAATCTGGAAGATATATTCTCTCAATTTGTTAATTCTTCGGACAAGATTAACGGCTCTTTCGTATACATTGTTAAGGCAATGCGCAGGTGGTATTTGCAATTAACAAAGTATGAGGTAGTCACTAAGAAAGTTTGCAATATAGATGGAACCATATCCGATATGAACACCAGTGTAATTAAGTTTAGAAACGCCTTAAGCAGTCCTGAACTTAACTCTCACGAATTCCTGTTTGAACAGTTGTTTAAGATTTTTGGAAATAATGGCTATGAAAGGCTTATTTCTTCTTTACGCCGTGCATTCCAAGACATAAACACAACGTATAGGAATATCCATCTTAAACTTGCCAAGGAAATAAAAAATCTCTTTGGCGCAAAAGCAAGCGACAGTTTATCTTCGGTTATCGCTAATTTTTACGATGACCTTAAAGAAACGACAAAAGAACACTTGTTTAGCGGCAAAGCAAGCATGTTCTTGGATATTGCAAAGCATCCCAATAATGACGAATTTAAGTTGATTGAAACAATAGGCAGAGCATTGTTTAACCTTCGCATGAGTGATTTTACTGACGAAATTATGTCTTGCTATATGGCAGAATTAGATAATGTCGTCAAAGAAATAAAGAAGTACGATGAAAAAATTGAAGATAATGGTGCGACTCAAGGCTATAAGATTATGTATACTGACGAGAACGGATCGGAAGTTACAAAACAGTTTGATGCAACCGAATATACGGAAAAAGGACAATTTTTGTATAATGATATTACGTCTACACTTGAAGAATTTGGCGGTGCAATATCGAGTGATGAAAAAAGGCAAATTTTGTTTAGAATATTGAAAGAGTTAATATGATGATCGGATATTTTGATAATGCGGCAACTACATATACAAAGCCCGATGGCATGTACGAATACATGGCTGATTTTATGGTGTCTAACGGGGCAAATGTGGGACGAGGTATATATAATTCTGCAGTAACAAGCAGCAAAATTGTGACGGATACCCGCGAAAACCTATTATCTTTAGTTAATGCTCCCGAAAATAAAACAGTCGTGTTTACGCCATCGGCAACGATTGCTCTTAATACTATTATTTTTGGTATTGGGTTGACTGACGGAGACGTTGTTTATATTTCACATTTTGAGCATAACGCCGTTTTAAGACCGTTGTATGCGTTGCAAAAGCATATCAAAATAGAAATCAAATATATTCCGATGCAAAAAACTGATAGATACTCGTTTGATTTAGAACAGTTCAAAACAAATTTGGAGACAGACAAACCGAAACTTGTTATTGCCTCACAAGTAAGTAATGTTTTAGGTATTGAAGCTCCCGTTGTAGAAATAGGAAAACTTGCAAAACTTAACAACTCAATTATGATAGTAGATGCAGCGCAAGCATGTGGCGTGTCGGATTGTGATCTCCATTTTGTGGATTTTTACGTTTTTGCAGGACATAAAACACTGCTCGGTCCAACTGGCATTGGTGGATTTATCTGCAATAAGAACACAAAATTAAAGCCATTCATATTTGGTGGCACTGGAATTGATTCTGCTAATCACGATATGCCTGATACTCTCCCAGAACGCTTTGAGGCCGGAACATTAAACCTATTGTCTATCGTGGGGTTGAATTATTCCGTTAAATGGTTGATAAATAACCGCGACTTTGCAACAAGAAAAGAAAATGAAAACTATGAACGATTATCTTCGGTGTTAAATACATTTTCATTTCTTGAAATTGAAACGCCTGTTGATAAATCAAAAAGTATCATCTCGTGCAAAGTAAACGGATTCACGTCGGATGAGTTTGGTCGGATTCTTGCAGAGCGGGGCATAGCTGTAAGAACAGGGTTGCACTGTGCTCCAATGGCACACGAATATATCGGCTCTTTCCCTGAAGGTCTTGTTCGTTTTAGTATATCGTGCCTAACAAAAGATAACGATTTTGACAGGCTTACCGAAGTATTGTCGTCATTAACAGAAGAACTAATATGATGAGGAGGATATATGGCACTTAGCGATTTACACATTGCCAAGGAATACAGAAACTTAAAATGTGATGTGATAAATGACTTCTACGTTCCCATTTTAAGCAATGCTGTTATGTATAAAAGGGCTGTCGGATTCTTTAATTCTGCTGCTTTATATGAAATGGCAATAGGTTTAAGACACCTTGTCGAAAAACAAGGAAAAATGGAGCTTATTGTATCGCCAAGATTGACCGAAGAAGATATTCAGTCAATCCATTTGGGATATAAAACTCGCGAAGAAGTGATAGAAAGAGCACTACTCCGCGACTTTTATGAGCCCAAAAATAAAACCGAATTCCGCAAACTAAACTTGCTTGCAAATCTCATAGCTGAAGGCGTTTTAGATATCAAAGTCGCATTCAAAATCAATGCTAATTCAGCAGGCATATTCCATGAAAAAATAGGCATTGTTATTGACTCTGAAGGAAATAAAGTTGCATTTACTGGCTCAATGAATGAAACGTACTCTGGTTTATTGCAGAATTATGAGTCAATAGATGTATTTTGCAGTTGGCGCGATGAGGACTATGATAGAGTCAACATAAAAGAGAACGCCTTCGACAATTTATGGGAGAATTTGGATACTGCGATGGAAGTTATTCCTTTCCCTAAAGTCGCAATTGAAAGATTAAACTCATATAAGGTGGAAAAAACAGATATTATACTTGATGCTGCATCGCGAGATGAAGTTGGGGATAAAGTCGAATTCTTCCATATTCCATCTTCGATTCATTTGCATAAATATCAGGATGATGCTATTGAAACTTGGCTTAGTAAAGGTGGAAGAGGTATTTTTGATATGGCAACCGGCACAGGGAAAACTTATACTGCATTGGGTGCTTTGTCAAAACTATCTGCTAAACTACAAAATCACTTAGCCGTTCTAATAATCTGCCCCTATCAACATTTGGTTGAGCAATGGGTTGACGATATAAAAGTTTTCGGAGTAAAACCTTTAATATGTTACTCAAGATATAATTGGAAGAAACAATTAAAGGATACTATTGAAGATTATAAAATGGGAATAATCAATAACTTTTGTGTTATTACGACAAATTCTACATTTGTAACACCTTCAATGCAAAACGAAATTGCTAAGATGGATGGTGATTTTTGTTTAGTTGTCGATGAGGCCCATAATTTTGGAGCGAAAAAGCAATTAGCTTGTATGAGCGAAAAGTTCAATTATAGATTGGCTTTGTCCGCGACAATAAATAGGCATCATGACGAGTATGGAACACAACGTTTATTTGATTATTTTGGCGAAAAATGCATTGAATACACTCTTAAACAAGCCATAAATGAGAACAAATTGACTCCATACTACTATTATCCTGTCTTGGTTCCATTTACAGAGGATGAGTTGCACGAATACTGTGAAATAACAGATAAAGTCGCAAACATTTTAAAGAAAATACCTCATGGAGACGATTTGCCTCAATCTGCCGAGCGATTACTAATTAAACGGGCACGTATTATTGCAGGCGCAAAAGAAAAAGTAAATGCTCTAAATGAAGTTATACAAAAGTATAAAGACAAAAATCATTTGTTAGTCTATTGTGGAGCTACCAAAGTTGAAAGCGAGTATTTATCTAATGACGATATAGATTCAGCTGAACAACGACAAATTGATGAGGTAACGTCACTATTAGGAAACACGTTAAAAATGAAAGTCACGCAATTTACTTCTGCTGAAGATAGCAAACGTCGAGAACTTATCAAAAACGAATTTTCAAAAGGTGAAATACAAGCTTTAGTTGCAATAAAATGTTTAGACGAGGGCATGAATATTCCTGGAATAGAAACGGCTTTTATCCTTGCAAGTAGTACCAACCCCAAAGAATATATTCAAAGGCGTGGACGTGTTTTGAGGAAGGCACAAGGTAAAACTTACGCAACTATTTATGACTTTGTAACCCTTCCCCGCCCGTTAAATGAATACTCGTACCCAAGTTCAGTGCAAGCAGAGCTTTCGTTGGTAAAACGTGAAGTTGAAAGGATGAGAGATTTCCAAGAATTATCAGAGAATCCCTCAGATGTTACCGAGGTAATACGTCTGTTGACGGAAAAATACAATTTATACTTGATAGGAGATGAATATGAGCGAGTTGAATGAGAAAAAAGAATTAGATCAAGCTTTATTGGGGAAACTGGAGTTCAAAATCTTTAAAATTGAACATGAGAATCACAAGACAAGAAAGCTAACTGATAACGAGATGATCCAACGCATCAGAAAAATCATTGATGAGTACGTTAGAATGGAGGATGAGCAATGATAATAAAGTCAATTACACTGCAAAATTTTCGTCAATATAAAAATGAAAACACTATCAAGTTTTCGACTGATCCCAATAAAAATGTTACTCTTGTATTGGGCGTAAATACCAGCGGAAAAACAACTATCGTTCAGGCATTTAATTGGTGCTTGTATGAAACAACCAATTTTAAGTCTCGTGATATGTTGCTTAATTCAGAAGTAGCATCTTCTCTTCCTGAAAACGGATATGCTATAGTTCGTGTGCAAATTGTTCTTGAACACGAGGACAAGGAATACACTATTGTTCGCGCTCAGCGCTTTTCAAGAGTACCACAGAGTAATAGGGTTAGAGGCGAGAGGACTTCTCTATCTGTTTCTTTCAAAGAGTCTAATGGCAACAGTTTTCCCATTATGGCATACGAATGCCAGAATACCATCAATAAGATTCTCCCCGCGGGATTGTCGGATTATTTCTTTTTTGATGGAGAAAGAATACAAGATATTAACAATAAAAAAGACGTTGTGTCGGCGGTTCGTGGCTTGATGGGACTAGATGTCGCAAAGGTTGCAGTAGATCATTTGGACCCAAATAAATCTTCTTCAGTTATTAGAAAATTACAATCTGAATTGCGCGGAAATAGCGATTCTGAAACAAAGAAATATCAAGAGGATTTAGAACGATATATTTCCAAGCTTGAAGATTGTAAAAACAGATTATTACAGATTGAGTCGGAGATTGCTTATGCAAAGTGTGAAAGAGAAAGACTTTCTGAGATCCTTAGAGGAACCGAAAATGTGAGAACGTTACAAAATCAACGCGACAAACTAACCATAAGCAAAAGCGGCGCTGAATATAGAATAAATGAGTCACAAGAGCGTTTTTTGTCTGATTTTAATCGCGACTATTATTCTTTCTTCATACAACCGTTATTGGGGAAAGCGCAAAAAGTTTTGGCAGCTTCAAACAAACAAATAGATGGTATACCCGAGATGAATGCAAAGGCAATAGATTATATTCTAAAACGTGGAAGATGCATTTGCGGTTGTGATTTAACTAAGAATCAAGGCGCAATTGAGAATATAGAGTATGAAAAAAGTCTTTTGCCACCTCAACATATTGGCACAATGGTGCGTTCTTTTAAGGAAACCTGTAATTTGCTTGCTTCTCAGGAGGCAAGCGCAGCACTTAATGAAACTATTAGTTCAGATTATATTAGCATTCGAAGAGACCAAAGAAGACTTGGTGAAATTGTCGACGAACTAAAATCTATAAGTGCGCAAATAATGGAATTGGGCTCTGTTAACACATCACAAATAGAAGCTGACTATAATGCTAACGAGCATACTCTTGAGAATAAGATTAAACAGTATGGCAATACCGAATCAGACATCGAAGCCTTGAAAAAGAAAATTGAAGATACAAATAAACTTATTGATAGCCTTTCTGCGCAATGCGAACACAATGCTCTATTAAGAAGAGAAATCGAATATGCGACGGCTGTTTATAAGTGGTTTAAAGATACTTATGACCAACAAGAAGTTGAAGTAAAACAAGATTTACTGGAAAGTGTGAATAAGATCTTTAAAAAAATGTACCATGGAACAAGACAAATAACGATTGACGACAATTATCATATACAATTGATAACTAGTGTAGGCGATGAAAAAATAAATACAGACGAGTCAAAAGGATTAGAGGCAGTAAAGAATTTTTCTTTCATCACCGGTCTTGTAGAGTTGGCTCGTAATAGGGCCCGTTTAGTTGAAAAGTCACCATTCCCAAACGAGCCAGATATTCATACCACAGAACCATATCCCATAGTTATGGATGCACCGTTTTCAAATGTTGACGAAATACATATAAACAACATTTCTAGTATATTGCCTGAAATCGCGGAACAAGTTATACTTATAGTAATGAAGAAAGACTGGGCTTATGCGGAAAAAACTATGGGTTACAGAGTTGGTGCAAGTTACTATATTGAAAAAGTAAATAACTCCGATACTTATTCGGCAATAAGGAGGGTGTAACAATGTTTGATGGCGAGATTAAATTATCAGGAAAGCATGCTTCATATTTAAAGTTTTTATCTGCAAAAACGCTGCAACTAAATAAATCAGCTCCATGCGCTGCTGTTCTTAGACGGCATGTAGATGTTTATATTGCTGGAGTTGCTATCGGATTGGCAAAAAAATTAAAAACCCAAACGGACAATTCAATAGCTGATACAGCAACTATCTTTGCTGATGCAGTTATTAGCGAACAGGAAAAATTAAAAGTACTATATAGGATAATGCAACTTATTAATGATTCGTCATTATCTGCCGAGGATAGAATAGATTTGGCTTTTCGATACGATACTGATGCTGAATATGTAAAAAAGGGAATGGAACTGTTTAACAGCTATGCCCGAGGCGGTATTCAATGGTTATATGATGAAATAACTGAAAATGCCACAACCAAAGAGGATTACATTGAAAATATAGCCGAAATGATTGATAATTATTATCAAGATTACAATGATTCGTTTGCCAATCAAATGTAACTAAGAGGTAATTATGTTAGATACTTCGATGATGGATGTGATTTCAGGATTTAATGCAAGAAAAATACTACTTGAATTACCATCACATCTTTGGCACAAAATAGATGAAGATGTTTTGGATATAGTCAAAAAAGCAGAATGGAAATCATTTAAATTTTTTGATGGGGTTCAACGCAGTTCAGAAATAAAAAGAATAAATAACAAAAGCGGGGGAATATATCTTTTCTATATTTCCCCAGAAATAATTCCTCAAAATCACCGAATAGTTATGTATATAGGAAGAGCGCGCTATACAAATAATCAAAATCTACGAAAAAGGATAACGGAGTATTATGGCTACGTTGCGCCTAACTATGATAGGCCTAAAATCACCACCATGTTTCAACAATGGAGCGAAGATGTGTACTGTAGTTATTTAGAGCTTGACTGTTCAAACGAAACAATAGATTTGATTGAAAAAGAACTAATTAATAAACTCTTACCATATTGCAATGATGCAATCCCCGACAAGAAAATACAAAAAGCGGTTAAAGCCGCTGGACTACAATAGTTTGGAGATATTAAAATGAATAAAATTGCATTTAGAGAAAACTCAGGCAACTGGATATATTATTTAACATGGCTGACTTATAAAGAAGTAAGTCTATATGTTAAAAAAGTTGATAAAGAATTACATCAATCAAACTCACTAAATAATATGATTCAAAGAAGTTTGACCGATAACGTAAAACGCATAGCGGCATATATAGAAAAACAGCCAGAGCATTTCTTTAACGCCTTAGTATTAGCAGTATATGACGGAGATCCACAATGGCGTGAAATTGAACTAGAGTATGGTGATGAAGAAAAGTATAATTTAGGCATTTTGGAACTAAGCGGAAAAGAAAGCATATTCCCCGTTGATGGACAACATCGAGTTGAAGGAATAAAGGAAGTCTTACAAAAAAATCAGGATGGAAAGTTTGATAACGAAACTATTCCCGTAATATTAATTGGTCATAAAAATACGGAACAAGGTATGCAGCGAACTCGTAGGTTGTTTAGCACATTAAATAGATATGCCAAACCGGTAACGCTAAATGATATTATTGCTTTGGATGAAGATGATATTATTGCCATAGCAACGAGGCACCTCATTGAAACCAATGAACTTTTCCATGAAGAAAGGTTGAACAATCACAAACAAAAAGCAATCCCAGATAAGGATAAAGTTGCATTTACAAATATCATTTCATTATACGAATGCAATACAGAATTGTTAAAATACTTTTTGAAAGACAAACAAGTATTTTTTGACGGAAAAGAATTAAAAGGAAAGAGAAAAATTGATGAATACTGTCGCGTGAGACCAGATGAAGAAGAGATAAACACATTCTTATGTTTTGTCGATAAATATTGGTCAGATTTTTCGAAAAATCTTGATGTAATTAAACAGTATTTGGCAACAAAAGTTAATGAACAACCAGCATTAACGTATCGGAACAAAAATGGTGGGAATCTGTTGTTTAGACCTATAGGTCAGAAGCCGTTTGTTTTGTGTGCATTAGATTTGTACGATAAAAATCATGATATGGAAGCAACTATGCAAACAATGAACATGCTTAATCTTGAAATGGATTCTGAATTATGGAAATTCATAGTTTGGAATCCTATAAACAAAAAAATGATTACATCATCAAATGGAACGCTAATAGAATATTTATTGAAGTATTTTACAGGTGCTGAATTATCGGATAAAGAACTTTTGAAAATGAAAGAAGATTTCAAGAGCATGAAAAGTAATGAGGCCTTGACAGATGATGAAATATGTGAAATATTAAGTCATTATAAAATTTATTGAATTAAAAGTTAAGCCGAGAGAAATTTATAAATTGTTCTCTCGGCTTTAGTTAGATTGCAAATTTTAATCTAACGGTTTATTTGTTAGGGATATATTCTATCTTCCCTACTTTTATGACTTTTTAACTCGTCTGTCTATAATACGTTCTAAAAGCTTTAGATACCTTCTGCTTAAAATAAAATCTGGTTATAGCAATATTTTTGATTTATCAAAAATACGATTGATTGCTTAGTAAATAAGCGGTACATCTACCTACTCCGCCCATTCGGTGCGGCTATGCCCCACGGTCATATTGCACGCTATTTGATAAAAGCGATGTCATTTTATAAACTCGCTTAACTTGACAAATCTTGCGGTTGGACTAATAATGTACCTATATATGCTAATATACTTGAAATTTGAATCGAAGAATCCGAATCGAACGACAAACGGACGAAACGGAATTCTTCTAAATCTATAAAAGGAGAACGGATTATGTTTGAAAAACTTGATAAAATCAAGCCTGCGCTCAAAAAACTCATCGCCGAACTCGACAAGACGTACGCCTATGCGTCCGTGCTGGCGGTTGAGGACGAAAATCGCGGTTGGAGAATAAGCCGCACGGGCAAAAGGATAAACAACAAGGGTCTGGGCGGTGGCTCGGGCTACGTCGTGAGAGTATTTGACGAAACGGGTTGTGCGGAATATTCCTTCAACGAGTTTTCCGAGGACAAAATTCCCGAAATCGTAAAAACGATGAGCGAGCGCATAGCGCAAGAGGCAAAAAATATCCCGAGCGGAATAACGCCGCTTCCCACCCCTATTCCGTGCGACGAACCTGCGGTTCTCAAAAAGGTCGGCGGATACAAAATCAATCCCAAAGAACTCGGCGACGAAGCGATATTGGCACGTCTCGAACAAATACGCAACAAAGCGTTGACGGTGGACGGCGTACTCGACGCAATCGCGACGATTTCGTATAGAGCGTTCAGAAAACTGTTTATATCCAAAAATCGAGACCTCGACCAAACCGTAATGTACACCAACGGCGCGATTATGGCAATGTCTCAACGCGGAGAGGAAGTTTTGGACGCATACAAAGGCTTCTCCACCCTCGGCGGAGCGGAGCTTCTTGACGAGATGGACAACTATGCTTTGACGGTAGCCGCCGAAGCGGTTGAGCTTTTGAAAAGCGAACCGATGATTCCCGGAGAATACGACTGCATTTGCGACCCCGATACCACGGGTATGATAGTCCACGAAGCGTTCGGACACGGCGTTGAAATGGATATGTTCGTAAAAGACAGAGCGCTTGCATCGAATTTCATTGACGAGCGAGTCGCAAGCGACCTCGTCACTATGCACGACGGCAATGCGGTTGACGATACCGCAACTTGCTGGTTCGACGACGAAGGCACGTTCACGGGAGATACGGTTGTCATTTCAAACGGTATTTTGAAACGCGGTATGTGCGACGCGCTTTCCGCAAGTCGTCTCGGCGTAAAGCCCACGGGCAACGGCAGACGCGAAAGTTACGAGCGCAAAGTTTATACCCGTATGACCAACACTTATTTCGAGGGCGCAAAAGAAGGCGTAACTCCCGAAGATATGATTGCTTCGATAAAATACGGCTTCTTGCTCGAATCTCCCTCAAGCGGTATGGAGGACCCCAAAAACTGGGGTATTCAATGTATGGTCACAAAAGCGAGAGAGATAAAAGACGGCAAACTTACCGGCAGGATTTTCTCCCCCATCGTGCTTACGGGTTACGTTCCCGATTTGCTCAAATCGGTAAGTATGATGAGTTCTTCCCTCGTCACTTGCGGCAGCGGTTTTTGCGGAAAAGGCTACAAGGAATGGGTTAAAGTATCCGACGGCGGTCCTTATATGAAGGCTCGCATCAGACTTGGTTGAGAGGTGTTATTATGATAGAAAAAATCAAAAAAGCATTGACGGAATTAAATATTCAACGCTGGAGAATAAACGAAGTCAAAGAGGAATCGGCGGAGTTGTTTTTCGTCAAGCACAATCTTGACACGAGACGTATAAAAGACACTCACAAATGCGTCGTTACCGTATCTCGAGAGGGCGAAAAAGACGGCAAAAAACTTGTCGGAGACACGGGTGCAAACATCAACCCGTCTATGACATACGACGAGATTAAAAAGGAAATTCAAGACGCGTATTTCGCGGCGCAATTTGCAATGAATCCGTATTACGCGCCGACCGAGAAAGTCGTTTCCGACACCGTTGAAAAACACAACGAACTTGCCACCGCTCCGCTTGCTCAAAGCGCAGGCAAAATGGCTGAAGCCATCTTCTCTGCGGACACGAACAAGCACGCATACATCAATTCGACCGAAGTGTTTTGTCACAAACTTTATTGTCACATTCTCACTTCCGAAGGTACGGACGTATCGTTTACGGACGCGACCTGCAAGGGCGACTACGTCGTACAATGCAAGGCGCCCGACGACGTCGAACTCATCAATCAGTTTGAATACGACGACGTAAATACCGACGCTCTCAAGCAAGGTGTTAAGGAATATCTCGATTTCGTTTACGACAGAGCCTGCGCTCAAAAAACGCTCAAAAGCGGAAAATACGACGTGATTTTAAGCGGCAAAAATCTTGCGGAAGTCCTCTCGTATTACACCGAAAAGTCTGCGGCGGATATGATTTATCCGGGATATTCTTCTTGGAAGAAAGACGACGGCGTACAAGGCAAAGTCGAGGGCGACGCACTCGATTTGACTATGATTGCCACACGTCCGTTCAGCGGCGACGGCATAAAGATGCAAAACCTTGACGTTATCGAAAACGGCAAACTTCAAGCAATACACGGAAGCACCCCGTTCTGCCGTTATCTCGGCATAGAGCCGACGGGCGTATACGAAAAGATTAAGTGCGCCAACGAAGGCAGCGTATCCTTTGAAGATATGAAGAAAACGCCCTGCCTTTGGACGGTTGCTTTCTCCGACTTCCAAATGGACACGTTTACGGGACACTTCGGCGGCGAAATTCGTCTTGCCTACCTCATCGAAAACGGCAAAATCACTCCCGTTACGGGCGGCTCCATAAACGGCAATCTCATAGAAGCGCAACAAAAAATGCTTTTCTCGAAATACAGATTCGTATCGGCAAACTACGAAGGACCTTACGCCGTCAAGTTCTTTGACGTGCCCGTCGCAGGTACCGCAAACTGACGCTAAAGCGCTTGCTTTCAAATCGAAAAATCAACGCGTAAATCAAAAAACCTCGCAAAGCAATTTGCGAGGTTTTTATCTATAAACGACACTTTATATATACAATTCAATCAAATAAAGTTACTTTCAGCGTATTCTGTTCGATTTTTGAAAGCTCGGTTTTACAATATCGCGCAACAGTATATCCCGAGTTTGACCACCGCCGAAAACGTCGTATTTTACCTTAATTCTGTTCAGCTTTTCCATAAACGGTTTTGTCAAAACAAGCAAGAATACGACGTTTGAAAAGACGTATTCCAACGTTACGGGAGCGGCGGACGCTACGTTTAACAGATACTCTTGCCAGACGAATTCTCCGCTCATAGCAAGCGTTGTCCAAACGTCCATCAACAGAGAGTACAATACGCCGCTGAAAACTCCGAGAAACGCCAAAACGGGCATATTGTATCTGCGCCCGTAAAACATAATTCCCGACAAAAAACCGATAATACCCCACGAGAACATTTGAAACGGCGTCCACGGACCTTGACCGAAAAATATGTTGGAGACCAACGCCGACATACTGCCTGTAACGAATCCCGCCTCCGCGCCGAGCGCAACGCCCGTAATGATGACGATTGCCGTAACGGGCTTAAATCCGGGGACGGGCGCAAAAATCAAACGCCCCACTACGGATATAGCCGTCATCGTGGCAACGATTACGATTTCTCTTGCCGTATTTTTCTTTTTTTCGAAAGCCGCCAAAAACGGAATCAAAGAAACGATTGCAATCAAAACGGATACCAACACGTATTTTCTGTCGTTGAAAAGCCAAACGCCTGCCGCGATAAGGGCAGGTATTGCAACGAAAACGATTGCTATCCCTATGATTTTTCTTGCAAGTTCCTTTTTGCTCATAAACCTTTCTTGTTTTTATTGCACAATTCTATTGCCCTATCGAGCGTCACGGCGTCCGCAAACGTATTGCGAGTAATGCGCCTTGCGGCAGTCGTATAGTAAGCGTTGTTTGCAAAAAACGTGATTCTGTCCTCGACAGACACGATTTTTCCGTCAAAGAACATTGCGCATCTGTCTGCGAATTCGGCGGCAAATTCCACGTCGTGCGTAACCAAAACCAACGTCTTTCCTTCCGCTTTCAAATCCAAAAGAATTTTTGCAAATTGCTTTTTGGAGTAGGAATCGAGTCCCTTTGTCGGCTCGTCCAAAAGAATGATTTTGGGTTTCATCAGCAATATTTTTGCCATTGCGACTTTTTGTTGCTCGCCGCCGCTCAAATCGTACGGGTGCTGTTTCGCAAGATGCTCGATTCCCATTTTTCGCATAACGTCCGCAACGGCCGCGTCTCTGTCTTTTTTGTCGGTTTCGAGCAACCCGGTCAATTCTTTCAAATCGTCGTAAACGGTGTTTTTTACAAACAAATCCTGCGGATTTTGCGGAAGTGCGGCAAGGTTGCCTCTGTACATCGAATTGCCGTTGTATTCCTTGATTTTTTTGTCCCAGAGCCTATATTTGCCCTTGTACAATCTGCGAGTGCCTGCGAGAACACGGAGCAACGTCGTTTTTCCCGCGCCGTTCGCGCCGAAAATGCAAAGAATTTCGTTTTCGTACACTTTCAAATCGAGTCCGTTCAAAACGTCGTCCGACTCTCTCTCGTATCTGAAATATCCGTCCTTTATCTCGATTGCGACGTTTTTATCGGAATGGCATTCTTCGCGTTTTTCGAGTTCGTTATCGGGATTAAACCCGTTCTCGACGTACTTTTTGCCCTCTTTTACGGTAAGCGGACACTCCCCCTTTCCGCCCGTGGCTTTGAACAACCTAACTGCGGTGGGAAGTCCCTCGAATATATCCAAATCGATTTCTTTTTTGTTGTAAGCCTCTCCGATATTGCGAGGCGTGGTGTTTATCACGACTTTTGCGTTGTCCATAACCACAACTTTGTTTGCCATTGCAAACGTTTCTTCGAGCCTATGCTCGACGAGGACGACTGTTATTCCCAACTCGTCGTTGAGTTTTTTCAAACACGTCAAAAATTCGGACGCCGCCACGGGGTCGAGTTGCGCCGTCGGCTCGTCAAGCAACACCACGTCGGGATTCATAACGAGTATGGCCGCCAGATTTACCAGTTGTTTTTGTCCGCCGCTGAGTTCGCACGTCTTTTTCTTATACACGTCGGCTATGCCCAAAAATCCGCAAATTTCCGCAACTTTGCGACGAATGATTTCGTCTTTTTCTCCGAGACTTTCAAGCCCGAAAGCAAGCTCGTGCCAAACCTTGTCGGTAACTATCTGTTCGTCGGGATTTTGCGTAACGTATCCGATTGCCGCCGCCGCGGTTCTGTCGTCGAGTTCGTCCACGTTCTTTCCGTCAAAGACAATCGAGCCGAACTTATTGCCCTTGGGAGACAATTCGCGTTTCATAAGTCGAAGCAAGGTGGTTTTCCCGCATCCGGACTTTCCGCACACAAGCACGAAATCGCCTCGCTCCACGTCGAGCGAAACGTTTTCGAGCGCGTTTTTGTACGCGCCGTTATAAGCGAACGTCAAATTCTTGATTTCAAATAACGCCATTTTATTTCATCCTTTATTTCAAGCACGAGCGACAATGCGAATATCGCCGCGTAAAGTGCGTAAACGACGCACTCTTTAACTCCGAATTCAAATCCCTTCAAAACGGGATAAAACGACACCTCGGCAAATTTCAATGCGCTCAACACAACGCACCCTATTCCCAGCACCGACGTGCAAATCAATATAATCACGTCCTCCGCCGTCCAATGGAAAACCGAAAAACTCGTGCGTCCTTTCAATCCGTAACCGCGCGCACGCATACTGTCAGCGGTCATTATGGAATTTTCGAGCGCGGACGTAAGCAAAACGGACAACACTCTGAATTTGCTGCATATCTTATCGACATAACTCTTGGACGAATATATGCCGAGTGCCTTTTGCGCCTCGTCGATTTGTTTGTATTTCTTCTTGAATTTCGGAATGAATCCGATAACCATCGAAAGCACGAGCGAAAGTTTGGGAACGGTTCTTCCGAAAAGATATATAAACTTGTCGCTCGTCATAATCTCGGTGTACGCCTTGCACCAGTAATATACTGCAAACAGCATCATCGACGACGACACGCCGTACAAAATCGCTTCTTTCGTGACGGGATTGTCGTTCAAGAAGAACAGAATCGTGTCGCCTTTATGCACGAAAATCGGATTTATCATCGCAACGATTATCATAAGCGGCAAAGAATACGCTATGCTGATAAACAGTTTTTTCGCGCCTATGCAAATTCCGCAAAAACAAATTGCGCACACGAGCGATATTGCAAGCGCATACGGGTTTAACGTGAACATCGTGATTGCAATGGCAAAGAGCAAATACACGAATGCGGTCATAGGATGAAGTCTGTCAAAATATCTCATATCTCCCCCATATAACCGCCGACGTCTCGTCCGAGGTCGCAGGTGTACACCCATTCGACCACGTCTCCGTTTTTAAGCGTGTATTTCGAGCAACCGTAATTTGGAAAAACGCCGTTGACTTTGTACATCCAGCCCGACAGTTCTCCGCAAGAAAACTCGTAAAGTTGATTGATGCCTTGGACGTAAATACTTCCGTAATTTGCCGAATACACGCACTCCATTTGAATTTTGTGATGGCGCACGGCGCGATTAAGCACGTCGTAAACGGTGTCGTCTTTGCGCAAAACCATAACGTAATCGTCCAAAATTATTCCGCTTTGCGGAACGTATTTTTCATATTTCAGATTGTCGTCGAGCTTATCCCAGTTGTCCAAAATAGTGTCGCAACGAATAGAAATCGTTATCGTTTCGCTGTCTTCTTTTATATCGTCGATATGCGTAAGATAATAATCGTCCACGGACTGTATTTTCGTTCCGCACGCGATTATCACAACGATAAAAACGATTATTAAAATTGCGACAATATCTTTTTTCATTATTCTTCGCTTTCGGGCATCGCTTTTGCGAGTTTTGCTTTTTTTCTTTTTTTGACACCTACGCCCACGCCGATTGCCAAAGCCACCGCAACCGTACCCAAAGTGAGCGACAATATCAATGCAAGTTCGAGATTGTCGACTTGCGTTTTGCACTTCATAAGTCCTTCTATATCCGATTGCTCGAGCAGACTTCTATCGTATTCGTCGAGCGCGATATACCTGTCGTAAAGCGAGTATACCGTCTTTTTGTCTTTTAGCGATATTTTATCGAACGGATAAAGTTTTTGCTTGATTTCAATCTTTATGGCGTCGATTTCAGCGGATAAAGTATCGATTTCGTTTTTTGCCTTTTCAAGTTTCGCAACGTAACGTTGCTTGCCGTCAAAGTCGAAAGAGTGCTTTATTTTGGCATACAGGGTAAGAACCTGCGTCTTGTAAGACATATTCAACTTGAGCGGCAAAGCGTCCGTTCTGTCCTTGTCCGCTTGCGTGAACTCCTGCATAGGCTCGATAACGCCTGCGTCTCCGCTATTGTACTCCATCTTTTCTTCGACGTAAGGAATGTCTGCGCTTTTAAGCAACCTCGAAAGTTTTTTGTAGTTGTAAACGTAACTTCTTTCGGACGCGTCAATACAGAGATACTCCTCGTATAATTGCGCAATTTCCGCACGCGACGCAATGGGAGAAACTGCGTCGATTTTTGCTTTTATCGCGGATATTTGCGATTTGACTTCTTCGCTTTGTTCGGGACGAAAATCGTACAATCTTCTCTGTCCTTTCATAAGGCGCATAATAGCCGCCATACCGTAAAGAGCCTGCTCGCTTGCCATCGTGTTGGACTTATCGGGAAGCGAAGTGGGATTGTCCGCGTCATACTCAAACGAATGCAAAAAACCGCCGTCCGAGTTGCGATACTTGATTATGCCGTCCCATAGGGTTTTCCCGTCGCAAACGAAATCCGCGTCGTCGAAAATACTTCTTCCGAGCGAGCATAGCGCAACCGCGACTTGCACCGCGCTCTCGCTGTTTGCGCTTCCCCAACTGACGTAGCCTCCGTCGGTCTGTTGCAGTTCTGACAATTTCTCGAGCGCACGGTCGACCGCCTCTCTTACCTTGCTCGTTTGCGCGGTCTCGGATATGTTTTTATTTATATACGAATATTCTTTTTCGCTGTTGTAATACGGAGCGAGTGCCTGAATCGCCATTGCGGTTATATCGGGGTCGGCAACGGTGCCGCTGAGCGCCCAACCGCCGCCGTCAAGCTCTCTGTTGAGAATATTGAGGATTATATCGTCTCTCGTATAATGCGCGTCGGACGGCACGGCGTAATACATGCTGTCGAGAGTTATAAGCCCCCAAATAAAACCGTTTATGCCCTGTTTGCCGAGAATACCTTTTCCGTCCGAATCGGTTCTGTCATAAGTGCCGTCCGCAATCAAATCGATATTGCCGTCGTTGCCTGCCTTTCTCGGGTTTCCGCCGCAAGCGAGAATGGCAAGAGATATGCGATGCCACTCCGTCGCTTTTGCCTTGTCCAATTTGTTTTCGGTGGCGTATCTTTTGCTAACCGCGTCGGCAATCGTCGCAAGATAACCGCTTTGGTTGTCCTCTATGCCGAGCCTGCCGAGACCTATAGGATACCAATCCCCCGGAGTCGTGCCTGCATATCGTAAAAAAGCGTCGTTTATGAGATACTCGTTCTTTGCGCTGCCGACGTCGGATTTCTTCCAATCGATAATGCCCTGCGCAACTTTTTCAACGTCGGAATAAGCAGTTGCCGCATACGCCGTACCGCTCAACCGATTCAACGGCAAAATCGCAACCGCACATACGATTGCAACGACGAGCATTACCGCAACACCGATTCCGAGAAATTTTTTCTTCATAAATAATACTCTTTTATTTTTGTTAATTCGTCGTCGAGAACGCTTTGCTTCACGTTCCATACTGCGATTTTTCGTATAGTTTCATTGAGTGCGTCGCTACCCTTTCCGTAGTAATCGCGCGCCGCCACGTCGGCAATCAAAGTGTGGATTGTTTTATAATCGGCGTTGTTCGTGTTGTAGTTGCTTCCGCCGAAACCTACCGCGTCGCTTCCTCCCAAATCTGCTCCGAGACAGAGTGTAAACTGCACTCTCACCACGTCTCCGTCTTGCGGATAATAATCGGCAAATCCGTAGTTCGGGAAAGAGCCGTTCACGCTGAACATCCACCCCGAGCCGCTTGCATAATCAAATTCTCCGAGAGTATATTTCCCGTCTTTCGGAGCAATGCTTTCCGCAAAAATCGAAAGACCGTTTTCTTTCATTATTTTCAACAACTCGTCGTTTATCTTGTTGTTTTCAAGCGATAAACCGCCGATTTGCGCAAGATAGAACCCTTTGTCCAACGTTCCCGTGTTCTGATACGTCCACCCGTTTTTCTCTATCTCCGCGCAGAGATATTTGGCGTAATTCACGCCCTTATAAATCTTGACTTCCGTCGGAGCAAGGATATAACCGCAATCGATTGTAAAGCCCTCTATCGACAAAACCGTCGTACCGATACAACCGTCCGCATCCGCGCCGATATAGGTTATGCGCACGTCTTTGTCAGCCGTCTTATTGCCGTACGTTATGTGCGCGCGCAATACGGTTGCTTTGCCGAAAGCGTTCTTATACCTTCCGCCCTCGAAGTTAAGTCTATAACTCGTCTTGACTTGGTCGCTCCATACTTTCGCAATTTCGGACGACGTCAATTCTTCAAAATTTTCGACTCCGTCGTCTGCGTCGAAGTCCGCAAAAAACGTTACGTCGGAGTCCTCGAGTTTTTTCCCGAGTCCGTTTTTTGCCACCACGTCAAACGTCGTTCTATCGCCCTTGAACTGTTTGCCGTCCTCAAGCGTAAACAATTCGAAATACGGCTCTTTATCGCAATACGACACGACGTATTCTTTTTTGTACGTCATATTGTCTTTGCACGCCGCAAGCTCAAAAACGTATTCTCCGTCGTCGGTAAAGACGTACTCGAATTTGATACCGTTACCCTCCAACGCTTTGCCGTCTACGCTCGCTTTCAAATCGCATACATCGCTTCCGTACACCGCAATAGCGCGGAAAGACAACTCTGCCGAGTCGGTCGTGACGGACTTCAAATCCGTATTTATTCTAAAGCCCGAATATTCTATCTTTTCGTCTCTTTGGACTATGACGTCGCCTTTTCTCGCAATAAAACTAAAATCGTATTCGCCTTTCGTCAGCGGCACGGAAAACTTGCCGTCTTTGGAATCGAGCGCATTGCCGCCGCAAAGAACCGTAATACTGCAAGGCAACTCTCCGTAAGTCGCGCTTGCCGAAAAATACAGCACGTCATTGACGATTCTTTTGTCCGTTATATCCGTATATATCGTCACTTCTTGTTTGACGTAAGTGACGGTATAGTCTCTTTCGTATTTATCGTTACCGCCGAAAGCGGCAATCGTTATGGTGTTTTTGCCCTCGTCGAGAATCGCGACGTATTTTCCGTCGTCTCCTATATCGAGAGGTTTTCCGTTTACGCTTACGCCAACGTCGCACGGCTCGTCGTTATAATATGCCGTCGCGGCAAATTCAAGCGTTTGCTCGTACATGACGCATCCGTCGGTAAGCGAGCAAGAGAGCGTGAAATCGCGCTCTGCGTCGCAAGCGACGACGCAGAGCGTCAAAATCACGAGCATCAGCGCAACGAAAACAAGTCGCGCCTTATTTGTATTATTCCTGATACGTTGCATTGAAAATAATTTCCGCCGACAGTCCGTTTTCAAGCGTGACCGTCACTTTGATTTTGAATGAATCGCCGTCAAAGAGCCACCCCGCCATATTGCTTAACGCAAAATTTACGGTTGCACTCGTGTTGTCGCTCGACAACGTTGCCGTAAGATTGTCGTTTTCGGTAAAAGAGCCGTATATGTTTAATTCGACCGTTATCGATGCGATTTTCGCAGCGGACGAACCCATACTACATTGCAATTCGATAGTCCAATCGTCGCTTACCGTATTTCCGCTCGTCGGGGTTTCACTGACGAGTTCGGGGGCTTTTTCAAAGTATTGAGCGTCAAAAATCTTATCAAGCGTGATGCTCTCGCTTTGATTGATTTCCACCTTGATATGATGTTCTTTGGTAACGTCGTAATCCCACATAAGCAAAGTATCGGAATCGAATACGACGGTTGCGACATTATCGGAATATGTAACGTTTATTCCGCTGAACGGCGTGGCAAAACTCGTGGAATAACCGCAATCGACGTATATTTTCACAAGGTTTTCAATCTCTTGTTTTACGCCTGCAACGTTTTCAGCCCAAACGGTAAATGTGAGATTGCCGTTTGTCCACACTACTTTTTGTCCGTCTTTGAGGCCGGTTTTGAGCGTCCATTTGCCGTCTTTAGTTACCGTATACGTCATCGTATCGGAAGTTTTTCCGCCAAAAGACGCTACGATTTCGATTGTGTTGACTCCGTCGATAAGGGTTGCGGTATAACCGTTCGCGCCCTTTTCAATCTCGGTGCCGTTGACTTTGACAGCTACGTTTGCCGCATCGTCTCCATAAGTTGCCGCGACCGTAAAATCAACGGTATCGGTTGCAACCGTCATATTGTTCGCGATGCCTTTTACGTCGATTGAGAAAAACAAATATCTTGCGCCGTAATTCACTTTGCAGTTGCCGCTCCAGTTGTTGCCGAGAGTGACTTTATTGCCCGTTTCGGCGTAATAACCGTATTCGTCAAAGCCTGCGTTCAACGTCGCAGAGCAAACGGAAAACGCGCTATATCCGATAGACGTAAGTTCGCAAGCGGTCAAATCGATGCTCGCAAGAGACTTTGCGTTTACGAATGCGCTCGGTTTGATAACCTTGAGCGTGTTTGGCGCAACGTAAGAGGTTGCGTCGTTGTTTGCGTACTTAATCAATGCGGTTTTGTCAGAATCGTAAAGCGCGCCGTTTTCGGAGGAAAGGAACAGACTTCCGACGTCCACGGTTATGTTTTCAAGACCGCCGATATTACCCAAAAATTGAGCGTTGTCGAGATACTTGAACCCATACTCGCTCTCATACGCTTCGCTTTGCGCTTTCGTAAGATTGAGATTGAGCATTGCGGGAAGTTTGACGTTTTTCACGGCGCAGTAATAAACGCTTTGTCTGCCGAAAACTTCGATTGCCGTCTCGGAAAAGTCAAGCGTATCCGCCTTTACGTACCAGAAACACATCTGTCCCGTCACTTTCAACGAGTCGAGTCCGCTCATATCGATTGAATCAACGTTCCAAGTATCGTTCGTACCGGGATTATAATAGTAGAAGCAATGTTCTCCGAGAACTTCGAGTTTGCTAAGTCCGCTGATGTCGACTCTCTTGAGGTTTACGCAGTTTTGAAAGTTTGAATTTCCGATTTTAGTGATGTTTTTGCAACCGCTGATGTCTACGCTCTTGAGATAATCGTTTTCGCTTATCGCTCTTGCTTCGAGCGTGACGATTTCATCGGAAGCCACGACGAGGTTCTCGAATCTGAATTTACCGTACGACAAATCGAGGACATTTTCTCCGCCCTTTATCGTAAGAGAAACCAACGAGTTCGGTATTGCATAATTATCGGTGCCGACCGTGTATTTATAGCAGTTTTCGGGAATCGTTTCGACCTTTTCAAAAAGTTTTGCGAAATCGTTATTGGATTTTACAAACGGTACGGAAAGACTTTCGAGATTTTTCAACGCCGCAAGCGCGCCTTCTTCGATAGCGGTATAAGATTTGCCGACAACAAGCGTTTTAACTTCGTCCGCATTGCCGATTGCGTTTGCTTTGATACCGATTACGGGTTTCGAATCGTAAGTTTCGGGCAAAACGAGATTTTCCGCACCTTTGATGTATGTAAGCACATACGCGCTTTGGTCGTCGGTTGCTTCGTACGCGACGAGAATTTCCCACGTTGCTTTTACGGTCACGTTCGCAGTTACGGTCACGGAGGTTACGATTTCGCCGTCAAGCGTCCACGCTTTTAATTGCGCGTTTTCTTTTTCGGGAACGTATTTGCTCAAGTCGACGACCGTGTTCTCGTCCACGGTAACGCTCGTGCTTTCCATACTTCCGCCGTCGAGGTCGAAAGTCAGCGTGTAGCGATTGACAGACGGTTTTTCGTCGCCGTTACCGTCGTTCGTATCGCACGCGACAAACAAACACACGCACAGCATCAATGCAAGAAGCACCGATAACAATTTGATTTTTTTCATTGATTTCTCCTTTGTTTTATTAAAACAAAACACTCAAATCTTTCCGAAAAATTCCACAAAAAAAGCGAAACGTCCGAAACCGGCGTTCGCTTCTCACCACAACGACTACCGAATACGGTGGCGTGCTGACTCAAGACAACAAACAGACTTATCCTCATATAATCGTCTAATACAGCAATGGCGGTTGTTCGGGACTCAAACCCGATTTCCTAAATCTACTCAGTTGACAACTTTTCAAACCGTATCAATCATCATATTCAGTTTTATACGATTATACACCAAAACGCCTCCCTTCACAACTGTTTGATTCAAATACGGTTTTGTATTCTATACAAAAGAATCGTTCTTTGCTTGTCACGCTTGCGAAAAGAAATCCGTTTTATATAGCTTTTTCGCTCGATTTGCCTATAATATATTAAATCGCAAGTGCCGTAAAAAATATTGTATTACGATAAAAAACGTGATATTATCAAATAAACAATCGCTGCGAGGTATTTATGGATATTATCGACAACAAAAAAGACTTGAAAAAAGTGATTAAAGCAATGCGAATCGTATGGTGCTTTACGTTTCTGATTGCCGTCGTATTCCTTGCGCTCGGTATCAATTCGCTCGTAACGGCAGGTCCGTTTTTTGAAAACGAGAGCGAAGCGCTTCTTCCCAAAAACGGCGCAATCGCTATGACCGTCATCGGCGGTTTTTGCGCAATGGCAACGGTGTTTTTGACGTTCTTCTCTTTCGTCGTGCCTGCAATGACAAAACTTGCGCCGAAAATCAGCGGAGTTATGCTCGAAGCAAACAAAGACAACATTCAAAATATCGTACGCACGGTAAGCGACGCAAACAAACAGCAAACCTCCGAAGCGGAAGGCGAAACGATGTTCTGCCACAACTGCGGACAAAAAATCGCAAAAGACTCCGTGTATTGCAAACATTGCGGCGCAAAACAATAACCCGATTACAAAATTTGACTGCGTAGCGCGCATATGTTCCGCGCCGTATAACGCGTCATAGAAAAACGTCCAAAGGATTATTATGAAAAAAATCTTACGCATAGACCTCGATTACAACTGGGTACTCACTCGCATAGACGACGCAAAGTATCCAATCGAAGTTCTCAAAGACAAGTTCCTGAAAGGAAAAACAAGCAAGATAAGCGAATCGTATCTGCATCTGACGCTATCCGTCGAAGAAAACGACTACGAAAAGACGAAAAACAAAATTTCGTCGTTTTTTGCTTACAAATACGGAAAAAACAACGTTTACGCATTGCGTTTTTCCGATTTCGAGCCGAGCGAAGCCGATGAAAAAGCGGCAAATAAAAGCGCAAGCGATGTCGAAGAAATCGTATCTTTGGACGATACTCTCGAGCTTGTAAACGTCCTCGTCGGCGCACGGGAATACAAATCGCTGATAAAAGAACTCGTTTCTATAGCCCCCGAAATGCAGAAAAACGGCGCGCAAGACGTATTTATGTCGCAAAGTTATCTCTTTTCGATAGGCGACGGATGCGGACTTTCGACGTACCTTTCCATACTCGCAAGAATCGTGAACGGATTGTCGCTTGCAAAGATAGCGGCTGAAACTCCCGTTCTCGAGGTCTCTCTCGAGATGTCCGACAAACCCAAAGAGGACTTGGCAACGGCAAGCGAGGCATTGACGAAATTCGAGGATGACGACGCACGCGTCGTTTGCTTCGACATAAGCAAGTGGATTGACAAAACCGACTCGGAAGATTTCAAAAACTTTATGAAAAACGCCCAAAAGGCAAGCAAAAAGCACGTCGTCGTTTTCAGAGTGCCGTTTGTCGAAAAGGACGTCCTCAGCAAAGTAGAAACTTCGCTTAAAGACATTTCTTATATCAAAACGTTGGCTTTCCCTCCGTTTGACGCGACCGAAACGAAAGAGATAGCAAAGCGCGACTTTGAAAAATACGGTATGAACGTATCTTCAGGTGCGTGGGAATACATATTCAAGCGCATCGCGCAAGAAAAAAGCGACGGCAAATTTTACGGACTCAACACAATCAAAAAAGTCGTTAAAGAAATCGTTTACAACAAATACGTTTCAGTAGCAAACGGTGCAAAAAACACCGCTTTGATAGGCGTTAACGACGCAAAAAAAGTTTGCGCCGATTCTTCGGACAATTCAGAGGGTATGGCGCAACTCGACAAGCTCGTCGGCTGTGAAAAAATCAAAGCGCAAATTCAAGAAATCATTGCGCAAATCGAGTTGTCGAAAGCCGAAAACGGTCCCGACAGACCTTGCCTTCATATGCGCTTCGTCGGAAGCCCAGGAACGGGTAAAACCACGGTCGCAAGAATACTCGGAAAAATCCTCAAAGAAAAAGGCGTGCTTCGCATAGGCAATCTTTACGAATATAAAGGCAGGGATTTCTGCGGACAGTATATAGGCGAAACCGCGCCCAAAACGTCGGGTATGTGCCGCGATGCGTACGGCTCGGTGCTTTTCATAGACGAGGCGTATACTCTTTATAGAGGCGACGGCAACACAAGAGACTACGGCGTGGAGGCAATAGACACTCTCATATCCGAAATGGAAAACCACAAAAACGACCTCGTAGTCATTATGGCAGGCTATACCGACGATATGGAAATGCTTATGGAAGCCAATCGCGGTCTGAAAAGCAGAATGCCCTACACCATAGAATTTCCGAACTTCACTCGCACGCAACTTTTCGAGATATACAAGTCTATGGCGTCAAACAAGTTTAAGGTGGCAAGCGACCTGTATCCCGTCGTCGAAGAATACTTCTCGAAACTGTCGGACGAGGTTATCGGCTCTAAAAAATTCAGCAACGCGCGCTTCGTCAGAAATCTGTTTGAACGGACGTGGGCAAAAGCCGCAATGAGAAGCCAACTCGAAGGACAGAATTCGGTTACTCTTTGCGCCTGCGACTTCAATAACGCCGCAAGCGAAAAAGACTTTGCGTTCAAGACGGAAAAGAAAATCAAACTCGGTTTTTGAGAAATAGGATTGATATATGAAAATACCTTTCAAACAAAAAAAACTATCTGCCGCCGTATATAAGAACTTGTGCAAAGTCCTTGACGAGGACGGCGTAAAATACACCAAAAACAAGAAAAAGTTGTCGTTAAACTGCATTATGCGCGGGAAAAACACTCCCGTTGGACTCAATGCAATCGTTGATGCGAACCCGATGATTTTGCTTGCGATGTCCCCTCTCGTATTCGTCGTTCCGAAAGAGCGCAGAGACGTGGTCGCGGTTGCCGTAAGCGACGTGAACGCATACCTGTCGGACGGACACTTCGATTTCAACTATCAGACGGGCGAAATAGTTTTCCGAATCGTTCTGTGCTTTGCAAACAGCATAATAAGCAAACAAACGCTAAGGTATATCACGTCTACCGTGTTAAAAACCGTGGACAGCTACAACGACAAGTTGATGGCTATCGCGACGAACGATTCGAGCATAGAAGATGCGCTGAAATTGCTGCGCTAAAGGAGTCGATATGCAGAACGCCGATTTTACACTTGCAAAAAACGTATACGATATGATAGTTTCGACTTTGGAAAGTCAAGATTTCAAATTGCAAAAAAACGACGACGAATTGAAAGTGGCTTTCCAAATAGAAACGGACAGCCTCCCAATCGTATTTTCCGTCGTAACGGATGCCCAAAGACAGTTGATACGAATCATTGCGGGATATTCCATAGTTTTTCCGCAAGAAAAACGCCTCGACGGTGCAATAGCCACTTGTATGACAAACTGCAATCTCGTCGCAGGCGGTTTCGATTACGATTACGAAACAGGTATGGTCGTCTACAGAGTATCCTCGAGTTTCTCGGGCGGCGTCATCTCCCCCGACGTGCTTATGTATTTGATTCAAACCGCACATAGCGTATGCTTTGCATACGATGACGACCTCGACAAGCTCGCCAAAGGACAAACCACTCTCGACTCGTATCTTTATATGTTTGACGAGGACTGATTTCGTTTTGTCCCCCCCCCACACACAAAAAAAATAACCGACAAATCAAGCACTCCATACGGAGTGCTTGATTTGCTGGCGGAGCGATCGCCAATAAAAATGCCATATCCGTTATTGATGTCATATATATAAGCTTTCTGTTTTTTTGCCGAACTAAAGGCAGTTAGTTATGATTTAATAGTTCTTTAATCAAAAATGCAATATTGTTGTCATTTTTTATATAATTATTTAAAGCAGTTAAGTCTACATCAAAATCTCGCAACAACAAATACCTTAAACATATCCACATCAATTCGGTAACATAAACCAATTCGCTTTCTTTTAAAATGTTTTTGTTTGAGCCATAATGTGTATGCCAATTCCTAGAGTGATAGATTTTATTTATTAAACTTGATTTCTTCTTACTATTTATAAGTTCAGAAAATTTATTATTACTCAAATTATCGACATCTCGAAAAAGTTTAGATATTATTTGTCTAAACGATATTTGATTATTGTACTTAAGCGTATTTTTTAACCATTCGTTTTCTTCTTCGTTCAGTTTTTCAGATATTACACTTAACATTTCGTCAAACCTTTTATTATCTGTTGTTGGCGTTAATTCAATAATATTTCTATAATAATCTTCTAAAACTCCACATAGATTTATAAATGAGGTTATCGGTTTTAATTTTTTTTCATGCTTAAACGAAACAATATATTCTGTTAACGAATTAATTATATTGCTATATTTATCATATTTCTCAATATATGTTTTAATAGATTTTTGAATATGTTCACTATTTAAATATATCTTATCAATATTAGATATCTTATTATCTAATTCTGTATCTAGTCTTACATCATATATACTTGCGATGTGTCTTTTTTGGGAAAATAATTTTATTTCTTTCATTAAAACTAACCTGTTTAGTAAAAGATTAAAAAATTTTACTATGATATTCTCATCATATAAAAGCTTTTTATAGTAAAAATCTATTAAAGAATTTTTATCAATTATCAAATTGCTACAATCAATTAAAACTTTACTTCTACATGTAAAGTAATTTGAATCTTTATTGTTTTCATTCGTTATCCATGATCGGGCAATACTATATTCTCTGTCTTTTATTTTAAATGCGATTTTGTCCGAATTATGTTTACATAAAAAAGAATAATCTAAACAATTATCACTTAATTTTTTTTCAAATGTAGTATTCTCTAAATAATTTTCTAAAGCATTTGCTTCCATAACAATTCTGTCAAACGATGTATTGAGACTATCTATATTTTTAAAATCGAAACAGGTTTCACATGAATATCGACAGGTTTCATATCCTGGAATAGACAAAGAGCAATTCAGAACCATACATCTAGAAAGAATAAGCAAATGGCCATTTTGAGTAAAACCATAAATCATTGGATGCTCTTTAAAATCGTTTGATCCACTAAAATCCTCAAAAGATCCATTTAGTTGCAATATCAAATTTTTGTTGCTATAAGTAAATGTTCCTGAAATACTTTTATCGTCATTAAAAATTTCTTCAATTGATAAAGCCCACATTCCTACATATTCCATAATTTTCTCCTGTTTTTATATTGTACCATAAAAAACATAGCTTTTGTAGAGCTATTTATAATTTTATAAAATAAATATTATAATATTTTTATAATAGAAATCTTATGAAAATTTATAATAAATTGATTAGGGATAAAATTCCAAAGATTATTATTGAGAGAATGACAAAAACTGTGTGACAAGATTTTGTCTAACGATGAATATTTAGAAAGTCTCAATATTAAATTTCAAAAAGAATTAAAATAACTCCTTTAAAGCTGCGATATAGAAGAACTTGCCAATTTGGAAGAAATTCTAAGAGCAATCTTCGACACTAAAAGTGTTTATTATGCAGAATTTGAAAAATAAAAAACAACCCCCTACTGTTTGTAGCAATTTAACGGTTTGCTATCGAAGATGCAGGGATTTGTTTAATAGCGAGCGTCGAGCGTGCTCGAAAAGCGAAGCGTCTATGCTAAACAAACTTGTGCTTTCGCACATCGTGCGATGCACGGAACACTGCGTGTATTGTTTGTTTGCTATGTCCTCTACGCTCATTATCCGCAAATGCTTTGCGCTTGCGTCTCTCTTCGCTTGTGGTCAGCCTGGCGGTGCCGGCGTTCGGCAACACCGTTGCCCACGCATATACGATATGCGTGAAATCCCTCGATTCGGTAACAAAAAAGCACTCCGTACGGAGTGCTTGATTTGCTGGCGGAGCATTAGTAACGTAAATCGAATAGATATTGAATATTTCGTTCAAATTTTATTCATTCTAACAGCTTCGTGATATTTTTTATAAAATCACTTAAATTCTCTATAGTAAAAATATCTTCACACAAATAAATAATAAACCTTTCTTCGTCTATATTGAGACTATTTAAGTTAGACAACAGTATATTATATAATGCCTTACCAGATTTATCTTGTTTTTGTTTTGTCCGTTCATCATTTTCATAATCTTGTATAATTGATTTAAGTGATTTTTGGTTAAAGTATTTATCACCAAGCAGTTTAGTAAAACATAGGTCTTTCTCCTCAATCAACTTGTGATATAGGTACTTTTCAATACTTAATATTGGTAAGAAAGTCTTTGGCAAGCTCGTGTATTGTTGAGAATTTAAGTAAGCCATTTGCATAGAGTTGGTTTTTACATCTCCATCAAATATACTTATAATACGTTTACCAACTCCCAAGGTATTATAAGTGACCAAATCTTTATGCAGTTTTATCATCTGGGTACAACCGCCCGCTGGCAAAACGCAACATAATTTGCTTTGAGCCAATCTATTATCTCGAATTGCTTTTTCAACAACTGCTTTCGCAAGTTCATCTTCTACAAGGATTAGAAAATCAAACCCATTTGGTACATATAAATTTCTAATAGCATAATTAGGATAACAAGGATTAATCAACTCTACTTTACCATCATTATTCTCAACGAGAAAAAGATTTTTGGGAGATATTCTTTGTACTAGTTCCGCTGAGTGCGTTGAAAAATATATAACCAAGTCAAGACTACTTGTTTTCACCAAATTTGATAGAACTTCAATTAAACGATCTATAGCACTTGGATGAAGTGCTAACTCTATTTCATCAATCAAAAACAACAATTTATCATTGTGCCGCCCGCGAATTACCAAATTGTTCAAAAAATCAAACAAGGATATTAACATGCTCTCGCCGCTACTCATTCTATATTGACTTATAGTGACATTGTCATTAACAGTGAAAAAATATGGCATTCCCTTAAATCCATTTTTAGCAGCGATACCACGGTTTTTTATTTTTTTTAATCCTTTATAATAATCTTTCTTATTGTGAAGAATATATCCTAGTGACTCTGACACATATTTATCTGCATTGGTCAAATAATCTTCAAAATTCGGTGAAGACATAAAGTTATCGATGATAGAATAATCATCAAATCTACTACCATAAAAAATACTGCCTTCGTAAAATCCCTCACAGTGGTTTCTTGCTTTTACAACAGCAGTGCGTTTCCCGTTTTTCAAAATTGTTATATACTCACCTGTTGTAAATTTCCCATTTCGTTGTTTTTTCCAGACATCTTGACAATTTGAAATCGATATATTAATAAAAGAAGATTCGTCAAAATCATATGGTTTTAACATTTTTGCGGATGTTGTTTTTATCAGCAAAGACGTAGCCAACATCAAAGTGCTTTTCCCGCAACCATTTTCCCCTACAAATGCATATAACCCCTTTTCAAAAGGGATGGAAATATTTGCAGATTTAATATTTTTTATATTATTAATCATTAGTTCTATGCTATTCATAATCTTCTCCTTTTCATTTTTTTAACACAAACAAATACTCGTTGACAAGTAAAAGAGAATTAAACTTTATGCTATTTGTTTTTCCTTAGTTCGTGGTTTTGCAGTTGTATTGCTCTTTGATTATAATCGCTTTCTTCTTGAACCCTGCCATTTCAAAAATTCGCATTGTTTCAAACGCCAATGGTTGAACCATACCTTTTTAACGAGTATTTTTTATAAGTATAGCACAAAGCTTATTCCTTTTCAATACCCGATAGCATTCGTACGTGACTTTGCACGTTTCGTATAAAAACCTTTAAGCGCACTCCCACATCTTTTTCCTTTGTTTTATATTCTTAATAAGATCAGCAATATAATTTATATTAAAAACATAACGCTTCATTTGTCATCTTGCGATATTACACTTTTTAACTCTTCTTTGCTAAATGCAGAAATTTCTATAACCTCATTTTTTACAGTTTCACTAATATTAATTTTTATATCCGTTAAATCAAGCATTTTATAGTTTTCACTACACAGTTTTCGAATTGACTTTATATTTGCGATTATTTGTTTTAGCCAATCAGAATTGTTTTTTAATAGCCAAATTCCGTTGCCTATATCTACAAGGATCAAGTGTGTCTCAGAATGTTCCAATCGTGCGATTTCGTTATCGGTAAGATAAAAACCGCCGTTTTTAATATTCTTTACCTCAATTCCGCAGTCAAAAAGCCTAATATCATATCCGTATTCTTTGTTGTTCGACACGTCAACAAAATCTATCCCTCGTTTTAAACCCAAACAATCCGTTAGGAATGAAACGAAATACTTTTCTGCTTTTCTGCCGCTGTAAATTCTTTTTGCAGCATCCTTTATCGTGCCGTTTACACGGCGTATATCGTACGTATGCTCATAATAAGCCGCCATCGGAAGAACACGCCTTAACTCGTCGCGATTGAATTGAGCGATTATTCGACTATCGTGAATAGCCTCAAGCAAAACGCCATTTCCTTGTTCGCTGTGAGGTAACGTTTGTTCATTCAGGAATTCATACAGAACAGGAATTGCAGCTTTTAGAAATCCTTTTTCTATATACGAACTTCTACCCTTAGAAGAAAACTCGTCAAGAATATTATTGTAAAAAACACAATGTTTGTCACGAATGTCTGGTTCTAAGCTTTTTACCGTAAAAATAGCAGTTTCGTCGACTTTATTAAATCCGAGATATTCGAACAAATATTCTAAAGCATTTGCGTAAGAGTTTGCAGTCCCTGTTAGGCTTCCGAATTTTGATTCACAAAACGCTTTATAATTTAAAACAAATTCTTCTGTTTGCATAATAATCCTCAATAACAGGGTATTATTTTCTATTATTATACCATATATCAAATCAGCTTTCAAGACCTATCAATTATAAACGGTACCATTTCTAAAGCAAAAAGTGTAATCAAAATAAAGAATCAGGGCAAAAGAAAAACCGCCAAACCCTACTGTTTAGTAGCAGTTTAGCGGTTCGTTGGCGGAGAAGCAGGGATTTGAACCCTGGCTACGATTCACTCGTACTACTCCCTTAGCAGGGGAGCCCCTTCGGCCTCTTGGGTACTTCTCCGTAACTGCCGAAAACATTGTGTTTTTGCACGTTTAGCTTGCTTATAATATCACAGCACCGCCCCAATGTCAATAATTTTGGATTGATTGCAATCGAAAACTTGCGTCACGGCAATTCTCGGCTATTTTGCCATTTTAATGTGCATCTCTCTCATTCCTTCCACCTGTTCGCAAATTTGTTTCAGGTTGCAATGCTGGCAATCGACAAGCACGTTGTCGAGCAAGTGGTTGAGAGCATCGAGAATATCTGCTGATTTTTGTGCAAAGTCGCATATAAGGTCGTAATCTACTTTGGCGTCTGCCACAAAAACGACCGTCACGGCACGCACGACGTCTTTGGAAAGATAGTTTGCTATCGTAGTTGCTCCGAGTTTTTCAAAAGACAATCCGTCTTTGATTGCGGATTTGCTTACGCGCACCTGTTCCCTGTGTGAAAAAGACGACGCGCGCATCATAAAGCCCGACACGTTTTCTTTGTACTTTTCGTACTCCAACGACTTGATAAGGTCGAATATCTCCTGTTCGTCGTCCGGAGACTCCTTGAGATTGATTATTACGATTTTTGCATAAGCGCAATCTTTCTTAATCTCGCAAAGCTCTTTTCCGACAACGACAACGCGGTTTTCGATTTCGAGCGTATCGGTAACGACGGTCGCGCACGCACTCGGGGCGTCCGAACCGCCCAGTTCGAAAGCGCAGTCTTTGAGCAGGACAAGTTCGCTATGCTCCGAGGTGGGCAGAACTTTGCTTTCGTCGTATGCATAAGTCCTGATTTTGTCGCTCTTTAACACGTCCTCGAGCGATTGTATGTCTTTGTCAAAAAGTTTTATCAAGCCTGAACGCCTCCGCTTTTTTGCTTTTGTTTTTCAAAATCGATATTTTATCCTATAATACCGATAGCTTTAAGTGCCGTTTGCACACCTTTTACCATTTCGGAATCGCTTGGCAAATCAAACACGTTATCGCCGTTCAAATCGAATTCGGCAAGATTTCTGTCGTCTTTTATCGTTGCGAGCAGTTGCACTCCGTCGTAGTCGAGAGACTTCACGATTTCTTCGTCTGTAACCCTGTTTACGATGATGCCGATTTTCTTATACATAACGAGTTCGTCCGCAACTTTCTTAATGGTTTTGCACACGTCTCTGCCTTTTTTGGACTGGTCCGTAACGAGAATAAGATGCGTGACTTTTTCCATAACTCTGCGGTTGATTTGCTCTATACCCGCCTCTCCGTCTATGACGACGTAGTCGAACTCGGACGACAACATACTTATAACGTCTTTGAGATACGCGTTGATTTTGCAATAGCACCCTGCGCTTTCCGGACGACCGACCGCGATAAAAGCGTACCCGTCTTTTTCGACCATAGCGTCAAACAGACGGAAGCGCGCCTCGTTGAGCAACTCTATGGCTTTGCCGTTGTTGCCGTCCTCGACGTTTTCGATAATGCTTTTGCGAATGTCGTCGATTGTCATTTTGACGTCTACGCCGAGCGCGGTGGAAAGTCCCACTGCGGGGTCCGCGTCTATTGCGAGAATGCGTTTGTCTTTATAATTGTCCGCCAACGTGCGAACTATCGTTGCCGCGAGCGACGTTTTTCCCACACCGCCTTTTCCTGCGACCGCAATAATCGTTGCTTCAGACATATAATGCCTCCAAAAGGAAAAATCAATGTATATATTTTACACCATTACTATTGTTTTGTCCATCTCGAAAACGTCTATGCATGCTCTTTTTATGCAAAAAACGCCCCATCACGCATCGGAATAATCGCTCATATATTGAGATATGTGCGGAATAGTGGGATATACAGGGTATCAAAACGCAAAAAACATCGTCATAGACGGATTGAAAACGCTTGAGTATCGAGGATACGACAGCGCAGGCATCGCTTTGTCGGACGACGATTTGCACGTTTTCAAAACGGCAGGCAGAGTGTCCGAACTCGAAAAACTTTTGCCCGACGTTGTCGCTCACGTCGCAATAGGGCATACGAGATGGGCAACGCACGGAGAACCGAACGCCAAAAACGCGCATCCGCATCTTTCGTTCGACGGAAAAATCGCAGTCGTTCACAACGGCGTGATAACCAACTGCGAAAATCTGAAATCTATGCTTGTCGCAAGAGGTATTCGTTTTCGCTCGTCCACGGACAGCGAAATAATCGCGCATCTGCTTGCGCTGGAAGATACGAGCGATATGATTAAAGCCGTCGAGAACGTAGGAAAGAAGTTGGAAGGCGCAACGACGTTTCTCGCAATCAAAGCAGGCGACGACGCAATATACTCCAGAAGATACGGCGCGTCCTTGGCAATAGGCTTGGGCGACGGCGAAAATATCGTTGCAAGCGACACTTTGGCAATATCCAGACACACGCAAAAAATCGTGATTTTGCAAGACGGCGAATGCGCGAAAATAACGCCGCGCGGCGCGGAATTTTTCAAAGACGGACTTCAAATCTCAAAACAAGCGATGAAAATAAAGCGCACCGCTCCGAAAGAATGTTCTTGCCATATGCGTACGGAAATCGACGAAATCCCGGACGCAATTACTCGCACTTTCCGAGAAATAACCAAAACCCTCGACAACGATACTTTGTTTTGGTTGAAAACCGCCGAAAAAATCTATTTTTGCGGTTGCGGAACGGCGTATCACGCAGGTCTGTACGGCAAATATCTGTTTGAAAAATTGTTACACATACCCTGCGAAGCCGTAGTGGCAAGCGAGTTCGACGCGGAACGTTTCGTAAACGAAAAATGCGTCGGAATATTCATAACTCAAAGCGGCGAAACCGCCGACACTCTTATCGCGCTTTCCGAATGCAAAAGAAAAGGCGCGAAAACCGTTGCCGTAACCAACGTGAGCGGGAGCAGTATTTGCTTCGAAGCGGACAAGACGTTTCTGTTGGACGCAGGAGCGGAAGTTGCCGTTGCCGCAACGAAATCTTACAACTGCCAACTGTTCGCGCTGTACGTCATAGCCAAAGCGTGTATATCTCAAGACGTAACGGACAAAGACGCCGAAAGGCTATGCGACGCGCTGAAACTATGTTCGTCCGTATCGCTGTACGAGGACAGAATAAAAAAGGCAAATCTGTTCTTCGTCGGAAAAGGCGTAGACAACGTAACGGCAAAAGAGGGCGCGCTTAAGTTTAAGGAAATTACCTACAAGATGACCGACGCTTATCAGGCAGGCGAACTGAAACACGGAGCGATTGCTCTTATCGACGACAAAAGCGCGGTCGTGGCAGTCGTCACAAACGCAAACGACAAACACCGCATAGAAGCGACCGTAAGCGAATTGCGCTCTCGCGGAGCGTACGTTACAGCCCTGTCGGCAGTCGGAGACGTGGGCGCAAACAAAACGTATCCCCTGCCGTTTATCGGAGACGAAAATCTGTATCCGATATTGTCCGTAATTCCCCTGCAGAACCTTGCGCTTACGGCATCGCTGTGCCTCGGACTCAACCCCGACAAACCGCGCAATCTTGCAAAAAGCGTTACCGTAATATAAAAAATCGAATCAACTTTAATTTGTATTAAAACACAAAAACGGCGGTTTATCCGTCGTTTTTGCGCATATAAAAGTTAGATTTTGATATTACAAGTTTTTATCGAGCCACCTCGCAACCGAAGCGCAGTCCTCGCACACGAGAATATCCGCTCTCGAATCCAAGTGCGTGGACGACTTGTTTATCACGGCAATAGTATCTCCGTCAAAGTAGTCTACGAGTCCTGCCGCAGGATATACCACGAGCGAAGTTCCTATCACTATAAGCATATCCGCATTTTGCAAAGCGGACACCGAATCGCGCAGATTGCGAGAATCGAGCGACTCTCCGTACAACACAACGTCGGGTTTTATAATTCCTCCGCACTCGTCGCAACGAGGCGTTCCGCAAGATGAAAATATATAATCGAGGTCGAAAAATTTTCCGCAACTTTCGCAATAATTTCTATGCACCGAACCGTGCAATTCACACACTTTTTTACTGCCTGCGCTCTGGTGCAAACCGTCGATGTTCTGCGTTATGACAAGTGATATTTTCCCCTCCTTTTCAAGGCGAGCCAAGAGCAAATGCATTGCGTTCGGCTTTGCGGAAGGATAAAGCATTTTCGACTTGTAAAAACCGTAAAAGTCGTCAACGTCGGTAAGGAAAAAATCGTGCGAAATAATCTCCTCCGCACAGTATTTTCCGTATCTCGTGGAGTATAAACCGTGTGCGCTTCTGAAATCGGGAATGCCGCTCGGGACAGAAATTCCCGCTCCGCTCAACACGACGATTCGATTGTGAGAGCGAATTGCCGCCGCAAGTTTTTCAAGCGCGATATTCGTGTTTGCATCAAATAATTTTTGAGTGTTTTCCATAATCGCCTCTATAAAATTATATCACTTGAAAAACCGCATATCAAGTGGTATAATGCTTGATATAAGAGGTAAAAGATGTTTAATAACGATATGTACGAGTTGGGAAGCAAGCGTTCCGTTATACGCGAACTGTTCGAATACGGCAAAAAACGCGTCGAAAAAGAAGGCGCAAACAGCGTGTTCGATTTTTCGCTCGGCAATCCCAATGTTCCTGCTCCGCCGTGCGTGAAAGAAGCGTTGCTTTCGCTTGTCGAAAGCGGCTCGGACGTTCACGGCTACACGTCGGCGCAAGGCGACGCAAGCGTGCGAAACGCGATTGCGAATCACATTCGGACAAAATTCGGAGCAGACGTTTACGCGGACAATATTTATATGACTTGCGGCGCGGCGGCGTCCTTATGCATAACTTTGCGCGCCCTCTGCGAAAGCGACGACGAATTTGTGATTATCGCGCCGTATTTTCCCGAATATAAGGTGTTTATCGAAGCGCAAGGCGGAAAAGTCGTCGCGGCAAAATACGACGAACAAACTTTCCAAATAGATTTCGACTCGCTCGAGTCTTGCCTCTCCCCTCGCACGAAAGCGGTTATCATCAACTCTCCCAACAATCCGAGCGGAGCGATTTACGGAGAACAAACGATACGCCGCCTTGCATCTTTGCTCAAAGATAAAAGCGATTTGTACGGTCATTCCGTATTCGTTATATCGGACGAGCCGTACAGAGAGCTTGCCTACGACGGCATCGACGTGCCGTATATTATGAACTATTACGACGATTCGCTCGTGTGCTACAGCTATTCAAAATCGTTGTCTCTCCCAGGCGAACGCATAGGATATATTGCGGTAAATCCCAAGGCGCATCGCTCAAAAGATTTGTATCTCGCAATTTGCGGAGCAGGCAGAGCCTTAGGTTACGTCTGCGCCCCGTCCACTTATCAAAGAGTGGTAGAAAAATGTGTGGACGCACTTCCCGATTTGTCCGCTTACAAGCGCAACCGCGACCTCTTATATAGCGAGCTTACGAGAATCGGCTACGACTGCGTACACCCCGACGGAGCGTTTTATATGTTCGTAAAAGCACTCGAGGACGATGCAAACGCCTTTTCGGATAACGCCAAAAAACTCGGCTTGTTGTTGGTATCGGGAGACGATTTCGGAGCGTCGGGATACGTTCGCATCGCTTACTGCGTAAGTTACGAAACCATTAGGCAATCCATTCCCGCATTCGAAAAACTGTATAACGAATACAAAACAAAATAACGCTTGCAACTATATAAAACGACGCTTGCGTCTAACGGTTTTTCGATTTCGCGAAGTTAAAAACGGCGTCGTTTACGCCTCAGTCGTTCTAGTTTTTATTGTAAAACCGAGGTTTTTACAAAACAAAAACGGCACTTTAAGTGCCGTTTTTTATATTATTTACTTTAATCAAGCATTGCCCGAACACCACTTAAGCACGCCCTTATTCAACTCGAGAGTCGTACCGTTGTAATAAAGAATCGAACCGTACATCACTATAGTGTCTCCGACTTGCGGCTGATATGACAAGGCGTTATACTTGCTTCCGCTTTCGTCGTAAATACCGTATACGAACAGTTGATTGCCTTCGTCGTCCTCGATATAGCAGTTACCGTAAGTGGTATTGGAAATGCTTTTAATCTTTCCGACGATGATAATGCTTTCGGTCGATTCTCCGCTACCGAGAGTGCTTGCAAGAGCAAGTGCTTTGCTCACGGTATACACGTTGGGCATATACTCCGAACACTCGTCGCACTTATAGTCTCCGTCCGCATCGGCGCAAGTATGATTGCTTACGGCCGCGCCGCAATCGTCGCATTTTCCGTCGGAATTTGCGTCGGCGTGGATATGCGCGGAGCATTTATCGCACTTATAATCTCCGTCGGTATCGACGTGATTTGCGCAAGTGAAAGATTTGGAGCATTTGTCGCAAATACCGTCGCTGTCCGCGTCAACGTGTCCCGAGCATTGCGTGCCGAAATTGCCCGCTTTGATATATTCGATGATGCAATCTCTCGGGTACGCAGTCGTTCCGAGCGTTTTTACGACGGTCAGATTGTTTTTCGTATAATCGCTATTGTACGAATCGGTCACGATGTAATATGTATCGTTCAGACCGCTGCCGCTCCGCAAATTAGCTTCTATCGTAGACGCGTTTGTGCCTCTCGCATAAACGTAGCTCGAATTATTGAAATATCTCGACAACAAGTCGCTACCCTTAATCGAGCAAAGTTGCATCTCGTTATCAAACGGGAACAGCGTTTGAATCTGTCCGACGGTAACGTTTCCGACAGGAAGACAATACGGGTCTCTTACGTTAAGATAGCCGCCTGCAAGCACGATGTCGTAATCCGCGCCCCAAACGCTTTGTCCTTTCATAAGGTACGCCTTTGCCATAGCCGCAGTCAACGCCGAGGAATCGCGATAAGTATCGTTATACCCCACAACCTCGTTGGGGTCTCCGATTTCATCGGCGTATTTTTCGATAAGTCGATTGATAATATCGTCGCTTTGCTCGGTTTTGTACACGCTGTTTGCGATTATGCTGACCGTGGTAACTTTTTGCCCCGTGAGGATGTTGTACGAAAGCGTGGCTTGAGATATGCCGTCGTTATATCCGCCGCCTTGCGCGTGATACACACCGTACGAATCTTTGAGCGTATAAGAACAATGCGTATGCCCTTCGAACACCACGTCGACGTATCCGTTTGAAAGCGAAGCGTCATACCAATCGCTCATTGCACTGTCGGAAATGTCTTGCAAGGACGAACTGCTTCCCGAATAGCCGTCGTGAATGGAATAAATGATGTAGTTTACGCCTTCTTCGTTGCGAAGTCTCGTTGCCTCGGCTTTTACGAGAGCGGTAAGCGCGCTTCCCGTCTTGAAATTAACGTCGCTGCACATACTTGCCGAAATCGACGAATAGCAATCTCCGATTGCTCCGATAATGCCTATCTTGATTCCGCCCATAGTTACCACCGTAGAGGGTTGACAGTAAGACACTCTCTGGTTGGTGGAATTGTCGTACACGTTGATTGCAAGGAACGGGAAATTCGCAAGTTGCGCGTTGGACTTGATTTTGTCAGTTTTCCAGTCGAACTCGTGATTGCCGAGCGTCATAGACGTGCAGTTGACGTAATTAAGCCATTCGGTTGCGAGTTTGCCTTTGGTATTGTTGGACTCCGTGCTACCCTGCCACATATCTCCCGAAGAAAGCACGAGCGAATAACCGCTGTTTTGCGCATTCAAAAGATAAGTGGTAAGTTCGTCGACGCCGGGTTGCGTGGACGTATCGGCATACATACCGTGCAAGTCGTTTATTGCAAAAAACGTAAATACGACTATAAGATTTCTTCTGCACTCGTCGCAAATATCGTCGTTGTTTGCATCTGCGTGAGCGCAGACGAAAGTAACGCTGCAATTATCGCAAACGCCGTTGCCGTCCTCGTCGATATGTTTGTCACATACGACTTCCACCGTCGCGCCGCACTTGTCGCACTCTCCGTTTTTATCCTCGTCGACGTGCGAACATTCTCCTATGGTCTCTCCGCATTTATCGCAGACTCCGTTCGTATCGTCGTCAACGTGCGAACAATCGGTATATTTTTCGTTGCAATCGTCGCATTTTCCGTCCGTATCCGCGTCGGCATGAATATGCGCGGAGCATTCGTCGCACTTATAGTCTCCGTTATTATCAACGTGGTTTGCGCAAACGAAAGTCTTGCCGCATTCGTCGCAAACGCCGTTGCCGTCCTCGTCGATATGCTTGTCGCAAACGACTTCCACCGTTGCGCCGCACTTGTCGCATTCTCCGTTTTTGTCGGCGTCGACGTGAGAACATTCTCCTACGGTCTCTCCGCATTTATCGCAGACTCCGTTCGTATCGGCGTCAACGTGCGAACAATCGGTATATTTTTCGTTGCAATCGTCGCATTTTCCGTCCGTATTCGCGTCGGCGTGAATATGTGCGGAACATTCGTCACACTTATAGTCTCCGTCATTGTCGACGTGGTTTGCGCAAACGAAAGTCTTGCCGCATTCGTCGCAAACGCCGTTGCCGTCCTCGTCGATATGCTTGTCGCACACAACCTCCACGGTTGCGCCGCACTTATCACAAACACCGTTTTTGTCTGCGTCAACGTGTGAGCATTCTCCTATTGTTTTTCCGCATTTATCGCACTTTCCGTCGGTATTTGCGTCAATGTGCGTACAATCGAGTGCTTTGAATCCGTCTTTGCCTGCTTGGATATATTCGATAAAGCAGTCTCTCGGGTACGCGGTCGTTCCGAGCGTTTTTACGACGGTCAATCTGTTTGCGGCGTAATCGGTATTATACGAATCGGTCACGATATAGTACGTTTCGTCGAGACCTACGCCGTTTTTGAGATTCGTTTCTATCGTAGACGCTTTTGTGCCTCTTGCGTAAACGTAACTCGAATTATTGAAATATCTATCCAACAAATCGCTGCCTTTTATGGAACAAAGATGCATCTCGTTGTCAAACGGGAAAAGCGATTGTATTTGTCGTATGGTAACGTTTCCCGACGGCAGATTATACGGGTCTCTCGGCTTCAGATAACCGCCTGCAAGCACTATATCGTACTCGTCTCCCCACGTTTTCTGACCTTTCAGCAAATACACCTTTGCCATCAAAGTGCGCAACGCGTCGTAGTTGCGATAAGAACCGTTGTATCCGACCACCGTGTCGGGATAACCGATTTCGCTTCTGTATTTATTTACGAGGTCGTTGATAATCGAATCGCTTTCGGCAGTTGAATATTCGTAATTGCTCACGACGTTTGCCGTAGTCGATTTGTTGCCGTTTGCGAAGTTTACGGTCACGCCTGCGTGCGAAATTGCGTCGTTATAGCCGCCTGCCTGAATATGTTTTACGCCGTATGTGTCCACAAGAACGTAGGATTGATGCGTATGTCCTTCAAACACCACGTCGACGTATCCGTTGGATAGCGAGGCGTCGTACCACGTCAAGTCCTTGTCTTGTACGGAGCGCATAGAGGACGTGCTTTCGCCGTATCCGTCGTGAATCGACAACACGATATAGTCCGCGCCTTGTTTTTTAAGTTTTGCAGACTCTGCTTTGATAAGTGCCGTGAGTTGACTGCCCGTTTTGAAGAACACGTCTTGGCACATACTCGAAGATATGGAGGAATAGCAGTCTCCGATTGCTCCGATAATGCCTATTTTCGCTCCGCCTTTCTTTACGATTATCGAGGGTTGACAATAAGGTGCGATTCTGTTGGTAGCCCTCTCGTATACGTTGATTGCAAGGAATGGGAAATTAGCAAGTTGCGCGTTGGTCTTGATTTTGTCCGTTTTCCAGTCAAACTCGTGATTGCCCAGCGTCATTGCGGCGCAATCGATATAGTTCAGCCATTCGGTTGCGAGCTTGCCTTTCGTGTTGTTGGACTCGGAACTGCCCTGCCACATATCTCCCGAAGAAAGCACCACGGTATGACCGCTCTCCTGCTTGTTTTTGAGATAGGTGGTAAGCTCGTCTACGCCGGGTTGCGTGGACGTATCCGCGTACATACCGTGCAAATCGTTCATTGCGTAAAAATCGACTTGGACGACGACGTTTTGGGTACACTTGTCGCACAATCCGTCATTGTCGTCGTCGATATGAACGCAATATCCGTCCATATCCCTATAGCATTTGTCGCAGACTTTATCGCCGTTTGCGTCGATATGCATACATACGCCGTCGAAGTCAGTCGTACCGCCGCCGGTCTGACCTCCGCCGTTAAGATTGCACGCAACGAGCGTGGCAACGCACGCCGCAATAAGCAATATAACCGCTAATATCGAAATCTTTTTTCTCATATTCGCACCGAGTCCGCGTATGCGCGGACGAAATTTATTTATGTGTTTATATAATAATTATAATAATACTACCTTATATTTTCCACCCGAAACGGCGTTTTGTCAATATTTTGTGTCAAATTGGTCCTTGCGCTCCTTTTCCAAATAAAACCAAAAGCCCGACGTTCAGGGGGTGTCGGGCTTTCGGTAAACAAAAATAAGGGGGTAAAAATGTGCGTTGTTTGCTCAAGCAATCGCTTTGGCAGACAACGATACGAAACCGTCTTTTAACGTTCAGGACGCTTTGCGCATCATACTGATGCGCACGAATACGATTTTTCCGTCCTTCGTTGCGATTTGTGAATTGTTGACTCCTGCTTTGTCGTTGATATGCGTCATATAGATTTTCATTTCTTTCTCCTGTGCGATTATTTGGGATTTTCCCTTGCTTGCAAGAATATAATATGATATAATGTGTACCAAAAACGGGACATATAAAAAGTTTTTACGGAGGTTTTATGGCTCTCGAATCGAAAAAGACTCTGATATTCCGCATATATCAGATTTTGGAAGAATACAGCGATTTCGAACATCCGCTCACGCATCAGGAAATAATTGACAGGCTCGAGCGCGATTACGGAATAGAGTGCGAGCGCAAAGCCGTCGGTCGCAACCTCGCTTGCCTGAAAGAAATGGGGTTCGACATCGAAAGCGGAAAAGAAGGCTCGTATCTTGCCACGAGAAAGCTCGAAAATGCAGAGTTAAGATTGCTTATCGACAGCGTTTTGGCGTCGAGGAACGTCAACCCCACGCATTCCAAGCAGCTTATCGACAAACTCATCGGAATAGGCGGACACTACTTCAAAAGTCACGTCAAACACGTTTATTCGGTCAAAGATTGGGGAAAATCCGACAATAAAGACTTCTTTTACAACATAGACGTAATCGACGAGGCAATCGAGCAAGGCAGAAAAATTCGCTTCGACTACAACAAAGTCGGTCTTGACAAAAAACTTCATCCGTCCTTGCAACATACGGGTTCGCCGTATCAGATGCTGTTGCACAATCAACGCTACTATCTGATGATGTACGACGAATATTTCGAGCAAGTGGGCTATTACAGACTGGACAAAATAACCAACATAACCATACTCGAAGATTCGGCAAAACCGCTCCGCGAAAACAAAGGCTTCGAAAGAGGCATCGACTACAAGGAAATATCCACGTCTCTGCCGTATATGTACAACGACAAGCCCGTTATGGTTACGATAAAATGCCGCAATTATCTGATGGACACTTTGAGCGACTGGTTCGGCACGGACTTTGCCGTGCGCAGAATCGACGACGAGCATTTTGCCGCAACTATAAAAGCAAGCGAAAAAGCGATGCTCTACTGGGTTTTGCAATACAACTACAAAGTTGAAGTTCTCTCTCCCGAATCGCTACGACAAAAGGTCGTCGAGAGTTTGCAAAAAACTTTAAGCAAGTATCAAGCGTAAAAAATATTGACACTTTTCCCTCGTTATGGTACTATACGAGTGCGTAAGGGAGTAATCGGCACCTACGGTGTAATAAAATCGCTAACACGAGCAACGCGCTCCGGTTTTATTTTGAACGATGAGACTTATCCGTCAAGGATAAGTCTTTTTTTTTCGACTTACGCACATAGAATACAACAAGGAGTATTTATGAAAGAGTATCTACAACGAATCGACGACGTTTTCGGACAAGTCAAATCCTCTCAAAACGGTCTGACGAATGAAGAAGCGGACGAAAGGCTGCTATCTCAAGGCAAGAACAAACTTGCCGAAGGCAAAAAAGAGCCGATGATTTTGCGTTTTCTCAAGCAATTCATAGAGCCGATGACGCTCATACTCATCGTTGCCGCCATTATCTCGGCGGTTATGTCGGGACTCAATAAAGAATTTCCCACCGACGTAATCATCATTATGTCCGTGGTAATTATCAACGCATTGCTCGGCGTATTGCAGGAAAGCAAAGCCGAAAAAGCCATCGACGCTCTGCAAAAAATTGCCGCCGCCACTTCCAAAGTTATCAGAAACGGTCGCATCGAAGTGATAAAGAGCGAGGATTTGGTCGTAGGAGACGTAATCGTTCTCGAAGCGGGAGACAGCGTACCTGCCGACGCTCGAATAATCGAGTGCGCAAGTATGAAAGTGGAAGAAGCCGCTCTCACGGGCGAATCCGTTCCCGTACTCAAAACTTCGGACGTCATAGATTGCCAAAACGGCGCGGACGTGCCTCTCGGCGACAGAAAAAATATGGCGTTTATGGGCAGTACCGTCGTATACGGCAGAGGCAAAGCCGTTGTCGTCGCAACGGGTATGAACACCGAGATGGGCAAGATTGCAGACGCTTTGCAAACCGCAAAAGAAGGAAAAACTCCCCTTCAACAAAAGCTCTCGCAACTCAGCAAGGTCCTTACCTATATGGTTATCGGCATCTGCGTGGTTATATTTGCGATAAGCCTTATCAGAGCGGCGGTTGACGGCACCATTAAAACGGACACGGCAGGCACCATTCTCAACACGTTTATGATTGCGGTATCGCTTGCCGTTGCGGCAATTCCCGAAGGTCTTGCCACGGTCGTTACAATCGTGCTTTCAATCGGCGTGACGAATATGTCCAAACGCAATGCGATTATCCGCAAACTTACCGCCGTCGAAACTTTGGGTTGCACGCAGATTATCTGCTCGGACAAGACGGGTACGCTCACTCAAAACAAGATGACCGTCGTCGAACATTACGCAACGGACGAAAAATTGCTTGCCGACGCAATGTCGCTTTGCTCCGACGCGGAATACGACGAAGAAAAAGGCGAAGCGACGGGCGAACCCACCGAATGCGCTTTGGTAAATTACGCTTACACTCTCGGACTTGACAAAAACGAGAGAAAAACGGCTATGCCGAGAGTCGCGGAAATTCCCTTCGATTCTATGCGCAAAATGATGACCACCGTCCATAAAGACGAAAGCGGCAACATCGTGCAATACACCAAAGGTGCGCCCGACGAAATCGTCAAACGCTGCGCTTATACTCTCGTAGACGGACAAGCGGTGGAAATGACCGACGAAAGACGTGAGGAAATTCTTTCTCAAAACAAAGCGATGGCAGACAAAGCGCTCAGAGTGCTTGCGGTCGCTCAAAAGTCTCTCGACAACGTACCTGCCGACTGTCAATCCGACGAAATGGAAAAAGATATGTGCTTTATCGGTCTCGTCGGTATGATAGACCCCGTCCGCCCCGAAGTTTTGCCCGCAATCGAAGAATGCCGCAAAGCAGGCATACGCCCCGTAATGATAACGGGCGACCACAAAGACACCGCCGTCGCAATCGCGATGCAACTGGGAATAATTACCGACCCCTCGCAAGCGATTACGGGCGCGGAACTTGACAAGATAAGCGACGAGGACTTTGCAAACGACGTAGAAAAATACTCCGTATACGCAAGAGTTCAGCCCGAACACAAGACGAGAATCGTCAATGCGTGGCGTGCAAAAGGCTATATCACGGCTATGACGGGAGACGGCGTAAACGACGCTCCGTCCATAAAGAACGCGGACATCGGCGTAGGTATGGGCATCACGGGTACGGACGTTACGAAAAACGTTGCGGATATGATTCTCGCAGACGACAACTTTGCGACAATCGTGGCGGCGGCAGGAGAAGGCAGACGTATATACGACAATATCCGCAAATCCATTCAATTCCTGCTTGCTTCCAACCTGTCCGAAGTGTTGTCGATATTTATGGCAACGCTAATCGGATTCACGATATTCAAGCCTGCGCATTTGCTTTGGATAAACCTTATAACGGACTGCTTCCCCGCACTCTCGCTGGGTATGGAATCCGCCGAAAAAGATATTATGAATCGTCCGCCGAGAAACTCCAAAGACGGCATCTTTGCAAACGGTATGGGCGCGGCAATAGCGTATCAGGGCGTGTTCCTTACTGCAATCACGCTTGCGTCCTACTTTATCGGCAGAGACGTTATCGCACAAATGCCTCAACACGCAAACGCCGCCTATACGGCTGCCGACGTCGGCTCGTCAATGGCGTTTTTGACGCTGTCTATGGCAGAGATATTCCACGCGTTCAATATGCGCTCTCTGCACGGCTCGATATTTGCGATAAAGAAACAAAACTGGTGGCTGTGGGGCGCAGGAGCAATCTCTCTTGCTCTTACGACTATCGTCGTAGAAGTTCCCTTCCTTGCCAACGCTTTCGAGCTTGCCAAACTCGACGCCGCAGAATACGGCATCGCGCTCGGTCTTGCGGTTACGGTTATTCCGCTCGTCGAAAATGTCAAAGCAATCGCAAGAGCTGTCAGAAAGAAGAAAGGCATACGCCTTGCGGCATAACAAAAGTTATCCGCCGTCGAATACGATTCGGCGGCGGATTTTTTATGCTTTGTCGATGCAAAAAACAGTTTTCAATTTGAATAATCGGGTATATTATATTACATATAGCATTTGAAACAGGAGCAATTTATGGATAAATATGCAATCGTAAACGCCAACGTTATAACGGGCAAACTCGACGAGGACGTTCAAAAAGGCAAAGCCGTAATCGTAGAAAACGGCAAAATCGTCGATATTACGGACGATAATGCAAAACTCGCAGGATTGAAAACCGTTGACCTCAACGGCAAATACTTGTTGCCGGGTCTTATCAATATGCACGTACACCTCCCCGGCGGAGGTATGCCCAAAGATACCAAAAAGCAAAATAAAGAGACCGTTCGCAAACTTATGAGCCACAAACTCACCAAGTATATCGTCTACAAACTTTGCGCAGGTTACGCCAAGACGGAACTTATGTCGGGCGTTACCACGATTCGCACGGTTGGCGGTCTCGACGACATCGACTCCACGATAAGAGACAAAGGCGCGCAAGGCAAAATCAAAGCACCTCGCATTCTTGCGTCCAATATGGCAGTTTCCGTAAAAGACGGACATATGGCAGGGCTTTTGGCATACGAGGCAAAAGACGCAAAAGACGGCGTTCGTCTCGTCGACGAGATTGCAAAGACAAAACCCGACCTCATCAAACTGATGATAACGGGCGGTATTCTCGACGCAAAGAAAGAAGGCGAACCGGGCGTATTGCGTATGTCCCCCGACATCGTCAAAGCGTGCTGCGACGAGGCGCACAAGTTGGGCTTTAAGGTTGCGGCGCACGTCGAAAGTCCGCAAGGCGTTACCGTTGCTCTCGAAGGCGGCGTGGACACTATCGAACACGGCGGCACGGTTACGGAACACGAGATAGAGTTGTTCAAGAAAAACGGCTCCGCGCACATTCTTACAATCTCCCCCGTCATTCCTCTGTGCTTTTTCGACCTTGCGAAATCGGGCGGTACGAAACTCCACAAAATCAACAGCGAAGTGGTGTTCGAGGGTATGTTGCAATGCGCAAAAACCTGCCTTGAAAACGGCATTCCCGTCGGTCTCGGCACGGACACGGCTTGTCCGTTCGTAACCCATTACGATATGTGGAGAGAGTTGGTATATTTCCACAAATATCTCGGCGCAAGCAACGCAATGGCAATATACACCGCAACTCTCGGCAATGCGAAAATCGCTCGAATCGACGATATTACCGGCAGCGTAGAAGTCGGAAAATCCGCAGACTTTATGGTTGTGGAAAACAATCCTCTTGAAAACCTCGAAGCGTTGAGAAACCCCAAAATGGTGGTTTTGAGAGGCAAAATCATCAACAACCCCAAAGTCAAAAAATACGCTTACGTCGAAGAAGAACTCGACAAGCATTTGCATTGACAAATTAGATTTTAGCGTATACGAAAAGCGTCCCGAAAGGACGCTTTTTTGTTTGAAAAACATACTATCGTTCATTTTTACGCCGCGCTCGACATACGTTTATACGAGGTGGTGTTATGGACAGCAAAAAAGAAATTATAGTCCTCTCGGGAGGCGGACACAAAGGGTTGGTCAAAATTCAAAACGTCGTTGGCAAGGACAATTACATAAAAGGAAGTTGCAATCTCGACTTCAGACCGAACAACGCAACGCTATATCTTGTGAGCGATAATATTGCGAAAATCAAACTTAACGATACGAATACGACGTTTGAAGTGCCGTTTCGCGCGGCAGAAGAACGCTGTTGCGTGGTGCGTTCGAGTTCGGTAACGATGTTCGGAGGAGGAATGCAAAAAAGCAAAGCTCTTGCCAAAATCGACGAATACAACAAACAAAGCGTGCAGGTAGCAAGCAGTCGCAAAGCCGCAGAGCAAAAAACGGACGCGGTAAAAAAAGAAGAAATGACCATCGACGACGTTTTGTCGGCAAGCGAATGGACCAAATACGACGGCAACAATTTTTACTTCGCCGTCAAGCCTCAACTCGACGAAATGTTCGTCTGTTATCCCGAAGAAAAAACGCTTTGCGACGCCGTTCCCAACTCCAAATGGGTGCGAGTCGATACTGCCGACGGTTATTACGTCGTGGGCGTTTTGTTCAACGACGACACGCCCTCGTTTATCTGTTACGGCGTTCCGTCGGAGAGCAAAACTCAACCCCCGAAAGAACTTCAAAACGCTTGCGTATGGCTCCCGACGGAAAACGGAGAGCGCGGATACTGGCTGATATATCAATCGGCGCGCAACGGCGAAATCGTAAAATAACAAACGCTTTTACCGCTCGCAAACGTAAAGGCGCAACACTTTGCGCTTTTACGAAAAAAACGAATGCGGACGAAACTTTCGTTTCGTCCGCTCTTTGTCGTTTGTACGCACCCACACTTCCTCGACGAGGAGTATGGTTATAAACGGTGCTTGTTTAATTACAGCGTTGCGTTCCAGACGATTTGCGCGTCTCCTCTGCTGGTATTTTTCCAAGTATCTTCCCAGCCCGCGGGTGCGCTTGCGCTGGCGCATTTGATTGTCAACGGTTCTTCTTCGTCTCCGCAATACATAAACGGCGCGCCCTTTATGGTCTTTAAGGTTGTCGGAAGATAAACGGTTTGCAATGCGGAGCAGTTGAAGAATGCCCACGACGCCAACTTTTCAACGCCTTTCATCACGACGTCGGTAAGCGATTGACATTGAGCAAACGCTTCGTATCCGACGGATTTGATGTTGGACGGAAGCACTACCGACGTAACGTCTTTCTTGTAGAACGCATAAGCCGCAATATCGGTATACCCTGCAAGGTCGCTTTCTTCTATTTTCGTTTTGGTGCCGTAATATTTCAATGCAACGACTTTCCCTTGATATTTGTAAACCAACATATCCTTGTCGTCTTTTTCAAACGTACCTGAAAAAGCGGTAGATTCGCTCGTTCTGTATTCGCCGTCAAAATCGTCGGGAAGCGTGATTTCGCACGCGCTCAGATTCGTAACTTGGCAAAGCGCGTATTGGAATCTCAAATTGAGCGTTGCGCTCGTTATACTTGCAGGCAAACTGATGCTTACGAGACCTTGTGCTTTCGGCGTTGCGATTGTCGTTCCCGAAGTGATGTAAAGATGTCTGATTGTCGAAGCCTCGTTCTGATATTGATACCCGTACAATTTATCCGCCCATTTTGCGGGGCAATAAACGGTTTCGAGCGTTTTTACGTTCGTCCAATATGTGCAAGACGTCAAGCTGTCGGGAAGTCTGATGCTCGTGATTTTGGTATTGTCAAACGCGCCTGCGCTGATTTCCGTAAGTCCTTCGTTGAGGACGACGTTCTCGAGTCCGCTGTTTATAAAAGCGTTTTTGCCGATTGTCTTGAGCGACGACGGCATCGTGAGCGACGTGATTTTTACGCAACCCTCAAACGCGTTTTGATTGATTGTCGTAAGCGTACTCGGCAGATTTATAGTCGTCAGACTCGTGCAGTTCTTAAACGCTCTCGTCGTAATATCCGTAAGACCTTCGGGCAAAACGACGGTTACGAGATTTTCGCATCCCGAAAGACTGCCCATAGACGACGTTCCGCCGTTTATTACCAACTCTTTGAGAGAGCTAAACGACATAGAACTTTGCAATACGTTGGAAGGTGCGGTTATTTTTTCAAGCGCGGTGCATCTCGTTATAACGCTGGATTTTTTCCCACAATTTTCGGCACTTTTCGGAATATACAATTCCGTCATTTGAGAGCATCCGCCGAACGCATAATTTCCTACGCTCGTAACGCTGTCGGGAAGAATCGCTTTTTTGATTTTCGCATAATAGAACGCATAATCCTCAATATCCGTCAATCCTGCGGGGAACTCGATATTGCCGTAATGATAACCTGCAAATGCAAACGTGCATATCGTTTTTACGCCCTGCGGAATCGAGTATCCCTCGATAGTGTCGTCAAGCGACTTGCCGAACGGATAAACCGCCAACGCGCTTTTGTCCTTGTTGAACAACACGCCGTCTTGCGCGGAAAAATACGGGTTTTCGGAAACGACTTCGATGCTTTTGAGGTTGCTTGCCCAATAAAACGCCGTTTTGTTGATTTCCTTGACGCCTGCGGTAAATACGACGCATTCCACAACGGATTCCGAGAACAAATCTTCTCCCAAAACGTTTGCTTCGTCGGGCAGAACGATGTCCGTTTCGGTTCCGAGGTATTTTGTCAGCGTAACCACGCCGTCTGCCTCCGTATACTCGAAATCGGTAAGCGACGTCTTATAATGCGAGACGATTTGCGTCCATTTTGCATACAAAGTCACGTCTTTCGTTACCGTATACGGAAAAGCAATCTTATCTCCGTCAAAGTCGGCGTTGTCAAACCAACCCTCAAAAGTATATCCTTCTTTTTCCGTAACAGGCTCGCTTTCGATTTTGCTCGTCTTTACTTTGCTCACCGCACTTCCGCCGTTAGTCTCGAAAACGACGGTAAACTCCGTCGGAGTCGGCGTGGGGTCGGGCGTGGGGTCCGGAGTCGGGTCGGGAGTCGGCGCAGGTGCAGGCGTATCGCTACCGTCGGTAGTCTGACCGCCCTTGTCGCCGCACGCAACCAACGTACAGACGATTGCAATCAAGGTTATGAGTGTGGCAATCATAACCAAAATTTTTTTGTTTCTCATAGGTACCTCCTTTATTTAACCGAGCTATGCTCGCGTTATACAAAAAAAGTGCGCCGCAAGCGACGCACTACAACTCGCCGCATTGTTGCCACACAATTTTCTAATATGCCCAAAAGAGATACCGGCGACGATATTGTCAATTATGTATCTTTTGAGCATTGTTTTATTCTATTGTGTGGCACATCAAGTCTAACATAAACCGAAGCCAATCGCAATAGATTGTCGATTTTATTTTGTCCCCGAACATTCAAAAATATGAAAAAGCGGATGAAAAACATATTTCATCCGCTCGATAACAATCGATTCGATTCTGTCTTTTATAGTTTTAGATAAAGAGCAAAGACAACGCAATCAGGAATTGCGCAAGATAATAAGTGACGTGATTTACGATTATCATAAGGCGAGATTCGGGATTGAGTACGCCTTGCTTTTGATAATCTTCGGGCTTGCTGAAATAGGTCATAGAAAGCACCATATCCGAAACCACAAACAGTATAGAGCCTACGAGCAATACGATTGACGACGTCGAAGCGTTTGCAGGTTTGACGTACATTGCGGACATCACGACGAACCGCACAGCAAAAACGCGTAAATAATGCTGGGAACGAGGAATTTTCCAAACTGCATCTTTAGCACAAAAATGCACACGACAAACATAATCGCAACCACCGCGAGCGACACTAGTGCCGACCAAAGCACGTTCATACCGTAGCCGGGGAAACGAATTGCCAACGAAGTGATGTACAGAACGTGTCCGATGCCGAATGCGAGCATACCGAAATACATCATTGCGTCTCTGTCTTTTTCCGCGCCTTCGTATTTGCCTTCGAGACCTTTGAAGTATATTTTGAAATCGAGCGTAATGTCCCCCACCATTCCGAGGACGAGACCGAGAATAACGAGGCATCCCGGCAAAATAATTTTGCTCAAATCGTTTGCCACGCCGTTTTCGACGAGAGCGGCAACGCCCGTCGCTATGAAAAACAACGACGTAACGGTCTTAAGAATGATTGCAAGCATCGACGACTTTTTGTCTCTCGCAATCAAAAACAATACGAGCATCACGATGCCGACCGCAAGCAAAAAATACGGTAACATAATATTTCCTCCGTTTTGGATATTTACATCGATATTATAACTCTCAATCGCAAAATATTCAATATGCGATTGAAAAAAGCAAGGCAAAAACGCCTTGCTTTTTTATCAGAGTCTTTTTTGTCTCTCCATATGGTCGTAGTGCTTTTTCATTTTGTGATAAAACCAGTATATGAATTTCATATCGAGGTTGAACCAGTAAACGGTAAAAGTCACGAGGAAGAACAGCAAGAGTGCTGCGGCAACGCTGCCTAGCACTATACCTGCGATTGCGCCTCCGCTGAGTGCGGACAATGCCGTTGTTATCATATTTGCCTCCTTACGCTCTTGCCAAGCCTTTTTGTCTTGCGTATTCCGCCGCGCCGAGCGCACCCATAAGTTGC
>DLKM01000003.1 GCA_002478945.1 Christensenella sp. UBA7588
GCACTCTGTTGAGTGCTTTGGTTGGATTGAGTGGACTCGAACCACCGACCCCCACCTTATCAGGGTGGTGCTCTAACCTACTGAGCTACAATCCATCGTGTGGTGGAGATACACGGATTCGTTTAATAGCGAGCGATTATGCTTGCATATCGAAGCGAGCGTCAGCGAGGACTTGTCCTCGGTTGCATCGTCTAGATGCGTTGCGCCCGCAACGGAATGCGGGTATTTTCACCTGTGGTGGAGATACACGGATTCGAACCGAGGACCTCCTGAATGCAAATCAGGCGCTCTACCAACTGAGCTATATCCCCACGTGAATGCTATAAGATAATAGCATCTACATATTTGTTTGTCAAATGATTTTTCAAAAATTTTGGCATTATTCTTAAATAGAAAAAGCAAAATCGATGTGGCGCAAACTTCTCGTTGAAAGCGTCTTGATAGTTTGGTATAATATTTATAGTATAATTAAGGTTGACGATGTAAAAATGATAAAAAAGGAGGCGTAAAGATGAGATTATTGCTTGCCGAGGACGAGAAATCGTTGTCGAACGCTCTCGTCGCTATATTGAAACATAACAATTTTTCCGTCGACGCCGTGTATAACGGACAAGACACATTGGACTATTTGCAAAGCGACGCATACGACGCCGTTATTCTCGATATAATGATGCCGAAAGTAGACGGTATAACCGTATTGAAAACCGTGCGCGCAAAAGGCAATAAGATTCCCGTGCTTATGCTTACGGCAAAGAATGACGTCGAAGACAAGGTCAAAGGACTCGATTGCGGCGCAGACGATTATCTGACAAAGCCGTTTGCCGTGCCTGAATTGATAGCGAGGTTGCGTGCAATCACGAGGAGAAAAGGGGAAGTCGTCGACAATTCGCTCGTCGTAGGAGACGTCAAACTCAATCGTTCCACTTATGAATTGACGGGAGAAAAGGGCAGTATACCGCTGACGTCAAAAGAATTTCAGATAATGGAAATGTTTATGAGTACGCCTTCGAGAGTTATATCCGCCGACGAGTTTATGGATAAAATTTGGGGATTCGACAGCGACGCGGAAATCAACGTCGTATGGACGTACGTTTCGTATCTGAGGAAGAAACTGAAATCGGTCGGTTCGACCGTAACTATAAAAGCCGTGCGGAATATCGGCTATGTTTTGGAGAACAAAAATGCTTAAAAAACTGCGCATAAAGTTTATAGTCGTCGCGATGGTTGCCACGGCGTTGGTTCTTATATCGATAATCGGCGGAATAAACGTCAACAACTATGTAAAAATCAAAAAAGACGTGGACAGAACGCTTGAAATACTTGTGGAAAACGACGGTCGATTCCCCCAAAGAAAAGACGAAAAGCCTCCGTCGGAGGAAGACGTCGGACAGAATCACGGAGAAAAACCGACGCCCGACGGAATGTCTCCCGAAACGCCGTTTGAAACGAGATATTTTACCGTTACGTTGGATGCTCAACACAACGAGGTGGCGGTGGATACGGACAGAATTGCCGCCGTGGATGAAAACAAAGCATTGCAATACGCACAAAAGATTGCCCAAAAAGGCAAGACGAAAGGATACGCCGACGATTACAGATATGCCGTCAAACAACTTGACGACGGCAACGTGATGTATATCTTTATAGATTGCGGACGAGGACTCGATACGTTCAAGCAGTTTTTGCTTGCGAGTTGCCTCATCAGTTTCGCGGGATTTTTGATAGTGTTCGCGCTTGTTGTCGTGTTCTCGAAAATCGTTATGAAGCCCGTTGCCGAAACGTACAAAAAGCAAAAACAGTTTATTACCGACGCTAATCACGAGCTTAAGACGCCGCTCACGGTCATAAATGCGAGTTGCGAAATGCTCGAATACGAGGACGGCGTAAACGAGTGGACGAAGTCCATAAAAGAGCAAGTCGGAAAACTCACGGAGCTTACGAACAAACTCGTGTTTTTGTCAAGAACCGACGAGGAGGAAAAGCGTACCGCGATGACGGAGTTTTGTATATCCGAAGTCGTGCAGGACGCCGTCGCGCCGTATTACGTCGTTACAGAGTCAAACGGAAAGAAATTTGACGTAAATATCGAAAGCAATCTGTCGTTCAAAGGCGATATGTCTATGATAAAACAACTTGTGGAATTGCTTTTGGACAACGCCGTGAAATACTCGGACGACGAGGGAAACATCAAATTCGAGTTGACGGAAAACGGAAAGAACAAAAAGATTATCGTATCGAATACGACAGACGGTGTTCCTCAAGGCAATCTCGACGTGCTGTTCGAGAGATTCTACAGACTTGAGAGTTCGAGAAACAGCGAAACGGGCGGTCACGGCATCGGGCTTTCGGTGGCAAAAGCGATTGTCGAATTGCACAAAGGCAAAATATCCGCAACGTCTCCCGACGGGAAAACGATAATATTTACGGTTGTGTTTTGATATGAAATAAAAATAGTAATAAATCTTATAAAAAACGGCGAAAAATCGTCGTTTTTTCTTTTTGATTTTTTGTTTCGTTTTAGGTATGTGGTCGATAATGCAAGTATAAAAGCGGTAAAAAACCGAAAAAGGAGCTAAAAAAATGAAAAAGTGCAAGATATTTATCGTTTTAACGGTTCTTATATTGGCAATGAGTCTTATGCTCGTCGCTTGCGGAGATACGGATTCGTCCGACGGCGGAACGGCTCTGCGCCCCGAACCTCCCGAAGGAGATTTTTCAAACAACGGAGATAACCTCGGCGGCGGAGGCGTGGGAACTTTGCCCGACCAAGTCGACGACGTATCGACGGACGTCTTTACGTTTTCCGATTTAAGCGAACTAAGCGGGAATGTGGATTATAGCGGCGCAACCGCGTTGACGGAAAGCGAAACCGCAATCGAAATAACCGAATCGGGTTCGTATGTGCTTAGCGGAAACTATAGCGGCGGTATAACCGTAAGCGTCGGCAACAAAGAAAGCGTGCATCTGTTTCTTAACGGCGCAAACGTGTCTAATTCAAACGGTATCGCAATTTCCAACACGAACAAAAAATCTTCTTTGATTATCACTCTCGTAGAGGGAACGCAAAACACCGTGAGCAATGCGGGAGAGGACGTAAACGCAATCCACGTTAAAGGCGAATTGAGCGTGAACGGCAGCGGAAAACTTACCGTTGTAAGTCAAAGCAAAAACGCAATCAAAGTCTCGAAAGGCTTGCTTGTCGTTGACGCGAATATCGTTATAGAGAGCGCAAACCACGGTGTTTCGGCAAGATTTGTCGAAGCGCAAAACGCGTCGATAACGGTCAATAGCGCGGCGAAAGACGGTGTAAACGCCGAATGTGACGACGATACGACGACTTTCCCGTCAGATTATTCCGAGGGCTACGTCGCGTTGAAAAACGTTGCGTATTCCTGCGACGTGCAAGGAGACGGAATACAGGCGGATACTCTCGTGTATATCGAGGGCGGCTCCGTCAATATAAAAACCAACGGCACTTTCGTAAAATATTCTCAAGAGAATATCGAAAAATACGGACTTTCCGATGACGACTTCAGATATAAAGCGTCGGGAAGCGGCTATCAGAAAATCGCAAGCGATTCAAACAACAGACTTTCGAGTCTTTATGCGCTTACCCAAAGTTGTAAAGGAATCAAGGTCGGCGAAATCGATTACGAGGACGAAAGCGGAAACGAAATAAAAGTTACCGAAGGCAAGTATCTGATAGTTATAAAAGGAGAGTGCGAAGCGGATATTCGCTCTACGGACGACGCAATTCACACAAATAGCGGCGACGTAATAATCGCAGGCGGAAATATCACTATAAACACTTGCGACGACGGTATCACTTCGGATATGCACACCCAGATTACGGGCGGTACGATTGCAATAGAATCGAGTTATGAGGGCGTCGAGGGCGCGTACGTCACGATTAGCGGCGGTAAACTCGATATAGTCTCCAGCGACGACGGCATCAATGCCGCAAGCGACGACACGAGCATAAAAGAGTATATCGTTATAACGGGCGGCGAAATCGTGGTCGATGCGGAAGGCGACGGACTCGATTCCAACGGAAGTATCCTCATAACGGGCGGTACGATTATCGTACACGGACCTACAAACGGCGGAGACGGTGCGCTTGACGCGGATTCCGGAATAATCGTTCAGGGCGGTACGCTTTATGCGGCTTCTACTCTCGGAATGGTTGAAACGCCGTCAACGAACTCCACGCAATACGTTCTTTCTTATGCGCAAAATTCGGCGATTGCAAGCGGTACGGTTTTGGCAATCAAAGACTCGAACGGAACGGAATTGTTCTCGATGACCGTTGAAAAAGACTGTCAATCGATTATAATCAGTCTTTCGCAATTCCAAAGCGGACAAACGTACTCGGTTTATAGCGGAGATACGCAACTTGCAACGTTTACAATCTCCGACGTTATCACGAGAGTCGGAGTGTCTACGGGCGGCGGTCAAGGAGGCTTTGGCGGTCCCGACGGCGGATTCGGCGGCGGAGGTCGTCCCGGCGGCAGAATGTAATAATTACGCCGAATGTTAAACATTCGTCGCGTTGTTAAAACGACATCGCTGTAATGACGACAAAAGCGTTGTTCTCGCAACGTCTACCGCGCAACCGATACACGCTATAAGTTTTTGCAAGACCGATAGCAAAAGTTTGGCTGTGCGACAGTAGGGCAATAAACCGAGCGTGGCCGTAGGCAATACGCATAAATGCGTGTTGCCTTAGCCACGTTTTTGTTTGTGTTAGGCGCACTCCAGAAGCAATTTATCGGCAATAAGCGCGATAAATTCGCCGTTTGTGGGCTTTTCGTTGGGAGAATAGATTTTGATGCCGAAAATATTGTTGATGTTTTCGATTTTTCCTCTGTTCCACGCAACTTCGATTGCGTGACGAATTGCTCTTTCGACTTTCGATGCAGAGGTGTTGAAACGCATTGCGATACCGGGATAGAGTTGTTTCGTGATAGAATTGATGATTTCCGGCGTTTCGATTGTCATTTTGATTGCTTCTCTAAGAAATTGATAACCTTTGATATGTGCCGGAATGCCGACGGAGATAAACAGATTTGTGATTCTCTCGTCCAGATTGTGACTTTTTCGCGGTTGCGCGTTGCGCACTTGTGGGGCGGAGAAGTCGGAAATAACTTTCAAAAGAGCGTTGTAATCAAACGGTTTTGCAAGAAAATAACTTGCGCCGTACTGCATTGCTTTTTGTACGAAACCGTCGGTTGCGAGTTGAGACATCATAATAACAATGGGTTTTTTGCCCTCGAGCGCACTCAACACGCCAAAGCCGTCCAATTCCGGCATAACGATGTCGAGCAATAGAAAATCGGGGCGATATTCGTCGACGAGTTTTAGCGCCTCAACGCCGTTTTGCGCGATGCCTACGACTTGTAAGCTGTCTTTTGAATTGATGAAATCGCTTATACTTTTGCAAAGAGCCGAGTTGTCGTCTGCGATAACCAATGTTTTGTTCATGATTTTCCTCCATATTGTTTATGTAAATACATTATAAATTCTGTTTTCAAGCAAAAAAGGGCAGTTTTGACTATTTTTTGTCGAGTGCGGGGGTATTTTGTTTATTCCAGGCTATAAAAGCGTAAATTTTCCGATTTTTGTTACTTATGCGTATAGTTTACACCATTTATTATAATTTTTCAACAATTATTTTCACTATTTTTAACAATATTGCATATAGTGGAAAATTGTTGAAAACGCACTATATGATGTTTTATGAAAAAAATATTTGAAAATAATGAAAATATAGTTTACATAATCACATCTTATCAATATAATATATGAAAGTTAAAAACCTTAAGAGAGGTTGTATATGGCAAAGTATAAAAAATGTCCACGCTGCGAACTGAATTGGATTCCCGTCGAAGAAGAACTTTGCGAGGTGTGCAAGGCAGAACTCGGCAAGGCAAGCAAAATAAGTCTGTTAGAGGACGATGACGACATCGAGGACGAAGAAAGAATCTGTCCTATTTGCAAAGTGAATTATCTCGACCCCGACGAGGATATTTGTCCTGCGTGCAGAGAGGAACAAGCGGCGGCAAAACAAGCCGAAGAAAGCGAGACGGACGACTGGGACGATTTCGTTGACGACGACGCTATCGTGGACGACGATGAGGAAGAAGTGTCGCTCAATCAACTTCAAGAGGACGAGGAAGAAGAATTCGAGGATGACGAAGAAGAAAGTTGTCCCGACGATTTCGACGATTCAGACATCGGAGACATCGGAGACATCGACGATTACGACGAGGACGACGAAGAAGACGAGGACGACGATTTCGACGACGAGAAATAAAAAATACAAGCACTTGCCGCAAGCAAGTGCTTTTTTCGTTTACAAGGCGCAAATTTGAGTATATAATATCAAAGCAGTATAATTATTATATATATCAATATATTGAGGCACAAAATGGCAAAGGAAAAAGAACAGTTTGTAAAAGAAATTACGGATATGAACGAGGACTTTCCCCAATGGTACACCGACGTGGTGCTGAAAACGCAACTCGTCGATTACGGTCCCGTAAAAGGCACGATGGTTATTCGTCCTTACGGATACGAGATTTGGGAAAATATCCAACACGAAATGGACAAGCGTTTCAAGGCAACGGGACATAAAAACGCGTATTTCCCGCTCTTTATTCCGTACAGTTTCCTCGTGAAAGAAGCCGACCACGTCGAAGGCTTCGCTCCCGAAGTCGCGCTCGTTACGCATATCGGCAACACTCCGCTCGAGGAGCAACTCGTAGTTCGTCCGACTTCCGAAACAATCATCTGCTCTATGTATGCGAAATGGGTAAAGAGTTATCGCGATTTGCCCGTGCTTATCAATCAATGGGCAAACGTCGTGCGTTGGGAAAAGACCACTCGTCCGTTCCTCCGTACGAGCGAATTTTTGTGGCAAGAAGGTCACACTCTCCACGCAACCGAGGAGGAAGCGAGAGAGGAAACGCTCAAGATGCTCGAAGTGTATCGCGAGTTTATGCAAAACGTGCTTGCCATAGACGTTCTCGTCGGCAAAAAGACCGAAAAAGAGAAATTCGCAGGTGCTGTCGACACCTATACTATGGAAGCAATGATGCTCGACGGCAAAGCGTTGCAATCGGGTACGTCGCATTATCTCGGCAAAAACTTCTCGTCCGCTTTTGAAATCAAATATCTCGACAAAGACGGTCAACTCAAAAACCCCTATCAAACGAGTTGGGGTACGTCCACACGTCTTATAGGCGCGCTTATTATGGCTCACGGCGACCAACGCGGTCTCAAACTTCCGCCCGTCGTTGCGCCTATTCAAGTCGTAGTCGTTCCCGTAGCGGCGCATAAAGAGGGCGTTCTCGACAAGGCAAACGAAGTCGCAACCGCACTCCGCAACGCAGGCGTGAGGGTTGAACTCGACGACAGAGAACAATCCCCCGGCTGGAAGTTTAACGAATGGGAAATGAAAGGCGTTCCCGTCCGTCTCGAAATCGGTCCGCGCGACATCGAAAACGGTCAGGTCGTGATTGCTCGCAGAGATACGCATGACAAATTCAACGTTAAGATTGACGATTTGACAACCGAGATTCCTGCTTTGCTCGACGATATTCAAAAAAATATGTTCAAGCAATCTCACGAACTGCTTCATTCTCACATCGTCACTTGCCATACGCTCGACGAAATGAAAGAGGCTCTCGACAACCACAACTTCGTCAAGACGATGTGGTGTGGCGACCGCCATTGCGAGGACGCTATCAAAGAAAAATTTGCCGCCACCTCTCGTTGTATGCCTTTTGACCAAACTCCCGTCGGAGACGTATGTCCGGTGTGTGGTAGACCTGCCTCGCACGTCATCTACTATGCCAAAGCGTACTGAAAATCGACGCGATTTTACGAAAGACACGCAGTTTTGCGTGTCTTTCTCTTATTCGCTAGATTTTCAGTACTCTATCGCGCAATCGATATACGCTATCAGAATAAGAGTGGCGAGAACTCCTGCGGCAGTTTCGCTATATCGCTTGCTTGATGCTCGCTTCGCTCGTTGTCTGTACTTTTCATCAAATTAGGGTTGCTGTCCAAGGGGCTTTTTCGCGTTCTTCATCCGTTTAGTGCCTCTTAATACGCCTTGTTGAAAAAATAAATATTGCGTCCTAATGCGCTTTTGTAACGAAAAAACTTGTTCAAGGCGTACTTATAAACGGAATGTGCTTATTCGGAGTTGGAGGCGCAAGGCGCCGACCGCACCGAGCGCCAAGCTTGACGATAAGTACAAGTGAGCCGACGAGTGTTGTTCTTTTCGTTGGCGAACGAGTGGCATAACAAGTGAACGATACGTGTCTATGCGCGTGCCGAGTTCCCCTCTTGCGAACGATGTTGGTTTAAGTAGAGAAATAACCTGTATTTGAGCAATAGGGGAAAGCCCGAAGGGAAGGGGTGACGTTGCATTTTATAATTTTTTAGAAATGCATTCTTTTTAGAGGAGTCACGACGATACTTTATTAAAAAAGACACGCAATTTTGCGTGTCTTTTCGTTAGTCTTTATTATCTTCTTTGTCGTGCTTGTCAAAGAGTTTGAATTTTTGCTCTTGTTCGTTTTCGTCCTCTTGTACGGGATTGATATGCACTTTGATTTCTATGATTTTGCGAGCGGTAAGTTTGTTTACCACGATTGTTAGGTTCTTGAAATCGAAAGATTGCGATTTTTTGGGAATCTCTCCGAATTGCTCGATAACCCAGCCGCTGACCGTTTGCGAGTCGAAATTTTCGGTTTCATCTTCGTTGATGTCGAATTCCTTGAAGAAATCGTCGAGTTCCGCACGGCCGTCCACGAGGTAGTTTTCCTCGTCGACCTTTGTAAAGTAGTTGACCACTTCGTCGTGTTCGTCCCAAATTTCGCCGACAAGTTCTTCCAGAATATCTTCGAGGGTTACGATGCCGAGAGTTCCGCCGTATTCGTCAACGACCACAGCCATATGTACTTTTTGGCGTTGCATACTCTTGAGCAACGCGGATATTTTCATATGTTCGGTCGCAACGGCAACGGGCGTTATGTAGCCTTTGATGTTTTTTTCGCCTTTTTCGAGGGCGGTAAAGAAGTCGATATTGTGAATCATACCGACGATTTGGTCGATAGAATCTTTATATACGGGCAAGCGCGAATAGTTGTATTCGAGGAATATGGACTTGATTTTGTCCATTGCCATATTTGTAGGTACGGCAATGACGTTGACTCTCGGCACGAGAATATCCGCAACTTCGCAGTCGTCAAACTCGATTGCGCTTGAAATAAGTTCTTTTTCCTGCGAATCGAGCGAGCCGTCCTCTCCCGCTTCTTCGACCATTGAGAGCAATTCTTCTTCGGTTATCTTGTCGTCGTCGTGAGATTTGAATATCTTTCGGAGCAAAAACTTCAACCCCGCAAATATCAACGTAATGGGATAAAGTATTACCATAATGACGCGGATAGGGTAGCCGAAAGCCATACAGATGCGTTCGGAATTTTCCTTTGCGACCATTTTGGGTGTGATTTCTCCAAACGTAAGAACGATAATTGTGGACACCGCGACGGATACGATACCGCTGACGGCAGGGTCGGGAATGACGTTTTCGAATATATTGTTGAAAAGCACCGACAACGTAATGTTGACGAGGTTGTTTCCCACGAGTATCGTAGATAGCAGTTTGTCGAATTTGTCAAGAAGGTTGAGAGCGTTTTGCGCGGATTTGTTTCCGCCTTGCGCTTTCAATTTGAGTTTCGTCCGATTGACAGAACTAAAAGCGGTTTCCGTTGCCGAGAAAAATCCCGAAAACAAAACCAAAACAACTATAAAAATCGATGATAAGATAGTACTGAGAGGGTCAGGGTCGGCGGTTGCGCCAAGTAAGTTGCCCATATATACTCCTAAAATTTTGATGTTTTGATAATATCATATAAAATTCGACTTGTAAATATTTATCTTTGACATTTGATATTTATTAATTATTAATTAACAATTATTAATTTTATCTTTATTGCCATTTTTTCGCTTCTTTTATATAATGTCAGTATGGCAAACAAGAAATCTTCAAAAAACTCAAAAGCAACAAAGGCGCAAACGTCGTCGGTTGAAAAAACCGTTAAGAAAGCGTACAAGAAAAACCCGAAAGCGGTCGTTATATCTGTCGTTGCGATTATTTTGGTCGTGGCTATTGCGGTGGCGGTGTTGTATTTCGGCTTCCCCGATATATGGAAAGAACTCGTTTCGCGCATCGACAAGGGCGATGACGGCGGTAGCAGTATCGACGGCGGCGGCAATATCGACGCGGAGGATACGAGCAAGGTCGTCGGCGGAAATCTGCAGGGAGTGCTTACGAGAGGCGACGGCGAATTGTTGTTCCATATGATTGACGTAGGGCAGGGCGATTGTCTTTACGTTCAACTTCCCGACGGAAAAGATATGGTTATCGACGGCGGCACGACCAAGAAGCCGAATGACGATTTTTCCGAAAAAACCGTGATAAATTATCTGAATAATTATATCAAGGACGGCACCATAGAGTATCTTATGCTCACGCATACCGACAAGGACCACGTTAGTTTTATAGACGATATTATCGATGAGTTTGCAGTCGAAAATATTTATATGCCGTATATCCTTGCCACTCCGAACGTGGATAATTTGTCGAGCAAAGTGCGCAGCGAATTTGAAAAGATTCCGCAAGAGAAAAAGGATATTTTCAAAGATAAAGATACCGTATCTACGGAAGAATACGCAGAGTTTTTTGCCGCCGCATTGAACGAGGAAAACTGCACGATTCACGTCAATATGGACGACGACGAAAAAACGAACAATATAGACTTGAGCGGTAGCAATTATTCGTTTAAGTTCTATTGCCCTACAAAGGCGTATTACGACGAAAACGACTTGGATAACGCCACGGATTTGAACGCAATTTCTCCTGTAGGAATTTTGGAATACAAGAACAGAAGAATTATGTTTACGGGCGACAGCAATACAAAGAACGAAAAAATAATCGCAAAGCGTACGGGAGCTATCGATTGCGACGTTCTCAAAGTCGCGCACCACGGAAGCGCAACGTCGTCTATCGAATCGTTTTTGAAACAATATAGTTTTGAATATGCAATGATAAGCAGCGGTACGCACGCAGGACACAAACTTCCGCGTCAGGACGCTCTTGACAGAATGAAAGATATGGAAGTGTATCGCACGGACAAAAACGGAACGATAGTGTTGTCCGTAAACAGCCGCGGAGATATGGACTTCAAAGCCGAAAAGAAAAGCACGCAAAAGCAAAACCACATAGGCAACGACGTGCAGATGACAACGCAAACGGCTTTATCGAGAAAGTCTATCCCTATGAATATGCGAGGATTGTTCTTTATAAACGCCGCATAAGCAAAAGACACGCCAAAGCGTGTCTTTTATATGATAGATTTTCAATTCTCAATCGCGTATATCCCTAAATGCAATTTCCCCCTTCCTCAGGTGTTTCCCCTATAGCTATCCTAATAGAGTAACGTCGTAACTCCTCTAAATAAAATAACCCCCTCTTTCCGGACACGCCGGTATTTCTCCCACCACTCGTATAGGGACAATTCTCTACAACGTTTCCCATCGCTCGTGGGGGAGACACTCGGCACTCACATAGATAGGGGCATTTCTTTTATTGTGTCACTCGTTCGCCAACGAAAAGAACAACACTCGTTGGCTCACTTGTACTAATCGTCAAGTTCGGCACTCAAAGGCTCGCCGCCTTGCGGCTCGAAACTCCGAATAAGCACATACCGTTAATAAGTACGCCTTGAATGAGTATTCGTTAATTGCGCCGATTAGTTACCGTTCGCAACCTTACGCACGAAGTGTATACACCAATGCTAAAAAAGAAAGACACGCCAAAGCGTGTCTTTCGTAAGATTGCAATAAATTTTAGTCTGCTTTGTAGGGGAGCAATGCCATAACTCTTGCTCTCTTAATTGCGACTGCGAGGGTTCTTTGGTGCTTTGCGCACACACCACTCATACGACGAGGAAGGATTTTGCCTTTCTCGGTTGTGAATCTTTTGAGTTTTGCAGTGTCTTTGTAGTCGATGTCTTCAACGTGGTCTACGCAGAACATGCACACTTTCTTTTTGGGCACTCTCTTGGGTGCGCGAGGTGCTTTGATTTCTTCAGCCATTTTCATAACTCCTTATAAATTAGAATGGAAGGTCTTCGTCGATGGGCTTGAGGTCGTCGAAATCGACGTCGTCGGAGCCGTTTTCATCATTCTTTGTGGAGAGGAATTGCACTTCGTCAGCCGCAATTTCCGTCACATAACGACGAGAACCGTCTTGCGTGTCATAACTTCTCGTTTGAATGCTTCCGCTGATAGCCGCTTTGCTGCCTTTTTTGAGGTAACGTGCGCAGTTATCTGCTTGCGCTCTCCAAACCACGACGGGGAGAAAATCTGTTTCTCTCTTGCCGTCTTTTGAATAACTGCGAGACACTGCAAGTGTAAATCTGCAAAATTTGATACCGCTGTTTGTAGACGCCAACTCGGGGTCTTTTGTCAAATTGCCGATTAAAAATACTTTGTTCATAGTTTTTCTCCTTATCGATTACTTCTTGATAATCATTTGTCTTACGACGTTCTCGTCGTTGCGCATGTATCTATCAAGTTCTGCTTGGGCTTCTTTGGTGCAGGTAACGTTCATAAGAACGTAGTAGCCTTCGGTTTGCTTGTTGATTTCATAAGCAAACTTTCTCAAACCCCATTTGTCCAAACCGTCAACCGTGCCGCCGAGAGTCGCAACCAAGTTTTCGAATTTTTCGACAACTTGATTCTTCTTGTCGTCGTCCACGTCGCAGCGAATGATGTAGAGAACCTCATACTTATCCATACTTTTTTACCTCCTTTTGGTCTTGTGTCCCTTGCGGGAAAGGAATTTGCATCTTTTCGATGCCTTGTAATAATATATTAAATATCTTTATTTGTAAAGCGAATAAACCAAAAATGGGGCGGAATTAATATGAAATAAGCAGTAATTTCGGGATGCACACTCGTTTAGAGTATTGCTTTATGTACTCTTAAGAAATTCTTTACGTTTAGTTTAGCCGATTTTTAACGCCTGGTTGTACTATGTTATCGTCGTCGGAAGGCGACGGAAAACAGAACATTTATCAAGGAGATATAAATTATGAAAAAAACAATCATTGCTATCCTTTCGGTTGTTCTCGTACTTTCTCTCTCTGTAGTTGCGCTCGTTGCTTGCAACAACAAGACCGATGAAAAACCTCAAGCAAACAACTCGGAAGTTTTGGGCACGGCGGTAGCGGTTGCTGCACAATCCGCAATCGGCACTTCATCTTCGACCGGTAAAACGGAGGACGACTTCCAAGCAGGCGTCAACCTTAATGTCGGCAGCGGCGCAATCGACCTTGCGGCAAGCGCAAGCATCAAGGGCGTCGGCGCGGCAGTTCAACCGATTCTTGAAAAGACCATTTCGCAAGTGGACAAATTCCTCGGCGAAAAGGGTATCAAGGTTGAAAAAGTCGCAAGCGACAGAGAAGGTTACACCGACAAACTCGCAATCAGCGGAACTTACGTCGATGAAGAAACTGGCGAAAGCACCACTTACGAATATGCTCTTTACGTCGGCGTTCAAGGCGGAAACGGCATTGACGGCAAAGAAAATTACACGTTCAACGCATTGCTCGTTATCCCCACGGACGGCGACCCCATCGAATACAAATTCAGCGGTACCGCAACTTACGACGCATCCAAAGACGCGATGATTTTTGACCTCGGCGCAGGCGAGCAAGCATCTTATGCAAACGCATTTGCAGGTGTTAAAGCGTATGCGACCAAGCAAGGTACTGTCGTTATCGAACTCAATGCGGGTGCAGGCGTTGCAGAATCTATCGTTGCAAACGCAAGCGTATCCGTTGAACTCGGCAAAATCGATGAAAACAGATACGGCGCAGTCGTTACGGTAAACGGTACGGCAACTATTGCAGATTACGGCGTAAACTTCAACGTTACTGCAAACGTCTATGCAAACAGCACCGAAAACGCAACGGACTTTGACATCAACGGCAAGTTCGAAGCAACGGTTGCAATCCCCGAAAGCGTTCCCTTCGTTGGCGGAACGTACAATGCAAAAGCAGATTTGAGCGGTAAAGCAAAATACGTTGTTGAGGACGACACTATCGAAGTAAGCCTCAACGGCAACGTGACTTTTGAAAAAGTCGAAGAAGAAAACAAATAATCCCCATTTCCTATAAGAAAAAGCCTCTGCTTCGGCAGAGGCTTTTCTTTGTATTACAAAACCACCGG
>DLKM01000006.1 GCA_002478945.1 Christensenella sp. UBA7588
AAAGACAAGCGAATTGACGTTGGATATATAAGAGAAAGCGCGGTCTTTTGTGTGAAGGGAAAGAGGAACACCAAGGTAAAAGGCAAATAATTGACACTTGTGGCAATTATGGCTAAAAGCCTAGTGTGCGACGTAAGCTCGGCGTTCGATTTGCTCGCCGCCTTGCGGCTCGTGTTACGCCTACGAAATTACACAGTCCGTTAATAAGTGCATTTAAACATTGTATTAAAACAGTGCGTGTATAAAGTCAGACGCATCAAACGGAATCAAATCGTCGATTCCCTCGCCGACACCGACGTACACAACGGGCAATCCGAGTTCCTCGCTTATGGCAAGGACGACGCCGCCTTTTGCCGTTCCGTCAAGTTTTGTAAGTATAATGCCGTCGGTATCGATGTCCTCGCTGAAAATCTCGGCTTGAGATACGGCGTTTTGACCCGTGGTTGCATCAAGAACGAGATATTTGCGGAAGTCTGCGTTCGGCAACTCTCTTTCCACGACGCGGCAAATTTTCTGAAGTTCCGCCATAAGGTTTTTCTTGTTGTGAAGCCTGCCTGCCGTATCCACCAAAATAACGTCGTTACCTTTTGCTTTTGCCGAAGAAATCGCGTCGAATACGACCGCCGCAGGGTCTGCTCCTTCGTTGTGACGGATAACTCTTACGCCTGCGCGTTGTCCCCACACCTCGAGTTGTTCGCTTGCAGCCGCTCTGAACGTATCTGCCGCGGCGACCACTACGCTCTTGCCCTGTTCTTTGAACAAATGTGCAAGTTTGCCGATTGCAGTCGTTTTGCCTACGCCGTTTACACCCGAAAGCAATATCACAAGCGGATATTCGTATTCGGGAATATCGTAGTCGATGTCCTCAATCATAAGATTGGCAAGCAATTCTTTGGCATCTTCTGGCTTTTTGATTTTCTTGTTGAAAACTTCGTCTTTAAGCTCGTCAATGAGGTTTTGCGTTGCGGTAATACCGACGTCGGCAGTCAGCAACGCTTCTTCGAGATTTTCATAAAACTCGTCGTTGAGTTCTCTTGCGGAAAAAGCAAAGAACAACTTCTTTGAAAAGGCGTCTTTGGTCTTTTTTATCCCTTGTATGATTTTTTGAAAAAAGTTCATATTTCACCCTATTTTGAATTAATAATTGCGGAATATTCCATTAGTGCAATTTATTGCACCGAACGATGAGATGTCGTTGCCCTATCCGATATTTTTGCTCAAGCGTAGCATTCCGCCATTCTGTCATTTTGAGCGACAGCGCGGGAATCTAGGCGTCAGCCGCTCACACAAGCACCCGATATAGCGAAATTGTTGCAGGAGTTTTTATCTCTCTACGACTGATAGCGTGTATCGGTTGCGCGGTAGTAGCAAAATAATCTAGCAAGGCTCTCGACGTTGCGCCGAACGGCGCGATGTCGTTGCCTCAGCGACGATTATTTTGCGTGTTTCGCCGCCTCCTCAAACTCGATTGAAACAATCTTGGTTACGCCCTTTTCTTCCATCGTAACACCGAAAATCGTGTCTGCGTGGCGCATAGTCGGTTTTCTGTGCGTAATGACGATAAACTGCGTGTAGTCGCTGAATTTTTTGAGGAATTCCGCAAACAAGTTGACGTTGGCGTCGTCGAGTGCCGCTTCGATTTCGTCAAGGACGCAGAACGGCATCGGTTTGAGCTTGAGAATTGCAAACAAAATGGATATTGCAGTCAACGCTTGCTCTCCGCCGCTCAACAAACTGATGTTTTGCAGTTTCTTTCCCGGGGGTTGAGCGTATATATCGATACCCGCTTCGAGTACGTCGTCCGTATCTTGCATATTGAGACGAAGTTCGCCCTTGCCACCGCCGAACAGTTGTTGGAAAACCTCTTTGAAGTTTTCGCTGATTTGGTCGAATGCGCCCGTAAATTTGGATTGCATTTCCCCTGTCAACTCGTTGATGATTGTAACGATGTCGTCGTACGCTTTTTGGATGTCGTCGCGCTGAACGGTTTGTTCTTGCAACCTCTCCTCCGTTTCTTTGAGCGTTTGCAATGCAAGCGGGTTGACGTCGCCGAGACGGTTGATAGACTTCTTCAAATCCGATATGACCGTAAGCGCGCCGTAGGCTTTGAATTCGGGGTCTTTGAATTCAACGGCACTTGCGTACGTCAAATCGTATTCTTCGAGGATGTGCGTCTGTTGATTGCGAATTTCGATGTCAACGTTTTCGAGCATCGCTTCGTCGCGCACTTTCTTTTCATTGAGTGCGGAACGCTCGTCGGACAATCTCGTCTTTTCTTGGTCGAGAGCGACGATTTCGTCGGATATGGTGCGTTTGCGCTCGCTCAAATCTGCTATTTGCTTTTCGAGCGCGGATATGCGCGCCTCGTCCTCTTTTGAGAATACCGTCTTTTCGGGCGCGTTGTGGATATTGTCGAGATTTTGCTGTTCACGCTTGAGAGACGCGATAACGTCGAGTTTTTCGTCCTCCAACTGCTCTCTGTCTCGGTTGTATCTGAACAAATCGTTGTCGATGCCGTCGAGAACGCTCTTATGCCCTGCAAGTTTAACCTTGATTTCGGTCACTTGCTCCGCCATCTGCTCTCTTTCGCTCTTTTGGTCGGTGCTGACGCTCTTGGACGTGGCAAGCAATGCGTTATATTCTTCTCTCTTTTCGCTTACAACCTTTTCGAGTTGGTCGATAGAGCTTATTCTTTCTTCGAGTTCTTTAATACGCGCTTTTACAATCTCGTATTCTTCGGCGTTTTTGGAAATCTCCGCTTTCAGCGATTCGGTAATCTCGAAAGATTGTTTCGCTTTGTCCTCGTTGAGACCGTTGTCTATGCGCAATTCGCCGATTTCTTTATTGAGCGATTCGATTTTTTCTTCGCAATCTCTCAACTCTTGTTCGCTTTCCTCGCGTTGAGAATTGAGAAGCGCGATATTGTTTTTGATTTTTTCAAGATTGGCTTGCGCTTGCTCGATTTTAGCCTCCTGCGTAAGCAAACCTCTCGTTTGCGTTCTTCTCGAACCACCCGTGATTTCGCCGCCCGTTGCGAAAATTTCGCCGTCCAAAGTGACGATTTTTATGGATTGATTGTATTTTTTGAATATGCGAATGGCGTTGTCTATATTGTTGACTACTACCGTACTGCCGAGCAAGGTCTGCACGAATCTGTCAAACTTTTTATCGTATTTGATAAGGTCGCTCGCAAGTCCGTAACATCCCGGTTCCGTCAAAACGCCTCTGTTCTCGGGAGTGAGAGTGCGAGGACGGCAAGACGTAAGCGGTCTGAACGTAACGCGACCGTAGCCCTTTTGTTTCAAATAATTGATGAGGTCGCTTGCGTCGCGTTCGGTCTCGACAAGCACGTTTTGCATATTTGCGCCCAAGGAATACTCGATAGCCGCTTCGAAATCGGTCGGAACGGAGATAACTTCCGCCAACACGCCCCAAATCTTCGACGAGAGAACGGGGTCGTGCTTGGAATCTTGCATAAGTCGCTTGACGGAATCCTGATAGCCCGAATATTCGTTTTTCATAGACGACAACAATTCGAGATTGCCTTTCGCAAGACCGAATTTCGCGTTGAGGCTGACTATATCTTCCGCATAACCCTTGATTGCTTCCTGACTCTCGAGCTTGGTGGACAACGCCTCGTTGTATTCCGTCATCAAAGCGCGCATACGCTCTTTTGTGGACTTGACGTTTCCGTCGTAAATCGCAAGATTTGTAAGTTCCTCGTCGAGTCTCGCTTTTTGTTGGTTGACGAGAGCAAGCAACGTCTTGGCTCTTTCGTCGTTTATACCCTTTTCGGCAATAAAGCCCGACAAGTTGGATTTGAGAACGCCCAAATCTTCCATAGAACGGATATATTCGCTGTTGCGAGCTTCGAGGTCGGTTTCCGCGCCTGCCAAAGATTTGCTGAGCAACGAATACTTTTGTTGCAGAGCTTCGGCTTCTTTGCTCGTTTCCAAATACACTTGGAACTCGGTATTTTTCTTTTCTTCCGCCTTTGCGATTAGCTGTGCGGACACGTCGAGTTGGGTGTCGATAGACTGAAGTTCGCTGTTCAAACGTGCGATTTCTCCCTGAATATGGTTGATACGCTCTCTCAATACGCCTGCTTCGCCTTCGAGCCTTGCCGCGTCGACCTTGAGTGTGAGCAATTCGCCGTTGCATTCGTCGTAAACACGGTCGATGCCTGCCGATTCGCGTATGCAATCGTCGTATTTTTTGACGCATTCGTTAAATTGCATTTCTTTGACTTTCAAGTCCTTTTCGCAAACGGCAAGACGGTCGTAAATGCGTTGTTTTATGCTTTGGTTGTTTTCGTAATTGTAAATATAGAGGTTGACCTCGTTCTTTTTGAGTTCCTCTTTGAGTTCAAAGTATTTTTGAGCAGTCTCGGCTTGCTTGCGCAACGGATTGATTTGGCGTTGAATTTCTTCGATAACCTGATTTGCCGTTTCCAGATTGAGCGCGGTTTTTTCAAGTTTTCTTTCCGCTTCCGTGCGTTGCGCGCGGAACTTGGAGATACCTGCCGCTTCTTCGAAAATCTGACGACGGTCTCCCGGTTTTGCCGACATAATTTCGGCAACTCTGCCCTGTCCTATAATGGAATAGCCCTCTTTGCCGATACCCGTGTCGTGAAACAGCGAAATGATGTCGCGCATACGAACTCGGTTGTGATTTATGTAGTATTCGCTAAGTCCGCTTCTGTCGAGTTTACGAGTGATAACAACTTCGTCGAAAGGCATAGACGGGAAAATATGCTGGTCGGAGTTGTTGAAAGTGAGCGATACCTCGCAATAAGACATACTCTTTCTTTTCTCCGTACCCGCAAAAATAACGTCCTGCATATTCTTGCCTCGGAGGGATTTTGCGCTTTGCTCGCCAAGCGTCCAACGAATAGCGTCGGCAACGTTTGACTTTCCGCATCCGTTAGGTCCGATAATAGCAGTTACGCCTTCCTGAAACGGAATTTCGATTTTATCGGCAAAAGATTTGAAACCTCTTGCCTCGATTTTGACAAAATTCAACAAAATTTTGTACCGCCTTAATTTAATACTAAATTATCATAACATAATAGACCTATTTTTTCAAGCGGTTTTGAAGATGTTTCACAAATGTTTCACATAGCGTGAAACATAGAAAATTTTCGATACCGATACATCAAAATCGAATGGATTAGAATATAGAAAAAGTCGCAAACACGAGAGTTTGCGACCTGTGTGAAACATATATAAAGAACGGCTCATTGCTTTAGATTGATGCGTTCGAGTGCTTCTTTTGCGGCAATTTGTTCCGCCTCTCTTTTGGTTTTTCCCTTTCCGCAACCTGCGATAAACGTGTTGACCTTCACTTCTACGACAAAAGTCGGATTGTGCGCAGGACCCGTTCTTTTTACCTCGATATAAGTCACTTGCAAATCGTTTTTCGACGCAAACTCGTTAAGTTTGCTCTTGTAATCGTCGATTCCGACGTGCTTGCACTTGCCGTTTATCAAATCTGCGAGTTTCGTCAGAATAAACTTCTCCGCCATATCGATGCTTTTGCTGTCGAGATAAATCGCGCCGATAACTGCCTCGAAAATATCGGACATAATCTTCGGTTGATTGCATATTGCCTGCGCGTTTTCGCCCTTGCCGACCATAAGGTAGTTCTCGAGACCGAGTTTTCCTATTTCGTCCGCAAGCGGTTCTCTCGATACGATTTGCGCACGCAATCTCGTCAATGCGCCCTCGTGAGCGTTGGGATTGATTTCCATAAGGCGTTTTGCAATGACGAAATCAAGTATACTGTCGCCCAAAAACTCAAGAGACTGATAGTTTTTCGTTGCGTCTCTGTCTTTTGAGCCGTGCGTAAAGGCACGCTCCAAAAGAGCCTTGTCTTTGAAGGTATAACCGATTATTTTTTCAATTTCGACAATCTCGTTATTTTTCATATTCTATTGCGGTCAATTTGCGTTTTCTTGAGCGTTTTGCGCTGCCAAAACGCTTGTTATATCGCTTTTTATTTTTTCACATACTTTCGCTTCTGCAAGCGATTTTGCTTGCAAGATACTTGCCGTTATGGACTTACTCTTGCTTGCGCCGTGCGACTTTACGACGATTTTGTTTACGCCGAGGAAACACGCTCCGCCCTGCGAGTTGTAGTCCATCTTTTTCTTGACGTTTTTGAACACGGGTTTCAGAAGCAACGCGCCGATTTTTGCGCCAACTCCGCCCGAATATACGCCGTCTTTTATAAGTTTGAGCATCGTATTTGCCGTGCCTTCTGCCGATTTAAGCGCGATATTGCCGTTAAATCCGTCGCATACCACGACATCGTAATCTCCGCTCAAAATATCTCTTGCCTCGCAGTTGCCCGCAAAGTTTATCCCTTTGGTTTCGGAAAGCAATTTATACGCCTCTTGCGTGAGTTCGTTGCCCTTGTGAGATTCCGCACCGTTGTTGAGAAGCCCTACTCTCGCTTTTTTAACGCCGAGCATCGCTTCGGCATACGCACTTGCCATAAGCGCGAAATGTTGCAAATTGACAGGTTTGCAGTCTACGTTTGCGCCGCAGTCGCAAAGCACCACTCCGTTTCCTTTGAGCGTCGGAAGTACGGGAGCAAGCGCAGGACGAGACACGCCTTTGATGCGGCCTACTTTCATAAACGCACCGACCAAAACGGCACCCGTAGAGCCTGCCGACACAAAACCGTCCGCATCTTCTCTGTTGAGAGCGTCAAACGCTTTTACGAGCGAACTTTCTTTCTTGGTCTTGATTGCCATAGTCGGGCTTTCGTCGTTGGTTATAACGTCTTTTGCGTCAATGATTTCAAGACGGTCGTCATCGTATTTTTTGCCTGCAAGCACTTTGCAGATTGCGTCCGTATCTCCGACGAGAGCCACACACAAGTCTTTATCTTGACAAATAGCGTCTATTGCGCCGATTACAACGGCTTCGGGAGCATTGTCTCCGCCCATAGCGTCAACGATTATTCTCATACTTCACCTATAATAAGTATTATTGATTAAATTATATCAAATCAAAGCAGATAATACAAGAAATAAATAAAACATTGATTAAGTTTAGTCGCAACTCATTAATTTCAACTTTCCCCCTTCCTCAGGTGTTTCCCCTATTCCGTTCCCCCTCTGCNNTTGAGGGAACCCACGGAACCGCTCCGCGGGGGGCAACACTCGGCACTCACATAAATAGGTATCGTTCACTTGTTATATCACTCGTTCGCCAACGAAAAGAACAACACTCGTTGGCTCACTTGTACTAATCGTCAAGTTCGGCGCTCGATGCGGTCGGCGCCTTGCGCCTCCACGCCCCGAATAAGCACATACCGTTAATAAGTACACTCGACAAAGTTAATCTAAATTCAAAGTTGCGAGAAGTCATTTAAGTGCGCCAAATAGATGAATAACGAGAAAGGCACGACTTGAACCAAAACCCAACGTACTGACGTACGTGATTTTGGGGCAAGCCGTGCCTGACAATGTTAGTCGCTATTTGGCGCGCTTAAATTACTTCTCGGACTTTTTTTGAACTACTTGTTCGCCGTCATAGTATCCGCATTTCGGGCATACTTGGTGGCTTTTCTTAAGTTCATGGCATTGGGGGCACTCTACGAGACCCGGGGTTGTGAGTTTCCAGTTTGCAAAACGGGAATTCGTTTTTGATTTCGAAACTTTATTTTTAGGTACTGCCATCTTCTTACCTCCGATTTTCGCAACATATTGCTTTACACAGCTTTTTGATTATATAAAATAAACAAAGATATGTCAAACGCTTTTTGAAAGTTGCGAGTATTTTTGAATGTGTTTTTTATCATTTTTTCGCACTTTCGAGGTTTTTAACGCAAATCAAGCGATTAAACCCCGAAAAGTGTGATTATTTGCGATTAAAGAGCAAGTGCTTTGGTCTCTCTTGCGATTGAAAGTTCCTCGTTGGTGGGAAGAATAAGCACTTTGACTTTGCTGTTCGGCTTGGAGATAACTCTCACGCCGTCGCCTCTGCCCTTGTTTGCCTCGAAATCGAAATCTACGCCGAGATATTCCATATCTTCCATAACGAGTTTGCGCATAAGGTCGCTATGTTCGCCGATGCCGCCCGTAAATACGATTGCGTCGACGCCGTTAAGCACGGCCGCGTAAGAACCGATATATTTTTTGATGCGGTATGCCGCGACTTCGACTGCGAGTTTTGCTTTTTCGTTGCCTTCGTCGATTGCGGCTTCGAGGTCACGCATATCCGAACTCAATTCGCTTATGCCTTTCATACCGCACTTTTTGTTGAGGTATTGCACGAGTTCTTCGGGGCTGAGATTGAGTTTTGCACGGATATATTCGCTTGCCGCAGGGTCGATGTCGCCTGAGCGAGTACCCATAACGAGACCTTCGAGAGGCGTAAAGCCCATTGACGTATCCACGCACTTTCCGTCTTTTACCGCAGAAATGGACGAACCGTTGCCGAGGTGGCAGACGATAATCTTGCTGTCCTTTTTGCCGAGAAGTTTGATTGTTTCTTCGCTGACGAATTTGTGAGAGGTGCCGTGGAAGCCGTATTTGCGCACTTTGTAGCGGTCATATACCGAATAAGGAATGCCGTACATATACGCTTTTGCGGGCATCGTGCTGTGGAACGTCGTATCGAACACCGCAACCATAGGTACGTCGGGCATAACTTCTCTGCAACTCTTGATGCAAGCGATGTTGCCGGGCATATGGAGCGGTCCGAGTTCTGCGTTTTTCTCGCAGATGCGGATAACTTCGTCGTCGATAAGTACGGATTGATTGAAATCTTCTCCGCTGTGAAGCACTCTGTGTCCGACTGCGCTTATTTCGTCCGTGGACTCGATTGCGCCGTATTCGGGGTCTACCATTGCTTTGAGGACGAGTTCGATTGCCTCTTTGTGGTCTTTCATATCGTGCTTGATATTAAGCACTTTTCCGTCGGCGGTTTTTTGAGTGAGTTCTCCGCCGTCGAAAGTGATACGCTCGCAAAGCCCCTTGAGCATAACTTGCTCGGTTTGCATATCGATAAGTTGATATTTGAGAGATGAACTGCCTGCGTTGATAACGAGTATTTTCATTGTGTAACTCCTATTAGTCCTTGACGGATTGAAGTGCCGTGATTGCCGCAACAGCCGCAATGTCTTCCGCTACGCAACCTCTGCTCAAATCGTTTACGGGCAATGCCAAGCCTTGCATAATCGGTCCGATTGCCATGCAGTTGCCAAAGCGTTGCGCAATCTTGTAGCCGATGTTGCCTGCGTCGAGGTTGGGGAAAACGAGAACGTTTGCCTGACCTGCAACCGTGCTGTCGCCTGCTTTTTGCTTCGCTACGCTGTCAACGATAGACGCGTCGAGTTGAAGCTCTCCGTCAACGTTGATTTCGGGATGCTCTGCTTTGACTTTTGCATAAGCCGTGCGCACTTTTTCGACGGATTCGTGATTCGCGCTGCCCTTCGTGGAGAATGAAAGCATTGCGATTTTCGGCTCCATTTGGCAAATTTTCTTTGCGCTGTCCGCCGCTGCAACGACGATGTCGGAAAGTTGGTCGGACGTCGGATAAGGAATGACCGCGCAATCGGAGAAAATATAAGCGGGATATTTTTTGTATTTGAAATCTTCGGGCGGAACCATAACGAAACAACTGGAAACCGAGCTGATACCGGGTGCCGCTTTGATGACTTGGAACGCCGCTCTCGACACGTCTGCGGAACTGAACACCGCACCGCCTACGACACCGTCGACGTCGCCTTTCTTAAGCGCGACGCAAGCGTAAAACATATTGTTGTTGGTAACGATATTGAGTGCCTGTTCTTCCGTCATACCTTTTGCCTTGCGAAGTTCGTAAAGCGTGTTTGCATAATCCGCACGATGTTCGCTCGTCTTGGGGTCGTCGAAAGAAACGCCCGTAAAATCGATTTCGGGGAATTTTGCTTTGATTTGTTCCTCGTTTCCGATAAGAACGACTTTGCAAACGCCTTTTTTCGTAAGAATCTCGGCAGCTTTTGCCGCACGCACGTCGTCGCCTTCTGCAAGTGCGATAGTCTTGTTCAGCACGCTTGCTCTGCTCATAAGATTTTCAACAAAATCCGTCATATAAAGCTCCTAAAGTGTTGCAATTCATTGCAATTATTTTATTTTCGGGTATAATTATAGATAATTAACAGACAAAAATCAACAATAATGAGGACTATTTTGAAAATTACCGCAGTTATAGCCGAATACAATCCTTTCCACAACGGGCATCTCAAGCAGCTCAAAAAAGCAAAACGCGAGACGGGTGCAGACGCTTTGGTCGTCGTGATGAGCGGCTCTTTCACTCAACACGGAGATTTGTGCGTTTGCGACAGGTATACGAGGGCAAATTGGGCGATTCAGGCAGGCGCGGACCTCGTCCTCGAGTTGCCGACCGTATATTCGCTCTCGACCGCAAAAGGCTTTGCGGAAGGCGCGCTAAAAACGCTGTCGATGCTTGGAGAATACACTCTCTCTTTCGGCACGGAAAGCGACGAACTCGAAGATTTGAATATGGCGGCAGAATTTATGAGAAGCGAGTCCAAAGACGTTTCTAACCTTCTCAAAGGCTACCTCAACGAGGGATATTCCGTGGCAAAATCGCGTACACTTGCCCTCGATAAAGTCCGCCCCGACATCTCGAATATGTTGCAATCCCCCAACAACATTCTTGCCGTGGAATATATGAAAGCAGGCGCGGCGTACGGTGGAAAGGTTCAATATCACTCCGTGGAACGCAAGCCCGACGACGGCAAAAAGTTTTTGTCCTCGACCAAAATTCGACAGATGATGGCAAACGGTCAGGACGTATCTCAATTCGTTCCCCCGTTCGTAAATCTCGATAGCACGATAAACATCGACAAATACAACACGATATCCACTTACGCAATGAAAGCGATGAGCGCGTCTCAACTCAAAGATATAGCAAACATCAGCGAAGGTATGGAAAACCGCATAAGTCAATCGTCTTTCAATTCTATGGACGAATTTTTGGGGCTGACAAGCAAACGCTACACTCGCTCTACGATAAAACGCATTGCCGCTTGCTCGGCTTTGGGACTCGGCAAAGACCTCGTAACGCTTGCAAAAGAACAAAAGCCGTACTGCACCGTACTTGCGTTCAAGCCGTCAAAGAAAAAAGCACTTTTCGCATTGCTCGCACAAGCCGACGGATACTTCTTTTTCAAACACAGCGATTGCGAAAAAGACTGCCCCGTACGTCCTCTCGTAGACCTTGACGAAAAAGCAAGTAAAATTCAAAAACTTTGCTACTAATCGGCAATCTAACGCATTAAACATAAACATAACAAAAATGGTATGAGCCTTGAACGGCTCATATTTTTTTGCGTTTGCGCATACGATTTTGCGTGGAAAACGGCATAAGAACGATGAGTGGCAGAACGCCCGAAAAAACGAAAAAGAACAAAAAAAGCACGGCTTTTCGATTTGCGAAAAAACAAAACTCCGATGCAAGAAAAATCGGCGGAACCGACGTCTCCAAAATAATTGCGTGTACGTCGTTAATCGCATTTATGGTATTTATGCTCGTAAAACCCGAATATTATCTCGCGTCCGCGCGCAAAGGATTGAGTTTGTTTGCCTCGAGCGTGTTGCCGTCGCTTTTTCCGTTTTATTTCTGCTCGCTTATGCTCACTTATATGGGGGCCGTAAAAGGCATATCAAAACTCGGCGCAAAACCCGTCAAATTGCTTTACAACACGCCAAAAGAGAGTGCTTACGCTTTGTTTTTAAGCGTTCTTTGCGGCTACCCCGTCGGTGCAAGCACTTGTGAGGAACTTTATAAAGCAGGCGTACTGTCGCAAAAAGACGTAAAAAGCACCTGCGCGTTCTGCTCTACGTCGGGACCGATTTTTATGATAGGCACTATAGGCGGCGCGATTTTTTCGGACACTCGCATCGGCTGGATAGTACTTGCTTCGCATTATCTCGGAGCATTGATAAACGGACTGATTTTCAGAAAACGAAAATCCGATTCCGACGACGTTGCGTTTGCTCTGCAAACGGATACCGACGCGATTCTTGCAAAAGCAATATCGAAAGCGACGATAAATATGCTGTACGTCGGCGGATATATCGTGATTTGCGGTATGCTCGTCGACACTCTCGAACTGATAGGATTGAAAAACATCCTCTCGTTCTCGTCAAATCCCGACGCCGTCGCTTCCGTCATATACGGGGCCATAGAAATGACAAGAGGGTGTCTCGAATGCGCAAACTGCTCCTCTCTGCACCTTGCGTGCGTGCTTTGTACGGGCGCGGTATCTTTCGGCGGATTGTCCGTAACGCTTCAGAACTACACCTTTCTTTCGAGATGCGGAGTCAGGCTCGTCGATATAGGATTGCGCAAAATAACTCAATGCGCTTTGTCAATGGTCATTGCGTTTTTATTGGGATTTATTCTGTAATAAAATTAGAAAAAATATGACATAATTCGTTGACTTTTTGACATAACGAATTGTAAGGTATAGCCATAGAAGTTGAATTTTCAACACTTATCCGGAGGACATTATGAAAAAAAATTGGAGCAACACGGCACTTGTTGCTTATTCTCTATTGCCCAAAATCGCAAAAGAATTGGATTTTGCGATTGAAAGCAGGGTTAAGTCGAGTTATCAAAGCCGACACCTCAAGTACGGAATAAGCAACGAAAAATTAATTGGTGAAATTCTTGAGCTAACCGACCAAAAAAGAAAAATCGTCAATTTAAGATTTATAGTAGCGTCGGCTCTCAAGCAAATGAAAGAAGCGGATATGCGCATACTGATTGAAAGAATCGTACAACGCAAAACCTTTCAGGATATAGCGACGAGCAACGACATATCCCTCCGCACCGCCTTCCGACGAGTTGCGGTCGCAGAAGAAGAATACGCCAAAAACCTGCGAAAGAGCGGATACGGAGACGAATGGTTTGAAAAAGAATACGGAAACGACAAATTGATAAGTCCGATACACGAACGACTGCAAAGCGACAAATATTTCGTCGCAAAAAGCTTATAAGCCCACTATACAGAAACATAAAAAGAGTAAAAAGCTATGAAATCCGAACTTCATATCTTGGTTTTCGCATTAGCAAAAACGAAAAAACAGGTCTCGAAAACGACGTTTTTGCCTAAAATCGGTTTCAACTTCGCCGATTTTCAACATTTATTCATAAAAAAACCTCTGCAACCGTAGAGGTTTTTTCTTTCATTTTATTTGCAATTTTTACGGCAAAATCAAACGATTTTGCGGTGTTCTCAATAACAGTTTTTGATGCTGATATTGAGATATGCGTCCATATCGAATTTCGTCCACGGAGAAACTTCGGGAGGATAAACTCTGAAAGTCATCTCTTTTCCGCTTACGGGGTGCGCAAACTTAAGCTCGCACGCCCAAAGACAAAGCGGAGTTTTCTCGCCTTTGCCGTATTTTTTGTCTCCGACAATGGGATTGCCCATATTGGAAAGCTGAACTCTGATTTGATGTCCCCTTCCCGTAACGAGATTGACGAGCAAAAGACTTACGTCGGGTTTGGAGCAAAGCACCTTATAATCGAGTTCGGCATATTTCGCTCCTTCCGAAAGCGCGGGAACGACCTTTACAGTATTTGTGTCGGCAAATTTTTTGAGATAACAGGTAAGTTTATCTGCTTTATATCTCGGCGCGCCGTCGACGATGGCAAGATACCTCTTTTCCACCTGTCCGTCTCTTATTGCCTGACAGAGTCTTGCCGCCGCTTTCGACGTTTTGGCAAACACCATAACTCCGCCCGTAGGTCTGTCGAGTCTATGCACGAGACCGAGATAAGCCTCGCCCGGTTTATCGTAGGTTTCGACAAGGTATTGTTTGAGCATATTGACCATATCGGCGTCTCCGCTCTCGTCCGCCTGCACGGGAACGTCATAGGGTTTTACCACGACGAGAACGTGATTGTCCTCGTATACGATTTTCAAATCTTTGTAAGTCATAATTGTTGTAATCCGTTATATTTTTTTCTGTATTTCTTCGTTTTTTCGTCAGTTTTTGAAAGTCGCAAACGCCGTGCAACCTTGAGGCAATACAAGCCCTTCTTGCGTAGCAAGACCGATTTCGTCGGCGTCGATTATAGCGTCTTTCCCGAGTGCGATTTTGAGAATATTTGCCATTACCGTGGGTTGAAGCCCCGTCGTGTAACTGTTAAGGCACACAAACAACGGTTTGTCGCTCAAAAGATTTGCGACAAGCTCGGCAAGCTCGGATATACCTTCCTCAATCTTCCACTTTTCTCCGTTCGGTCCTCTGCCGAAGCTCGGCGGGTCGAGAATGATTGCGTCGTATTTTCTGCCTCTGCGTATTTCTCTTTGGCAAAACTTGAAGCAATCGTCGATTATATATCTCATACCGCTATTGTCAAGTCCGCTCAAACGCACGTTGTCTCCTGCGCGCTCGACCATAGCCTTTGCGCTGTCGACGTGGCATACGCTCGCTCCTGCTTTGAGGCAAGCAACCGACGCCGCGCCCGTATAGCCGAAAAGATTGAGTACGCTGATAGGTCTGCCCGCATTCTCGATAAGTTTCATCATTCTATCCCAGTTGACCGCCTGCTCGGGGAACAATCCCGTATGCTTAAAGCCCATCAACTTGAGAGAAAACTTCAAATCGCGCCAGCCGATAACGAATTCGGACGGGATATTCTTTTTGAATTTCCACATTCCGCCACCAGTCTGACTGCGCTCGTACACGGCGTCTATGCCGTCGTAGGAGCGAAGCGGTTTTTTGGCGTGCCAAATAACCTGCGGGTCGGGACGCAAAAGCGTATAATTGCCCCACTTTTCGAGTTTTTCTCCGTCTCCTGTGGCAATCACGCCGTATTCTTTCCAATCGGGAGCAATTTTCATATCAAATTCTCTTGACGGAAATCGTCACTTTGTCGCCGTTTACGTCGCACTCTTTGGTAAATCCGTCCAAAGTCTCGCAAACGCTGTCGGCAAGCACGTCTTTGAGGAAGTCCGCCTTTTCAAACACTTGCTTCGCAACACCTTCCGCTCTGTATCCGACTACGATGCGGTCGGTAACTTCGAATCCGGCTTCTTTTCTCATATTTTGTATCTTTGATACAATCTCTCTTTCTGCGCCCTCGAAGATAAGCGAATCGTCAAGCGCGGTATCGAGAACGACCGTGGTCTCTCCGTCGCTTTCGCTCGAGAAACCTTCTTTGTTCTTCATATTGATGAGCAAGTCGTCTTGAGAAAGCTCCACGTCTTTGCCGTTTGCGTTGAATTTGAACAGATTGCCGTTCTTGACCGCATTGACAATCTCGTTTGCACGCTCTTGCAATACGCCTCTTATCACGCCGAGCAAACTGCCGTATTTCGGTCCGAGAGTCTTGAGTTGCGGTTTGAGTTCGTAATCGATAAAGCCGTCGCTCGTATCGGACACCTCGACGGATTTGACGTTGAGTTCGTCCTCGACGAGTTCTTTGAGGCTTTGCGGCAACTCGTATCTGCCGTTGTAAAGCAGTTTGGAAAGCGGCTGTCTGTTTTTGAGGTTAGACTTGTTTCTTGCCGCTCTGCCAAGCACGACGAGTTTGAGAACGTCGCCCATACCTGCTTCGAGTTTTTTGTCTATCATCTTTTCGTCCGCAATCGGGAACGAGCAAAGATGCACGCTTTCGGGTGCGTTTTTGTCAAAATTGCGCACGAGATTCTGGTACATTTCCTCTGCGAGGAAAGGAACGTAAGGCGCAATAATCTTGCTCAACGTCGAAAGTACCGTATAAAGCGTCGTGTACGCCGCCTCTTTGTTTTGAGACATCTCGCTTCCCCAGAAGCGGTCGCGCGAACGACGGACGTACCAGTTTGAAAGAATATCCACGAAATCGCCGATTGCACGAGACGTTTCGGTAATCTTGTATTCGTTGAGACCTTCGTCTACGAACTTGACGAGCGAATTGAGGCAGGACAAAATCCATCTGTCCATAACGGTCAGTTTCTGCTCCTCGAGTTTATGTTCCGTGGGATTGAATTTGTCAATCTCGGCGTAAAGCACGAAGAATGCGTATGTGTTCCACAAAGTACCCATAAACTTGCGTTGAGACTCGCTTACGGTATCTGCGTGGAAACGAGACGGCAACCACGGCGCGCTCGACGTATAGAAATACCATCTCGTTGCGTCTGCGCCTTGTTTGTCAAGCACGGTCCACGGGTCTACGACGTTGCCCTTGTGTTTGGACATCTTGATGCCGTCTTTGTCGTTGACGTGTCCCAAAACGATGCAGTTTTTGAACGGCGCGCGTCCGAAAAGCACGGTGTTTACCGCAAGCAATGTGTAGAACCAACCTCTCGTCTGGTCGATTGCCTCCGAAATGAAGTCCGCGGGGAACACTCTTTCGAAAGTCTCTTTGTTTTCAAACGGATAGTGCCATTGCGCAAACGGCATAGAACCCGAATCGAACCAGCAGTCAAGCACTTCGGGAGTACGCTCCATAGTGCCGCCGCACTCGCATTCCCACTTAACGTCGTCGATATACGGACGGTGCAATTCCACGTCGTGGTCGAGATGCGCTTTCTCGCGCAATTCCTCTCTCGAGCCGATAACGTGAATCTTTCCGCACTTGTTGCATACCCAAATCGGAAGCGGAGTACCCCAATATCTTTCACGAGAAATACCCCAGTCGATGACGTTTTCGAGGAAGTTGCCCATACGACCGTTTTTGATTGTCTCGGGCATCCAGTTTACGGAATCGTTTGCAACGAGAAGTTGCTCCTTGACAGCCGTCATCTTCACAAACCAACTCGAACGAGCGTAGTAAAGCAACGGAGTGTCGCAACGCCAACAGAACGGATAGCTGTGCGTGAACTTGAGTGCTTTGAAAAGTTTGTTCTCGCCTTTGAGTTTTTCGATAATATACTTGTCGGCGTCTTTGCAGAAAAGTCCTTTGAAATCGTACACTGCGTCTTTGAATCTGCCTCTGTCGTCAACCATCTGAACGAAAGGAAGATTATATTTTTTGCCGACTTTGCTGTCGTCCTCGCCGAATGCGGGAGCGATATGAACGATACCCGTACCGTCGGTAAGCGTAACATATGAATCGTTTACGACGTAGTACGCCTTTTCTTTTGCTCCCGTTTCGTAATCGAAAAGAGGCAAATATTCGGTATATTCGTATTCGCTGCCTTTCTTGGTCTCGACTTTGACGTATTTATCCTCGTCGAAAAGCGACGGAATAAGCGCGTCCGCGAGTATATAATACTCGTCGTCGACTTTTATCTTAGAATAATCCTCTTTGCCGTTCATACAAAGCGCGACGTTGGACGGAAGCGTCCACGGAGTCGTCGTCCACGCAAGGAAGTAAGTGTTTTGCTCTCCCTTGACGGCAAATTTAACGAATACGGAAGTTTCTTCCACGTCTTTATAGCCCTGAGCAACTTCGTGAGAGGAAAGCGCGGTTCCGCAACGCGGGCAATACGGCACGATTTTGTAGCCTTTGTAAATCAAGCCCTTGTCTGCCATTTGCTTGATTGCCCACCACACCGACTCGATGTAATTGTTGTCGTAGGTAACGTACGGATTGTCCATATCCGCCCAATAACCTATACGGTCGGACATTTTTCTCCATTCGTTGCTGTATTTCCATACGGATTCTTTGCACTTTTTGATAAACGGTTCGATACCGTATTTTTCTATCTCCTGCTTGCCGTCGATGCCGAGAAGTTTTTCGACTTCCAATTCAACGGGCAAACCGTGAGTATCCCAGCCCGCCTTGCGAAGAACGTGATAACCTTTCATCGTTTTGTAACGAGGAATAATATCCTTCATAACACGAGTGAGAATGTGTCCGATATGCGGCTTGCCGTTTGCAGTCGGCGGTCCGTCGTAAAAACTGAATTCGGGATTACCCTCGTTCTTTTCGACGCTCTTTTTGAAAATATCGTTTTCTTTCCAGAATTCGAGAACTTGTTTTTCACGCTCGACGAAATTCAGATTGGTTTCAACAGGTTTGTACATTTATTGCCTCAAAATGAAATATTTTAGATTTAACTATTATAGAATAATCATAGACAAAACGCAAGTGTCTGCAACGCAAAACTTATCGGATTTGTTTGACAAATTCTTTTTGAGTGATACAATCAATGCGTAATAACCGCGGGCGTAGTTTAATGGCAAAACGAAAGCTTCCCAAGCTTTAGTCGTGAGTTCGATTCTCATCGCCCGCTCCAAACCGACTTGCTTCGTGCAAGTCTTTTTTGTTTTTTTTGCGAATAAACTCCCTACTCGAAGATTTGAAATTATTAAAGAAACGCACGAGACGTTCTTAACAATCATAACACGATGCGTGTTTGAAATATGCGTTTTTAGCACGATTTTCGGCGTTTTGGGGTTAAAAACACAATAAATATTTATATGCATAGCACGATTCGTGTTGCAATAAATCGATACACGATATGTGTATTTTAATAAAACGTCGATATTTTGAGCAAATATTGAATATTAAAAGGCGATGTGTTATAATAATTACAACAAATAAGAACGACAACCAGAGGATATAAAATGAACGTATTCGAAACCTCGCATCTTCGCAAATCATACGGAAAGAAAGTCGTATTGGACGATATAAACCTGACCGTGCGCGAAGGCGAAATATACGGACTCGTCGGAAGAAACGGCGCAGGCAAAACGACGCTTATAAGAATCTTGCTCGGTCTTGTGAATCCGGACAGCGGCGAAGTGCACATCAACGGCTCGAGCGGAGACGACGCGCTTGCTTACGAGCGCAAAAAAATCGGTTCTATAGTTGATAGCCCTTCCCTGCTGATGCATTTGAGCGCAATCGACAATATGAAAGCGGTCGCTTACGCGCTCGGCATTACCGACGTGAACGTTTTGAAAGAATTGATACACAAAGTCGGACTTGACCCCGAAAACACGCAAAAAGTAAAGACGTATTCCCTCGGAATGAAACAACGCCTTGCAATAGCCGTGGCGTTAATCGGCAATCCGTCCGTACTCATACTCGACGAACCAGTCAACGGACTCGACCCGACGGGCATTTTCGAGGTTAGAGAACTTTTGCAACGCTTGAACAGAGACGATAAAGTTACGATTCTCATATCGTCGCATCTTTTGAGCGAACTCGGCAAACTTGCAAACAGTTACGGCGTTATCGAAGGCGGAAAACTCGTGAAAGAAATGAGAGGAAGCGACCTCGAAGAACTTTGCCGTCCGTATATTAAAGTCGTTGTCGGAGATTTGAAAGTCGCGCTTAACGTCGTTGTGGAGCATTATCACGCGCACGACTTCGAGATACTCCCCTACAACACTCTCGCTTTGTACGATTTGAGAATGGGGATACCCGAAGTGGCAAAAATGTTCGCCGACGCAAACGTACCGATACTCAACATTATGCAATGTTCGGGAGATTTGGAATCTACGTTTATTTCGCTTATGGGAGGGCTTTCGAATGAACAAAAATAGTTTCGGTCGCACTATGACGAGCGATTTATTCAAAGTCGGTAAGCTTAAAAGCGTCTGGATTGCCCTGATAATTATGTTTGCATTGATTCTCGTATCGTTTGCAACGTACTGGGTAATGAACGAATTTGTCGATAAAAGCGACTTCGGCGGCGAAGAAATGGCAAAATTAGACGCACAATTCCTGCTCTGTCAAATGAAAAACGCTCTGCTCTACGGCTCGTCCTCTACCGTGCATATCGAGTTGTTTGTCGCAATCATTGCGTGTATATTTATCGGCAAAGACTTTTCGGGCGGTTCAGTCGCGATTCTAACGGCAAGAGGACAAAAAAGAGCGCACACCTATTTTTCCAAATGGTTGACGCTGGTATGCCTTACGGTTGCTTACGCCTGCGTTGCCCTCGTCGTCAGCGGAATATTCTATGCGTTCGGAAACAACGGTTCGGCGTTTACGGGCGCGGATTTCGGTATGCTTATGCGCAATTTCGCTCTGCAACTGCTTTGCGGAATCGCGTCGGTTTCCATTTTCGTTATGATAGCGTTTCTTGCAAGAAATACAGGCTCCGCCATTGCGTTCAGCGTGGGAGCGTACGTCATACTCGGCGTAATTATAGGGCTTGTCAACGTGATTCTCTCCGTCAAGAGCAACAAAGCCGTGGACGATTGGTCGTACTTTATGCCTTTAAGGCAAATGTCCGCCGCTTGCACTTACGGCAAAATGTCCACGACTCAAATAATTGCCGCCACGGTTATGCCTGTCGTCTACACGGTCGTATCGACGCTAATCGGTTATTTCACGTTTGAAAAACGAGATATAAGATAAAATCCGCAAAAGTAGTTGTAATTTTCAGTTTAATACGCAAAAAAGACAAAACAATAAGCGCAACTCGACGAGTTGCGCTTTATTGTATTACAAAACCAC
>DLKM01000014.1 GCA_002478945.1 Christensenella sp. UBA7588
AAGCGACGTTTTCACGGACGTCAAGATTGCTTGGACGGTTGACAACACCGACGTTTGCAAGATTGAAAACGGCGTAGCAACGTTCACATACGATTACGCAACGGCAGGTCGCACGGTCAAACTTACCGCAACCTACACGCACGCAACCGATACGACAGTTGCTCCTCTTACAAACGAATACACGCTCGAATTGCTCATTCCGCAAGACGCAACCGTTGAAGAATTCCTCGCAAAAGATGAGGACGACAAAGTCTACATCATCACGGGTTATATCGTGGCAGACGGCAGCAGCAGCGGCACGGGTTCATTCGTAGTTGCCGACGCAACGGGCGCAGTGTTCTCCTACAACAAAGCAGACGTAGCAGTCGGCGACAAAGTTAAAGTGTACGGCACGAGAGCATCCAACTACGGCGTACCGCAAATCGGAACGCTCAACGTTGTCAAAGTCGATGCAGAAGGCGAAACTTACACCTATCCGGAACCTGCAGTTATCGACGGTACGACGCTCGACCTCTCCACGCTTACCGCAACCACAATCGTTCCTTACACCGGCGTATACACCAAGATAACCGGTTTGACGTTCTACAAAGACGGCAACTACAACAGCGCAGGCTTGCTCAAAGAAGGCGCAACTGTAGGTAGCACGGCAAAAGCAGATTACACTCAAGTATTGAGCTTGTACTCCGCATCCGACGCAATCCCCGAAGAATGGGCAGGAAAACCCGTAGTAGTTTACGGTTACGTCAGAGGCTACAGCACCAAAAAGTATCTCACAATCCAAGTTGCAAAAGTTGAAATCGGCTATGACGATACAGCCAAAGTTGCACAAGCAAAAGAAGCATTGACCGAAAACGTTATCGGCGGAACGGAATTTGCAGAAAACTTCGACCTTCCCGCAACAGGGTTGTGGAACACCACCATCTCTTGGGCAGTTAAGGGCGAAAGCAGCGTTCTTGCAATCGACGGCATCCACGCAACCGTAACCAAACCCCAAAACGAAAACGGCGAACAAGTTACTATCGTTGCAACAATCAAGAGCGGCGAAGTGACCGACACCAAAGAATTTACAATCACGATTCTCGGCGAAGTTCCGAGCTACGCAGTCAACTGGACGGACGCAAACCTTACCGCAGTTTACGGCGACGATAATACTGCTCTCGTAGCAGGCGGCGAAGTGAAGAAAGGCACCGTTGTTACATTCACGGTTGCTCTCCCCGCAAACAAAGTTGTCGCATCCGTAACGGCAAACGGCGAAGCTGTTGCAGACGTTGCTTACAAAACGACGTTTACGGTTACTGTCAACGACACAACCGCTATCGTTGTCAACTATGCAGATTACAGCTTGTCTACAGTAGCAAGCATTATTGCAAGCAATGACACTAATGCTCTTTATCAAATCACAGGTTATGTAGTAGCATTCGGCGCAGACGCAGGCAAAGAAGGCGCATACGCAATCGCAGACGAAAGTGGCGTTGCAATGAGCTTTGTTAAAGCCGCACTTGCAGTAGGCGACTACGTTACCGTGTATGCAACAAAATCCGTTGACAAATATGGCTTTGTCAGCATTGGCGTGAAATATGTCGAAAAACTCGAGGGCGGCAACTACGTTGAGCCTTCCGCAACGACTATCGAAGTAAAAGACGTTGACTACAGCATAAAGGGCAGTTATGTAGGCACTTTCTACAAAGCTGTTAACGGTACTGTTGTTGTCGATTCAAACGGATATGTAAACCTCGTTGCAGAAAACGGCAAAAAGCTCAGCCTTTACTGCGGCGATACAATGAAAGAAGAACTTAAAGCTCTTGCAGGTCAAGAACTCGAAGTTTACTGCGTATCCAGATCTACAAATGCAACAGTCGGTTACTGGGGCGTACAAGTTGCACGTTACACAGTAGTTGACGATGCGGCAAAAGTTGTGAAAGCGGCAAATGCGTTGGCACTTGCAAGCACGACTCTCGGCGCAGGCGAACTTACTCTCCCTGCAACAGGTTTGTATGATGCAACGATTACTTGGGCATCCGACAATGCTGCAATCGTTATCGGAGCAGACGGCATTACCGCAACTATCGGCACCGTTTCCGAAGATACGACGGTAACCCTTACCGCAACTATTACTCTTAACGACGCAAGCACCACGAAAGACATCACTGTTACCGTGTCTGCAACGACTCCGGAATATACCGTGTCCTTTGCAAACGTTGACGGTGCAACTGTCAGCGTAACGGTTGACGGCGTTGCAATCGCAACCGGTGCAAAAGTCGAACAAGGCAAAGTTCTCACGATTACCGTAACCGTTGACACCGCAAACTATGAGCTCGTCAGCGTTATGGCAGGCGCAACCACTCTCGAAGCCGTTGAAGGCGTTTACACGCATCAAGTTGCAGGCGACGTGGAAATCGTCGTTACCGTTAAAGAGTTGCTCAACACTCCCGAAAAGATTGTCAACGCAGCTTACGAACTCGCTCAAGGCGAATCTCTCGGCACGCAAACTCTTACCGGCGTCATTACCAAAATCAATGATGCTTATAGTTCTACCTATAAGAACATTACCGTTACAATCCAAGTCGGCGACTTGGCAGATAAGCCCATTCAATGCTTCCGTATGGTTGGCGACGGCGCAGAAAATTTGGCAGTCGGCGACAAGATTGTCGTAACGGGTACTCTCAAAAACTTCAAAGGCACGATTGAATTCGATGCAAAATGCACGTTCACGGCATACGAACCCACCGATGCAGAAAAAGTCGAAGAAGCAGCAGCCGATTTGGCACTTGCAAACACGACTCTCGGTGCAGGCGAGATTACTCTCCCCGCAACGGGCATCAACGGCACGACTATCACTTGGGCATCCGATAATGCGGCAATCGTAATCGGCACCGACGGTATTACCGCAACTATCGCTACGGTTACCGAAGATACGACTGTAACCCTTACCGCAACTATCACTCTCAACGATGCAAGCACCACGAAAGACATCACCGTTACCGTAACCGCAAAGACTCCGGAATATACCGTAACGTTTACGGATTCCGAAGACGTGATTTTCGAAGTTAAGAACGGCGAAACCACGCTTACTTCCGGCGACAAAGTGGAACAAGGCACGACCATTACCATTACGGTAGTCTTTGACGAAGCAAACTATATGCTCGTAGCGGTTAAAGCAGGCGAAACCGTGCTTACCGCAACCGAAGGCGTTTACACCTTTGAAGTTTTGGGCGACGTTGAAATCACAGCCGAATTGAAATCTCTCAAAGGCCTTTCTGCAGAAAAAGCGTATAGCGTAGCAGAGATTGTCGAAGCAACAAGCGGTCTTGTAACCGATGAAGTCACTTCCGACATCCTTTATGTTAAAGGCGTTGTCAAGAGCTTCACAGCGGGCAACTTCGTTCAAAACTTGATTCTTGCAGATGAAAACGACAACACCAAGACGTTCCTCGTGTACAGCGTAAGCTACGGCACGGCAGAAGATAGCGTTAAAGCGATTTATGTCGGCGATACCGTTGTCGTTGCAGGTTATGTAAAGAACTACAGCGGCACAATCGAGATGGCGACCGCAAACAACGTTTACGTTCAATTCATCTCTAGAACGGCAGGTCAAGGCTCTATCGTTATCGGCGAAACCGGAAACGCAACGGTTACCGTTGACAACGGACAAACGACAGGCGACAACGGCACAACGTTTACGTTTGAAGTTGCTGTAGCTACAGGTTACGAAATCGTTGCTGTCAGAGTAAACGGAAATAAGGTGGAAGCAGTCGAAGGCAAGTACACGGGTACTATCGCCGATGTAACTACGATTACCGTTGAAACGAAAGCAGAAGGCGAAGTCGTTGCAGAAAGCGAGACTTTGGCTGTACCGTCTACAAAGGGAACTTTGTCCGGTAAAACCATTACTTGGACTGCGACAAGCTTCACGGTAACCGGCAGACAAGCATCATCTAAAACTGCTATTCGTACAAAAGACTCCGACCATTACAGAGTATATCAAGATTCTGAACTTGAAATTGCAGGTAATAACGGTAAGAAAATCACGAAAGTTATCGTTACTTGCTCCAGCGATGCTTATGCAACCGTATTGCAAGGCAGCTTGACGACTACAGGCGCAACCGCAACTGTAAGCGGCTCGGTTGTTACCGTCACGGTAGATGAAGGTTCCTTGGATAGCATTTCGTTTACTGCAACAGCTCAAACGAGAATTACACAAGTAGAAGTGTACACTCTGTGATAAGCCAAAATCATTTAGTAATCCTTTAACTAAATAAAACAAAAGCCCCGCTTTTATGGCGGGGCTTTTTGTTTGAAGATATTGTGCGTGCGGAGTACGACGAATAGAAATTAATAATTAATAGTTAATAATTAATAATTGAGGAATATTCCGATTGTCATTCAGAGGGAACGGAGTGACCGTGGGAATCAAGCATCGCGAAATGCGCCGTTGGCTAGATTGCCACGCATACGCTCGCAATGACGATAAGGTGGGAACACCCACACCCGATTTATACTTCTTTTGTCATTCCGAGGAGCAACGAAAATTGCGACGTGGGAATCAAGCGTAGCGAAATGCGCCGTATAAAAAAAGTATCTGCATATTTTTTGCTTAAAAATGTGCAGATACTTGACGTCGGTATAGGAATTTTCGGTTTTCAGCCGCTTATTTGCGCTTTGAGGGCGGTGTAAGCGGTGTAGTCGGTGCGTTCGATGGTCAGAGGCGTTACCGTGACGTAGCCGTCGATTGTGGCGTCGCTGTCTATATCGTGATTGTGGTTGTTGCGATGTATGCAATGTCCGATTTGTCGCCAAGTGCCGTCGCCGAGGTCGATAAAGTCGTCCGTGAAGTACGGACCGCCTTGCATTGTAAGCAGTATTCCCTTTGGATTTTCGGGAATATTGACGTTGAAGATGTTGCCGTGCGCAAATATATCGTACTTTGTCGCAAAATCGTAAATGCAATCGAGCCATTGTTCCGCATCGTCAAAACTCGCCGTATGAGTTGACAAAGCAAGTGCTTTGAGACCTCTCGTGCAAGCCTCGAAGATTGCGCCGTTTGTTGCCGAGTACATAATATCTTCGCCGAGGTTGAGACCTTTGTTTATGCCTGATATAACGAGGTCGTAACTTTCGTGAAGCCCGAGAGTGGCAAAGCGCACGCAATCGGCAGGGGAACTGTCCACTCTGAACGCGCGCACGCCCTCGAATAAGTCGACTTTTTGCACCTCGAACGGGTTGTGAATGTCAATGGAGTGGCTTTTGCCGCTTTGCTCGAATTTCGGGGCGCATACGGTCACTTCGCCGAGCTTTTTTGCCCAGTTTGTGACGACGCGCAAGCCCTCGGATTGTATTCCGTCATCGTTTGTGATAAGTATTTTCATAGCCAACCCGTATTGTTATCCTTGTATTCTTTGACCATTGCGTCTGCGTCCGAGAGCATAAGTTTGATTTCCTTTTTGCTATGCAAAGTCGCGCCGCACGCTCTGTCGTGTCCGCCTCCGCGGTATTTTTCCGCAAGCGTGTTTATCGTCATAAATCTCGAGCGCAAGCGCACTCTTATGCTTCCGTCCTTATTCTCGATAAAGGCAAGCCAGACGATTGCGCCTTTGATGCCGTCAAGATAGGACACCACGTTGCTCGCTTGCTCGTTTGTGAGGGCAAACTTGCGTTGCATCTTCTTGTCAACGTAAATATAAGCAACGCCGTTTTTCGTGATACGCATCTTTTTATAGACGTACGCCTCGAATTTGAACACGTTGAAATCGTCAAGACCGAGATTTGCGTATATCCACTCCGTGTCGATGCCGAGGTCGATAAGCAAGCCTGCAAGGCGCATCGTTTCGCCGCTTACGCTGCTGTATTTGAATCTTCCGCTGTCCGTAACCATTCCCGTAAACAGGTATGTTGCGCCCTCTTTGTCAAGCGTGAGTTCGCTTTTGAAAGTTTGCCAGAAGTCCGCAATCATTTCGCACAGCGACGAGCGTTCCTCCTCAACCCAACTCAAGTCCCCGTAAGGCTTGACGTCGATGTGGTGGTCGATTTTGATTAGTTCTTTGCCGAGCGCAAAACGCTTGTCGGATACGCGGTCCGTCGTTGCGGTGTCGCATACGATGACGAGTGCGTCCGAAAACTTGTCGTCGGACACAGGGGAGTCGTCTCCGCCCAAAAACGCAAGATATTCCGAACTGTCCTCGTTGGATACGAGAATTTCCTTTTGAGGAAACGACAACTCGAGCATTCTCGCAAGACCTTTTGTCGAGCCGATTGCGTCGCCGTCGGGGCGGAAGTGCCTCGTGATTATTATCCTGTCGTATTGCTTGATTTTGTCAAGTATACGTTGCTTTATCTGCATATTGTCCGTCATATTCTTTCTCCTTTCTGCACGAGTTCGTCAAGCTCGGCAAGCACTTGCATTGCTTCGGCTTGGTCTTTGAGCGTCGCTCCGCTTGCTTTGATGTGTCCGCCACCGCCGTGCGCAACGGCAATTTTGTTTATGTCGTAGCATTTCGAGCGTATTTCGCAAAGCACGCCTTGTTCGCATTCGGTAAAGTTTACCCATATATCCACGCCTTTTATCTCCGCCATAACGTTGACCATTCCGCGCGATACCGCTTGCGCCTCCATTCCGAGTTCTTTCACTCTGTCCGCAACGGTGTAGATGTACGCCACGTTAGAGGGGCTGAATTTGACCGCAAGCACAAATTCCGCGCGCTTTTTCACGTTTTCGTAACTGTCGACGTAAAGTTGGTTGTATATGCTCGTTGCGTTGAAGCCTTTGGAGAGCAGAAAACTCGCCAAATCGAACGTGCGAGGCGTGGTGCTGTCGTAGCGGAATCTTCCGCTGTCCGTCACAAGACCCGTAAATAAGGCTTTGGCGGCGTAAGAATCCACACTCAAACCCCATTCGCGCACGAGATACGTCACAAGTCCGCAACAACTCTCAAACGAGGTGTCGTCGATGTCTATATCGGCAATATCTTCCACAAAAATGTGGTGGTCGATGCGTATCGTCTCGTCGGCAAGCGAATAACGGTCGTCGCTGACGAGTGATTTTGCCGAAGTATCGAGTACGATTGCAAGTGCGCCGTCGTAGACGCTATCGTCGATTACGTCCATTTGACTGCCGTCCATAAACGAAAAACGCCTTGCGTCGTCGCCGACCGCATAAATTTTTTTGTCGGGGAAGTTTGTCTCGAGTATGTGCTTGAGACCGATTTGACTGCCCATTGCGTCGCCGTCGGGATTGCTGTGACGGTGTATCACGATGACGTCGTGATTTTTGATTGCGTCAAACGCTTTGCTTATCATAATTTACCTTTTATAAATATATTCTTAAAATATTTAGTAGTAAATAATAACATAATGCACCTGCCGTGTCAACGACAAATCGATTTTAGCGTTATTAAACCGCAGTGTCGTAGAATTACAATCTTTTTTTGGCTTTTGAGGCGAGACGATTTGCCCAAATTCGATGCTGATAATGTTTTTTGAATGTTTTTTTCATTTTTGTATTTGAATGTGCTTTCGGATTGTGTATAATGTACCGAGCAATAAAAAGAACGCAAGAATTTCAAACGAGGTAGGTATTGATATGTTAAAAGTTGTTGCTTTGGTGGAAAATACCACACAGTCGGAGTCCTGCAAGCCTAAACACGGGCTTTCGCTTTATATCGAAACGCCGAAACATAAGATTTTGTTCGATTTGGGACCGAATAATTTGTTGCTGAAAAACGCAGACGCGCTCGGCGTGAATCTAAAAGACATCGATACCGTCGTTATCTCTCACGGACACGTTGACCATTGCGGAGGCTTGAAAAGTTTTTTGAGCGTCAATTCAAAGGCAAAAATTTACCTCCGTCCGCAAGCGTTGGACAAGCATTATGTGAAAGTTCTCGGAATTCCGTTCCCTGCAGGAATAAACGAAAGTCTTGTGAAAGGGGATAGGTTTGTCTTTACCGACCAAACGACTGTTGTTGACGACGAAATAACGCTGTTTTCGGACGTTCACGGAGATTTTTCGTTGCCTAAATCCGACGGAAATCTATTCGTCGGAAAAGACGGAAAAATCGTTCAAGACGATTTTGTTCACGAGCAAAACCTGTTGCTCGATACGGACGGCAAGTTGACGCTTGTTTGCGGATGTTCGCACGCAGGAATTGTCAATATCGTCGACAGAGCGAAGATTGTCGCAGGTCGTTTGCCGAATGCCGTTATAGGCGGTTTTCACTTGTTTGAACCCACCTCGAAAAGATATGAATCGACCGAATATATCCAATCTGTCGCAAACGAGTTGCTCAAACGCAACGCTACGTTTTACACCTGTCATTGCACGGGACAAAAAGCATACGAGGATATGAGACATTGCCTCGGTTCCCGATTGAATTATCTGCATACCGCCACGGTTTGCAACTTGTATGAATAATTCATTTGGTTAATCGTTTGAATGATTATTGAATCGAATCTAAAACAAAAGCGCGGACGTTTTGTCCGCGCTTTACGTTATTCGATAATCTTAAAAGAATCTTGCGACGAGGTCTTTGGAGTATTGTACGGTTTCTTCCATATCGCCAAAGCTCATAATTTCGCCTGCATAATAGGTGTTGAGATTGCCTTGCATTGCTTCGACTTTGTCGTACCAACCGTTTTTGTAATCGTCCTCAAAGACGTGCGGGAAATAATACCACTTTCTCTCGTAGACGCATTTGTCCATTTCGATTTTGCAAAGGGCCATATCGTCCCAAGCCATTTGTTTTGCTTCCTCGTAGGTTTTGAGTTCTTTTCCCTTGTGGTTGCGCAAAACGTAAGTCGTGAGGACTTGGTTGGGTTCGTTCTTCCATCTGTGATAGAATACCATCAAATGGCCGATTCTCTCGGGAACCATATTGTCGAACAAATAACCGGACATATCGGGATAATACGTTCCTTCTTTGCAGGTAATTGCAGAAACGTCGTAACGCTCGTAATCGATTTTGGAGAAAAGTGCTTTCTCTTGTTCGGTTGCGTCGAAGTATGTGGGCAAATATTGAAGGGGAGCGGTAACGATAATCTTGTCGTATTCTTCCATATTTTCGCCGATATAGACTTGAACTTTGCCGTTTTCACGAGTTACTTTCGTGATGTTGACGTTGAGGCGTGCGGGGTGTTGGAGTTTTGCGTTTACTGCTTCGTAAATGCTTTGCGTGCCGTCTTTCCACGTCCACAAGTCTTTGTTGACGAAGTACATTGCCGTTGCAAAGTCAAGATATTTTACGACGTATGCCGCAGGAATCTCGTCGAAGAAACCGTAACCGAATGCGGTGTAAGGTCCAATCCAGATTTCTTGCGCAAGCTCAACTCCGTTGAGTTTGCAGAATTGCGCAAAGTTCATACTGAGGTCTTTAAGGGCGGGGTTCTCGCCGACGACGTGTTCGCCCGTTACGGGGTCGTAACCGTCGTATTTGCCTTCTGCGATGCCCTTGTGTCCCGTGTATTGATAGCCTTTATACTTGGTTGCGAGAAGCGTGCCGAGTTTTTTGACTTGGGATTTAACTCTCAAAAGATGAGGAATGAGGAAGGGGTTTTTCTTGGGGTTGAACGGGTCGTATTCTTTGCCGTTTTTTCTGCGATATGCACGCTCGAGCTTCGGACCGTTGTGGTCTACGCCGCCGAACAATTCGAGTTCGTGAACCGCATAATAAGTCGGGCAACCCATAATTGCGCCCATTTCAAATCTCTTTCCATCGTGATACGGAGAGTGGCATTTACCGCCGACGTGGTCCTCTCTTTCGAGGATGGCATAATCGGTGTAACCATTCTTCTCAAGATGTACTGCCGCGCTCAATCCCGCAGGACCTGCGCCGATGATACAAATCTTTTCGTTCTTTGCCATAATAATCTCCTTGATTTCGTAAGTCACTAACTTACAATTTGTTTAACATCATAATTATATCACTATTTTTGTTAATGTAAATAGTTTGACGAAAAATATCGATATTTTTTTATTTATTTGTCGATTTACTATTCACATTGTAAAATAGGCGTGATATAATATATCCGTTCGGAGAGGTAAATATGAAATATCAATCTTTCAGACAACTTCTAAGCATCGGTGCAGAGCGGCACGGCGCAAACGTTGCGTTGAGATACGACGATTGCGGCAAAATTTGCCAAATTACTTACGCGGAATTGTACGATTGCGTTTGCCGTCGCGCACAAGAGATTGCAGACCTTGAAGAAAACTGTATCGGAATATTGCAAGCTCCGTCTGCGAAGTGGATTATCGATATGTTTGCGTGCGTGATTGCAGGCAAGCAAACCGTGCTTCTCGACGCAATGTCGGATGCTACAACGTTGCAAAAATGCGTCCTTGCGACCGACGTCGAGAAAATTCTTACGGACGGCGTTACCGCGCCGTATGAAAACGCATTGAAAACTTGTCCTCGATTCGTCAAAAAAGCGGACGGGGAAGGAGATATACTGTTTTTCACGTCGGGTACGACGGAATCGTCAAAAGCAGTGGTTTTGACTTCGAAATCACTCTGCGCAAGCGCGTGGAACGGACAGGAAAAATGCCCTTGCAACGAAAACGACAATTTGCTTTGCGTGCTTCCGCTCACTCACGTTTTCGGTTTCGTGTGCGCAATGCTTTGGCCTCTTTCGCAAGGTGCGTGCGTATCGCTTACGCGCGGTATGAGGTATATTCCTTTCGACGCAAAGTATTTCAATCCGACAATCATATCTGTCGTACCGTCTATTCTCAAATTTATGGTGGGATTTGACGCTCTCAACGACGGGTTGAGAATGATACTCGTTGGCGCAGGCCCCGCAAACGAGCAGATTTTGCAAGCGGTTAAGGCAAAAGGCATCGAGGTGCGCTTCGGATACGGACTTACCGAAACTTCGAGCGGTGTAGCGATAAGTTGCGGAGAGAACCCGTTTGCTATGTCGGTGTGTCCCGACGATGAAATAACTCTTGCCGACGACGGAGAAATTTTGATAAAATGCCCCGAGTGCATAATGAAGGGTTACTATAAAAATCAATCCGCAACGGACGCCGTCCTCTCAAACGGGATATTCCATTCTGGCGACCTCGGAAAATTCGACGAGCAAGGCAATCTGTATATTACCGGAAGGAAAAAAGACATTCTCGTGCTTGAAAACGGCACCAAAATATATCTTGCGGAATGGGAATCCGACCTTAGAAAAGCACTCGAAATCGACGATATTGCTCTTGCGATGAAAGACGGCGCAGTAACGCTTTTCGTCGGGGACAAAGACGGAAATACAGACGCAAATCTCGTAAAAGAAAAAGTGTCGGATTTCAACAAAACAAAATCGTTCGACCAGCAAATTGCCGACGTATGCGTGTTGCCTCACGCGCTAGAAAAGACCGCAACCGGCAAAATTAAACGTTGGGCTCTCAAATAAACGTAATCGATAAAAAGGAGAACAAATATGCAAGTAACCAAGCAAGAAATTCAAGATAACCTTACGAAGTTGGTGAAACAATATGTTCCTACACTCGCAAACGCAGAAATCACACGCGAAACCCCTATCAATTCAAAGGGTTACGAATCGCTCAATTACATTTACATCGTATGCACGCTCGAGAGCGACTACGGCGTGAAAATCCCCGACAAAGTGTGGATGAAGTTGCGTACCGTGGGCGAAGTGGTGGATACCGTCTACGATATGACAAACAAATAATAATCGTGCTTAAAACAGCACAATCGATGCTTTATATTGCAGAATTATATGGATAAAACACAAGTTTTGATATTTACCGTACATAAAAAACTTCTTGCCGACGACGTGACGATGTATCGCAGATTGCGACCGTCCGTGCTGTTGAGAATGATTCAGGAAATATCAATCGCTCACACCGAAGCACTCGGAGCAGGCAGAGCGAAAACTTTGGATAAAGGCGTTTTATGGGTTGTCGCGAGAATGAAACTCGAAATCTCGAGAATGCCTTATTACGACGAAAACGTCACGCTCGAAAGTTGGGCAGGCAAGACAATGCGAGTGCTTTTCCCTCGTTATTACGAGATGCGCGACGAGAGCGGAAACGCAATCGTCAAAGCAAGTGCGGTGTGGCTGTTGATGGACGAAAAAACGAGACATATGGCTTTTCCCGAATCGTACGGGGTGGTCGTTCCGCACTCTGAAAAAGAAACGGAGATGTCGCTTCCGTGCGGCGTTTCGCTCGGCGCGCAGAAAAACAAAAAAACGTTTGAAGTCGCATATAGTCAGGTTGACATCAACGGACATATGAACAATAGCAAATACGTTGACGAAGCAGAGGATTTGCTCGGTGCGGAGTATCTCGCAAATCACGAAATCAAATCGTTGGAGATAGAATATAAGTCGGAGATAAAACTCGGACAAACCGTATCTCTCGAATATACGCTTGAAAACGACGAGTTGCAACTGATAGGTTTTGCCGAAGGCATACCGTGCTTCGAGCTTGTCGCAAAATTCGGCAATATCTGATGCTGATATAATTCAAAAATTCATAGAAAAATAATACCGCTCACACATCGTGGGCGGTCTTTTTTTAACTAAAAAACGTAACATTTAAAATTGCATCCGATAATTCTTTACTATATTGTGTAAAATTTTCATTAGGGCTTTTAAGGTTTTGTTTTGTTCAGAATTAAAAGCATATCCTAATTGGCTTGGCGTACATATTAAACTGCTCAGCTCACCTAAAAAACTATCAAAGAATGTTTTTATTTTGTCACGAGAGCATAGGTGATAAAATATAATTACTATCGAGAAGATATTGTTGATTCGAAAACTATCTCCAAACTGCTGTTTTATGGATTTTACAAATTCGTTTTTCTTGCTAATAATGTATTGTGTTTTATAGTTATAAATGCGCAAATTATGCGCGCAAAGATTGCGAACATTATTTAGTATTCGGAGAAAAGCATATAAATCGTCGGATTTGAATTTGTTGCCGTAAATAGAAACGATGTGTTGGCAAATGGCGTCTTTTAGATTCGGATTTAAACATTTGAAAAATCTGATTAAATCTCTCATCATCATATGAGAAAACAATACCCAAATAGGTATCTCTCCGTGAACGGAGAGGTAGTGGCGGATATTATCGTTTGAATGGTCGGAGTTTTCTTTCCATTGTACGATTTGCTTATTTATTGAAGTTATCAGTTCTTGTGCTTCTTGTTTCGACTTTTCGCTATAATTATTATATGATAAAACGTTTAAATATGCTGTCGCGCCGTATTGTTTTGCAAATTCGTACGCTATTACCGATTTGAGCATATTCTCTATATCAAGGAGTGTTGAGAGTATGCCGTGCCTAAATGCTTTATCGAAAGAGTATAAGGCTTGAATGTTTTCAAACGTCACTCCTTTTGCGAAAAAGTCTTTATCGGGAATGAGGAAATCGGTCTTATAGCCATTTATAACATTGTAATAGTTTTCGGTTTCTAGAAATCGTATTGCTTGTTGTTCGTCGTGAATAGTAAGACCTTTTGATTTCAGTATTTCAATTTGTTCTTCGTAAGATTTGAACGACTTTGCCATATGTAAAAAGAGCCAACACGCTGTGCTGACTCTTTTTAAAATTTTTGGCTATGCTCCCATATAGTGCATAGTACATGTCCATAAGTGATGGAGTGGATATACCGACCATCATCTGTATGATACCTAAATATTTTATGCTTGTCAACACAAATTTATTCTTAAATATGAATAAAATTCAAGAAATTATGTCAGCGTTTCTCTCCTTTTTATTTTTTAATACTTCAAATACTGCATATTTTTGCAGAGTATTGCTATTACCAAGTGTTGTAATTATACGGTGGATACCGTGAGACTGTTTTCCATCGATAGTTATTTAGTAGTTAAACCTTTTCCATCGGAGCGGAGAGTTTTGCGTGAAAAACTGACAGATGACGGTTAGGCAATTCTCCATTTCAACAGAATTATCTCATATTCTAACAAATTGCGTAGTTGAAGTCAATATGAATTTAACTGAAAAGCTATGGGAGTGTTTTACGCAGACCTAAAAGTCGGAAATGAAGTTAATTCAAGGATGGATAAAGATATTTAAGGTACGAACTTGCTAAAAGTTCGTATCTTTTTATATTGCGAGTGTCACATAAGCCTATATATTATGAATCTATTAAGTATAGAACACTTAAATGAAGGCGGCAGCAAAAATATGAAAAGTATAAAAAAGTTTATTGCGGTTTTAATGTTAATATCGATATTGGTTGCTATGTTGACATCGCTGTGCGCTTGTACGAAATATCCCGAAGATTATACTCTCGAAGAACATATAGACAATATAACAAAAAGAGTGCAAAAGAAATATATGGACGACGATAACAATTATACATCGTTTACCGTCTATCCTTTATATGACGAAAACGATAAACTGACACACTTTTTGGTTGAATTTGAGCCTTACGGTTTTTTGTTTATCCATTTAGGTGTCCAAAGATTACAATCATATTTTTTTGCAGTTCCGGGAATGTATATGTATTGCGATACATATCTCAATATGAATTGGCAGAGATACAGACTGTGCGTTGACGGCATCGAACCGCAACCGTATGGCAATCACGAATGGGTTGTGTCGGAAGGGTTAGCGATGTCGATCGAGGCATTAAATGCGCGATTCGAATCCGATGAAGAAGGAAATATTATTGAGTATAATAAAAGTCCATATTACATTTCAAACGTATTTAATGACAAATTGTATTATTTGGAAATGCCAACAGGTGGAGTCCCTGCAATTAAAAACGGAGATGCTTTTGTAAATCTCGTTTCAATGGAAGATTTTACATATAAAGGGAAAAACGGATATACCGAAGATTCAATGCCGCCCCGAATGCTTGTTTCGTTTTTCTATAGTGATAAATTGTAAAAATAACAAAGGAAAAAATTATAAAAAATTCGAATGAGAATACTATGAAAGAATTAATAAAAGGAGGGCAAAATGAAAACGAAATGTAAAAAAACAATTGCGATTTTAGCGTTGTCATCAATATTGTGCATATCGATATTTTCGTTGGTCGGGTGTAATAAAACACTCAATCCCGACGATTATACGCTTGAAGATCATATTGAATTTATTGCTCAAAGAGTGCAACAACGCTATATGAAAGAAGGCACCCCATATACGTCGTTTGCCGTCTATCCATTGTATGATGAAAATGATAAATACACACATTTTTTGGTTGAATTTGAGCCGTATGGTTTTTTGATGATTGAAACGCACAAGCAAAAAATCAGCAAATTTGAGTATACCAGTATGTATAGACGTTGCGATGCTTATTTGTGTCGTGATGAGAAGTTCGGATGGCAAAAATATAGGTACGATATAGAAGAACAAGAAATAATTGACGGAATAAAGTGGGAAAAGGGCAAAATTAAATTTTTAGACAAAGAAGTATATTTTGAAGTGAATGAACAAGGCGAGTGTGTCGAATATTACAAAAGTCCGTATGCCGTAGCAAACGTATTGTCTCAAAAACTTTATTTTATAAATTCAAGTCCGATTATAGAAGAAAACGGAAAGTTTATCGACCTTGTTTCTATGCGGGCATATGCACAAGAACAACGCAATGAAATGGAGGTGTTACCTTGTGTTAAATTTTTTGCAGGTTCGATTTTGATGCTATAAATAATTAAGCAAACATATAGGAGAGAAATTGTATTGAAAAACTTATTTGAAACTATTAACGATTTGTTCGCTTGAGGAATAAGAATGACAAAAAGAATAAGTTTAATGGAAACTATTTTTGTGAAAGACAATTTACATTAGAAATTTAAAGGAGAATGATATGGTAGCGAAAAGTAAAAGAATAATATTGATTTTGATTCTGGCAGTATTGTCGGGTGTGTTATTGTTTTCGTTTTTCGGATGTACGAAATATCCCGAAGATTATACTCTCGAAGAACATGAAAAAAACATTTCTCAACGTTTAGAAAAACATTACTTAAAAGAGGGGGAAACGTATTCTCTATATCCGATTTATACAAAAGATGATGTTTTGAAGTATTTTCTAGTTGAGTTTTCTACCGACAGATATATGTTTATTATGGTTAGAAAAACAAGTTTTAAGTTTCGTTTTCTCAACGGTAAATATTCAATCTACGCTTTTGCCGCTGATTTGACCTGGGACAGGTATAGACTTGAAGAGACTATGGATAAAGAAGTATATGGAGAGCAAGTTATATGGTCTGTACAAAAAACCATTTACAAGAACGGAAAAGATAGCGGCTATTACGAAACAGATAATAATGGAGAACAAATACACCACAAAAGCAGTCCTTATACCATAGCGAAAGTGCTAAACCAAAAGTTGTATCTATTAGAAAACGAGAGTAACTATTGGTATATCCCCGCAATCAAATTGGATGACGAAAATTACGTTAATCTTGTGTCAATGGCAAAATTTAACGTGTCAACCGATTTTACATTACAAGAAAAAATGGAAATTCCATTTACGCTTGATCCCCATGCGCATTTTTGATAATTGCGAGAATGATATGGTAGCGAAAAGTAAAAGAATAATATCGATTTTGATTCTGGCAGTATTGTCGGGGGTGTTATTGTTTTCGTTTTTCGGATGTACGAAATATCTTGAATATTAATGTCAGCTTCAATTTTAAGGACAAATTATAAACTAAATAAAGGAGAAACTATGAAGCACGAAGGAGAAAACTATGAAACAAGAATAATAAAATGGAGGATAAAATGAGAGTGAAAAGTAGAAAAAACATCGCGATTTTGGCGTTGACATCAATATTGTGCATATCGATATTTTCGTTGGTCGGATGTCATAAAACGCTCGATCCCGACGATTATACAACGGAAGAACATATTGAGATGATTTCAAAAAAAGTGCAGGCAAGATACATCGACAGAGAGAACGGTTTATACGATTCTTTTTCCGTCTATCCGTTATATTCCATCGATGAAACGGTTTGCATGTATCTCGTAGAATTTGAACCGTATGGCTTTTTGTTGATAAAACCGTATAAAGAACCGTATAGTCGTTTTGTGCACACAAGTATGTATCGGTTCGATGACAGTTATATGCTGAGAACGGGTGGACCGTGGAGACGGTATAGATTTGGGACTGCTGATTGTTTGCCTGAACCATTTAATGAATTTGGATTAAAACCCAACGATAGGCAGCGAGTTCCATCCGATAAAATCGAATATTGCGAACTGTCCGAAAGCGGAAACTTTATCGATTATCAAAAGAGTCCGTATGCCATTGCAAACGTGCTTAATCAAAAACTATATGTCGAAGGTGCGTCTTTCGTTATTAAAAAAGACGACAAGTACTTAAACCTCGTATCTATGCTTTTGTATGATGAAAATGAAATAAAAGAATCTGAATATTTAGTTTTCGCGTTCCTTGCCGGATCTGCGAGAATGTTATAGGAGTGTATTATGATAAACCACACAAAAGATTATATCTCAAAATTGTATTTAATTTTAATTGTTTTTATATTAGTTTTAATTGTTTGCTGTATAATTGCTAATCCAGCAACAGCTTTTGCTTTGGATGATAAGATTAAAGCAAAAGATGCCATTGTCTTATCGGATATTGTTCAAGATGGAGGAGATGTTCAATTAAAGGGACGCCCTGTTGAACTTGAAAAAGTCACAGATGCTCACTACATTAAAAACTATAAATATTTTGTCAATAGTCCAAAGCATAAGATAAATGATGGATTAGATAATAGGGTTGGAACATGTACAACAGTTGCAATGCAACTTATGCTCGGTTATCATACATATTATACCGATAGACGATTAATTAAAAATGTAGAAGGTCACGATTTTTTAAGTAACAACTTTGGTCAATTACAATACAATCCATTAGTATTTGGGTATGATGATTTTAGTTTTGGATATGATGAAGATGGCAAAGTTGTTATAAATGGTGCTGGTGCTTTAGGAACAGAGGATCTTGTCTACCAAGAAATTTATAATCGAACGCCTCTCGGAGATACTGATATAGGGCAAAATTTTGTTTCGGTTAATATTGGCACAATGAGTTTTCTTTCAGAGTATTCAGTGATTGCTAATCAAGTTGATATAAACTTTAGTCTATCATATAACAAAGATGAAGTAGTTGCAGAACTGGATGCCCATAGACCTATTATTTTAGGGACAAAAACTTTAAGTGAAGACGGAGAAAAAAGTTATCATGTTGTGATAGCATATGGATATGCGTTGTACGAAGGAAAGTTTGGTTATATTTGCAATATGGGATGGTATGCATCGGATTGTATGACTTGGGTTCCCGAAAACTATTTCCATTTCCAAAATATCGTACACATCAACCACGAGCATACTTTGGTTGATCAACAAGTTAATATCGAGAATGCTTGTAGACATTTCAAATGCTCTGAATGCGGCAGTGATATACTGGACGATTTATACGAGGTAAGTGCTGACGGAAATACTATAACCTCATTGAAATATAATCCGTTACCCGACACGGTTCTTCCCCAAATAATTAATGGAAAGAGTATAACTGGGATTGCAAGTAATGTTTTCAAAGGGACATCTATTTCATCTATTGATTTAGGGAAATGTACATATCTTGGAGAAGGAGTTTTCGAAAACTGTACCTTATTATCAGAAGTAGTTTTCCCAAAAGGATTAACGATGACATATATTCCTGATAACTGCTTTAAGGGCTGTTCTAATCTATCTATGATTACTCTTCCGTCTACTGTAACCGATATTGGTCGCGCCGCATTTGAGGACTGCTCTAAGCTGACGTCAATCGGGAATATAATTAATTTGGTGAACATAGGTGCTTTCGCTTTTAGAAATTGCACAAATTTAAGTTCGTTTACGGGATATGCAAAACTTTCGTCGATAGGGCAAGGTGCTTTTGCAGGATGCAACAGTTGCAGACTCAGCGTATTGGGAAATAATGCAAGTTTTTGTTCTGAAAACAATATCATCTATAATAAGGACAAAACCATTATTTATGGAAGCGGAAAGATTCCTTCTACACTTGACCTATGTGGCGTGCAGACGATTATGGCGTCTGCTTTTGAGAATAATACAAATATCCAAAAGGTATATTTCGGACAGATAAATATCGGAAATCGCGCCTTCTATGGATGTACAAATATGACAGAGGCATATTTTGACGATTTTTTGATAGCAGAGTTTGGAAACGATTGCTTTACTCAAGACTCATTTAGAGCATATGTGCCTTATTTCTTACAATCATCATATCGATACGCACTATCTAGCTACACTAATAATATAGTTTCAAGACAGTTTTGCGTAACGTATTTTTCAGACGGTGTTCAAAAAGGAACCGCTATCAATTATTACGGAGATATCGTGTCCGATTTGCCTATTTTAACTAAAAACGGATATACATTTGACGGCTGGTATAAGGATGCAAATTATTCGTTCGGAAAAATTTCAGATGACGAATCCGGAAAATGGCAGGAAAAGGAAGACGTCGCTCTTTACGCGAAGTGGAATGCTAATACATATACCATCACGTTTGAGGGAATCGGGTGCGATAATCTGGAACCTAAAGACGTCGTGTTTAACGAAAGAATCGGAGAACTGCCTCTGCCTACCAGAACGGGATATGAGTTTGTAGAGTGGAGAAACGAGCAAGACGAAGTGGTTTCGCCAGAGGACTTATACCAAACCGTAGGTAACGTAAAACTTGTCGCGATATGGAGAGCCAAAACATACACGATAACCTTTCATTTTTGTGACGGAACTCTTGAGATTGAAACCGTACAATGCGTTTATAATGAAATATTCGAGACGTTCCCCGCCGCGGAACGAATTGGTTATTCTTTAAAAGAGTGGAATACGGCAGAGGACGGTAGCGGCGAACATTATGATTCAGGGTTCGTTTATACTTATGACGGGAATCTTGATTTGTATGCGCAATGGGATGTAGTGACTTATTCCATAATATACGTTCTAAACGGCGGTATCAACGGCGCAAGCAATCCCGTGGTTTATACGATAGAAAGCGAAGATATTATTCTCAATCCCGCAACGAAATCGGGTTATTCATTCGTTGGATGGAGAAAAGACGATTCTATCGTACAAAAGATAGAAAGCGGCTCTTTCGGAAACATTGAATTAGTGGCTGTGTGGCAGGCTAATATATATACCGTAACTTTGAATGCGAATGGCGGTATTTTGGACGGAAATAACACTTTAACCGTTGAATATGATGAAATATTTGCTATAGAAAACGGTATTTCTCGAGAAGGTTATGATTTCTTGGGATGGTATGACGCAAATGACGTAAAATATGCTAATTCGGATGGCGCGTGCGTTAAAAAGTGGGATAAAACCGCAAATGCAACCCTGTTTGCAAAATGGTCGATAAAAAGCTATGAAATCCAAATTAACAATAACAATACGGTTACTTGGATTGGACCAAACGGCTTGTCCACGGTAAAAACGTCGATTAATTACGGAACGGTAATCGATTCAATAAATCTTATTGCCGTTTTCAAAGAATCATCGCAAGGTTATAAAGAAGGCCATATTTTTGACCGTTTCGAATACGCTGACTCGGAAATGAAGTGGGATAAAGTTCCCGATTTGGGGGATAACGGCGCGACAATAACGATAATTCCGATTTGGGAAAAAGAGGAGTATACCATTTATTTTCAAACGGGCATTGCTCAGTTGTTGATTCCTCCGATTACCATAAAATACGATGCATATATTGAGTTGCCTACAGACGTTAATAAAATAGGATATGAGTTTAACGGTTGGAGCAAAACAGTCGGGGGAGACGTTTTATCGTGGACAAGAGTACCCGATTTAACACCGAACGTTCAAAAAGACGGTTCTATTGAATTGTATGCGGTATATACACCGATTGAATATACGATAAGTTATGTTCTATATGATGGAATCAATGCTCAAGAAAATCCTTTAACTTATAATATAACTCAAAATATAACACTAAAATCGCCTTCAAAGACGGGCTACATCTTTGGCGGTTGGTTTTCCGATAGCGATTTTTCAACTAAAATAAACACTATTTCGGAAACAACAGGGAATAAAACGTTGTATGCAAAGTGGATACCTATAGAATATACTATTTATTATCACTCGAACGAAGGCTCGTCATCATTAGAAATAAGCGAACACGAGTTTAATAAATCTAGTAAATTGAGACCAAATACGTTTGAAAAGAGAGGTTACGGTTTTTCAGGTTGGGCAACGAGTGAAAATGGTGCGGTTCAGTATAACGATTGCGAAAATATATTGAATTTATCTGCTATAAACAACGACGTTATTCATTTGTATGCTGTTTGGACGGCAAATAATTATCAAATCGAATATATAGCGAACGGCGGATATGGCGTAATGTCGAATAGCAACCACACATATGATAAATTCTCAAATCTTAATAGTTGTAAATATGAAAGAACCGGTTATTCGTTTGCAGGATGGTCGCTATCTGCGCAAGGGGAAAAGGTTTATTCCGATGGCGATAGCGTTATAAACTTATCATACACTTTTAATGGCGTCGTTTCGCTATATGCGGTGTGGTTACCTAACACATATACCGTAACGTTTGATATGCAAGGCGGAAGCAGCGGAACGTCGATGATAATTGCAACGTATGACGCCGATTTGCCCGATATTATGCCGCCTGAACGTAAAGGATATATTTTTAAGGGATACTTTGACGGGAAGCAAGCTAGCGGCAAGCAATACTATAAGAGCGGTAATCCGAGCAAGGGCGTTTCGAAGTATGATAAAGCAAGCAATATCACATTATACGCATTTTGGGAAAAGCAGTACTATGATGTTACTATATACAACGAAGATGATTCTGTCTTTAGAGCCGTACAAGTAGCATTTGGAGAGCAGATGCCTGAGTTTGCCGTGTTTGCCCCGAAAAAGAACGGATATACGTTCAACGGATACTTTACGGAGAAAAACGGCAACGGAATTAAGTATTATACAATGGCGTATCGAAATGATGAACAAACAGCAATGATTGAAGGCACAAACTATCATTATTGCGAACAGGTAGATTCTTGTAGGAAAATGGACCAGTATAACGGATTTTCATTATATCCGAGTTTTTCTTCGCTTGAATTGGATTATACATATAGTATATATTGCGATAAAAATGTTGTAGCCACACAAAAAATTCATGTTAGCGGCAAGAATAAATCGACGACGGTAACAGCACCTGCTGTTAGCGGATATACATTTAGTCATTTTCTGTACGGACTGAAACAATATAACAACTCAACGTCAACTATTCCGTTCACATTGAGAAGAAGTAATAGCGATAGTGATGGCAGAGTTAAATTAGGCTATGTGTTTTCTGCTGTTTACACGAAGAATCAAGACAGTTGTGTTGTGCCGGGAACCCTAATCACTTTGGCAAATGGCGTACAGGTACCGGTGGAAACATTGACGGGTAACGAACAACTTCTCGTTTGGAATATGCTTACGGGGCAGTTTGATTCTGCTCCGATAGTCTTTGTCGACAACGAACCGCGGGGAATCAGAGACGTTATCAATTTGAGTTTTTCGGACGGAACTATAGTGAGAGTTATTTCAGAGCATGCATTTTGGGATGTAGATATGAATCAATATGTGTATTTAGACGAAAATGCGGCACAGTATATCGGTCATCGTTTCAATAAACAGGTGTTTGATGAAAACGGTAATATGATATGGATTGGAGTACGGTTGACGGACGTTACCGTTACCGAAGAAGAAACGACTGCGTGGAGTCCGGTTACATATAGCCATTTGTGTTATTATGTGAACGGAATGCTCTCAATTCCGGGAGGTATTTCGGGATTGTTCAATTATCTGTCGGTCGATAGTGAAACAATGACGATAAATCAGACTGCGCTTGCGGAAGATATTGAACGATATGGATTGTTTACATATGAAGAGTTCTCCGAATTAGTAACTATTACACCCGAGGTGTTTGATGCATTCAATGGACAATACCTAAAAATAGCCATCGGAAAGGGAATGATTACAGTCGATGAGATACAGTCATTGCTGAACAGATATGCACAATTTTTTTAAGATAAAATATGTTTGAGAAAGTGTTACTTTTGCGGATACAATAGTAGAGGCGTGAGTTAGGGCTCTCGCCTCTACTATTGTGCAAAATTTGACAAGCATATTTTTCAGTTCTAAGAACAACCGACCTTTGTCATTTGTTGTATTCAAACACGTCGAGCGAAGCGTCTACGCAAACAAACGGTGCTGATGCACCTCCGTGCTATGCGCGGATGTTTGTTTGCTATGTCTGCTACGCACGATTTCCGCAAATGCTACGCGCTTGCGTTTCTCTTTGCTTGCGGTCAGCCCGCAGGGGTTCGTGTTGCATAAAGCAACACCACGATGAAATCGTGGGGAAATCCCTTATTCTTACATAAAAAAATACCACACATTCGTGTGATATTTTTTTGGTGGAGATAAGGGGATTCGTAGGAAGCGACCAAAACGCTTCTGTAATAGCGGAGAAAGCAAGTTTACTTGCGGAGCGAAGCGTTAGCCCGCAGGGGTTCGTGTTGCGTAAAGCAACGCCACGATGAAATCGTGGGGAATCCCTTATTTTACATAAAAAAAATACCACACATTCGTGTGATATTTTTTTGGTGGAGATAAGGGGATTCGTAGGAAGCGACCAGAACGCTTCCGTAATAGCGGAGAAAGCAAGTTTACTTGCGGAGCGAAGCGTCAGCCCGCAGGGGTTCGTGTTGCATAAAGCAGCACCACGATGAAATCGTGGGGAATCCCCTATTCTTACATAAAAAAATACCACACATTCGTGTGATATTTTTTTGGTGGAGATAAGGGGATTCGAACCCCTGACCTTCGCATTGCGAACGCGACGCTCTACCAACTGAGCCATATCCCCTTAAAAATTAGGCTATATGCTATATAAGCATATAGCCTATCTGGTGACCCACCGGAGATTCGAACTCCGGACCATCGCATTAAAAGTGCGGTGCTCTACCGGCTGAGCTAGTGAGTCATTGGCAGGGGTAGCTGGATTTGAACCAACGAATGCCAGAATCAAAATCTGGTGCCTTACCGCTTGGCGATACCCCTATCCAGCGCAGTCTATAATATCACTTAATTTAACATTTTGCAACAAAATAAACCGCTTTTTTTGCAAACATTTGTTTGCTTTATGCAAACTCAAGTGAGTTGAGATTCAAAATCCATACAACTCAAGAGAGAATGTATTCATTGTGGGGTGAATAGTGGGATTCGAACCCACGACCTCCAGGGCCACAACCTGGCACGCTAACCAACTGCGCTATATCCACCAAATGGCGAGCCTGAAGAGATTCGAACTCCCGACACACGGCTTAGAAGGCCGTTGCTCTATCCTGCTGAGCTACAGGCTCATATCCTTTTTGAAAGGATATTTGGAGCGGGTGATGGGAATCGGACCCACGCAATCAGCTTGGAAGGCTGACATTCTACCATTGAACTACACCCGCATACACGTCGAATAGCAGAGCAAAACCGCGCATCAACGTTTCAATGCTTGACAATCTTACCATATCGGGCAAATGATGTCAACAAAATTAGTTAAAGATTTACGATTTTGGCGGTAATTTTTCCGTCTGCGATAACGATATACGCATAAGACGGCACTCCCGAAGGCGGAGAGAGCAGCGAACCCGGACATACAAACGTAATATCGGCGTCCTGCGTTATTTGCGCAAAGTGCGTATGACCGTACACGACGAGGTTGCAGCCGAGTTCGCGAGCGCGAAAAGACAATGCCGTCAGGTCTCGTTTGACGTGATATTTATGTCCGTGAGTGAGCAAAATACGGGTGGAACCGACGTCGATAATTTCTTCGTCGTCAAAGGTGCAAGCGTCGCAATTACCTCTGACTATATGAAGATTTTTGAGAAGCAGTAAGTCACCCAAAGACGATGCGCCGTCTCCTGCGAACAAAACGTAATCATTTTCTTTTGCGACGTTCAAAAGTCTGTCGGGAATGGGCAAACCGTGGCTGTCGCTGAATGCTACGATGGTAATCATTTTCATATTCTGTCTTTAAGTTTTTCAACCATATTGCGCAAGGCTCTGCCTCTGTGGCTGACGGAATTCTTTTCTTCTTGCGACGCCTGCGCAAACGTTTTTCCGAGTTCGTAAGAATAGAAAAGCGAGTCGTATCCGAAACCTTCGTTGCCTCTTTCTTCTTGCAGAATCTCGCCTTCAACTCTGCCGTTTGAAGTGATAAAGTCCCCGTTCGGAAAAACTATGGCGATAACGGTGGCAAAATGCGCTTTGCGGTTTTCTTGCCCTTTGAGGTTTTTTAAGAGGAGCGCGCGGTTGTTTGCGTCGTTGTGTTCTTCGCCTGCGTAGCGAGCGGAATATACCCCCGGCGCGCCGTTAAGAGCGTCCACCATAAGTCCCGTATCGTCGGCAAGAGTCGGAATGTGGCAGATGTTTTCTATGGCGCGTGCTTTAATCAGAGCGTTTTCTTCGAGCGTGCTGCCCGTTTCTTCCACGTCCACGTCGATGCCCAAATCTTTGAGCGAAAGCAGTTGTTCGAATTGTCCGCCGAGAACGGCTTTGATTTCTTGCAGTTTGTGCTGATTGTTCGTTGCTATTGCGAGTTTCATAGTGTGCCTCTCAATGTTTTTGTACGTTCCATTGTTTTATGCATTTCGCGATATTGATAAAGTGGTCCGCAATACGTTCCGAGTCCGAAGCGAGCGACAAATATTGTGCGCCGACGTCGGGCGTGCAATCCCCGTTGCGCAAACGAACGATATGGTTTTCGCCCATTTTATCCGTCAAAGCGTCGATGTCCTCCTCGATGTCGTTGGCGTCCTCGAAGCTCGTCAAATCGGCGTTTACATACGCTTTCATCGTCTTTTGGAACAAGTCCTCGATGCGCTGTTGCAGATGTCTGATTTCTTCCACGGCAATTTCGGAAAAGCGTTGGTCGATTGCCTTGAGTTTGTCCGCATATTCTATTATGTTTTCGGCGTAGTCTCCGACGCGCTCTATGTCGGAAACCGTGTGGAATGTCGTTGCCAAAAAGTTGTGGTCGTCGTCATTCATTTCGCATTTTGAAAGTTGAACGACGAAACGCGAAATTTCCCTGTTGAGAAAATTGAGTTCGTTTTCGTTTTTGCGGAATTGCTCTATTTTGCCGTAGTCGAGAGTGCAAACCACATCGCACGCGATTTCGTAATTGTGCAAAGCGATTTCCGCCATATTGACTATTTCGTTTTTTGTTTGCAAAACCGCGATAGGCGGAGTGGAAAGCAAGTGTTCGTCGATATAATACAGGCGTTCCTCGGAGGGTGCGGTTTTCGTTTTCTTCTCGGGTATCATCTTCGAGACGAGTTTCACGAGCAAATTCGTAAACGGCAACATCAGTATGACCGTGACCACGTTAAAGAACGTATGGAACATAGCGAGTTGCGTTTGCGGTGCTTTAGGGAACATCTTTCCGAAAACGTATCCGAAAGTCACGACTTTTTGCGGATTGACGGCTCGGCTTATCTCTCTCATAGCCATTGCCACGAGCATAAACACGATAACGCCGGTTACGTTGAAAAGCAAGTGGATAAGAGCGGTGCGCTTTGCGTTCGTACCCGACGTTATACCTGCGATAATCGCAACCACGCACGAGCCGATATTCGACCCCATTGTGAGGTATATGCCTTGGTCGAGCGTTATCAGCCCCGTAAAGACCATAGTGATTGCGACTGACGTCATTACGGACGAACTTTGAATAATTGCCGTGAAAATCGCGCCTATCAACACGAGCAAAATCGGATTTGTGATGATTGCGAGGAAACTTTTTACCGATTCGAGTTCCGCAAACACTTTCATCGACGCGCTCATCATATCGAGACCGACGAACAGCATTCCGAAGCCTGCGAGAATACCGCCGACTTTCTTAACGACGTCTTTTTTGGCAAATGCCATTATAAACGCGCCTATACCCGCAAAGGCGGAAAACACGACGCCCGTCGATATGGCGTCCTCGAACATACCGAGCGCGGTAATCTGTCCTGTAATCGTCGTGCCTATGTTTGCGCCGTAAATTACGGTTGCGGCTTGTACGAGGCTCATTATTCCTGCGTTGACGAAGCCGATAACCATAACCGTAGTCGCGCCCGAACTCTGAATGGCCGCAGTTGCGACCGTGCCGATGCCAACGCCGACGAGTTTGCTTTTCGAAGTCTTTGCAAAAAGGCGTTTGAGTTTGTTTGAACTGAGAGATTCGAGATTGGAACTCATCATCGTGCAGGCAATCAGAAAAATACCTATACCGGCAATGAGGGATAAGACTGCTGTTGCGATTTGAACGGGTGTCATAAGAAAACGTGTTGCACTTCTCGTGCCGTGGGTTGCCCCTGCGAGCGTCGCTCGCGCCTAAATAGTTTCTACCCCTTAATATAATCATTATAAATAAAAACGGAATATTTGTAAAACGTTTGGATAAATATCCTATTGCCGAAAGAAATTCTTTCGCAAATGCCGATATTTTGGCATAAAACACGATATGTGTGTTGTAAAAATGAAACACGAATCGTGTATATAGCGTAAGCGTGATTAAATAAAAAACGGCATTTTTAAGCGTTTTGCGCTAAAAACACCGTTTTTGAAACACTTATCGTGTTGTGTACGTGTTAATTAAGTGGTTTTGGATTGATGGAAAGGTCTGAAATCGTCGTCAGTATGCAAATTGCCCGTCAAGTCGTTGTCGAGCATCAATCCTCTTTGTACGGCGTTGTATCCGTACTTGTTTCTGATTGCGTCTATGCTTTTTTCGAGCTTGTCGTTTTTGTTTTCCGATTCGTCGAATAAAGATGCCTGCACGCAATTTTTGTCCTCGAGGCGTATTGCCGCGACGGTTATGGCTCTTAACGGAGTGCCGAACTTGTGCATTTGCTTTAACAATTCGATTGCGCTTTGAGCAATGGACGAGGACGACGCGGTTGCGGGAGAAACGGGAATTTGTTTGTTTACCCATTTGAGGTCGGGATTTTTTATAGACAAACCTATTCCGTTTGCAACGAGATTGTAACCTCTGAGTCTTGTTGCCACCATTTCGGACAAAGCATAAATGACGATTTTTGCTTCGTCGAGATTTTTTATGTCTCTCGGCGTGGTCGTGCCGTTTGATACGCTTTTGGGTATGCGAACGTCGTAATAGCGTTTGACTTCTTCGGTTTCGATACCCGAGGCGGCGTTTATCATATTGTCCGCAATCACGCCGAATCTGTATCGCAAGGTTTCTCTGTCGGCGTTTGCGAGTTGGCGTATGGTGCGAATGTTCATTTTGTCGAGTTTTTCGGAAGTATGCCGTCCTATCATAATCAATTCAGAGGGGGACATATCTCCGATAATCGACATATAATGCTCCTTGTCGAGTACGGTGGTCGCGTCGGGTTTTTTGAGGTCGCTGCCGAGTTTTGCCAAAGTTTTGGTAAATGACACGCCGACGGAAATCGTAAGTCCGGTTTTTTCTTTTACGAGACGGCGCAATTCGTTTGCGATTTGTTCTCCCGTGCCGAAAAGTCTTTCGCATCCCGTGACGTCCAGCCAACATTCGTCTATGCCGAAACTCTCGACTCTGTCTGTAAACGAAGTGTAAATGTCGAATACTTGTTTTGAATATTTGACGTAAACGTCAAAATGCGGAGGAACGAACACTATGTCGGGGCATTTCTGTTTTGCCGACCAAAGCGTTTCTCCCGTTTGCACGCCTGCTTTTTTGGCAAGTTGATTTTTTGCAAGCACGATGCCGTGTCTTGCTTCGGGATTTCCGCAAACGGCAAGAGGCATCCCGTCGTATTCGGGATGCAACTTTTGTTCTACGGAGGCGTAGAAGTTGTTTAGGTCGCAATGCAAAATTGTTCTGTCCACGATTTGATTATACACAATTTTATCTTGCAAAACAAGCGGTTCTAGTTTATAATAAACCATAGATAAAATTTTTTGCGCGCAGTATGCGTGCGAGGAGCGTAAATATGATTTTGGTTACGGGCGGAGCCGGATATATCGGCTCTCATTGCGTGAGAGAACTCAAAGAGCGCAATATGGACGTCGTGGTGTACGACAATCTTTCTACGGGACATATCGAGTCTATTCCTCAAGGCGTGCCGTTTGTCAAAGGCGACATCTTTGATGTCGAACTGTTGAAGTCCACGTTTGAAAAGTACGGTGTCGATTCCGTCATACATTTTGCGGCGTACTCGCTCGTCGGAGAGAGTATGGTCAATCCTGCGAAGTATTATCACAACAACGTCGCAGGTACGCTTGCTTTGCTTGACGCAATGATTGCAAGAGACGTCAAATACCTCGTGTTTTCTTCGTCGGCGGCAACTTACGGAGATTGCGGAGACGGTCTTATTACCGAGGAAAGTCCCCAACATCCCACGAGCGTTTACGGACAGACCAAACTTATGATGGAGCAGTTTATGCAGGACTACGACAAGGCGTACGGTCTCAAATACGTCGCTTTGCGTTATTTCAATGCCGCAGGCGCGCACAAGAGCGGAGAAATCGGCGAGGCGCACAATCCCGAATCGCATCTCATTCCGATTATCCTTCAAGTGGCGAATCACACTCGCGACCATATCGGAATCTTCGGAGAAGATTATCCCACGCCCGACGGCACTTGCGTGAGAGACTATATCCACATAACCGACCTTGCCGACGCGCATATCAGAGCGCTCGATTATCTTAAACACGGCGGAAAATCCACGCATTACAATCTCGGCAACGGCAACGGTTTTTCCGTAAAAGAAGTCATTGATATGACCGAAAAAGTTACGGGCGTTCCCATCAAGAGAACGATAGAGGCTCGCAGAGCGGGAGACCCCGCGACTCTCGTCGCTTCGAGCGAGAAAATCAAGAGAGAACTCGGCTGGAAGCCTCAATACGACAGCCTCGAAAGCATCATTTCTTCTGCGTGGAAGTGGCATTCGACGCATCCGCACGGCTACGAAAAGTGAGCTTAAGCGTATTATCGCAAAGTATATGAGACGATTTCGTCGCATAGGCTGTTAAAAAAGAAAAAATCGGGGGATTTTGAATGAAAGTCAGAAAAGCCGTCATACCGTGCGCCGGTTTCGGAACGAGGTTTTTGCCCGTTACGAAGGTGCTTGCAAAGGAGTTGTTGCCGATTGTGGACACTCCCGCGCTTTGCTATATCGTCGACGAGGCGATAAATAGCGGAATAGAGGAGATTGCAATCGTCATTTCTCCTCAAAAAGAAGATATAAAGCGTCTTTTCGAGCCGAATCTGCCTCTCAACGAGAGGCTGAAAGAGATAGGAGACGAATATTCTTACGCGCTTGCAAATCGCACCGTAGACGCAAAGATTACTTTCGTCGTTCAGGAAAAAATGGACGGCAACGCCAACGCGATTTATCTTTGCAAGGATTTTGCGGACGGAGAGCCGTTTGCGGTGCTTTTCGGAGACGACGTGATGTATACCGAGCAAAACGTTTTGCCCGTTACGGCGCAACTTATTTCCGCGTTTGAAAAGACGCAAGGCGCAATCGTCGGTTGTCAGCGAACGGACGAGGACGTTGCGAGACGTTGCGGAGTTATGATTGCGAAAGAGAAAATCGACGACAGAATCACTCGAATAGACGGCATAGTGGAAAAACCCGCGGGAGAATTGCCGAGCGACCTCGTGTCTTTGGGCAGATTCGTGCTTCCGAGCGATATTTTCGACGTGATAGAGCGCACTCCAAAGACCAACGGAGAAGCGTATCTGACCGACGCGATAAGTTTGCTCGCAAAGGAAAAATCCGCCTATGCTTGCATATTTGATGCAAGACGTTACGATATAGGCAACAAAGAAGGCTATCTCGAAGCGACGATAGAGTACGCTTTGAGAGACGAAAAACTCAAAGAAAACTTCAAAAAATATATACAGACAATCAAATAGAACGACACGCTTTGCGGCTTTTTCGGATAGCGAAAAACTCAAAGCGACGGTGCGGAATATGCCAAGGATATGCGATATATGCGGAGAACGAGAAGCGACTCTGTTCGACCGTATCGTTGAGAATAATTTAAGCACGGAGTACGCCTATTGCGAGGCGTGCTATACGTCTGCGCTTAAAAGCGGCAAAACTCCGCACGAAGAAGCACAAAAAAGACTTGCGAGACGAGGTAAAGAATGCAGGCATTGCAGCTGTACGGCGGAAGAATTTGAAAAAACGATGCTTTTCGGTTGTGCGGACTGCTACGACGAGATGAGAGGCGTCGCTCTCGACAGCGCGCTCAAAGTTCAGGGAATCAGATACGAAGATTTGCAGGGAGCGGTTCCTGCGATTCACGTTCACAGCACTTGCGATTTGCAAGGCTCGCTCTTTCAAAATTCCGCAACCGACGACAAAGATTGCAAATATCTGAAAAGCGCAAACGATTGCAGTATAGGGGAACTTCTCGAACATAACGTCGTTTCGACCAGAATTCGCCTTGCGAGAAATATAAGAGGACTTGAATTTCCGTCGCATATAAAGGTTACGGACGAAAGGTGCGTCAATCTCGTCAACGCGGCGTATTTTGCTTCGCAAGGTCTTTTTAGCGCAAGGCTTTTGCCTATGTCAAAACTCTCCAAAACGGAAAAAACCGCTCTCGTGGAAAGGCACGTCATATCCCTTAATCTCGCAAACAACGGTCGCAACGGAGCCGTAGTGGTCGAGGGAGACAAAAAATACGGTATGTCCATTATGGTCAACGAGGAGGACCATATAAGAGAACAATGCGTCACGGAGGGATTCAATCTTGCGGGCGCATACGAAAGACTGCACGCCTACGACGAAAGGCTTATAAAAAGCCTCCCGATTGCATACGACAGGCAACTCGGCTTTTTGACGGCGTGTCCCACTAATCTCGGCACGGGAATGAGAGCGTCGGTTATGCTGTTTTTGCCTGCGCTTAAAAGGGCTGGCGCAATCGAGGACGCGCTCAAAACCTTCAAGACGGAGTTCGGACTGACGGTGCGAGGCGTTTTCGGAGAGGGAAGCGAAGCTGCCTACGATATGTATCAAATATCAAATTCGCGCACTTTGGGCGTGAGCGAGGAAAGCATAATCAATCAAGTGGAACAGGCGGCGGTACGAATGTGCTATTGCGAGAGAGTCGCGCTCGAAAGACTGGTCAGAGACAAGCAGACGGCTTTGTTGGACGGCATATCGCGCAGTTACGCATTGCTTAACGGAGCGTACGCCTTAAGTTCTCAAGAACTTATGAAACTTCTCGTCGACGTAAAACTCGGCGTGATACTCGGCATTTTGCCGATAAAAAATACACGAAAACTCGACGAAACGATATGGGCTTGCACCTCGTCGTCGTTGAGTATAATAACTGGCGGAAGTTCCGACGAGGAGCGCGATAAAATGCGTGCGCAAATCGTCAGGAAGATTCTTGCGGAGGGCAAATGATAAAGTATTCGGACAATGCTCGCAACGTCCTGAACGTGGCGGGCGAACTTGCGGTACGCACGGGCGGTCTTATTTGCACCGAGCATATTTTGTACGGGCTTTTGAGCGTTGACGGAAGCGCGAAACGCATTCTCAATCAATGCGGACTGTACGAGGACGACGTCGTGAAAATCTTTTCTCCGATGCCGTTGAGACCAAACGTGGAGATGTCCGCAAGAGCAGGCAGAGCGGTTGAAAACGCAAGGGAAGTAGCGTGCAGACTCGGCTCGTCCTGCGTAGGCACGGAGCATATTTTGTATACGATTCTCGACGAAACGTCGTCCGTTGCCGCAGACGTACTCAGAAGTTGCGGTATAGACCCCGAGAGTTTGCAAAGACTTACCTACAACGCCATAGTTTCGAGCGGAGATTCAAGACCCGCAATGTGCGTCGCAAACGGCTCGCACGAGAGCGTAAACAACGTGCTTGACGGATACGTTTCGCAATTTTTCAAAGATTCCGACAAAAATGAGTCGGATTTTGCGCAACCGACAATCGCTTCGCAAAACGAAAAAGAAGATTTCGATTTGTCCAAATACGGCACGGATTTGACCAAAAAAGCAAGAGAAGGCAAGCTCGACCCCGTTATCGGCAGAGGCAAAGAGACGGAAAGAGTCATACAGGTGCTTTGCCGCAGAACCAAAAACAATCCCGTTTTGATAGGCGAACCGGGCGTGGGCAAGAGCGCGGTTATAGACGGACTCGCGCAAGCCATAGTAAACGGAGACGTTCCCGACGCGTTGAGAGGGAAAACGGTGTTTTCTCTCGATTTGACGTCGCTTGTGGCAGGAACGAGATACAGAGGAGATTTTGAAGAAAGATTGAAAGAAACCCTCAACGGCATTAAGCGCAGAGGGGATATTTTGCTTTTTATCGACGAGATTCACACCATTCTCAAAGCAGGCTCGAGCGAGGGAGGTCTTGACATCGCAAACGTGTTGAAACCTATGCTCGCAAGAGGCGAACTGCAGACGATAGGCGCAACCACGCTTGAAGAATATCGCAAACAATTCGAGCAAGACAGCGCGTTAGAACGCCGTTTTCAACCTGTTTTGGTGGAAGAACCGAGCGTGAGCGATACCATTGAGATTTTGCAAGGCTTGAAGCCTAAATACGAAGCGCATCACGGCGTAATCATAACGGACGAGGCCATTTCGTCCGCCGCGATTCTATCGGACAGATACGTCGCGGACAGATTTTTGCCAGATAAAGCGATTGACCTTATAGACGAGGCGGCGTCGAGAAAGAAAATTTTCAATTTTACCACTCCGCAGGAAATAAGAGAACTCGAGGCAAAAATCAAGCAAGCCGACCTCGATTTGAGCGAGGCAAAACGCAGAGATAACTTTGAGCTTTGCGCCAAATATAAGGCACTTCGAGACGATTGTATCGAAAAACGCGAAAAAGCGGAAATCGAATGGAAAGAAAAGTGCGCTTCTATGACGCTCTCAATAGGAGAGGACGAAATTGCCGAGGTAGTCGGTAATTGGACGGGAATCCCCGTAAACAAAATCACGCAGGGAGAGAGCGAGAAACTCGTCAATCTCGAAAACGCGTTGCAAGCGAGAGTTATCGGACAAGACGAAGCGTGCGTTGCCGTCGCAAGAGCGATTAAGCGTGCCAGAGCGGGGCTGAAAGACCCCAAACGCCCGATAGGCTCGTTTATTTTCCTCGGTCCGACGGGCGTTGGTAAGACGGAACTTGCAAAAGCACTTGCAGGCACTCTTTTCGGAGACGAAGATTTGCTTATCCGCGTGGATATGAGCGAATATATGGAGAAAGACAGCGTGTCGCGCCTTATAGGTTCGGCACCCGGTCTCGTCGGCTTCGAGGAGGGCGGACAGCTTACCGAAAAAGTGCGTAGAAAACCTTATTCCGTCGTGCTTTTCGATGAAATCGAAAAAGGACATCCAGACATCTTCAATATATTGTTGCAGATTCTCGAGGACGGAATACTGACGGACAGTCACGGTCGTACTGTAAGTTTCAAAAACACGGTGGTAATTCTCACGTCAAATATCGGAGCGAAAGAGGCGGCGCAACCCAGACGAACTCTTGGATTTGCGAGCGCACAAAACGTCGAAAACGAAACGGAACGTGTGAGAGAAAGCCATATTCAGGCACTCAAGGGCGCAATGAAACCCGAGATTATCAACCGCATAGACGAAATCGTAGTGTTCAAAAAGTTGGACAAAGACAGTCTGTTGAAAATCGCGGACCTTATGTTTGCTTCGCTTGAAAAACGTCTCGAAGAAAGGGGCGTATCCGTGGAGTTTTCAAAAGAAGCGAAAGAGTATATCGTCGGCGCGGGATACGACCCCGAGTACGGCGCAAGACCGCTTCGTCGCACGGTTCAACGTCTTGTCGAAGATAAGTTGAGCGAGAAATTGATAAGAGGCGAAATCGGCGCAAACGACAAAGTAAAGATAGATTGCGACGGCGATAATCTTACGTTTGAAAAAGCGTAAGAGCGGATAAAACGCGATTGCGACTTCGGAAAATTCGGTTTTTGTCCGTTAAAATCGTCAAAATGCGTTTTTGCTATTGAATAATAAAAATATATTTGCTATAATGCATATATAAAGAACTTCAGGAGGTTACTTTATGAGAATCGAAATTTTTGGCAAGAACTACAACCCAAGTGATTCACTCAAGGCAATCACCGAGAAAAAGTGCGCAAAACTCGAAAGACGCTTTGCGGACGACGACACGGAAGTTAAGTTTACCGTTACTTACGAAAACGGCGATTACACGACGGATATGGTCGTGACGAGCAAAGGCTTGACTTACCGCGCGCAGGCTGTGTCCGAATCTCCGTTCGACAACGTGGACGAAGTTATCCCCAGACTTCTCGGACAGATGAGAAAGCAAAAAGACATCTGGGAAAAAGATAAAAAGGGCGCTCCCAACGTTTACGACGAGGGCGAAGAAGAATAAATGAAAGTCGGAATATCGACAGCTACATTTTTCACAAAGGAATTGACCGAGAACTCGTTCTCGGTCATTCAACGCTGTGGAGCAGACGTCGCAGAGGTGTTTCTTACCACTTTTTGCGAATACGAAAGCGATTTTGCAAGGCTTTTGGCAGAGAGAAAAGGCACGCTGGAAGTGTTTTCGGTACACGCTCTCAATACCGAGTTCGAGCCGCAACTTTTCAACGTTGCGCCGAGAACGTATCAGGACGCGGAGAAAGTGTATCGCAAGGTACTCGAGGCAGGCAGAATACTCGGCGCGAAAGCCTATACTTTTCACGGACAGCCGAGGCTCAAACGCAACGTGGAATTCGACCCCGTGTTCGTCGGAAAGAAAATGGCACAACTCAACGAAATCGCAAGCGATTACGGCGTGAAACTCTGCCTTGAAAACGTGCATTGGGCAACTTTCAATACTCCCGATTTCTACAGGAGAATGAAAGAATACGCGCCGTCCGTCGGTACCGTTCTCGACGTTAAGCAGGCAAGGCAGTCCGGCTACGATTGGAGAGAGTATCTCGACGTTATGGGAGACAGTCTTACCAACGTGCATCTCAGCGACGTAAAGGACGGAGAAATCGCAATGGTAGGCAAAGGGGAGTTTCCGTTTGCAGAGCTTATCGCAAGGCTCAAAGACAAAGGCTACGACGGACCGCTTATCATCGAACAATACGCAAAAAATTACGATTCCTACGACGAAGTGGCGGAATCGGTTGAATATTTGAAAAATCTTTTGGAGGCATAAAAAGATGAGATTGAAATTTGACTTCAACAATATGATGGAGTCTGCTATCGGCGAACAAGGCATTACCGAAAAGGAAATAGAAAGCGTTCTCGACAAAGCGCAAGACAGTTACGCATACTTCGAGAAAAATCGCGGCACGGGCTGGATGGGTTGGTCGGAACTTCCGTACAATCAGGAAGATATAGTCCGCGACATCATTTATACGGCGGCGGAAGTGCGTGCGCATTACGACAATTTCGTAGTACTCGGAATCGGCGGCAGCGCGCTCGGTCCTATGGCGGTATTCAATGCGCTTTGCCATTTCAGATACAACGACCTCGACGCAAAGAAAAGAGGCGTTAAGTTCTACGTCGAAGATAACGTAGACCCCGAAAGAATGCTTGCGCTTCTCGACGTAATCGACGTGGAAAAGACGATGTTCAACGTCATTACCAAGTCGGGTGCGACGTCCGAAACGATGAGTCAATATCTCATCATTACCGATATTCTCAAGAAAAAATGCGGAGACGATTGGGCAAAGCACATAATCGCAACCACGTCTCAAAGCAAGGGCAATCTTATCAAACTTGCAAAGAAAGAAGGATTTAAGACCTATTATATCCCCGACGGCGTAGGCGGACGTTTCAGCGAACTTTGCCCCGTGGGACTTCTTCCGGCGGCGGTACTCGGCATCGATATTATCGGACTTTTGCGCGGCGCGGCGGAGATGGACAAGGCTTGCAATTCCTCCGACCCGTACAAGAACCCCGCGCTTATGGCAGCGGTGCTTCAATACATAGCAATGGAGCAAAAAGGCAAAAACGTTTCCGTAATGATGCCTTATGCCGACAGCCTCAAACTTATTGCCGACTGGTATTGCCAACTTTGGGGCGAGAGCCTCGGCAAAGCCGTGGATTTCGACGGCAACGTGGTGCATAAAGGTCAAACTCCCGTCAAATCTTTGGGCGTTACCGACCAACATTCGCAAGTGCAACTTTACACCGAAGGTCCGTTTGACAAAGTGGTTACGTTCATCGGCGTTAAGAAGTACAGAGGAGACGTGGTAATCGCAAACGGCGCGGAAGAATTTGCGGACGTGAACTTCCTCTGCGGACACACTTTGGGAGAACTTATCAATACCGAAAGAGAAGCGACAGAATACGCGCTCACTCGCTCCAAACATATGAACCGCACGATTATGCTTGACGAAGTCAACGCAAACACGATTGGACAACTGCTTATGTTCTTCCAACTCGAGACGGCGTATTGCGGCAAAATGCTCAATATCGACACGTTCAATCAACCCGGCGTCGAAGAAGGCAAAAACGCAACTTACGCAATGTTTAACAGAGCGGGCTACGAAGCAAAGAAAGCGGAACTCGAAGCCGCACCAAAAAAATCGGAAAAATACATCATCTGAGTATGCTTGAACTTAGAGGAGTCGCAAAACAGTATCTGTACGGAGCCAGACTTTTCGGCTCGTTGGATATGAAATTCGAGAGCGGAGAAATCGTCGCTTTTCTCGGAGACGAGGGGAGCGGCAAAACTTCGTTGCTCAAGGTTATCGCTGCCGTTACCGATTGCGAGGGGCAGGTCCTTTTCGACGGTCAGCCGCTCGACAAAAAGCCCGACGACGTTATTATGGTTTTCGACGATTTGGCGTTGTTTGAGAATCGCACGGGCTTTTATAACCTTGCATATCCGCTGAAGATAAGAGGTTGCGACAAGCAGTCCGTCATAGAAATCGTCAATCGTTGCGCGGATAAACTCGGCGTGGTTGCGATTTTGTACGACAAGATGAAAAACGTTCCGCTTATCGACAGAAAAAGACTTGCCGTGGCAAGGCTGTTTTTGCGAGACGCAAAAGTCATTCTCGTAGACGACATAACTTGCGGACTTTGCAAAGACGAGGCAAAACAACTTTGGAACGAGGTTGCGCCGATACTGCAAGACTTTGCAAAACAAGGCAAAATCGTACTGTTTTCTACAAGCGATAAAGGCGAAGCGTTGAGCATCGCCGATAAAGTCGCCGTTCTCCATTACGGTGAAGTGAAACAATTCGGCACTTACGAAAGCGTGCGTAGCAATCCGTCCAATATTTGGGCGGCGCAAGCGTTTGACGAGGATTATCATTTTGAAAAAGCGCGTCTCGAATGCAAAGACGGAACGCTTACGGCGGTCACGGAGGACGGCTTCGAAATCGACCTTACGCATCTAAAAGACAGAATCGTCGAGAGTTATATCTCACAAAACGTTTTCGTTGGGTGGAACTGCGATTCTTACGATACGTCGGGAGAGCGAAAAGAAAAAGTCGAGAGTTATCTCCGCACGGAAAACGGATATTGCCTAAAAACCAAGAACGGTGTCGTGCGCTCCGAGAAAAAACTCGACGAAACGGGTACGCTTGCGCAAAAAGGCAAAGCGGCGGTGTACGATTTTACCAACGAAAACAGCATAATTATTGCGTAAAACAAGGACAAATTATGATTATTTTGGGCATCGACCCCGGTCTTGCGACTATGGGGTACGGAGTGATAAACGCCGTAAAAGGCAACTACACCGTGGTAGACTACGGTGCGGTAATCACGCCCAAAGATTGCACTTTGCCGCAAAGACTCAAACAACTCGAAGAAGGCGTGGAGGAGCTTATCGCAACGTTCAAGCCCGACAACGTCGCGATTGAGGAATTGTTTTTCTCAAAAAACATCACGACGGGTATTCCCGTTGCGGAAGCGAGGGGAGTGATTCTTCTTACCGCCGTGAAAGGTCTCGGAGACGAAGTGTACGAGTATACGCCAAATCAGATTAAACAAGCCGTTACGGGTTACGGCGGCGCGGACAAGATACAGATGCAACATATGGTTCAAGTGCTGTTGAGGCTCAAGAGCGTGCCTCGTCCCGACGACGCGGCAGACGCCCTCGCAGTTGCGATATGCCACGCGCAGACAAGCAGAATGATGAACAATTTCAAGATTCAATGAGAATTGATAATTCTTAATCGATAATTGCGGAGAGCGGAGCTTTATCACGATAAAGAATATTTGCGGAATACTCCGCTTGTCGTTCAAAGGGAACGAAGCGACCGTATGAATCCGACGGAAAATAAATGCGCCGAAAGCGCGCGCAAAGGAAAATATGTACAATTACATTCAAGGCAAAATAGTTGATAAGACGCTTACGTCTATCGTCGTCGACAACAACGGAATCGGCTATGAAATCGGCGTCAGCGGAAATACGCTTATGGACGTCGATTTGGGCGAAATCGTCAAGATTTACACTTATCTGTACGTCAAAGAGGACGAAATGTCGCTTTACGGCTTTTCTCGTTCCGACGAGAAAAAATTGTTTTTGCGCCTTATCGAAATCAGCGGCATAGGCCCGAAAATGGCAATGCAAATTCTCGGCGGATACGATATAAAGACGCTTACCGTCGCAATCGCAAGCGGAGATATAAAAACCCTCACGAAGATTAAAGGTCTTGGCAAAAAGACGGCAGAGCTTATCGTGTTGAGCCTCAGAGAACAGGTTGCGGACGATATTACTCTTTTCAACGACCACAGCGACGCAGTCACGGGAGAGGATATTGCCGACGCCGTATTTGCGCTCGAAAGTCTCGGACTTTCAAAGACGGAAGCCGTGCGTATGGCTACCGAGGCAAGCAAGAGCGTACACGGTACGGAGGAGATTATCAGAAGATGCTTGCAGAGTATGAGCAAGTGAGATTTTTGCGCCGAATGCTAAACACGTTGCTCAAACGGCATTGCGGCGATGACAACAAATACATTTGTTGCCATAAACCGCATTTGTTCTCGCAACTGCTACCGCGCAACCGATATACGCTATCAGTCGTAGATAGATAAAAATTCCTGTCGCAGTTTCGCTATATCGGTTGCTTGGTGTATGCACTTCGTGCGTAAGGTTGCAAATGAAAACTAATCGGCGCAATTAACGAATACTCATTCAAGGTGTGCTTATAAACGGTATGTGCTTATTCGGAGTTTCGAGCCGCAAGGCGGCGAGCGTTTGAGCGCCGAACTTGACGAATAGTACAAGTGAGCCGACAAGTGTTGTTCTTTTTGTCGGCGAACGAGTGATATAACAAGTGAACGATACTTATCTATGTGAGTGCCGAGTTCCCCTCTTGCGAACGATGTTTGTTTTAGTAGAGAAACGACATCTATTTGAGCAATAGGGGAAAGCCCGAAGGGAAGGGGTGATGTTGCATTAAAGATGCTACGCGCTAACTCGGAATGGAAATCGGAATCGATGACTGCAAACGAAAATTTGAAAATAACATACCGTATAGGTAATATATGATAAAATCGCAATTTACAAAAGAAAATCAAGATTTCGAGCTTGACAACAGGGTTGTGAGTTCGTTGACCATCGAGGACGACGAACAGGAAAACAGCCTTCGTCCGCATAGTATGGACGAATACGTCGGACAAGAGAAAATCAAAAAGAATCTGCAAGTGTTCATTTCCGCCGCAAAAGCAAGAAAGGACGCACTTGACCACGTTTTGTTATACGGACCTCCCGGACTCGGCAAAACCACGCTTGCTCACGTCATAGCAAGCGAATTGGGCGCACAAATCAGAGTTACGAGCGGACCTGCAATCGAGAAAGCCGCAGACCTTGCGTCGTTGCTTACCAACCTCGAAAAAGGAGACGTGCTTTTTATCGACGAGATACATCGTCTCAATCGCAATATCGAAGAAGTGCTGTATCCCGCAATGGAAGATTTTTCGCTTGACCTCGTAAACGGCACGGGACCTATGGCAAGGAGCATTCGCATTCCTCTCAAACGATTCACGCTTATCGGCGCAACCACGAGGGCAGGTATGCTTTCAAGTCCGTTGAGAGACCGTTTCGGTATGGCGTTGAGGCTCGAGACTTATTCCGACGAGGAACTCAAGAAAATCGTTATGCGTTCGGCAGGTATTCTCGGCATATCGATTGACGATACCGCCGCGCTCGAGCTTGCAAAGCGTTCGAGAGGCACGCCGCGTATCGCAAACAGACTTTTGCGCCGCGTGCGCGATTTTGCGGAATACGAAAACCTTGACGGAATCAACCTCGAGATTACGCAAAAGGCGTTGCGACTTATGGACGTTGACGAACTCGGATTGGACGTTACCGACCGCACCGTACTCGAAGCGATTATCGATAAATTCGGCGGAGGTCCCGTCGGCTTGGATACGCTGTCTGCGGCAACGGGAGAGGAGGCGTCTACGATTGAGGACGTCGTTGAACCTTTCCTCATTCAACTCGGCTTTATATCGCGCACTCCGAGAGGCAGAGTCTGCACGAAGAACGCTTACGAGCATTTGGCTAGACCTTATCCCGAGGCGTAACGACATTTAACATCACAAAACAACGGATAAAACATCGATTATGCAACAAAATCAGACAACTACGACCACGCTCACTACGCACGATTTCTATTACGATTTGCCGGAAGAATTGATTGCGCAAACGCCTATAGACCCTCGAGACCATTCGAGGTTGCTCGTGTACGACAGAGCGTCGGACAAGATAGAACATAAACATTTTTACGATTTGCCTTCTTATCTCAAAAAAGGCGATTTGCTCGTGATAAACAACACGAGGGTTATACCCGCGCGCATTTTCGGTCATATCGAAAATCACGAAAGCGTGCTTGAGGTTTTGCTTCTCAAACGCAAAGATTATACGCATTGGGAAACCATTATGAAGCCTGCCCGCAAGGCGAGGCTCGGCTCGGTTATTCATTTTTGTGACGAGTTGAGCGCAGTCGTAACCGAAGTGGGGGACTACGGCGCACGCACCATCGAATTTAAGTTTGACGGCGTGTTCGAGGACATTCTCGACAGAGTAGGCAATATGCCCTTGCCTCCGTATATCAAAGAAAAACTTGCGGATAAGGAAAGGTATCAAACGGTGTACAGCAAGGTGGAGGGTTCTGCCGCCGCACCGACTGCGGGCTTGCATTTTACGCCCGAACTTATGCAAAAAGTGCGCGATATGGGCGTAGATTTTGCGGAAGTGCTTTTGCATATAGGACTCGGAACTTTCCGTCCCGTCAAAGAGGAGAATATCCTCGACCACGAGATGCACACCGAGTATTACGAAATAGACGAAGAAAACGCAAAAAAGATAAACGACGCAATCAAAGAGGGCAGAAGGGTTATCTGTGTCGGCACTACGAGCGTGCGTACTCTCGAGACCGTTGCGGACGAGCAAGGTTACGTCCGCGCGCAAAAGGGAGACACTTCGATATTTATTTACCCCGGATACAAGTTTAAGTGCGTAAAAGCACTCATTACAAATTTCCATTTGCCCGAAAGCACGCTGATTATGCTCGTATCGGCGTTTGTCGGCAGAGAAAAGACGTTGGAGATATACAAAACCGCAGTCGAGGAAAAATACAGATTTTTCTCATTTGGCGACGCGTGCTTTTTTGAGTAAAGATATTTGCGCCGAATGCTAAACACGTGTCACTTATCTCGTTGAGATAACTTGACACATATTTAGGCGCAAACGTCCTACACAAAAGCAATCGGAGCATTGCTTTTGTGCGTAAGGTCTCGCAACCTTGAGACGGCTCGGCGGTTGCTCGGATGGATAGTGGATGCTCACAACGATTTTTTCGTGCAGTTATAAACTACGGCTCCGCCTGTCTACGAGCGACGCTTATTAAATGGAAAAAACTATCAAGCCGATAATTTTGCGAAAGAGTTGCTAATATTCTATATTTGCTTTGAATAATAGCAAAAATTATCGGCGCGATTAGAAAAGCAAAATGCAAATGCGATTTATGACAATAAACGTGTATATTGTCATCATCGCGATGACGGATTTTGCGTTGGCTCCGCCTGTCTACGAGCAACGTTTGGCGCACTATGTGCGCAGATGGAATATTACACAAAAATACAACTTTACATACAGGAACAAAAAATGAGATTTGAAGTTTTACACACAGACAAAAAGACGGGTGCGAGAGTCGGAAAACTCTACACCGAACACGGAGTTATCGATACGCCGTGTTTTATGCCCGTAGGCACCAAAGCAACCGTAAAGGGACTTTCTCCCGAAGAAGTGCGTGCCACAGGCGCACAAATTTTGCTGTCGAATACCTATCATTTGTATTTGCGCCCGGGTCACGAACTCATAGAAAAAGCAGGCGGTTTGCACAAATTTATGAATTGGGACGGCGCAATCCTTACCGATAGTGGCGGATTTCAGGTTTTCTCCCTTTCGTCTTTGAGAAAAATTACGGACGACGGAGCGGAATTCAATAGTTTCATAGACGGTAGCAAGCACTTTTTCTCTCCCGAAAAATCAATGGAAGTGCAGAAGGCTCTGGGAAGCGACATCGTTATGGCTTTTGACGAATGCACGCCGCCCGACATCACGCACGACAAAGCTCGCGACGCAATGGAGCGCACGCTAAAATGGTTGGATAGATGCTCGAAAGTCGAGCTTAAACCGCATCAAACGCTGTTCCCGATAGTGCAGGGAAATATTTTCCCCGACCTTCGCAAAGAAAGTGCAGAGCGCACCGTTCCGTATGCCAAATGCGGTATCGCAATCGGCGGCTTGAGCGTCGGAGAAAGCGCGGAAAAGATGTACGAGATGCTCGACGTTTTGCAACCGATTTTGCCAAAAGACCAACCGCATTATCTTATGGGCGTCGGTACGGCGGACTATTTCGTCGAAGGCGTCGCAAGGGGAGTGGATATGTTCGACTGCGTTCTTCCCACTCGTATAGCGCGCAACGGCACGGCTATGGTAAAAGAAGGCTTTTTGACGATTCGCAACGCTCCGTATGCGGAGGACTTTACGCCTATCGACCCCGATTGCGACTGCTACGCTTGCAAGAATTATACGAGGGCGTATATACGACACCTTATCAAGAGCGACGAGATTATGGGCGGAAGATTGCTGTCCATTCACAATATCCGTTTCCTCGAAAGACTCGCGGCTGACATACGTCAAGCGATTATGGAGGACAGATTCGACGAATTCAGAAAAGAGTTCATGGCGCAATACAAAGGCTGAATCTTATCTTTTCGACGATAAATTGCTTAAACGGAATTTAATATTTGCACAAATTCTACGTTTTTTGTTGCAAAACAAGCATACATCGTGTATGATTAAACCACATAAATTCAAATAATCGTCGCCTTTCGGGGCGAGTAAAGGAGTAAAAATGACTTTGACATCACTTTTGGCAGCGATGGATTCTAAACAAATAATCATGATGGTAGTCGTTGTCGCAATCTTTGCAGTTATGATTGTTCTTACGGTCGTTCCTCAAAAGAAACGCCAAAAAGAGCAACAAAATATGCTCAACAGCCTTTCTGTCGGCACGAAACTTATGACCGTAGGCGGTATCGTCGGTAAAATCACACAAGTCAACGCAGACAGCACGCTCGTCGTCAACGTCGGCACGGAAAACAACCCCACGCTCATCGTTATCGACAAGAAAGCAGTCGGCTACGTTCTTGAAAAAGTCGAAGCTCCTGCAGCACCCGCAGCACCTGTTGTTGAAGAAATAACGGATGATAAGAAAGAAGAAACCGTCGAGTGCGACAATAATTGCGACGCTTGCGATGCAAAAGCGGGCTGCGACAAGGCAGAGAACTTCGAGCCTGCAACCGAAACGACGGACTGCGATAACAACTGCGACGAATGCGACGCAAAAGAAAATTGCGACAAGGCAGAGAACTAATCACAAAATTGCATAAAAAAACGACCTGCGTTTGTAGGTCGTTTTTTTTATGGCGTACGGAGTGTAGAGAGACTCCTTAAATGCAATTTTCCCCCTTCCTCACGGTGTTTCCCCTATTCCGTTCCCC
>DLKM01000009.1 GCA_002478945.1 Christensenella sp. UBA7588
TTGAGGGAACCCACGGAACCGCTCCGCGGGGGGACACACTCGGTACTCGGATAAATAGGTATCGTACACTCACTGTGTCACGCGCTTTGTGCGCCGCTACGCAACAGAATGGCGCAGTCGCTTGTACTTTTCGTCAACCTCGACGCTCGATTTGCTCGCCGCCTTGCGGCTCGAAACTTCGAATAAGCACATTCCGTTAATTAGTAATATTTTACGAGTTCATCACTACGAGTTCATCACGATAAAATATTCCGTCAGTTTTTCGGGAGTGTCGGCAAAGGCGGTGGAGTCCCAGTATTTTATCAAAAGCACGAAGTTTTCGATGACGGAATCGACTTTTAGCGTTTTGGGCAAATCTTTGCCGCTGATAAAGTTGTTTTCAACGCAGGCGGTGGCAAACTCTTGCAGTTCGCCTCTTAAATACGTCAAAAACACGTCTTTGCTTTGCGAGAGAAGTATTGCGTGTATGAGCGACCTTTCGTCGTGCAAGTGATAGAAAATGTGTGTGATAAAGTGCTTGTAATCGAATATCGACGACTTGGAAAAGTCGTGGCTTTGTTCTTCTTCGACGGTGTGCGAAAAGACGTGTCCGAATATCGTAGTGCATATAGATTTGAGCAAATCTTCTTTTGTTTTGTAGTGCGCGTAGAATGTGCTGCGAGCCACGCCGCTTGCGTCCAAAACGTCTTGTATGCGTACGTCGCTGTATTCTTTTTCAAGCAAAACGCTCGCAAATGCGTTGTAAATCTTTTCTGTTGTTGCCGATATTTTTTTATGCATAATTTCACCTCAACCGAATTGTATCAAACACGGTGTTTCGTTGTCAATACATTTAGTTTCATTTTTTAACAAAAACAGAACATTATGTTTTATTTTGTTTGATTTATGCTAATTTTTACCGTACATATATGCCTCTAACGACTTGATAAATTTTGCGCGTTGATGCTATAATACAAGTATGGACGAAAGTATGCTCGAAGTTAATAATCTGTGCGTGTACGCGTCGTTTTCACGTTCGACGGAAATGATTGTCGATAGCGTTTCCTTTTGCCTTAACGAGGGGGAGCGTCTTGCAATCGTCGGCGAGTCGGGAAGCGGCAAATCTATGATTGTAAACGCGCTTACATCGTCTCTTGCAGACAACTGTTACGCAACGGGACTTATATCGTTTGACGGCACGGATTTGATAAAAAGTCGCAGAAAAGAGAGAAAACTTTTGGGCAGACAGATTGTGTTTGTACCGCAAGGCGGCGCAGAATCGCTCAATCCGTCTTTGAAGATAAAAACACAGATTTACGAGGCTTTTTCTCGCAAAGGTATTAAACTCAATCGTCAAGAGAAGAAGGCGTATTCGATATACAATCTTTCACGGGCTGGACTTACAAACGGAGAAGAAATCCTTGAAAAATATCCGTTTGAAATAAGCGGAGGAGAGGCGCAACGAGTCGTGCTTGCGATAGCGATGTGCGCAAATCCAAAACTTATCGTGGCAGACGAGGCAACGAGGGGAATCGACGAAACGACGAGCAAAACGTTTTGGGAATGTATGGACCGTGACTTTGAAAAATCGGCAATAATTGTCGTAACTCACGATATGTCCGTTGCGAGCAGATGCGATTACGTCCTCGTGCTTAAAGACGGTCAAGTGCGTGAATTCGGTAAAGCGGCAGAAGTTTTGTCAAATCCTCAAAACGATTACACCAAGGAATTATTGTCCGCGTGCGAGGTGTGCGATGCTTGAAGTGTTAAACGTGTCAAAAAGTTTCACAATCGGCAAAGGAAAAGCAAAATCGACGGTTGAGCCTCTCGTAAACGTAAGTTTAACTATCGAAAACGGCAAAAAGATAGGTCTTGTCGGCAAAAGCGGAGCAGGCAAAAGCACGCTTGCGAATATTATTTGCGGACTTGTCGCTCCGTCGCAAGGACAAGTGTTGCTTGACGGGAAATCGCTGTATTCCGAAAAAAACAAGTATGACAAAAAAGCGGGTATTGCGGTGCAACTCATTCCGCAGAAACCCGCGCTTGCGCTTGACCCGACTCAACGCGTCGGCAGCGCCGTAAAAGAAGCACTCGTGGCGTTTAAGCGTGCAAAACGAGGTAAAGACGCAACCGATAAAATGCTGCAACTGTTTGACGTGGTAGGGCTTGAACGCACTCTTGCAAGTCGATTGCCCGTGCATCTCAGCGGAGGTCAGGCGCAGAGAGTGGTCATTGCCCGTGCGCTTGCTCTCGAGCCGCAGATTCTGGTATGCGACGAATCGACGTCTATGCTCGACGCGACGACGCAAAAGAATATCGTCGAACTATTGGACTCTCTCGTAAAAGAAAGGGGATTGTCGGTGCTGTTTATCTCGCACGATACGCGGCTCGTGGATAGATTTTGCGACGAGGTTTACTATATAAAAGACGGAAACGTTACGAGCGACTTGCCCTGCGACGAGCAAGCCGAAAAAGCAGAATCGCATAGCGATTGCGAAAAGGAGCATTAAAATGAAAACGACAAAAATATTCGGTGTATTATTGTCGATAGTCGTCCTTGCGACCGTGTGTATAGGACTTGTCGCGTGCAATACCGATACCGTCGCACCGCAGGAGAAAACCCTTATCGTCGGCACGACGATGATTGTCGATTCGCTTAATCGTCTCGACGCAAACGGCGGTAAGGCAGGTTACAATTTCGACAAAATCGCGTCCACCGTTTCGCAAATCTCGGCAGTTAGCGTAATTGACGGCTATTACGTCGGCGTTGACTGCGATTTTACCGTGTCCGACGACAAAAAGACGGTTACGCTCACTCAAAGAGACGGATATAAATGGCACGACGGAAAGAGTGTGTCTATCGACGACGTCGAGTATACTTTGAGCGCATTGAAAGAGGGAGACGATTATCAAAGCGTAATCAAAGAAAACGATTCGTTGATTTATTCCGTCGATATGTCCGACGCGTTTCTTAAGAAAGTGGCAAGCGAAACTCTCAAGCCAAAGCATCTGTTTGAGGGAAAAACCAAAGAAACGCTTTCCGACGAGGAATCCGTCGTCGGGGCAGGTCCGTTTAAGTATGTCGGAAGAAACATAAATGCAGGCACGATTACTTTTGAAAAATTTGCGGAATATCCGAAAGCGGACAGCGTTAAGTTCGACAAGGTTATATTCAAAAATTACGGTTCGCAGGAAGTGCTTGCTTTGGCTTTGAAAAACGGCGAAGTGGATTTGATTTTCGATTATGCAAATGGATTGTCAACGGACGCCGTTGCGGCGTTGAGCGGAAACGATAACGTTCAAATTATTTCGCAAGCCACGAAACAAATTGATAAAGTGATGTTTTTCAATAACGGCAAAATGACGGATTCGAAAGTGAAACGAGCCATAGCTCTGTCAATAGATTTTGAAAAAATTCGCAACACGTTTGCACCCGCCGACGCCGTGCCGTCAAGAGAAGGTTTTGTCGCGGAAGGTATCTTCGGATATAAAGAAACGCCGATTTGGTCGCGTAATCTTCAAGAGGCAAAAGAACTTTTGTCTGCAAAAGGTTATTCCGCTTCAAACAAATTCAGATTTGAAATTTTGGTGCGCTCGGGTTCGGACGATACGCAATACGCCGACCTTCTCAAAACTCAAATCGAAGAAACGGGTCTCGTCGACGTCGTGCTTATTGAAAAAGGTGCCGATTGGAAGGAGTACTATCAGGCAGGCAATCATATGGCAAGTTTTGCAAAAATAACCGCAGGCGGCTACGATTTCGACACAGGTTACGGCTCGAGGTATTTGCTTGCGGCATATACGAGATTCTGTGATATAAAGCCGAATCCCGTCGCGCACGGTCAGGTAGAAGTCGAGGACGCCGACGGCGAGCTTAACGAATTCGGCATAATTCTCGACTCGATGAAAAAAGCGGCGTCGGAGAACGCACTTAAAAAAGCCGTCGAAAAATATCAGGATTATATAGCCGAAAACGTGCTTTGCGTGCCGTTTTTCTATTCGAAAATCAATTACGGCGCAAGTGCGAAACTCAGCGGTTTCAAACTCGATTCGGCGTCAGGCATTCTCAACGTCGTAACGTTTGAAACTCTCGAAAGGGCGTAATCGGTTATAAGGACAGAAAAGCGTTTGCGCAACGAATTGCGCAAATATTCAAACGAAAGATATGGCAAAAAGAATAGGCAAAAGTTTGATATTCTCAATCATTGCTTTGGTGGCGATATTCATCGTCAATTTCTTTTTGCCTCGTCTTATGCCCGGCGACCCTCTCGAAAACCTTATCGGCGCAGACGAAAAATCGATAACGCAAGAAGAATATGACGCTTTATACCGCGAAATGGGGCTTGATTTGCCGCTCGGCAAACAATTTGCAAACTACGTTTCGAGTTTGTTCAAAGGCGATTGGGGATATTCTTATCATCAAGGCAGATACGTCGGCGCGATAATCTTTGAAAAGATTCCCAGAACGTTGCAGATAACTATGCCTGCGTGGCTGTTGTCGGCGTTGATTGCGTGCTGGTTGGGACTTGTCGCAGGCAACAAAAAATCTCGATTCGCAGACGTCGGAATCACGAGCGGAATGATGATTGTAGATGCCGTTCCGTCGTTTTTGTGCGCGATAGTACTGCTCATTTTATTTGCGTTCGAATGGAAAGTGTTGCCGTCGGGCGGACTGAATTCTCCGTTTGCGGAAAATGCGGCGTCCGATAGGTTTTTGCATTTGATTTTGCCCGTTATGACGTTGGTATTGGCGTCAACGCCGAAAAAATATCTGCTTGTGCGAAATCAATCTGCAAACATTATGGACGAACAATATATGTCGTACGCGCGCGCGAAGGGCTTGAGCAATGCTCGACTCGAATACGTGCATACGTTTCCGAATATATCCGCAACGTTTATTTCTATGCTCGGCACGAGTTTCGGACATATGATTGCAGGCTCAATCGTCATAGAAAAAGTATTTTCGATTGACGGTGTGGGATTGCTCGTCAGCCGCGCGATAAACGACAAGGATTTTCCGACTTTGCAAGGCGCGTTGTTGATTATCGCAATAAGCGTAATTGTTTCAAACTTCGTCGCGGACGTAATAGTGTCGCTTTGCGACCCGAGGCAGAGGAGGGCGGAATGAAAAGCGCAAAGAATTACAAAGCAAGGCGCGCCGTTTCGATAACTCTGTTTTCGCTCGGGGTGGCAATTTTGTTGACGTTCGTCGTGTTTGCGATTTTCGGAGAACAAATTGCGCCGTACGACTGTCGCGAAAGTTTTGAAAAGTTTTTGCCGTGTTCCAAGGAGCATTTGCTCGGAACAAACAATATCGGCTACGATATAATGTCGCAACTCATCGTTGCGACGCGCTCGACGCTTATCGTAGGCGTAACGAGTGCGCTTGCGTGCATCGTCATAGGCGTTGCCATAGGTCTTTTGGCAGGGTATCTCGGAGGAATCGCGTCGGAAGCCGTCAATGCGTTTATCAACTTCTTTTTGCTTATGCCGATATTGCCTGCCGCAATAGTAATCGCAGCGTATGCTAACGGCGGAAAAACGAGCATAATTCTCACAATATCGTTGCTTTGCTGGTGTTCGACGGCAAGAGCGGTGCGGGCAAAAACGATGTCGGTCAAAAATTCCGAATATATTCGCTCGCTCAAATCTCTGGGCTATAGCGAGGCAAGAATTTTGTTCCGTCATACGTTGCCCAACGTGATGGACGTGGCGGTGGCGCACTTTATGCCGTCGGTGGCAAGTTGCATAATGGTTGAAGCGACTTTGAGCTTTCTCGGTATGGGCAGCGTTACCGACGTAACTTGGGGCGTAATGATACAAAACGCGTTCAATTACGGCGGAATACTCCTTGAAAAGTACAACTGGATTTTGGCTCCCGGCGGTATGATTATGCTGTTGCAACTCGCTATATATATGATAAATCAATATATCGAGTTCCGCCGCAAAATCGTGCGAGAAAGCACGATTAACTATGATTAAATAAGATATAAAGTGCCGATTTAGGCAATAGAGGTAAAATATATGTGTTTGGGAAATCCGAATTGCAAATGCAATGCGATAAGCGATATAAGGGCTTTGCGCGATGAGGAAATTTTGTTCGGCAAACGATGCGAAAGCACCGTTGCCGACGATGAAAACGTGTCGTCTGCGCGTAAGGATTATTTGGAAAATCCTACTTTCGATACGATTATGGCTCTCGGAAACGCACTCGCTTTTCAAATGCGATACAATGAAGCGATAGAGTGTTTCGAGAGAGCAATCGCACTCAAGCCAAACGATTATCAAGCGCGCAGAAAGTGTGCCGGCAGGTATATTTCGACCCTTCAGCTCGACAAAGCGGAGGACGCTTTTTTGTGGTGCGACGAGAGGGCGGAGGACAAACTCGACACGAGATATATGCTCGGTTGCATTGCCTATTATAAGTTCGAATACGAAAAGGCTCTTGCCTTGTTTGACGAATGCTTTGCGCTTGCCGAAGGCAACGACGATATGTACGTCGCCGCGCTCTTTTGGGCTATTGCCTGCTCCGTGCAACTCGGCCGCGACTTGGATGACGTACTTGCAAAATACAAAAATATGCAAATCGGACATCACGCAGGATATTTGCAAGCCGTGCGCTTGTTTATGGGCGATAGCCTCGAGGACTGCGACAATATTCCCAAAGAGGATAAATTGCAAAACTGTATCTTTATGTACGGCGTGCATCTGTACTTTTTGCACAACAAAAATCTTATGCTTGCCGACATCGCACTAAAAAATACGCTTGCGAACGACACTTATTTCTCTGCGTTTGCATATCTCGGAGCATATACGGAATATCTTAGAAACAATAATTGAAAAATAACTTGCCATTTGGATATAATGTGTTATAATCATCTCACTTCGGACGCCTTTGTTGATTGTGGCGTATCGGGGGTGTACTGGATTCGACACTCAGTTTGAAGCGGTATAAGCACGTCGTAGGCTCGGCTACGCAAAAACGGAAATTAAAATTAAATGCAAAAAACAATCAAAAGAGCTCCAATATGGAGTTCGCTCTTGCTGCGTAATTAACTAGTGGCACGTCGACGCAAGGTTTTCTGTTCCCTTGCCAATCGGCGTTATAAAAACAGACAACGCAACTTAAGTTCTCGGTAGGGTTGTTGTCATCACGAGATTATCAATCGGAGGTTTGCGAATGAACCGAAGTGCGAAAAATTCAATCATTCGATAAACGTGTAGAAAGTGCCGAATATGGCTGTTTGGACCGGGGTCCGACTCCCCGCACCTCCACCAAATTAAAAGACGCGCAATAGCGCGTTTTTTAATTTAGCGGTGCGGGACTACCTCGTATTAAGCACCAAATTAAAAGACGCGCGACGGTGCGTTTTTTAATTTAACGGTGCGGGACTGCCTCGTATTAAGCACCAAATTAAAAGACGCGCAACGGCGCGTCTTTTATTTAATGGTAATAGTCGAAACAAATGAAAAAGCATCGCTTTTTAGCGGTGCTTATTCTCCGAACATCGATACATAAATGTCGTAAGCGTCGTTGAGGAATTTGACGGGAACGTAAATGAGTAATGAGTCGTTGGCTCTTGTAACGTGGCTGAAACCGCACGGTACGGCAAAAACGTCGATGTTTTGAGATTTTAATGCCTCAATAAACATCGTTGCAAAATGGTTGTCGGGCATTTTATAGAAGAAAGAAATATCGTCGTCTTTGGCTATTCTCAAATCGGTGTTTCCGCAACGCGCGCATACGTTTTCCGCATTGGCGGTTTTGCATTTTTCGCAATAATACATATTCCGTTCCTCAACTTTTATTATAGTTATAATATCATAGACGCTTTTATATATCAACATTGAATTGATAAAATATTTCAATCGACGTTTTAACGATTGCGTTTACGGTAATTAGACCACCATTGAAAACGTGCCTGTTTAGAGGATTCATTTATAATAAAAAGAACCGCAATATGCGGTTCTTTTTGAGTTAATAATAGATTTGTCAAAATGGCAAAGCCATCAATACTTGAATTGCTCGGTGAAGTAGTCAACGAGGCTGTCGATGGGGATGCGGACTTGCGCCATCGTGTCACGTTCACGCACGGTTACGCAACCGTCCTCGAGAGTGTCGAAGTCAACCGTGACGCAGTAGGGCGTGCCGATTTCGTCTTGACGGCGGTATCTCTTGCCGATAGATGCGGACGTGTCGAAGTCGCAAGCGAAGTGCTTGGAAAGTTCCACATAAAGTTCTTCCGCTTTGTCGTTGAGTTGTTTTTGCAAGGGGAGAACCGCAACTTTGACGGGCGCGATTTGATGATGCAAGTGAAGCACCACGCGGGTGTCGTTTTCTCCGACTTGTTCTTCGTCGTAAGCGTCTGCGAGGAATGCGAGGAACACACGGTCTGCGCCGAGCGACGGCTCGATGACGTAAGGTACGTATTTTTCATTGGTAATCGGGTCGACATAGCTCAAATCTTTGCCGCTCGTTTTGATGTGTTGATTGAGGTCGTAATCGGTGCGGTCTGCAACGCCCCAAAGTTCGCCCCAACCGAAGGGGAATTTGTATTCGAAGTCCGTCGTGGCTTTTGAATAGAAGCAAAGTTCCTCTTTGTCGTGGTCACGGAGTTTGAGATTTTCGTCTTTCATACCGAGGTCAAGCAACCATTTGTGGCAGAAGTTTTTCCAATATGCAAACCATTCGAGGTCGGTGCCGGGTTTGCAGAAAAATTCAAGTTCCATTTGCTCGAATTCGCGAATACGGAAAATGAAGTTGCCGGGGGTTATTTCGTTGCGGAAGCTCTTGCCGATTTGTCCGATACCGAAAGGCACTTTTTTGCGGGTGGTGCGTTGTACGTTTTTGAAGTTTACAAAGATACCCTGTGCTGTTTCGGGACGCAGATATACGGTGGAAGTGCTGTCCTCGGTTACGCCGATAAACGTCTTGAACATAAGGTTGAACTTTCTTACGCCCGTGAAATCGCTGTTTCCGCATACGGGGCAGGGAATCTTATGCTCTGCGATGTATTGCTCCATTTGCTCGTTGGTCCAACCGGCAATGCTTTCTTCGATGCCGTGTTTCGCCATATAATCCTCGATAAGGTCGTCTGCACGATGACGGGATTTGCACGCTTTGCAGTCCATAAGCGGGTCGGAAAAACCGCCGATATGTCCGCTTGCTTGCCAAGTGGTGGGATTCATAATGATTGCGCTGTCAAGACCTACGTTGTAGGGGCTTTCGACAACGAATTTTTTCCACCACGCTTGCTTGATGTTGTTTTTCATTGCAACACCGAGAGGGCCGTAGTCCCAAGAGTTTGAAAGACCGCCGTAAATTTCGCTGCCGGGATAAACGAAACCGCGATTTTTTGCAAGTGCGACGAGCTTGTCCATTGTAACGTTTGCCATAATAAAAACTCCTTCCGTACTCATCTGGCTGATGAGCCGTTGTTTATTGTTTATTCGTTTATAAATAATAGAATAAAGCAAATAAAAAGTCAATGCAAGAGTTTGAATTAATAATTAATAATTAATAGTTAATAATTGCGGGTGGGCGTTGCCCACACCCGAACAAAAACTTGTTGAGAGTGTACTTAATAACGGAATGTGCTTATTCGGAGTTGGAGGCGCAAGGCGGCGAGCAAATCGAGCGTCGAGATTGACGAAAAGTACAAGCGACTGCGCCATTCTGTTGCGTAGCGGCGCACAAAGCGCGTGACATAACAAGTGAACGATACCTATTTATCCGAGTACCGAGTGTGTCCCCCCGCGGAGCGGTTCCGTGGGTTCCCTCAAGCATTGCGCAGAGGGGGAACGGAATAGGGGAAACACCTGAGGAAGGGGGATAATTGCATTTAATGTTTATTTGAGAAATACCGGCGTGTCCGGAAAGAGGGGGGTACTGCATTTAAGGAGTTACGACAATACTATGTAAAATCGGCACGAAAAGGACGACAATGCGCATTTACTGCGCATTGTCGTTACCTTGGTGCCGATTGAGCACAAGCGCACGAAGTGCGACCACCAAAACGATAATTTGGCGAAGTTGTGGCAGGATGATTTATCCTTGCTCGAACTGATAGCGCAAATTAGCGTTGCGGTAGAAAAGTAAAAATCAAACAGGGTTTAGACAATGCGCATTTACTGCGCATTGTCGTTACCTTGGTGCCGATTTTTACTTACAAGAACATCCACCGCCGCAAAGGCAGGAAAGAATGAGAATGAGCCAGACGATGTCGCAAGAATTGCAACCGCCAAACCCGTTACCGCCACCGCAACCGCAGCCGTTGAGCAACATAAGAAGCAACACTATATCGCAAGTATTGCATCCGCAACCGTTTGCACCGTTTGAAAAGAATCCGTTCATTTTATGTACCTCCTTGTAATTCTCGGATTGCTCCTACATTACCTTACGCAACCGCCGAAAATTGTGTTACACCGTCATTGAACGCTTTGTAAGTAAATATACTTTGATGTGGATTATCTGAAGCGAATGATTGGTATAGTCGTGGGAGTGTTTGCGATACTCGTGGTATCGGGACTTTGTTCGCTTTGCTTCAACGTTGACTTAAAGTGGTGGATTGCATTGAATAAACCTGCTTTTTTGCTCGGAAACGCGTGGTTTACCGCTTTTGTGGCAACGAGTTACGTTTCTTGCGTATTGGCTATTTCGAGACTTGTGGAATACAAACATTTTTTTCCGTCAACGATATATTTTTTGATTTTGGGAATATTTGCAGTACTTTTCGTTTTTGCGTTTTTTACGTTGAAAAGTCTTTGGTTTGCGCTCGTTTGTATGACGGTGGTGCTTGCGATGTCAATGGTGCTTTTAACGAGATTTTTCACAAAGGAAGTGAAGATTGCGCTTGAATTTTTGCCTACGTTTCTATTCAATTTTTACGCATTTCTCTGCACGCTTTGTATTGCGATGAATAATTGAAAAAATAATTGGGAATGTGAAATCAATACTTTTTGGGGTCTGTTGTTCTTGCAAGAAGATAATCTATGCTTACGCCATAAAAATCGGCAAGTATAATAAGAGTTTCTGTAGGTGGAATACGTTCGCCACGTTCAAATTTTGACAACAAGGCTTGCTCTATACCTGTTGCGATTTGTAATTGTATTTGCGTCATTCCGCGGTTTTTTCTTAAACTTTTTAGATTGTTTTTCATAATGACATTTTGTCATAATAAGTGTTGACAAAATATGACAAGTGGTCATATTATTAACTTAATAATCAAAAAGTATGTTAGGGAGAAAAATAAAATATGAGCAAAAAATTTTCAAAGTTTAAGTTTTGGGGGTTTATTCTATCATTATTGGTTTTATTGGTGGCAGCGACTTTGACTGCTTGTGACGATAATTCTGTTGAAAAAGTTTTTAGCTCGGACGGCATTGTTTTTGCGTTAAATGAAAAATCTGGATATTATGAAGTTACGGGGTATTATGGCAATTCAGAATATGTTGTAATTCCGTCAATGTATCAATCGCGTAGCGTTGCGAAAATTGCAAGTAAAGCATTTTTCGGATGTAGTGGAATCGTTGAAATTAAAATTGAAGATGGTGTAAAAGAGATTTGCCAAAATGCTTTTGAAAAATGTAGCGGGCTGACAAATATAACGATTCCAAATAGCGTAACAAGCATTGGTAGTTCGGCTTTTTTCGGTTGCACAGGTCTTAAAAGTATGGCATTACCTAATGACATAACAATCATAAGTTCGGAGACTTTTTCCGGTTGTACTGGGCTTGTGAGTATATCAATTCCTAACAATGTAACAAGAATTGAGAGCAATGCTTTTTCATATTGCGAAAAACTTTCGAGTATAACAATTCCCGATAGAGTTATTAGTATTAGTGAAGATGCTTTTGTCGGTACTGCTTGGTATAATAATCAACCTAACGGACTTGTCTATATTGGGAAAATGGCATATACCTATAAAGTCAAAATGGCAGATGATACTACGATTATTATAAAAGAAGGTACACTTGGAATTGCATATCAAGCATTTCAAGGATGTATCAACTTGATTAGTGTAACGATTCCCGATAGTGTAACGAACATTGAAAGCTATGCGTTTGTTGGTTGTACTAAACTCGCAAACGTTACATTTGGCAACGGTGTATGTAACATTGGAGGCTATGCGTTTGCAGGTTGTTCGGGGCTTACAAAAGTTATACTCGGCAACGGATTGAAGAATATTGGCAATTATGCATTTATGGAATGTACTGGAATTACAAGTGTGACAATTCCCAACAATACGATTAGTATCGGAGAATGGGCTTTTTATAATTGTACGGAACTTGAAAATGTTGCGTTCGGCAATAGTGTGTCTATAATTGGAAACTCTGCCTTTAGAGGTTGTTCAAATCTTGCAAGTATAACAATCCCCGAAAGCGTAAGTGTAATTTCTGAATGTGCGTTTTATGAATGTGTTGGATTAACAAATATTGAACTTCCTAAAAACCTAAAACGCATTGGGCGTGCCGCATTTGGAAAATGTAGCGGTTTAACGGAATTGAATTGGACTCCAACAGAGTGCAAGGGAGAAAAAGATGAAAGTCAATACTTTTTAAAGTCTCCTGTATTTGTGGGATGTTCAAATCTTAGTATGATTTATGTATCAAAAGCAAGCAAACGAATACCAGAGTATCTAAATGCACTTGGAAAAGAATATTCATCGACAACAAAAAGAGCAGTCGTAACATTCGGCGGTACAAAAGCGGAATGGGAAAGTTTTGCTAAATATATTAACAGTTCTTCCAAAGTAAATTGCGTTGATGGCGTTTATTAACGTTCAATTTTTAATAACCTAATAGAGTTTAACAAAAAATGACGGTAGCATCGCTATCGTCTTTTTTATGGTTGATAATATCCAAATAGTTTGGTATACTATTGTCAATTTACTGATTGATTGCGCACGCTATGCACGGGCGCATTAGAGGTACAAGATGATTCTCACGATGGATATTGGCAACACCAACGTTAAATACGGCGTTTTCGATAAGGACGAACTTATCGCGTCGTGGAGGGTTTCCACCAAAGCGTCGCGCACGGCGGACGAATACGGAATGGTGCTGTACGATTTGCTTAAGCAAAGAGGTGTAAATTTTGCGGATATTGACGACGCAGTTATGTCGTCCGTTGCGCCTGCGCTGAACTATACGATAGAGCATATGTGCAACTACTATATCGGCAAATCGCCGTTAATCGTATCGGCAAATACCGATACGGGGCTTAAACTCGGATACGAACATCCGTCTCAACTCGGTACGGACAGGCTTGTCGGCGCGGCGGCTGCATACAAGTTTTACGGCGGCCCCGTGATTGTGGTCGACTTCGGCTCTGCGACTACGTTCAATCTCGTTACCAAAGACGGAGAGTATCTCGGAGGCGCGATTGCTCCCGGTATCAAGACCGCAACGGAATCTCTCGTTACGACTGCAGCGAAACTCCCGAGAATCGAGCTTGAAAAACCGCAAAATATCGTCGGTACGGACACCAAGAGTTGTATGCAAAGCGGTATAGTGTACGGCTATACGGGGCTTGTGAAATATATGGTGGAAAAGTATAAAGAACTGCCCGAAATGAAAGGCGCAAAAGTCGTGGCAACGGGCGGACTCAGCGAACTTGTCGAAAACGTCGAGCCGCAACTTATCGACGTAAGCGACCGCGCGCTCGCGCTCAAAGGGCTTAAGTATATCTACGACAGAAACGTCAAAAAGGCGTAAAGAGGCTAATATGGTTCTGTTTTTTGCAAAAGGCGAACTGAATAGCGACGATTTTGTCAAATTCTGCTACGGGCATTATAGAGATATAATGTCGCAATACGGAGCGGATTTGCCGCCGTCGCTTGAAATAATCAGGGAAGAAGGCAAAAAACCGCGTTTCGACAGCGAAGAAGTGTTTTTCAATCTTTCGCATTCGCACGGCGTGATTATGCTCGGAATATCCCATACGCCAATCGGCGTGGATATTGAAAAAATCCGCGACATCGACTATAAAAAGTTTACGTTTATAGATGCAGAAAACATCGAAGATTTCTTTGAAAAATGGACTGAAAGAGAGAGTTATCTCAAATGGACGGGAGAGGGATTGTCCGCTTTCAGATGCGAGATACCGAGCGACGCTCATTTCGAGCATTTTCCCGTTTACGACGACTATCACGCTTGCGTGTGTGCCGACGAACAAAGCATTATAGCGTACGATATGGACGCAAATGCCGTAAGAGAAGAATTTTGCTCTTGTTAAAAGCATATTCTCGTGATATAATTACAACATCAACAAGGTAGGAGACAACAATGATTTTTGATACCGTCAAAGACATAATAGCAGCACAGTTGGGTATGGACGCAAGCAAAATCACGCCCGAAAGCGACCTTATCAACGATTTGGGACTCGACAGCCTCGATATCGTGGATCTCGGAATGACGCTTGAAGAAAAGTGGAATCTCATCATCGAAGACGACGATATGGGCAAAATCAAAACCGTTGCCGACGTCGTGAAATACATAGAAGAAAACGCAAAGTAAATCTGAATTAACAATTAACAGTTAATAATCAATAATTGAGGGTGGGCTTTGCCCACACCTATTTTAGTTTATAAAAGCGCACGTCGTGCGCTTTTTTTATGTTTTTTCAACTTTTTTAATAAATTTTTAGGAATTTGACTATTTTTATTCGTATATATAAATAGTTAATACAAAGGCGGATAATATGGCAGGCGGTTTTACTCCCGAATTTATGGAGGAACTCAAATACAAATGCGACATAGTGGAAGTGATTTCGCAATACGTCCCTTTACAGAAAAAAGGGGGACGTTATTTCGGTTGCTGTCCTTTCCACAATGAAAAAACGCCGTCGATGTGCGTAAATAACGGCTGGTATCATTGCTTCGGTTGCGGCGCAAGCGGAGACGTGGTCAAGTTCGTTATGGAGATGGAATCCGTCAGTTTTTACGATGCGGTCAAGATTCTTGCCGATAAAGTGGGAATGCAGTTGCCCGAAGTTAAGTTCGACCCCAAATTTGCGCAGAAAAAGGAACATTCCGACGTTCTCAAACAACTTATGCGCGACGTCGCAAGGTATTATCGCAACAATTTGTTGGACGAAAAGAAAGGCGAGGACGCAAGAAAGTATCTTGCAGGCAGAGGTATAGACGACGAGGTATCCAAACGTTACGGACTCGGACTTTCGCTCGACGGCGAGAGTATGGTCGGATATATGCGCCGCAAGGGCTATATGCTCAAAGACTTGCAAGAATGCGGACTTATTGCTAATACCGAACGCCCGTACGACGCATTTGCAAACAGAATTATCGTACCGATTATGAACGGAATGAGCGACGTTATAGCGTTTGGCGGACGTATTTATCACGGCGAAAAGGACGTTGCGAAGTACAAAAATTCGACTAATACCACCTTGTTTGACAAAGGGCGCACGATTTACGGCATCAACTTTATAAAGAGAGATAAAAAACTCAACGGCGTTGCGTATAAGGAACTTATTCTTGTCGAAGGCTATATGGACGTTATATCTTTGGGTGCGGCAGGCATCAAAAACGCCGTCGCAGGTATGGGAACCGCGCTTACCGAAGGTCAGGCAAGAGAAATTTCCCGATTGACCGAGAATCTGTACGTTTGTTACGACGGAGACGGAGCGGGCAGACACGCGTCTATTAAAAACGTCGATATTTTGTCAAAGTTTATCCCGAACGTCAAAGTCGTGTCCTTATCGGACGGAAAAGACCCCGACGAAACCGTGCGCGACGAAGGCTCGGAAGGCTTTATGAAGCGAGTTGCGGAGGCTTTGCCCGTCGTTGAATACAAGCTCAAATTGTGCGCGGACGCAAACGACCTCGGCTCGGTAAACGGCAGAGCAAAATACGTTCAAGCCGCGCTAACGGTGCTTAAAGAGATAACCAACAGAGCGGAACGCGAAGTGTATATGGGCGTCGTATCCAAGTTGAGCGGAGTGTCGATTGCGACTCTCGGCGCGGAAATCGGCACGGTCAGAGTACCTCGCGAAGAACCCGTCAAAGAGAATAACGAGGAAAAACAGGCAAAGAATTTGCGCGCGTCGAGATTCGTTGTCAACAGACTTCTCGAAAATGCGCAATACGCCGACGCAAACGTCGTAAAAAGAGAATGGCTCGCGAACGATTTGCATAAAAAAGTGCTTGATTTCGTTCTCTCTCAACCGCCGAAACAAGCGAGCATAAGCAAAATGTACGACGTTATCGGATATGACGACGACGAAGTAAATCACGTTCTCGGCATCAATTTGCACTTTTCGGACAACGGCAGAGAAGCCGATTATTACAACGATTGTTTGCTTGCTCTTGCAAACGACTGTATATCAAAAAAACTCGACGAGGCAAAGGAAAGATTCAACACGCTTTCGGACGCCGCCGAGAAGAAAGAGTGTCTTGTGGAAATATCCGCATTGACCAAAAAATTGAAATCAAAATCAATAGATGACAAACTTTGATTCACACAGGAGGACATCGTGGACAGAGAACAACTTTTGAAACAAGAGATTGACAAGATTATCGCTTTGGGAAAGAGCAAAGGCTCCGTAACCGAGGACGAGATAATGGCAAAACTCGAGCATCTCAACGCAACGGCAGAGGATATGGAAGTGGTGTTCAACGCCTTGCAGGCAGAGAATATCAAAGTCGAAGAAACAATCGAGGACGACGACATATCTCTTGACAAAATCATCGATAGCAGCGTTGACGACTCGGTTAAGATTTATTTGAAAGACATCGGCAAAGTTCCGCTTTTGACGGGAGAGCAGGAAATCGAACTCGCAAAAAGAATGGAAGAAGGCGACGAAACCGCAAAACAAATACTTAGCGAGGCAAACCTTCGTCTCGTCGTATCCATTGCAAAACGTTACGTCGGCAGAGGTATGCAGTTCCTCGACCTCATTCAAGAGGGCAACCTCGGACTTATGAAAGCGGTCGAGAAATTCGACTATACCAAGGGATTCAAATTCTCGACCTATGCGACGTGGTGGATAAGACAGGCAATCACTCGTGCGATAGCCGACCAAGCAAGGACGATTCGTATCCCCGTGCATATGGTGGAAACAATCAATAAACAAGTGCGTGCAACACGTCAACTTTTGCAGAAATTGGGCAGAGAACCGTCTGCGGAAGAAATTGCGCAACATCTCGGTTGCTCCGTAGAAAGAGTGCGCGAGATACAAAAAATAGCACAGGACCCCGTTTCGCTCGAAACGCCTATCGGCGAGGAGGAGGACAGCCATCTCGGAGATTTTATCGAGGATACGGGCGCGCTTTCTCCCAGCGACGTTGCGGAAAGCAATATGCTCAAAGAGCAACTTATTCAAGTCCTCAATACGCTTACTCCGCGTGAAGAAAAGGTGCTTCGCTTGAGATACGGTCTTGACGATTCTCATCCCAGAACGCTCGAAGAAGTCGGCAAAGAGTTTAACGTAACTCGTGAACGTATCCGCCAAATCGAGGCAAAGGCACTTCGCAAATTGCGTCATCCAAATCGCCTCAAAAAACTCAAGGATTTTGACTGATGCCGATTAGACTCGACCAAAGATTGACCGCGATAGCGAATCTCGTGGATTACGGCAAAGTTGCGGACGTGGGGTGCGACCACGGCAAGCTCGGCTATTATCTCGTAAGCACGGACAGAGCAAGCGAAGTTATAGCAACCGACATCAGCGCGCCGTCGCTTGCGAAAGCGGAGGAACTTGCCAAAGAAAACGGCGTTTCCGCCGTTATGTGCGCAAGGCTCGGAGACGGACTCGAATGCGTGCAAAGCGGAGAGGTAGACACGGTTATAGTCGCAGGACTCGGCGGAGACGTGATTGCCAATATATTGTCGCGCGCACGAGAGGAAGGTAAGGTTTTCGAGCATTTTTTGCTTTCTCCGAATACGCACCCCGAAAAAGTACGCAAGGAAATTGTCGTATCGGGGCATACGATTGTGTACGACGACGTTTTGGAATGCGCAGGCAAGGTGTATACGATTATCAAAACGCAGAGAGGAGAGAGCGTGCTTAACGACGACGAAATAAAATACGGCGCGTTTTATAAGACTAATCCCAACTTTGCGCATTATGCGAAAAAAGAGATTGAAAGCCTTGAAAACATTTACGCGCGCAATCCGCAAGCCGTCGAACTTAAGGACAAAATCGACGCTTTGAAAAATGCGCTCGAACAGACAAAAATATAGTTTACATAGACGAAACGACGCATTAAACGCCGTTTTGATATAAGATAGGATATTATGAAAAACAAACAAATTACCGACGCAATAGAACAATTTGCTCCAAAGGCTCTTGCCGAGGCGTGGGATAATCCCGGGCTTATGATGGGGTCGCTTTCGGACGAATGCAGAGGCGTCGCGGTTGCTCTCGACTTGACCAAAGACGTGGTGTCGCAGGCACTCGAAAACGATTGTAACCTTATCGTCACGCATCATCCGTTTTTCTTTTCCGCAATAAAAAGCATAGACACGGACGAAGCAAAAGGACAAATAATCAAAGACGTGTTGGCGCACGGATTGACGGTTTACAGCGCGCATACCAATCTCGACGAATGCGAAAACGGATTGTGTATGACGCTTGCTTCTTTAATCGGAGGAAGCAATCTCGTGCCTGACGGCGTAGGCGTGGTTTGCGACGTCGAGCCTACGACGCTCGTAAAATTCGCAAAGCACGTCGCAAGCGCTCTCGGAGACGATTCCGTAAAATATTCGGGCAAAGACGACGCTCCGATACGCAAGATACTTTGCATTTGCGGCGGCGGTGCTTCGGACAGCGCATACGCTCACGCAAAAGAGGTTGCGGACGTTTTTGTTACGGGAGATTTCAAACATCATCTTTACGTTGCGTCCGAAAACGACGAGTTTCCGATTGTGGAATTTTCGCATTATCACAGCGAAATTATCGTGCAAAACTTATTTGAAAAAATCATCGCTCCTCTCGGAGTGAAAACCATAAAAGCAAAACAGAACTGTCCGTTCAAGACAGTCGGAGGGTACAATGAACATTGACAAAATACTCGAATATCAGAAAATCGACCAAGAACTCATTTCGCTTGAGAACGAAGTGGTAAAGAGCAAAGAAAGACAAAATCTCGCCGTTGCGAAATCCCGTCTCGACGCCGCTACGGAGACTATCGGCAAACTCAACGTAGAGGCTGCCGACCTTCTTGCCGTTTATGCTTCGATGAGAAGCAAAATCGACGCGCTCAAAGCCGAACTCGACGAGTTCGACGGCATTTTGGACGACGTTCAGGACGCAACCGAAGCCGACCATTATCTCAAAATGGTGGCAAATATCGCAGACAAAATCAATTCTCTCGAAAAGGAAGCGAATTCCACTTCCGAAAAGATAAAACAAGTCAACGACAATTACAAAAAGACGTGGGAAGCCGGCGTAAAAGCCAACGAGCTTTGCAAAGCCGCAAAAGTCGAATACGACGCTTTAGTCAAGAAATTGCAACCTCAAGTGGCGCAAATCAAAGCGCAACTCAACGCGCTCAAGGCGGATATTCCCGAAAAAATTATGACCGCTTACGTTTCCTTGCGCACGGCAAAGAAGATGCCCGCGTTCGTGCCGTATGACGGAGAACACGAGATTTGCAGTCGTTGCAGAATGGAAATCGACAACAATACGAAATCAAAACTTCGTAACGTCGGAGACGTTGCGGAATGTCCCAACTGTCGTCGCATTCTTTTCGTGGAAGAAAAGAAGTAATCGCAACCTACAAAAGAGTTAGGAAAATTCAGCAGGAGAGATATATGAAGAATTGCTACAACAATCCCGACGTATATTGCGTCAACGTCGCGCCCAAGCACGGCGCAGGTTTTCCGATTGACGAAAACGGAAGTCAAAAGGTGGAATTGCTCAACGGAGAGTGGGATTTCAAGTACTTTGCGTCTGCAAGTATGCTCGATATTGCCCCGAGCGAATGGGACAAAATCTCCGTTCCGTCAAACTGGCAACTCAAAGGCTACGGCAAGCCTATTTATTCCAACATAAGGTATCCGCATCCGATTGCGACGAGCGGAAAGCCGCATATCAACGAGGACGAAAACTCTTGCGGCGTGTATCGTCGTACGTTTAAGCTCGACAAAATCGACGGAAGCATTCGCATCAATTTTGCCGCAAACAGCGGTGCGGAATTGTACATAAACGGCAACTTCGTCGGATACAGCGAGGACACTTTCGATTATCAGGAATACGACATTACGCCGTTTGTCAAAGTCGGCGAAAACGAAGTTAAAATCGTCGTTTACCGCTATACGACGGGCAGTTATCTCGAGGACCAGGATATGTGGCGTATTTCGGGACTTTTCCGTGACGTAAACCTCATTTTCCTGCCGAGCGTGCGTATAGAGGACGTTTATGCAAGAGCAGAGTTCAACGACGATATGTCAAAGGCAAAACTCTTGATAGACACGAGCGTATATTGCTCCAAAAACGTCGAAGTCGAGGACGCAGACGTAAAAGTGGAAGTTATCGACGCTGACGGCAAGGCGGTAAACGAAGGCAACTTTGCGGTACTCGGTCTCGATTCCGACGAGACGATTCCCATAAAACTTGCGGAAAATATTGAAAAACCCGTGCTTTGGAGCAGCGAAAATCCGTATCTTTACACAATCAGACTTACGTTCACGTCCACGGAAAAAGGTAAAACCGTTTTCCACGACAGGAGAGAGATTAAGTTCGGATTCAGAAAAGTGGAAATCGTACCCTCTATCGACGGAAAACAACCGTATATAAAACTCAACGGCAAAAAACTCAAAATCAGAGGCGTAAACCGTCACGAGTTCCATCCCGATTTCGGTCACGCCGTTCCCAAAGAGTATACCGAAAAAGATATTATTCTTCTCAAAAAACACAACGTAAACAGTATTCGTACGTCGCATTATCCCAACAGCAGACATTTCTACGATTTGTGCGACAAGTACGGCATTATGGTTATGTGCGAAAACAACCTCGAAACGCACGGTTTGGCAACGCGCATTCCTCGCTCCAACAAGCGTTGGACAGAGCAAGTCTGTTGGCGTATGAGAAATATGGTCAGAACCTATCGCAACCACGCTTGCATTTTGTTCTGGTCTCTCGGAAACGAAAGCGGAAACGGAAAAGCGTTCCCCGCAATGAAAAAAGCCGCTCTCGAACTCGATACGACTCGCCCCATACATTACGAACCCGACGCATACGTCAAGACTACGGATATTATGAGCGAGATGTACACCAAAGAGGAGCAGATGGAGGAAATCGCAAACAACAAACTGCATATCCATTCTATGGCATTGTGGGCGCCTCTCGGACATTTGCTTACTCCGAAAATGTACAAGAACAAGCCGTTTATTCAATGCGAATACGCGCATTGTATGGGCAACAGTCTCGGCAACTTCGAAGATTACTGGAAACATTTCCGCAAAAACGACAGGCTCTGCGGCGGTTATATCTGGGACTTCGCAGACCAATCCATAAAGAGAATCGGAACGGACGGAACCGTCGAATATACTTACGGCGGAGACTGGGGAGACAAGCCCAACGACGGTACGTTTGCGTTTAACGGTATCGTGAGAGCGGACAGAAGTCCCAACCCTGCGTTCTACGAAGTGACCAAAGTTTATCAGCAAGTGCAATTTGCGCTCAAGGACGGCAAAATCGAAATCGAGAACGAGTATATGTTTACCAATCTCAATCGATTTGCATTGCGTTTCGATTTGCTCGAAAACGGTGTGGTAACCGATACGAAAACCGTAGATATGCCTTCAATCGAACCGTATGAGAAAGCGACGGTGGATATGCCGTTTGCAATCTCAAACGACGGTGCGGAACACGCGCTCAACTGCTATTGCGTGGTAAAAGGCAAATTCGATTTGTTCGAGGACGGAGAAGTCGTCGCTTACGAGCAGATTGATTTGACGGGCTTCGTTCCCGTAAAACACGAAGAACCGCAAGGCAAAACCGTGTTTAACGAGGACGGAATGATTGTTCTCGAGTGCGGAAAGATGCGTGCGTTGGTGTCCAAAAACAGCGGTTGCATAACGTCAATCGTCGTGGACGGAAACGAAAAACTCGCGTCTCCGATTATGCCCAACTTCTGGCGCGCGCCTATCGACAACGATATATCTCCGCAACTTCCGGGGTTTGTAAAGAGTTTGCTTGGCAAAACGTTCTTCAGAGCCTGCAAAGACCGCCTGGTAAAATCTAATATGGTGCTTACGGATAAATCCGTTATCATCGATTGGTCTTGCACGCCTCAACTTTCGGTGCTTAAAACCGTGTACGAGGCAAGCGAGGACGGCATCAAGGTGTCGATGAAAGTCAAAAACGATTGGTTCAGCTTGCCGAGATTCGGATTCAGAATGGGGCTTGCAACTTCAAACGACGTGAGCTTCTACGGCAAAGGACCTCACGAGAATTACTGCGACAGAAAAGCCGCCGCAATGCTCGGCGTGTATGAGGGCAAAATCGCAGACTTCCAGCACGATTACCTCGTTCCGCAAGAAAACGGCAACCATTGCGACGTTCGCTGGGTAAAAGTCGGCGGAGAAAACGGTGTTACGGTCGTTGCTACGGACAAACCGTTTGAGTTCAGCGTACACGACTATACGCAAGAAGCACTCGAAGAAGCAACCCACGCTCACGAGCTTAAACACGGCGACGCAATCGAGCTTTATATCGACGGCGCGCAACGAGGAGTCGGCGGCGACGTGCCTGCTCTTGCTTGCACAAAAAAGAGATATAAGATTTTGCCCGGCAAATATCACGAATTTAGCTTCGTCATCAAAGCGTAATTTGATTATCTAATCGGCTAAAAATTAAAATTTGTGAAAAAAATCCTCGGTATTGCCCGAGGATTTTTGCATATTGACATTTTGTATTTTCCAAAATAAAATGAATATAGAGGATTGAGTATGCGTTTTTTTGTATTTTGTTAACACAAACGCATACTCGTTATTGGAGGGAACATGAAAAAGAAAATAGTTTTATTGTTTATTTCTGTTTTGTTGTTATCTTCGGTAGTATTGTTTACTTTTACTGCTTGCGGACATCGTGATATATGCTCGTACAAAGAGGGTACTTATCGTTTTGATAAAGATAATTATATACCGTATGGCACAGATGATACGCCTGAAAGTTTTGATGAAATTCCCGATAAGTATTTATTGCTGCATGAGAATTATAATTTGCACGTGGAAGATGTTGCTCTTACTTTTACAAAAATCGGTCTTGTCGAATATAATAGGGCTGACGGCAAAAATGTTGTTAAAAATAGCAAAGATTTGAAGAAATATCATGTTGACCTATATATTAAGTTTGCAGAAGAAGAATCAGGACGTGTTTACGACTTTGTTTTTGATGGTTCAACATTCTTTCAGCATTGTTTAATGACGAACCTTAAAAATGGAAATTTAGGTTTAGATACTGAATTTAAGTTTACTATCGAATTAGTTAGTGATGATTCTAACAATGCGAGAATTAGATTCTTATGGTTTGTTGATGCTCCGAATAATTCCGATTCAAAATGCATCTGTTTACCATTGAGAATAGAGTAACCAAGGAACAAAAGAAGGGGGTACCAAATATGAAACGAAAAATAGTTTCAAGCATAACAGCTCTGTATTTCGCAATATGCTGTTGTTTTACTGTTTGTGTTGTTTACAATGCAGTCAGCTGTGCCAATAATACAGAACTAAATGATGCATACGGTTATGAAAGATTTAGTGTTAATGCACCGGATATGTCCAGCGATGAACTGGATGAATATTATGAAAAAAACGGTATTTCGCCACAAATGCCAGATGGAGTGGAAAGCGGATTAAACAATAGAGTTGCGGTAACAGATTATTTATCTAGACGTTTTCCGGATTACCAATGGCAAGCACCTGATACTGAAGATTATAATGAATTATCTGACAGATATGGAAATAATCCGCGTAATACTTATGAAGCAGAAACTTGGTTGGATGATGCTAAGAAAGATTCAAATCTGCCAAGCACAAAGGAATATGTCGGTTGTGGAGCTATTGCAATGATGGAGGCTTTTAATTATTTGTCCGAAACGCTGGATTATATTGCGTTGCGTAAATATCCGATAAATAATGTTTCGTCTGAAAATGTTAATAACAACAGATATGAAATAGCAAAAGATGTGATAGCCGAAACTCCGAGTACCGGATGGTGGGGCTATGGAACATCTATTATGCCCAATAGTTTTCTCATCGGTGCTAGAAACGTGCTTCAAAAACATGATTTATTTAATACAAGCGGAGATTACTCTGCAATTGATGTATATGGCGACACGATTTCAAGAAATGAGACTAAAAATCAAAAAATAGAAACCGTAAAAGCTGCAATAGATAGAGGCACGCAAGTAATATGGTGGACGGGTGTGGATTTTGGTGATTATAGCAGCCATTATATGAATATTATAGGTTATGCTGAGTGGACTGGACTCGATTCAAATGGGAATCAAACAACGCATACATTTCTTTTAGTTAATTGCAATTGGCAAGGTAGAGGTTCTGAATTTATTGATACGGATTTCTTTTCCGCGCCTACTATGGGCTTTATCTTTATTGAGCCTAAAATTGGAAACGTTAGGATTGCGCAAAAGTATTTGAATGTTCCCGAACAATACAACAATTCTGCAGTTGAAAATAGTTTTATTTATCAAAATGGCAGTGATTTACACACGGAAAGATTGCGTATGGCTTACATTAAACATTATACAGCCAACAATTCTGTCTGTAATGGAAAATATCTTGCACTTTCGCCGAATAAAACAGGCGCGGGAGTTGCTTATTTTTTAGCCGGTTCGCCTGCACGTATAAAGAAAATACATATTGATGTCAGTTGGTGGAGAGTTCAAGATAGATATACCTCTAGTGATGGAGAATTGAAATTGCAAGTTATGAATCCGGATAATGGAGAATGGATAACAGTGTTCGATTTTTTGAATTCCGGCATTATACCTATATCTGTGGATTTGAACAATCCTACGAAACTCCAAATTGGAGTTGGCAACGGAAGCATGTTTTTCCGTATAATTGCGACATACAACAATCCGACTTCAACCCGCAATAGCGGTCGCTTTATTATCCATGGAATAAACGTGCTTTGTGATTGATTTTCTTTGCAAGATTTAGTTTGAGAATAGTATAAAATTGCCCCCTCACCGAAACTGCTCGATGGGGGGCTTATTGACGGCATATATTTGCCTTATAACATGACTATATTTTATCGAATTGTAAGAGCGGATTTCGATATGAAAGTTCTTGATTAAGATGTGGCTTTTTTGCATATGATACGGGCGGTTTTTGCGGTCGCAAGGCTTTTTCATAGAAGATAGATTGCCAAAATATGCTACATATTTATTGACGAGGCGTGTATAATTGAATTGACTTTATCTACAGTCGATATTATAATATCCATTACCACGAAAGTGGAAATAATATTGCGCGTACAGCATTAAGTAGGGCTGATTGCGCGGAGGTAATATGCAACTTACACTTAAAGACGGAAGCAAAATGTCATTTGACGGCGCGATGAGCGCACTCGACGTGACAAAGCAAATCAGCGAGGGACTCGCAAGAGCGGCAATCGTATGCAAGATTGACGGGCAACTCGCTTCTATGGACACCATCGTTGACAAGGACTGCAATTTCGAGGTGTTTACGTTTGCCGATGACGAAGGGAAGCGCGTGTATCGTCACACTTGCGCTCACATATTGGCACAGGCAGTCAAAAACATTTATCCGACCGTTCAGCTGGCAATAGGGCCTGCAATCGACAACGGATTCTATTACGATTTTGATTTCAAGACGCCTATCACTCAAGCCGATTTTGAAAAAATCGAAGCCGAAATGAAAAGCATCATCAAGGCAAATTTGCCTATCACTCGCATAGTATGCTCTCGTAGCGAAGCGGAAAAGATGATAACCAAGATGAAACAAGCCTATAAGGCGGAACTTCTTGCGGACATCCCCGAAGGCGAGGAAATTTCCTTCTATCAACAAGGCGATTTCATTGATTTGTGCAGCGGACCGCATCTTACGTCCACGGGCAAAATCAAAGCGTTCAAACTTACGTCGCTCACGGGTGCGTATTGGAGAGGCAACGAGAAGAACAAGATGCTCACGCGTATTTACGGCACTTGCTTCGATAAAAAGGCAGACCTTGAAGAATATATCCAAAAACTCGAAGAAGCAAAGTCTCGCGACCACAACAAAGTGGGCAGGGAACTCGGCTTGTTTATGACCGACGAGAATATCGGACAAGGACTTCCGCTCATTATGCCGAAAGGCGCGCGCATAATTCAGATTATGCAACGTTTCGTCGAGGACGAGGAGCAAAAGAGAGGTTATCTCCTTACCAAAACTCCGATTATGACAAAGAACAACCTCTTTATCACGTCCGGACACTGGGACCACTACAAAGACAAGATGTTCTATATCGGAGACGAGGACGTGGATGACGAGATTTTGTGCTTGCGTCCTATGACTTGCCCCTTCCAGTTCACAATCTACAAAAACGGCCTCAAGAGCTATCGCGATTTGCCCGTAAGATACGCAGAAACCGCAATCGAATTCCGTAAAGAAGCAAGCGGTGAAATGCACGGTCTTACCAGAATCCGTCAATTCACGCTTTCCGACGGTCACATCGTTTGCACGCCTGCTCAACTCGAGCAAGAGTTCCAAGGCGCAGTCGACCTCATCAAATACCTTATAGGTATTCTCGGTTTGCAGGACGACGTAAGCTATCGTTTCTCTCGTTGGGACCCGAAAGACGCAGACAAATACGTCGGCACGGCAGAGGATTGGGACAGAGTCGAAACCACAATGCAACAAATTCTCAACGATTTGCACATCGATTATACCGAAGCGTGGGGCGAAGCCGCTTTCTACGGACCGAAACTCGACGTGCAAGGCAAGAACGTACACGGCAAAGAAGACACGTTGTTCACGGTTCAAATCGACTTCTCGCTCGCAACTCGTTTCGATATGATTTATATCGACGAGAACGGCGAAAAAGCGCGTCCGCTTATCATTCACAGGTCATCTATCGGATGCTACGAGCGTACTCTCGCAATGCTTATCGAAAAGTACAACGGCGCATTCCCGATGTGGCTCGCTCCCGAACAAGTGCGTGTCCTTTCGCTTACCGACCGTACAATCGACAAGGCTCAAGAAGTTCGCAACAGATTGTTTGACCTCGGACTTCGTGCAGAAGCCGACGTACGCAGCGAAAAACTCGGCAAGAAGATTCGCGAAGCTCAACTCGACAAAGTGCCTTACATCGTCGTAATCGGCGATAAAGAGGCCGAACAAAACCTCATTGCGGTACGTCATCGCACCGAAGGCGACCTCGGCACTATGACTGTTGAGGAGTTTGTGGCGAAGGCTTTGCTAGAAGTTGCCACCAAAGAAATCAAGTAAGAGCGCGCTAAATCGCGCCTAACTTTGTCAGCACCCCAAGCGCGTCAATTCACGTACGCACAAGTACGTTAGGATTGCCGCTCTTGGGGTGCTTTCGCGTTATGCATCGATTTATCGCGCTCTTAAAAACTGCGATATTTAGCGAATAACTGCGTCAGAGCCGTTCGACCGTCAACTCATTTACGCTTAGTAAATTAGGGTTGCCGTTCGGACGGCTCTTTCTTGTTCTTTATCGATTTATCGCGCTCTTACTATGATTTTTGAAGGGGGGAGACTGAACCCTATTAACGGAATGTGTGATTTCGAAGACGGAACTCGAACCGCAAGGCGGTGAGCGGTGGAGTGCCGAACTTGACGATTAGTACAAGTGAGCCAACGAGTGTTGTTTTTTTTCGTTGGCGAACGAGTGGCATAACAAGGGGACGATATTTTTCTATGTGAGTGCCGATTGTCTCCCCCGCGAGCGACGCTCACTTTTGTAGGAAAATGTCCCTATACGAGTGGTGGGAGAAATGCCGGCTTGTCCGGAAAGAGGGGGTATTGCATTTAGCGGAGTTATGCGTCAGCATTTTAGATTGTTATTTTATTAAAATTTGAAAATAATTATAATAAATACAAAATAAATATGCAAAATCGCAAAAACGTTTGACATAAGTTTTCGTTTTTGTTAATATATTCAAGCAAAGCAAAGGACAGCCTTTCACCACGAGCGTTCAGCAAGATGGTCACCACAGTAAATCACTTGTCTATGATAAGGTATTCGTGAGTGTTGAGGCGTTCTGCTTCGACACTTATTTTTATGTCGAAAAAACCCATAGCGGTGTATATAGGAGTGACAATTTGAAAGAACTGCAAATCAATGAACAAATTAGAGACAGAGAAGTGCGCCTCATCGGCGACGACGGTCAACAATACGGCGTTATCTCCATAAGAGAAGCTCGCACCATCGCCGAGGAGAAAGGGCTTGACATCTGCAAAGTTTCTCCGCCTTCCGTCCAACCTCCGACTTGCAAATTGATGGACTACGGCAAGTATCGCTACGAACAACAAAAGCGAGAAAAAGAAGCCAAGAAAAATCAAAAAGTTATGGAAATCAAAGAGATTCGTCTCTCCGCAACGATTGACATCGGCGATACGACGAGACTTGCCGCACAAACCGCAAAATTCCTTGCGGACGGCAACAAGGTCAAAGCGTCTATCCGTCTCAAAGGTCGTCAACAAGCGCACCCCGAAATCGCGGTCAAAATCGTTGAAGATTATATCGCAATGGTCGGCACGGACGTTGTCGTCGAGAAAAAACCGGTTCAGGAAGGTCGTATGATTTACACCATTCTCGCACCGTCGCAAAAGAAATAACAATTATTTAGCCCTCGGGCAAAGCAAAATAATAGAGGAGGCACACCTATGCCAAAACAAAAAACACATAGTGGAGCAAAGAAGCGTTTTCGCGTAACAGCAAACGGTTACTACAAGAGAGGCCATTCTGCACACAGCCACCTTCTTACCAAGAAGACAACCAAGAGAAAGAGAGACCTTCGTTCTATCGAGTACGTCGACGAGACGAGAAGCGGAGAACTCAAAAAGTTGTTGCCATACAAATAAGGAGAATGAACAATGAGAATTAAAAGAGCGGTTAACGCAGTTAAAAAGCGTAGAAAAATAATGAAACAAACAAAGGGTTACTATGCAGGTAAGCATGCCCTTTATCGTGTTGCTAAGCAACAACTTCTCAAGAGCGGTGTATACGCTTATGTCGGCAGAAAGCAAAAGAAACGTGATTTCAGGTCTCTTTGGATTACTCGTATCAACGCTGCCGCACGCATCAACGGTATGAGCTATTCCACTCTTATGCACGGCCTCAAAGTTGCAGGTATCGACCTCAACAGAAAGGTTTTGAGCGAGATTGCAATCAGCGACCCTCAAGCATTCGCAGCACTCTGCGACAGCGCAAAGAAGGCACTTGCATAATCGGTTTTTACACAATGTTGCGCATAGTTTTATGCGCAACATTGATTGTATAAAGCCACTTTTTCATATTTGAAACTGTGAGCAATCGCACGTTGCAGATTGAAAATCGGGGCGGTTAGAATATTGCAAATCATCACTTCTACCAAAAATCAATTCGTGAAAGAGGCTCGTTCTCTTTCGCAGAAAAAGTTCCGCACGGAGACGGGACTGTTTTTGGTTGAAGGAATAAATCTCATAAAAGATATGCCGTCGTCCGTAAACGTCAAATACGTTCTTGCCACGCCCTCGAGAGAGAGCGAAGTTGAAAGTATTTTCTTTTCGGACGAAAAGGAGCGCGAGCAAAAAGCAAAGCAAAGTCTTGCTTTTACGCGCGCGCAAGTGTATTATGTGAGTGACGAGATTATAGCGTACGTTGCGGATACCGTTTCCCCGTACGGAATTTGCGCCGTCTGCGAAATTCCTCAAAGCGAGTTTCGTATGCCTTCGGGCAATGCGCTCTTGCTTGACGGAGTGAGCGACCCCGGCAATCTCGGCACGATATTCAGAACTGCCGCCGCTTGCGACTTTTGCGACGTGTATCTGCTCGATACGGCGGATATATATTCGCCCAAAGTTGTTCGCGCGACTCTCGGAGGACTTTTCAAAGTGCGTGCGACGGTCGTAAATCTCGACCAAGCCGTCGAACTTATGAGATGCACCGACAGCGCGGTTTTGGATATGAACGGCAAAAATATATTGACGGACAAGGCTAAATCGCCGATTTTGTTCGTCGCAGGCAACGAGGCTCACGGCGTGAGAAACGAACTTCGCAAGGAAGCAAAGCGCGTTTATTCGTTGCCGATGAAAAACGACATCGAATCATTGAACGTGGCGGTGGCGACATCCGTCGCGATGTATCAAACAATATAGGAGAAAACAAGTATGAGTGGACACAGCAAATGGCATAATATTCAACAGAAGAAAGGCAAAACCGACGCAGCTCGCGCAAACATTTTCACGAAAATCGGTAGAGAACTTGCCGTTGCGGTAAAAGAAGGCGGCGCAGACCCCAACAGCAACAGCAAACTCGCTCAAGTTATCGCAAAAGCAAAAGACAACAATATGCCCAATGATAACATTATGCGCAGCATCAAAAAAGCCAGCGGCGAACTTGGTTCAATCAACTATGAAGATATGATTTACGAGGGATACGGCGTAGGCGGTACCGCTATAATCGTCGAAGCCCTTACCGACAATAAAAACCGTACGGCAGGCGACGTTCGTCATTTGTTTGACAAATTCGGCGGTTCAATGGGTACAAACGGTTGCGTTTCGTTTATGTTTAAGCGCAAAGGCGTTATTACCATCGCAAAGTGCGACGTCGAAGAAGACGACCTTATGATGTACGCTCTCGAACTCGAAGGCTTCGAGGACATCAATTCGGAGGACGACGAAGTATATCAAGTCTATACCGATACCGCGTCTTTGGCGTCTGTCAGAAAGAGTCTCGAGGACGACGGCGTAAAAGTTTTGTCGGCAGAAGTCGATATGATTCCCGACAATTACGTCACGCCGAGCGCAGAGCAACAGGCAACTATCGTCAAGATGATTGACAAACTCGAAGAACTCGACGACGTACAAAACGTATATCACAACGCAACGCTTGACATCGAAGATGAAGAATAATATTCTTCATTTGCTTGACAATACGATTAAGTAGTGATATACCGTTATTGCAAATGTGAAATATTGTTCACATTTGCAAATAATCAATAACGGTCTGCGCAAAAGCGCGGAGGCAGATATGGAAAACATATATCTTGATCACGCGGCAACCACGCCGCTGTCACAAAAAGCGTTTGAGGCAATGAAGCCGTATTTCTCCGACGTATACGGAAATGCCAATTCACAACATATATTCGGACGTGAAGCCGCAAAAGGCGTCAACGACGCAAGACAGTTGCTTGCAAAATGCATAGGCGCAAAGCCGAGCGAGATTTATTTTACGTCTTGCGGTACGGAAGCGGACAACTGGGCGGTTAAAGGAATCGCATTGCAAAACGTTGCAAAAGGCAAACATATAGTAACGTCGGTTATCGAGCATCCCGCTATTTATACGACGTGCAAACAGCTTGAAAAATTCGGTTGGGAAGTAACCTATCTTCCGGTCGATAACGAAGGTTTCGTATCCGTACAAGACCTCGAGAACGCTATAAGACCCGATACCGTACTCGTCAGCATAATGTTTGCAAACAACGAAATCGGCACAATCGAGCCTATTAAGGAGCTTTGCGAGGTTGCTCACAAGCACGGCGTTATATTCCATACCGACGCAGTTCAAGCGACGGGTGCGGTAAAATATAACGTAAAAGAACTCGGGGTCGACCTCTTGTCGATGTCCGCTCACAAGTTCTACGGACCCAAAGGTATGGGTATGCTTTATGTCCGTAACGGTTTGCCGATTGAAAAGTTGCTTACAGGCGGCGAGCAAGAACGTTCGCACAGAGGCGGCACAAGTAACGTTCCCGGCATAGTCGGTATGGCAACGGCTCTTGACGAAGCAGTCGCAACTATAGACGAGGACGACGCTTACGTTGCGTCTTTGCGTGACCACTTTGTGGAAAGAGTTCTCAACGAGATTGACGACATCTACTACAACGGCGCAAAAGACACGTCAAAGCGTTTGCCGAACAATGCAAACTTCAGCTTTAGATATATCGAAGGCGAATCGATATTGTTCTCGCTAGACCTTGCTGGAATAAGCGCGTCGTCAGGCTCTGCGTGTTCGTCAGGTTCGCTCGAACCGTCCAGAACATTGCTCGCAATCGGCGTTCCCGTCGGCACGGCACACGGTTCTATCAGATTCACGTTCGGCAAGCACAACACGATGGAGCAAGTCGACTACACGGTTGACGAACTCGTCAAAATCGTAAAACGTCTGAGAGATATGTCTCCGCTTTACAAAAAGTAAATAAAGTTTCAGGGCTTAGCCCGAGGAGTATATATGTACAACGAAAAAGTAATGGAAGTTTTCAAAAATCCGCAACATATGGGCGAAGTTGAGAACTACAATGCAATCGGCACCGTCGGCAACGAAGTATGCGGCGACATTATGCAAATCACGATGAGAATCGAGGACGGTATCATCAAAGATGCAAAATTCAAGACTTTCGGTTGCGCAGCCGCAGTTGCATCCAGTTCAACCGCAACCGGTATGATTATCGGCAAGACAATCGAAGAAGCACTCAAACTTACCAACAAACAAGTTATCGAAGAATTGCAAGGACTTCCTCCGCAAAAGATTCATTGCTCTGTATTGGCAGAGGATGCTATTCGTATGGCTATTGATAATTATCTTCAAAACCAAAACGCCAACAAATAACACTTAATTTTATAAGCACCCCCTTGTATCAAAATTTCGTACGGATATGTACGTTGAGTTTTTGATTCGAGGGGGTGCTTTTTTGTTATTCATTTATATGGTGGCATTTTCTGTAAGTAATATTAATTGTTAAATGATTTGCTTATTCAAAGTTGGAGGCGCAAGGCGCCGACCGCATCGAACGCCGAGCTTACGTCACACACAAGGCTATTAGCCATAATTGCCACAAGTGACAATTATTTGCTTTTTGCCTTGGTGTTCCTCTTTCCCTTCATGCAAAAGGCTGCGCTTTCATCTTCTACATCAAACGTCAATTCGCTTGTCTTTTGTGTGTGGGAGCCTTGTGGGTGCAGTACAAGCGACTGCGCCATTCTGTTGCGTAGCGGCGCACAAAGCGCGTGGCATAATGAGAGAAATGTCCCTATCTATGCGAGTGCTGAGCGTTGCCCCCTGCTGAGCAGTTCCGTGGGTTCCCTCAAGCATTGTGCAGAGGGGGAACGGAATAGTGGGCGCGACGCGTTAAGCAACCCGTCTGGTAGACGAGTTGTAGCCAAAGCGAACGAGGCGGATTGCGGTGCGCAAACGCCGAAGTCGAACACCT
>DLKM01000019.1:0-25116 GCA_002478945.1 Christensenella sp. UBA7588
AAATCGTGACGGGCAAACGATTAGTTTGGCCGTTATATACAGAGCCTTATGCAATCAAAAATATACAGGCATTGTGGAACGTCAAGGTGTGAAATACGACAACATTTTTCCACGACTTATTTCGGATGAAATATGGAATATGGTTAGCAAAATACATGAGGAAAACAAACATGCGCCAAGTCGCAAAAAAGAAGTGTTTAATTACTTGCTTTCAGGAAAGCTCATCTGTGGCGACTGCAATCAAAAGATGGTCGGTATTAGCGGAACATCGAAAAGGCGATACGCATTATTACTACTCATGCTTATCGCGCACAAGAAAAAAGATAAACTGCAATTGCAAACCGATTCAGAAAAAACTAATAGAAGATTTGGTGATTGAAATCACTACAAAAGTAATTGCCACCGAGTCGAATATAAATATGCTTGCACAAAAAATATCGTCTGCTCACAAATCAACGTGCGAAGATAATTCAAAACTCAAAATGCTTGAAAAAAGCCGTGCGGAAGCAATAAGATCCCAAAACAATATCATCAAAGCGATAGAGCAAGGAATAATCACTTCCGCAACGAAAAACAGGCTCAATGAACTTGAAACTCTAATCACTCAATATGATTTTGATATACAGCAAGAAAAAGCAAAAACTCAGTCTTACTTGACAGCCGAACAAGTGAAAGAATATTTGCGAGAATTTGTAAATGCAGACACTACTGACTTAAACGTTAGAAAACTCATTATAAATACTTTCGTGCGAGATGTAATTTTGTACGATGACAATATTATAATCACATACAATTTCAAAGATGTCGTAGGCGTGTCAAAAGTAACAAAAGAATATGTAAAAGAGATAGAACAGCAGATAGAATCAGTGGATCCGTCTGCTGTTTCTTTTATTAAGAGTTCGTACATTTCTCTTGCTAGGACGCCAATTAAGCACAAGTCGATTTATCGTCTTGTGCTTAATTTTTTATAAGGGATTCGAACGGGCGGAAAAACAACCGATTCAACGTAATTTTGATATATAAAAACCTAAAAGAGCGGAAAAATAAAAAACGGGCAAACAGCCCGTTTTTTTTGTTTAGATAAAAACGCAAAGATAAAGCCTTATACGCCGAAATAGTTTTTGATTGCTCTAAAAGCATCCTCGGTTATAACGTGTTCGACTCTACAGGCGTTTTGTTCGGCATCGTCGGAATGGAGTCCCATTTTGACGAATGCGTCCGTCAATGATTTGTGACGTGCAAAAACGTTCTCTGCCTTGGCTCTGCCCGTTGGCGTAAGCTCGATTGCGCCGTTCGGGCGCACTTCGATATATCCGTCCTTTTTCATTATACCGACGGCTCTGGACACGCTCGGCTTGGAATAGCCGAGTTCTTCGGCAACCTCTATTGCGCGGACGCTGCCTTTTTTGTTTTGAATTTTCAGTATCGTTTCAAGATACATTTCTTGAGATTCGTTGTTTACCATACTCTATATACCCTCTCTCGATATTTTAGCATACCTTGTTCAAAAGAACAAGGAAACACGCCCGTTTGTTTTTGCAAACGGGCTGTCTGTATCATTCAGTTGTTCAGTTTCCATTTTCCGCTGTCGGATTGCAAATCGACCATATGCGTATATATGCCGCCTTTCTCGTACAATTCGCTCGGCGCGCCTTGCTCCGCGACGATTCCGTCGGACAGCACGACGACTTTATCCGCACCCGCAACGGTTCTCATTCTGTGCGCTATTACGAGAACCGTTTTGTCTTTTATAAGTCTCGAAAGCGCGGTTTGAATAAGCGTCTCGTTTTCGACGTCCAGACTTGCAGTCGCTTCGTCGAGCAGGATAATCGGCGCGTCTTTCAAAAACGCTCTTGCAATGGATATACGCTGTCTTTCTCCGCCCGAGAGTTCCGAGCCGTTTTCGCCTATATTTGTATTCCATTTATCTGGCAATTTTTCCGCAAACTCGTCAACGTTTGCAAGATGCGCCGCCGCAAGCACTTCTTCGTCGGTTGCGTCTTTTTTGCCGAGACGGATATTTTCCATAATCGTATTGTCGAAAAGCGTAACGTCCTGAAATACGATTGAGTATAGGCTCATAAGTTTTTCGGGGTCTATATCCGCTACGTTCATTCCGCCAACGGTAATTGCTCCCTTTTGGTTATCCCAAAATCTGGCGGCAAGCCTCGAAACGGTGGTTTTACCGCCTCCTGACGGTCCGACAAGCGCGGTAACTTCGCCTTGCTTTGCCTCAAACGATACGTCTTTCAGTACCACTTCGCCCGTGTTGTACGCAAAACCGACGTGGTCGAACACGATGTCGTATCCGTCGTTGGTAAGCGTTTCGCTACCCGTTTGGACGGGATATTCCAAAATCTCGTTCATACGAGCGACGTTGGTGCGCATAGAAATGATTGCGGCAAGGTTTTGAAGCGCGGCTTGCATCGGGTCGTACAAGCGAGACGCCACGAGCAAGAACAAGAAGAACGTAAGCACGCTCAACTTCTCTTTAACGAGCAACACCGACCCGACCAACGCAACGGTCGCGATGCCTAATTTCAGCACCGTACCTGCGCTCGTGATAAATGCGGACGTGGTAAACTCCGCCACGATACTGCGCTTTTCGACGTTTTTGATTTTCTTGGTAAGTCCGTCGAGATAAGTATCTTCGGCATTGTTGGCTTTGAGGTCGCGCACGGTTTCGATATACTCTTGTATACCGTCGGCACACGCCATTTTCGCGTCGACGTTTTTGGAAATAACCTTGTCCTGCACCTTGTAACTAAGCAAAACGATAAGCACGGATACGGGAATTACCCACAATGCGGCAAGTGCCATACGCCAATCGAACGCAAACAGGCTGATTGATATAATCACGGTTGAGATAAGAGAACCGAACAGTCCCGGGATATAGTGAGACGAACTCTTTTCAATCACTTCGCAGTCCGCCATTATAGTACTCGTAAGGTCCGCAAGGTCTTTTTTACCGAAGAAAGACAACGGCAACTTGCGCAGTCTTTCCGCAAGGCTCAGCCTGCGTTTTCCGCTTTCGACGTAAGTCGTGAAATATGTGCCGTTATATTGAAACCACGTCGTTAAAAGTATGAGCGCAAAGCAGACGACGCATCCCACGACGTAAAACGCGATTCTCGTTCCGTGAACTCCGCCGTCCATCATATCCGATACGAGGAAATACAAAAGCGTCGTCGGCAGCATAAACGCGATATTTTGGAACGCGCACGCGATTATACCTTTTATGAGTCCTTTCGCTCCTTTTTCCGACGAAGCGGTTTCTTTTTGTATAAACTTAATAAGCGACATTGCCGTTACCCTCCTTTGACACTTTCCATTCTACGGAAGCGGTATAATCCTTCCACATCTTGGCAAACAAGCCGTCCTTGTCGAGAAGTTCGCTACGATTGCCGCTTTCTGCGATTCTTCCGTCGTCTATGACGTAAATGCAATCTACGTCGGCAACTGTGGAGAGCCTGTGCGCAATCATAATAACCGTCTTGCCTTTTGCGAGTTCCGAAAATGCCTTTTGCACTTTTGCTTCGTTATCGGGGTCGGCAAAAGCCGTAGCCTCGTCGAGTATGAGGATAGGCGCGTTTTTCAGCACCGCACGGGCAATGGCGATACGCTGTTGTTCGCCGCCCGAAAGATATACGCCTTTCGTGCCTATTACGGTATTTACGCCGTCGGGCATTTTTTCTATAATATCGTCGCATTGCGCCGCAGAAAGCGCGGCTTTGACTTCCTCGTCGGTTGCCTCGGGTTTGCCGATTTTTACGTTGTCGAGAATAGACGCTTTTACAAGTTTGGAATTTTGAAACACGAATGACACCGTGTTCATAAGTTCTTCTTTCGATATATCTCTTATATCCGCGCCGCCGATTTTGATACTGCCGCCGTTGACGTCGAAAAACCTTGCGATAAGGCTTGCGAGCGTGGATTTTCCTCCGCCCGATTGCCCGACGAGCGCAACGGTGCTTCCCGCGTCAATTTTCATCGAAACGCCCTTGATAACTTCTTTGGTGTCGTCGTATGAAAAATGCACGTCGTCAAGCTCGACCGACGAATCGACGGGATGTACGGGATTTTGGCTTTCGCTCATAGGTTCGCTGTCGAGAACGCTGTCGACGCGTTCGAGTGCGTCTTTGACAACCAAAGTGTTTTCCGACATAAGCATAATTCTCGTCAGCGTAATCGAAATTACGGGAGTGATTACGATATAGAAAATCAAATTGAGCAAGAACTCGTTGCTTACGCCGTTTGCAGTAAACCACAACGCGCCCGCAATCAAAAACGCAAATACGCCGTTGATTATCGCCGTATAGAACATCATCGGCAAACGCAAATCCTTGGTGTAGGCAATTACCCATTTTTCGTACTCGTCAATCGTTCCTTTGAATTTTTTGAAAGAAAACACCGATTGTCCGAACGTCTTTACGACGGGGATACCGCGAACGTACTCCACCGCCTCGTTGGACATATTTTCAAGCGCGTTTCCGTACTGTTTCATCTTTTCCGCCATACGATTGCCTGCCATCGTAGACATAATGAGGAAAGAGATGACGACGGGAACAAGGCTCAAAAGACCCAAACGCCAGTCAAATACGAACAGCAACACCAACAGCCCCACAGGCGTTGCCATAGCGGCGTATTTGTCGGGAAGTTGGTGCGCAAGATAAGTTTCCGTCGCGCCCGTGGAATCGTTTACGATTTTTCTGAGCTTACCGCTTCCGAAACTGTCCACGAATCCAAGCGGTAATTTTGCAATGCGCTTAGTGGTGGCTATACGCATATTCGACGCCACTCTGAACGCCGCAAGGTGCGAACACATAAGCGCGCCGACGTAAATCAAAAACGAAACTATGGCAAATACCATTGCCATAACGCCGTTATGCACGAGTCCCGTCGCTTCCGAAAAATTCGGCGAGACGTCCAGCACTTCTTTTACTATCTTCCATATATAAATGAACGGAAGAAGCGCAACGAGCGCGCTTACGGAGGCAAGCACCCACGAGGCATAAGTGAAATATTTATGCCTGCCCGCATACCCCATAAGTCTTGATAAAGTAGATTGGTTTTTCAATTTACAATCCTCCGTACGTTATTTCGATTTAAGTGTTAGCAATCGCTAACTTATACCTTTTCAAAAAGGGAATTTCATTCCCTTTTATCGGTATTTATAATTTTATAGTTTACACAATCGACAGTTGACGCTTGAAATATCGGCGTTAAACGTCTGATTGCGCGATTTTGTTTTTATACTATTTTTTGTTCACTCTGTGATTATAATGGCAATCGCAGTATTTTCCGCCGCCTGCCAAAGTGTATTCTCTCGTAAACTCGGTGTTGCCGAGTTCTGCCATATCGTAGTCGAGCGTGCACATAGCGGGGATATATTCCTCGAGACCGAGTTTTCTCATAAGGTAGCAAATTCCGCAAGTGTAAAAATACGCCGTATACTGATTGATTGTTTCGCCGTCCTCGACGGAGAATTTCCACGAATACGGATTTGTTATACTCTCGCTCTGCTTTGCCTGTCTTTTGAGCAATTCTCTGCCCTTTTGCGTGTAAGACCTGCTTTTCTTGGAAGCCATTTTCGTCAAAGCGTTGTCGCACATCGCTCTGCGATAATACTCTCTTACCTGCTCTACCGTATATTTTTTCTTTACCGACAAAAGTATTGACGAGAGCAAAGCGCAGTTTACGATATTGATGATAAATCTGTCTCCTTTATCGAATTCCGTCACGTCCGCAAGTATCTCTTTATACTTTTTGTGAGCCTCTTTCATAATCTCTTTCGGACGTTCTTCGGAAAGCGTCTTTGTGAGGTGCTTTTCGAAAGTGCCTTTGTAGCCTGCCCACATTGCTTTTTCGATAAATCCGTATTTCATTTCTTTATCCACTCCTCTATTGCTCTATCGATTTTCACGTCCAAATCGAGGCGCATCTGCTTGCATTCTTTGGGGTATTCCCTTGCCGCTTTGAACATTATCTTCAAAATCAATCCCGAACCTACGGGGAATATTTTTTTAAGCACGCTTTCGGGGAAAACGAAATGTGTGCCGTGTTTGTAAACAAGCGTTTCCGCGTCGCAATCGTGCGCTCTTTCGCTCAATCGTTTTTCCGCGCGCCTGATATACTTTGCCGTATCCCACAACGAATCGTCCTCCGCGCCTACCATAAGGAGTTTGCCCTTGATATTTTCAACCTTGATAAACTCGTCCTCGGTTATCGGGTGCGCCGCTTCGGAATCGTCAAAAATTTTGCGAGACGCCAACATATTGCCCGTTGCTTTCGCGTCTGCCTGCATCATACGATAATATTCGGGATGCTTGTAGCAAAACGGCATATACGGCAACTGTTTGCCGCGATAGGTAAACAGCGATTCGTTCTCGATAGGCCACTCTGTGCAACCGTCTTTCTTGCCCTGCGCAAAACCTTGCCAGACAAAATCGCTCGGAGTCATCGCAATCGTAAGCGTTATATCGTTAAAAAGCGAAGCGGCGGTAAGCGCAAGCGTTCCCGTGGTAGACGCACCGACGATTCCTATCTTTTCGTTTCCGTTATCTTTGAGCCATTTGATTGCGCTTTCTATTCTTTCAAGCGGATAATCGTGATGACTGTAATTCTTTTTCCCCGGAGACATCGTAAGCACGTTTACGCCTCTTTCAAACAGCCACTTAACGCAAGATTTTGCCATACCGTCCTCGGGGTCGTCTCCGAGCATTGCGATAATCGCTTTATTCGTCGCGTTTTTGTTTTGCCAATACGCGCCGTAAAAGCCGTATTTATCTACGTCGAAATGAATGTGTTTCATCTTTTCTCCTTAAAATCTATTCTCACTATCTGCATTTTCATAAATCCGTCTCCGAGTTTTGCCAAAAGCCTGAACAACTTGCTTACGGACGGGTCTTTGAGGTCGTTGTAACCGAGCATATATCCCCTGCTCGACACCTCTAAGTCGCTTGACCACAAAGACAATTCCTTCTTTGCGTCGCACACCGCGAAGTACGCGCCGACGTCCTTGATATTTGCCCACTTCAACCACGTCCTGCGAAGAAGTTTGCTTGCCTTTTCGTTTGCGGCGTCAAAAACGATTTTGCCTCCGGGGAACGCTTCCGCCATCTTGCAAACGAGAGTCTTTACCTGCTCCGTAAGGAAGTAATAGAACACGCCCGACGCATAGAATACCGCGCCGTCCGAAGCGTCGATTTTGTCAAACCACGAAGTGTCGTTGAGGTCGCACGCAACGTTTTGCTCTCTTGCGCCCGCAGGCATAAGACTGTTGCGCACGTCGATGACGTTTTGAAAATCGAGATTGTATATCTTGCATTGACCGTTGTCGCACACTTTACCCGTAGAGTCAAGACCGCAACCGAGATTGACGACTGCCGCTTTGGGGTGAATTTCAAGGTAATCGCGCACCTCTTGCGCAAGGTCGTTTTGCCTCATCGCGACTTCCAAAAAGCCGAAACGATACATAGTATTCTTGGATTGCTTTTCCAAACCCGAAAAATCGTAGTCTATTTGCTCGATGAGTTTTTTTGCCGTTTCGTCACGATACAAGGTCGGGAAAATTTCCGTGCATACCTTTCTGCCGTAAAGCGGTATGACGAGCGTTTCTTGCACCGTGTTTTTTTCAATATGGTATTTCATTTTATATTCCTCTTTGTTTTTTTCTTTTCAACACACCAATTTAGCCCCGTTGTTTTCCACTATGTCGTCCAGCATCTGCGCAAAACCTTTCGGGTCGCGGATTTGATACTGCATATGGTTATGCCCCAAAAATACGGGATAATGCGCATACGGATAGGCGTTCATAACGTCCGCTCTGTATTTGTAGTGTTCCTCTATCGTTCCGAACTCGAAAAACGTGTTCTTTTGCATTTCTTCGTCAAGCGGCGCAAACGGCTTGTCCTCGAGGCTGTCCCCGAGTTGGCGGCGCAAATTGCCGTACTTCAACGCTTTTCCCGCAGCCACGAAATACGGCTTGACGGCGTCGTCGTCACACCACATAATTTTGCCGAGATTGCGTCCGTTCTTTTTGTATATGCTCTTGATTGCGAAATACAAAAACGGCGTCATTATTCTGCGTGTAAATTTGTTTATTTTGGCAAACTGACCTCCGTCGAAGAATGCGTGCCTTACGGGGACGCGCGTTTGCGACATAAACGCAACCGCAAGGTCCGCGCCGAGCGACGAGGCAACGACGAGTGCTATTTCTTTTATGCCGTTTGCACTCAGCCAATTTTCGATTTGCTTTATCTCGTCCGCTTTGGAAACGTACTTTTGACCTTCGCAATACACGGTGGAAGTCGGCATAATGCAAAAATATTTGTCCTGCAAATACTCCGCTACGCGCTCGCTGCTGCTTCCCGTAACGCCCATTGCGTGAAAGAACAGAACCGCGGGATTGTCTTTATTCCCTTTCGTTTCGAATAGCATATCAAGAATTTCTCCTGAACCCTTTTTCGTCCCTATACTCGGGATGTGCGCTCACATACTCGTCCTTATCTCCGCAAATCGTATAATCGCATTTGTCTCCGTCGACGCAAGTGCCTGTTCTTATAAGTTTTGCGCGAATAAGTTCCATAGATTTATAATCGACGTTGCAAAGCGCAGGCATAATTTCTTCAAGTCCGAATTGCTTTGCAAACTGCGCCGCAGGACACGCCGTAAACTCGTAATATATGGGTTTTCCCTCATCGTAAGGCGCGACATTCATTTTGTAATCGTGCCATTTGTCGCATTGCGATTTTGCGGACGTAAACGCCTTGTACATAAGTTTTTCCCAAAACGGTTTGTTGCAGTTGACGAATCCGAGTTTTTTGAAGGAAGGCAAAATCAGATTTTCCTCCATTTCCTCTATTTCGGCAAAACTCGCAACGTCCTTACACACGGCGTAGTATGTCATAATCGCAATACAATCGTAAGTGCCGCCTTTGCCGTTGTGAAAGTTGCGTTTGCCGCCCAAATCCGTGCGCCAATCCTTGAGATACTCGACGTACCGAAGTTGCACTTTCGTCTAAACGGCGTCACGCTCCTCTTTGGGATAATGAAGCGCGATTTTCTTTTTTATCTCTTTTTCGCACGGCTTCGAATAAAGAACGTGACAACTTTTATCAAAAACCAAATCTTTGTTTTTCATATCCCTGCCTCAACTCTCGCAAAGTGCGAGTTTGCACTCTTTGCACTCGATTTGTCGTCGGTAAGCGTATAGCTTACAATGCGATAATATCCTTTTTACGACCATATTATAGCACCGTGTTTCAAAAAGGCAACCAGTTAGCGGCAACTAACTGAAATATTTTTCACATTTTGAAAAATTATCGATTCGGAGCAATTAACGCCAAAATATGCGCCCTTTGCGCGGGTTGAAACATATATTGTGATTGTGGATTGAAAACACAAAATTATCAAAAGGAGGCTTTTATGGCAAAAACAACGTTAAATCAAGCGGATTTCAGCGGTTCGTACGGCGCGGATAGCGTACCGATTACTTTCGTCAGCAATCAGGTAACGACCACTATAATCACGGGGCTTACGGCAACGCTCAGCGCAAGCAAACAATACTGGGTGAACGGACCGTTGCTCTACACCGTGGTGGTTGCGAACAATTCGGGCGAAACTTATTCAAAAGGCGTGCTTCAAGACACGATAGACACGGCAAACGTCACTTTCGATACGGATTACGCCGTACAAATAAACGGACAAAAAACGACCGATTATACCTACTCAGGCGGTTTGCTGAGCGTAAATCTACCGGACGTTTCGGACGGTGCGTCGTTGACGGTTTCCTTTCAGGTTACGCAAGCGTGAGGCACTCAAAAACTACGCAAAATCGGACGACGAAAACGGCAACGCACCCGTTATATGCTCTCCGTTGAGAGTTTTGTGCGAGTGCCTGTGCAAAGCAAATTCGAATTGTCCGCAACAAAACGAAAGAAGTAAAACGGGCATAGAAAGACGAATATACTTTAGCAACCAAGTGTTTTTGGTATCGTCGCAAATCGACGCGAAATCAAACGTCGTAACTGTAACGGACATACGATATTCGGCAATCTAAACCGCCGTATCGGCGATTATTCAAAGTCCACGCCCCATTCGAGCGTAGAAGAATAATCGCCTTTTTCATATTCTTTTTCGTCATCGAGGACAAGTATTACGCCGTTGTTTTCAGACCAAGTTACGTCTATCGTTCCCGCTTTATCCGTCGTTCCGCTCGCAACGGAGATAGGCGTGCTTTCGAGTATTTGCACGTTTCCGTCCATAAACGCCACGGCGTCGTTTACGATTGCCGACGACGATTGCAAGGGACTTTTAAGCGACAGATACAATTCCCATTTCCCGCCGTTCACTCTCGTGTCGGTCAGTTGAAGTTTCCAATCGGGATTTATACGTTTTACCGTCGCCGTACCTTTCGGCACGGCAAATGCGTTGAACGGTATGTCGGGCAACGAGGTAACGGACACGCTTCCGTACACGGTTACTTTTTTAGACGTCGTGAGAAAGTTTTTGTTGCTTTTTACGGTTGCGACGTCCCCGACTATAGGTTTTTTCGTTACGGACAAAGCAAAACTGCCGCTTGCGTTTGCTTCTCCGCTCGCAGATTGCTCCGAGTCGGAATACTCGATTTTCGACAAAGAATCCGTATTTCCCGTAATCGATTCCGACAAATCGGTTATTCTGTCCACGCTCACGTCAAGCGAGCCGAGAGCAAGCACCGAAATTTTTGTCAAATCAAAGTTGCTTGCGCTTATCGGATACCCGTCGTCTCCCGTCGAGAGGTTGCTTTGCGTGGAAAGCACCGCATTAGATGATAGGTTTTGAGTTATCTCAACGTTTTGTCCGTCCGCTTTCACGAATCTCGAATACGGCGTATCGTCAAATCCGCCCGCCGAAGAAAACGGCGTTTTTGCGGTTATCCAGTCGTTCACTTGTTCCGCCGAGATTTTTACGACGTTCGGCGCGCTTGCAGAACCCGTCGCAAAAGAGAACGCTTTCCCTCCGTTTGCGTAAATCAACACGTTTTTGGGAGAATTGAAATTGATTTGCGAAGCCGTGGAAAAATACGCCGCCGCAGAACTTCCCTTGGTCGGCAAAGACAAAAACAGACTTCCGCCGCTTTCTACCGTCAGATTTCCCGAACATTTGAAAAGCGGAACGCCTCCGTTTGCCGTTGCGGACGCATCGAGCGTGGCGTTGCTTTCGAGCGTACAAGACGAGGCAATGTGCGCGCCCGTTCCCGACGCGTAAAACAAGCCGCCTTTTGTGGAAATCTGCGTCGAAGAACCGCTTTTGAACGTAAATACGGGTTTTGCCGCGCTGTCCGTATAAAACATATAAGTGCCGAGTGCGTTTATCGTGACTACGGCGTTTTCCTCCACGGTAAAAGCCGAGTTTGCAAACGGAAACCACACGACGGCTGTTCCCGTCGTCGCACTTTCGAGGCTTACTTTGCCCTGCAATATCAATCGGTTACCCTCGCAAAACTCTTGCGCCGCCGCGCCTGCGCCGTTTTTTTCTATGCTCACGGTGCAGTTGTCAACGATAGTCGTTCCGTATCGATTGTATATCATTTGCGGACCTTTGTACGATATGCCGCTCAAAACGATTGTAACGTTGGCGTTTGCCGCGTCGTCGTACACGCAAACGACGCCGTAATAATTGCGTCCGCTCCAATTTACGTTCCGCACCGTAACGGTCATCGTGCCTGCGCCTGCAGGAACGTATATCGCGTCGGCATACGACGTGGAATTATTGTCCGTTACCGTATGACCGCCGCCGTCTATTACGAGATTCTTTTTTGTTACGGGAATCTTTATTCCGCCCGAAAACGCAATATCCGCGCTCAATCCGATTTCCGTCGTCTCCGAATCTTCAACCGCCGCTTTCAACTCTGCAAAATTCGACACAATTTTTTCCGCCACAATTCTATCCCCCAAAACGTCTTTCATAACTATTTACGCAAAACGTTCGCTTTTATGTGATTGAAGCGATATATATCGAGCATTGACTGAAAAGAATCCGTATGTTTGAAAAGCGCAATAAAAAAGTTAGTCAAAAGCGTCTGCCTTTGACTAACTCAATAAAATTCTGCGGTATTTTTTGTTAAATTCAGATTTCCCTCGTCGCTTTTTCGAGGAATTCCAAATCTTTTCCCTCAAGGTGTTTTCCTATCGTTTTGCGCACGAGTTTGTGATACGCGTTGAGCCACGCTCTTTCACTTTCGTCAAGCAATTTAACGTCGACGGCGTCAAGGTCGAAAGGCACGAGCGTTATCGTCTCGAAAGCGCAGAACGTGCCGTATTCGGTCTTTTCTTTTTCCACGCAAAGAATGAGATTCTCGTGTCTGATCCCGAATTTACCCTCTTGATAAAATCCGGGTTCGTTGGACGTTATCATCCCCGGTAAAACGGCATATTTTGGCGTATGCGCTCTCGGAGAAATGTTTTGCGGTCCTTCGTGAACGTTGAGCAAATATCCGACGCCGTGTCCCGTGCCGTGCTTGAAATCCATACCGTAAGCGTACATCGGCGCTCTGGAAATCATATCGAGGCGCGCGCCCGTCGTGCCTTTGGGGAAAACCGCTCTCGCAAGTGCGATATGCGATTTAAGGACAATGGTAAACGCTCGCTTTTCTTCGCTCGTAACTTTACCCATCGCAAACGTACGGGTAATGTCCGTCGTACCGTAGCGATACTGCGCGCCGCTGTCTACGAGCAACAAACCTTTGTTTTCAACCGCCTTGTTCGTTTCGGGCGTTGCGGAATAATGCACTATTGCGCCGTTCGAAGCGTATCCGCAAATGGTGTCGAAGCTCAAATCGAGGAAGTTTTTGCTCACTTTTCTGAAATTCTCGAGTTTATCCGCAAGCGAAATCTCGCTCATCGGCTCTTTACCCGCGCGCTCTTTGAGATAACGCATAAATCTGAGCATAGCCACGCCGTCCTCAACGTGCGCTTTTTTCATATTTCGTATCTCTACGGCGTTCTTTATCGCTTTTCTTACGGTCGTCGGGAAAGATTCGGTTTCTTTTGCGAGCTTTATGCGAGAAAACAGCGCATAGTTGGTCTTTTCTTTGTCGATAAGCACTTGCCCTTCGATTGCCGAAACCACGCCGTATACGTCGTTATACGGCAAAACGCCGATATTGTTTTCCGCAAGGATTTTCTTGCATTTTTCGTCGAGTTTTCTCTCGTCGATAAAGAGCGTCGCTCCGTCTTTCGATACTATTGCGTAGGCGTAATTGACGGGATTATACATAATGTCGCTGCCGCGCATATTGAAAAGCCACGCAATATCGTCAAGCGAGGAAACGAGAGCATATTCGCAATTTTGTTTTTCGATGTCTTTTTGCAAGTTTTCGACTTTGCTCTTTATGCTTTCGCCTGCCGCGTTGCTCGGCAAAAACCACGCTTTCGTGGGCGCAACTTCGGGACGATTTTGCCAAATACTGTCGATTATGTCTCCGCAATCGAGAATCTCGACGCCTTTGACGTTTTTCTTCAACGCCTCGACAAATTCGACCGTTGCGGTTGTAAAATCAAACGCGATTTTCGGCGTGCAAGAAAGTTTTTTCACAAACTCGAAGATTGACGGAACGCCTTCTTCTCCTGCTTTCATAAGCACCGTATCCGTTGCTTTGAGTTGCTCTGCCGCCTGAATGAAATATCTTCCGTCAGTCCAAAGATATGCGCCGTCTTTCGTCACGACAAGCGTTCCCGCACTCCCCGTAAAACCGCAAAGAAACGCGCGCGTCTTGAAGTGGTCTACGACGTATTCGCTGCCGTGGTCGTCGCTCGTAAACACGATATACGCGTCAATTCCGCCCTGCCTTACAAACTCTTGCAATTTTGTTATATCTTGTTTCATAATCCGCCTGCAAAGAATCTTTTTTGTATATTATACCACCCCGCCGATTATATGGCAATATTTTTATTTTGCGCATTTTGCCCAAGCGCACCCGACACTTAAAAAACGCAACCTGAAAATATCAGGTTGCAAGTGATGAATGCAAACAGGACTCGTCCGTCAGCGGAGCGAGATTGCTTGCAATGGGGAGCGGAGCGTGCAGTGTGACCGCAGGTCACAGCCATGCAATGCATGGTGACGGCGACCGCCGTCAAGTTCGAGTTCTGTTGCCGAACATCAACATAAGAAAAGAGGCAACAGGGCAAGTCGTTTGCTATGCAAACGGCCGTCCTGTTCCTTCGGAGGGTATCACACCACACGCAAATGCTACGCATTCTTTTTTTTATTTTATACGGCGTTTTGCACAAGCGCAACCGCCGTATAAAATAAAAAACAACCTGAAAAATTTCAGGTTGCGTGTGGTGGAGGCAACAGGACTCGAACCTGTGACCTCACGGATGTGAACCGTGTGCTCTAACCAACTGAGCCATGCCTCCGTACGATGCGTGCGTTGCGCGCATCGATTTCGGTTTTGTTATGATTTGTACATTCTCTTACGAGCTGCTTCCGCTTTCTTTTTGCGTTTTACGCTGGGTTTCTCGTAAGCCTCTTTCTTGCGGAGGTCGCCGATGATGCCGTCGCGTGCGCATTTTCTCTTAAAACGGCGGATAGCGTTATCCAAACTTTCATTTTCGCCGACTTTGACTGTAGACATCTTTTTCACCTCCTCGAAATGAATTTACCCTACTATTATACACAAAAATGCGCCGATGTCAAATAAAAATACCACAACATACCGCGCTTTTTGCATTATTCGATTACGTCGCGCTATTTGAAAGAATGCGGTTGATTTTTCTAACCGCGACTTCCGCTTCGTCGACGTAGGTTATCTTGATTGTTTCGTTATTTTTGGTGTTGATTAACAAAGTACCGGGAGAATACGACCAAACGGGTACTCTCGTCTTTTTGGTGCAAACCGATTCAATCTCGTCGACGGAGACGTTGCGGATGTGTTTTTTATCGACGTGAAACTCAAACGTTCTCGTTTGGGCATCGTACGACACCGCCACTTTCGGCTTTTTTATAAAAATTATGAAAAACACGAAGCTTACGGCAAAAAACGCCGCCATAAATATGCCGATAACCACATACATACTTACGTTGGGAGTTCCGCCGTATTTTTCCGCAAAAACGTATAAACCCAAGCCGAATGCAAACAACTCGAGCATCGTCCTGACGATATACTTCCTCGCCGTGCAGGCAATCGTTTCTTTCATATACTTTCTAAATCCGAAAATTTATTTCCTTGTTTCATTGAATTTATTATACTCTATACTCGTTGAATTTTCAAGGGCAGATTGCACTTCTCTGCCTTGAAACTTTGCTGTTTCGATATATCGAAATTGCAGACGATATTGCATAAATATGCTTTTTGACAAGATAAAATATGCAAAATTTGAAAAACAGCGGCAAAACGCTTGTCTTAAACGAATTTGAGTGGTATGCTTTGAGCATCAAATTGGTAGAGGCGCGAGTCTTATGACAAGCCGACGACGCGGACTTCGTCGCGGTGGCAAAGGAATACTCGCCGAAAGATACTTCGTTCGGTCCGGAACGGTTTATCTTGGGACAACGCAGAATATGCGTTGTACTGTCACCGCAAGGTGGAGCGCTATCGACATTGAACGGAATATTTTTCGTCCGCAATGTTGTTGGCATTGCGGATTTTTTTATCTTCAATGCATTAGCCGTCGATTTGACAATTTCTTTTCTTAGGAGAAACAAATGAAAAGAGCATCGAAAATCATCACGGTCATACTGATTTTGTCTGTTTTGATAAGCTGCACCGTCGCCTTGAGTGCTTGCAACAAAAAAGACGACAGAGACAAACTCGTCGTTGGATTGGAATGCGCGTACGTTCCCTTCAACTTCACGCAACAGTCCGACGCAAACGGCGCGGTTAAAATAAGCAATGCGGACGGATACGCCAACGGTTACGACGTTATAGTGGCAAAGCGCATAGCGGACGCTCTGAACAAAGAACTCGTTATCGTAAAGACCGAATGGGATTCTCTCGTCCCCGGTGTGCAAGCAGGCACGCTCGACCTCGTTATCGCAGGTATGAGTCCGACGGAAGAAAGACGCAAATCCATTGATTTTTCCGTACCCTACTATCAAAGCAATCTCGTAATCGTCGTAAGGAAAGACAGTGCATATTCCGCCGCAAGCAATCTCGACGACTTCGGCGGCGCGAAAATCGTGGCGCAACAAGGCACGTTCCACGAAACGGCACTTCTCGAACAAGCGGCGGCGCACGGAATAAACGTCGGCACGTCGATGGCAACGTTCCCCGAAATGACCGTTGCGCTCAACGCAAAATCAATCGACGGTTACGTTGCCGAAGAACCCGGTGCCATTGCCGATTGCGCGTCCAACCCCTCTCTTACCTACGTCCATCTCGAAAACAACGTTACGGGCTTCGACGCAAGCGACGAAGATACGCAAATCGCTATCGGAATGAGATACGATTACGAGCATAAAAACGCCATAAACAACGTGATTTTGTCGCTTACGCAAGAGGATAAAATCGCGATTATGCAAGAAGCGGTGGACTACTCCGACGACAACACGACCGAATCGTCCACGTTCTTCACGAGAATAGGAAACATTATAAAGACTTATTATCTTTCCATACTCAAAGGCGTCGGCTACACGATACTCGTTGCGATAGTCGGCACGATAGCGGGTCTGTTTATAGGACTTTTGATAGGAATGTATCGCACGCTCGACGCTCCCAAGAACAAAGTTCTTGCCGTGCTTAAGAAAATCGGAGATTTCGTTTTATCGGCGTACATAGAGGTTTTCAGAGGCACACCGATGATGGTGCAGGCAATGGTCATATTCTGGGGCTCCGCACTACTCAACGGCGGTGCGACGATGAACGTAACCGTGGCAGGTTTGATTATCGTGTCCATAAACACGGGCGCGTATATGGCGGAAATCGTAAGAGGCGGCATCATCTCGATAGACAAAGGACAGTTCGAAGGCGCGCAAGCCATAGGAATGACGCACTCGCAAACGATGTGGAACATCGTACTTCCCCAAGTGTTGCGCAATATTATGCCGAGCGTGGCAAACGAATTCGTCATCAACGTGAAAGACACGTCGGTGCTTAACGTCATAGGTTTTACGGAATTGTTTTTCTACGCAAAATCAATCGCGTTCAACACCTACGCAATATTCGAAACGTATCTCGTCGTGGCGGCAATTTACTTTATACTCACGTTCACGATTACGAGAATACTCAGGCTCGTGGAGAAAAAACTCGACGGCAAAAAAGATTATCGGATAATGGGTTCGCAAAACCTTGACGCCGACGCAATCGTCAGAGAAAACGAAATTTTGGGAGGTACGGACAAATGAGCGAAGTTACAAACGACAGATTCGAACAATACGAAGTCAAAGAACGCAAACTCGGCATCGAAACCGAAGATACCGAAAGCGTAATCGACTGCACGGAAATCGAGCAAACCGACCAAATCGAAAAAGACGCGGTTATACAAGTGCGACACCTCGGCAAAACGTTCGGAACGCACGAAGTGCTGAAAGACGTGAACTTTACCGTCAACGCAGGCGACGTGACCTGCATCATAGGCTCGTCGGGAAGCGGAAAATCTACGTTGTTGAGATGCATCAATCTCTTTGAAACGCCGTCGTTCGGTCAGATTTTTTTCCACGGAGAGGACATAACCAAAACGAAAAGCGCGCCTAAATACAGAGAAAAAGTGACGATGGTGTTTCAATCGTTCAACCTTTTCAACAACCTGTCCGTGCTTGCAAACTGCACTATCGGGCCTCGCAAAGTGCTGAAAATGAAAAAAGACGAAGCAAAAGCCGTTGCTTTGAAATATCTCGACCTCGTCGGTATGAGCGCATACGTCGACGCCAAGCCTCGCCAACTGTCGGGCGGACAGAAGCAAAGAGTGGCTATAGCGAGAGCGCTTGCGATGTCTCCCGAAGTTATACTCTTTGACGAACCGACCTCCGCCCTCGACCCCGAAATGGTGGGAGAGGTGCTGAACGTAATGAAAGAGCTTGCAGAAGCAGGACTTACGATGATTGTCGTAACGCACGAGATGACTTTTGCGCGCGACGTGGCAAACAAGGTGGTATTTATGGATAACGGCGTAATCGTGGAAGAAGGTTCTCCCGAAGAAATATTCGTAAACCCGAAAGAAGAACGTACGAAAGCCTTCCTCTCGCGTATGCTTGCGGAACATAACTCGTAACAACGACTAAGCCGTCTATTACGACGGCTTTTTTATTGTCTATTGCCGCTTTTGCTTTATCCGAATTGTATTTGCAATCAATCATTTTACGAGCGCATAATAAAAACAGATTAAAATGCGATTAAAAGCAGGCACTTCCGACACAAAATATTGATTTTGAATACTCGTTGTGCTAAATTAGTCTATAGAAACAGGAGGCTGACGATGAAATCAAAAATAGCAAAAGTATTGATTGTTCTGTTGATTCTGGCTTTTTCGATTTGCGCCCTGTTTGCCTGTTCGGAAAATAGAGACGTTCCGCCCGATGACGTAATCGACAACGGCGGAGACGACGGCAAAAAAGATGACGTCACGGACGATAAAAACAAACTATCGGCAAAAGACGGTTACGAATACGGAGAGGACATAGAAATTACCTACACTTCTGAAATAACCAACCTCCCCAAACACGCAATGGTAACTTTGCCTGCCGATTATGACGAAGAAAAAGCGTATCCCGTGCTTTATCTGTTGCACGGAATGGCTTGCGACCACAAAACGTGGCTCGAGGATTGCAACGCAAAATATATCGTGCAAAATTTGCACTTTGACGAAAAAGCAAAAGACGTTATTATCGTTTCCGTCAACTGCATAGTAACCGCAGGAGAAGTCGCGCCGTCCGTAACGAGTCCGTCTTACGCCGCCGCGTTCGACAGAACGGCAGACGACATCGTTACTTCGCTTATGCCTTATATCAATCTTAACTTCGCAACTTTGGAAGGCAGAGAGCACACCGCCCTTGCAGGCTTTTCTATGGGTGGCAGAGAGGCTTTGCTGACGGCGTTCAAATATCCCGAAGCGTTCGGTTACGTCGGAGCGTTTTCCGCGGCAGGCTTTTCGAGCAACGTTATGAGTTCAAATCCCGAAGTACCCGACTTCAAAATTACCGACGGAGCGCAATTCGAATATCTGATGCTTGCAATCGGCTCTTTGGATTTTTCCACGGGACACGTTACGACGCAAATCGCAAACGTATTTGATAAAAACGAGGTACAATACGTCAAAAAAACGTACGTCGGCGGTCACGATTACTCGGTGTGGAAAAACGCATTGTACGATTTTACGAAAGCCGTTTTTGCATAATTATTCACAAAACCGCTTTCAAAAGAATCGATATAGAGCCACGCAACGGACTAATCGCACCGCTCCGTTGACTTTTTCGAGCAAATTGTATACTATAGACATATCAATAACGAGAGGACAATAATGAAAAAAGCCGTTATCGTAATAATTGCAGTTTTATTGCTCGTTTCAATCGTTCCGTGCCTTGCCGCGTGCGACGAAAAAGAAAACGAGCCGACTCCCACCCCCACTCCTACGCCTGCGCCGAAGCCGACGGAAACCTTGGGCTTTACCGAAAAGGACAACCCCTATCTCGTACTTCTCGACGACTTCACGGGAACAGACCTTGACACCGAACTTTGGAACGTGTACGGTCCGAACGAATTGGACGAACCGCACGTTCGCAGAGGCGCATACTGGGACCCTCGTCAGGTTATCGTGCAAAACGACGCATTGATTATTCGCACTCAAGTGCGTGAGGACGGTTATTATTATACGGGAGCAATCGACACCGACGGCAAATACGACGGCGGATACGGCTATTACGAAGCTCGCTGCAAACTGCCCAAAGCGTCGGGATTGTGGTCTGCGTTTTGGCTTATGTCGCACGATATGAGAAACGCCGACGTTTCCGTCTCGAGTGCGGAAATCGACATTATGGAATCTCCGTATTACCGCAACGATTTGTACGATTATCAAATCAACGTCCACGTCGGAAACTATACCGACGATTATATTGTATACAGCAAATCGTATCCCGGTCAAAATACATATAATTATTCCAGAGTTACGGGCGACAACGAAGGCACGATTTATGACGATTGGCACACTTTCGGTCTCGATTGGACAAAGGACTACTACCGCTTTTACATAGACAGAAAATTTGTTTATGAAATCACGGATAAGAGATTTATCTCTCCGCTCAAAGACTTTTTGTTCCTGTCCGTCGAAGTTGACGGCAATGCAAAAACGATTGAAGATGACGGATTGTCAATCACTGTACCCGACGCTCATCCCGAATTGTTCGGAGCGGCAAGTTTAATCGACTCAAACACGGCAGAAAACTTCCCCTGCGACTTTATGGTTGACTGGGTTGCGGTATTCTCTCAAAGACCGTTTTAACGAATAACTTAATATCAAAACACCGCACCGTTTGGTGCGGTGTTTTTTTGTGTTTTCACGAATTTACACTCTAATGGGGTGTGTTTGGAAAACTGCGATATTTAGATGAAGAACAAGGAAAAACCCCTTGAACGGCAACCCTAATTTACTATGCGTAAATGAGTTGACGGACAAGGGGCTTTGACGATGTTATTCGCTAAATAGCGCAGTTTTTACTTGGGGAAACGAGTGCGCGCAGCATACGACGTATGCAACAACTCGTGCGCAAGGTGGCTATTCGGTTCGCCGAGGAACTCGTCGTAGAGTTTCTTGACTTGCTCGTTCTTGTGAGAAACGCGGATTTCTTTGCTTTCGTCCTCTCTGTAGAGAGCGGCGGCACGTTTTTCACGGAAGGTATCGAGAATATCGTCGTCCTCGTTGGGAAGGAAGCAAGGTCTGACATAAGGTTGTCCGCCGCCTGCGACGCATCCGCCGGGGCATCCCATAATCTCAATGAAGTGATAAGGACTGTTGCCGTCTCTGATTTGGTCGAGAAGGACTTTTGCGTTCTTCATACCGTGAGCGACCGCAACCTTAACTTCCATACCGCCGAGGTTGTAGGAGGCTTCTTTGATGCCTTCGAGACCTCTGACGTCGGTAAGCTCGACGTGCTTGAGTTCTTTGCCGTCAAGTACTGCGGCAGCGGTACGCAATGCGGCTTCCATTACACCGCCCGTCGCGCCGAAAATGACGCCTGCGCCCGTGTATTCGCCGACGATGTCGTTGTCGAATTGTTCGTCGGGAAGTCTGTTGAACAAGATACCTGCGCGCTTAATCATCTTTGCAAGCTCTCTCGTCGTGAGAACCGCGTCAACGTCTTTGAGACCGTTGGTAACGAGTTGCGCTCTGTCCTTTTCGAATTTCTTTGCCGTGCAAGGCATAACGGACACTACGAACATATCTTCGGGTTTGATGCCGTTTTGCTCTGCGTAATAGGTTTTGAGAATTGCGCCGAACATTTCGTGAGGCGATTTGCAGGAAGAAAGATGATTCAACAAATCTCCGTAATAATACTCTGCGTAATTTATCCAACCGGGGGAGCAAGACGTAATCATCGGCAATACGCCGCCGTTCTTGACTCTGCCGAGAAGCTCGGTTGCTTCTTCCATAATGGTAAGGTCTGCGCCGAAGTTGGTATCGAACACTTTCTTGAAGCCGAGACGACGAAGCGCAGCGACCATTTTGCCCGTGACGAGAGAACCGACAGGCATATCGAATTCTTCGCCGAGAGCGGCTCTGACTGCGGGAGCGGTTTGCACGACGACGTACTTACCTGCTTTGAATGCCGCGTCGACCTTTTCGATTTCGCTCACTTCCATAAGTGCGCCCGTGGGGCAAACGGATACGCATTGTCCGCACAAAATGCAGGGAGAATTTGCAAAACTTCTGTTTTCCGCAGGTGCGACGATAGTCTTGAATCCTCTCTTTTCAAAGCCGAGGACGGACAAACCGTGCGCATTCTTGCAACGCTCGATACATCTGCCGCAAAGCACGCATTTGCTTGTGTCGCGCTTGATGGACGGCGTGAGATTGTCAACGGTTACGGGAGTTTGTTCTCCGCCGTAAACGTTTTCTCTCGCACCCGTAAGAATTGCGACGTGAAGCAGTTCGCATTTACCGTTTTTATCGCACTCTTGGCAGTTGCGGTTGTGGTTGGAAAGCAAAAGTTCTACCGAGGACCTTCTTGCCTGCACCGCTTTGGGAGAGGAAATCGTGATTTCCATACCCTCTGCGACGGGATAAACGCACGATGCGACGAGACCTCTCGCGCCTGTCGCTTCGACCAAGCACACTCTGCAAGAGCCTCTGGAGCATTCGCCGTGATTGAAAGCGCAAAGAGACGGGATTTCGTATCCGCAAGCCTTTGCGGCTTCAAGTATGGTCAAGCCTTGTTCGACTTGATAAGGTACGCCTTCTATTTTTATATTGATTTTAGCCATAATTCTCTCTCCTTACTTTTTCTCGATTGCTTTAAGTCTGCACGAGGAGATACACATTCCGCACTTGATGCACTTTTCCGCGTCGATTTCTCTGGACGGAAGTTTGTGATTAGGCGCAATGTAGTTGGTGGAATGAATCGCGTTCGTCGGGCAGTTTCTCTCGCAGAGTCCGCATCCTACGCACTTGTCTGCGATAATCGAGTAATTCATCAAACTCTTGCAGACCGCTGCGGGGCATTTCTTGTCGACGATGTGTGCGATGTATTCGTCTCTGAAGTGCGCGAGAGTGGAAAGAATCGGGTTCGGAGCCGTTTGTCCGAGCGCGCAGAGAGAGTTGGTTTTGATATTGTTTGCGAGGTCGATGAGCTTGTCGAGGTCCTCCATAGTGGCTTTACCTTTGGTAATCTTGGTAAGCAACTCGAGCATTCTCTTGGTGCCGATACGGCAAGGAGAACATTTTCCGCAAGATTCGTCGCAGATAAATTCCATATAGAATTTTGCAACGTCAACCATACAGTTGTCCTCGTCCATAACGATTGCGCCGCCCGAACCCATCATAGAGCCTTTTGCGACGAGATTGTCAAAGTCGATGAGAGCGTCGAGGTCGTCCGCCGTGAGGCATCCGCCCGAGGGACCGCCCGTTTGAATGGCTTTGAACTTTTTACCGTTAGGAATACCGCCGCCGATGTCGTAAATGAGTTCACGCAAAGTGGTACCCATCGGAACTTCGACCAAGCCTACGTTGTTGACCTTGCCGCCGAGAGCAAAGACTTTTGTGCCTTTGGATTTTTCGGTGCCGTATTGCGTGAATTTGTCCACGCCTTCTCTCATTATGTACGGTACGCAAGCAAGGGTTTCGACGTTGTTGACGATTGTCGGAGATTGCCACAAACCTTTGACCGCAGGGAACGGCGGACGAGGACGAGGCATACCTCTTTGACCTTCGATAGAGTTGAGCAAAGCGGTTTCTTCTCCGCAAACGAACGCGCCTGCGCCGAGACGGATATGTACGCGGAAGGAGAAATCGGTGCCGAGGATATTGTCGCCGAGCAAGCCCATTTCTTCAGCCTGACGAATTGCGATACGCAATCTGTTGACTGCGATAGGATACTCTGCGCGGACGTAGAAATAACCGTTTTGCGCGCCGATTGCATAGCCTGCAATCATCATACCTTCGATGACGGCAAGCGGGTTGCCTTCGAGTATGGAACGGTCCATAAACGCACCCGGGTCGCCTTCGTCGCCGTTGCAAACGACGTATTTCTCGCCGTCGGGTTGAGCGTATGCAAATTGCCACTTTCTGCCCGTGGGGAATCCGCCGCCGCCGCGACCTCTCAAACCGGAAGCCAAAATGTCGTTGATGACCGCTTGTCTGTCCATTTGGAGTGCACGCGCAAGTCCCTTGAACGCGCCTGCGCCGAGAGCTTCCTCAATCTTTTCGGGATTGATGCTTCCGCAACCGTGCAAAGCGATACGGACTTGTTTTTTGTAGAAAGTGATGTCGTCTTGTTTGGAAACTTTCTCTTTCGTAATAGGGTCGACGTAAAGAAGTCTGCCAACGACCTCTCCGTTTTCAATATCTTTTTCGACGATTTCTTTTACGTCGTCGATTTTGACCATTCTGTAAAGGGTATCTTCGGGATAAATCTTGACGAAAGGACCTTGAGAGCAGAAACCGAAGCAACCTACTTGGTTGACGGTAACCTTGTCTTGCAAACCTCTTTCGTTAATGAGTTTTACAAATTCTTCTCTGATTTCGTCGGAGTGGGACGAAAGGCATCCCGTGCCGCCGCACAAAACGACGTGGCGTTTGCCGTCGTGTCCCGTAAATTTTGCGTCCATACATTCGGAGCAATCGCGACAAGTTCTTTCAAGTTCTTCAAAAGTTCTAATCATAACGCTCATTCCTCCCTCGACTTATAATCGTCAACTATACCGGGAACGGCGTTGACGGAAACTTTCGGATAAACCTGTCCGTTGATGGATACCGCAGGGGCAATACCGCAAGCACCGATGCAGCGCAATGCGTCAATCGTAAACAATCCGTCTTGAGTAGTCTCGCCGGGTTTGATTCCCAACACTTCGGAAAACTTATCGATAACCTGTTGCGCACCCTTGACGTAGCAAGCAGTGCCGAGACAACAGCCGATAACGTATTTTCCCTTCGGTGCCAAAGAGAAAAATGAATAGAAAGTTACGACGCCGTAAATTTCTGCAACCGAAATCCCCGTTCTTTCAGATACGATTTCTTGCACTTCGATAGGAATATATCCGTATTCCTTTTGAATGTCGCTCAAAATCATCATAAGCGGAGTTTTTTCGTCGATGTATCTGTCGCAAATCATATTGATTTGAGCGACAGCCGCCTCGCTTAAATGAGCCATAATCAGCCCCTCCTTTTGTTGAATAATTAATAACCAAAACTATATTAACATATATTATCAAAAGTCGCAAGCATAAATTTTTGTGCGGAAAAGTTTATCGATATTTGATAATGATTTATCGGGAAAAATAAAGTTATTAACGAACATCCTATTAAGAAACGGAACTCGAGCCGCAAGGCGGCGAGCCTTTGAGCGCCGAACTTGCGTCACACACAAGGCGTTTAGCCATAATTGTCACTTGTGTCAATTATTTGCTTTTTGCCTTGGTGTTCCTCTTTCCCTTCACACAAAAGACTGCGCATTCATCTTTACATCAAACGTCAATTCGCTTGT
>DLKM01000019.1:25265-45546 GCA_002478945.1 Christensenella sp. UBA7588
GAGTGGCGGGAGAAATACCGGCGTGTCCGGAAAGAGGGGGTTATTAAGTTTAGAGGAGTTACGACGGCACTCTATTAGGATAGCAATAGGGGAAACACCTGAGGAAGGGGGAAAGTTGAAATTAAATAAGTTACTCGGCGAGTTATTAAAAAAAGCCGTCCGAAAATCGGACGGCTCTAATTTTCAAAACTTTAATAAACCAACCAAACAGATGAGTAACACGAAAGCACCCCAAGGAGTGTAAAACCAACGTACATTTGCGTACATGATTTACAAAACTCGGGGTGCTGACAAAGTTAATCGCTGTTTGGTTGGTTTATTCGCCGAATTTGAGAGGCATACGAAGTTTATGCGCCGCTCCTGCCTTGGCTTTTTCTATCTTTGCCAAAACGTCGGCGGGGACTTCCTCTCCGCGCAAATATTTGTCCACGTCGGAGTATTTGATGCCCATTTCGGACTCGTCGGTTTGACCGGGATAAAGACCTGCCGACGGAGCTTTGGTAATAATGGTTTCGGGAGCGTTTAATGCCCTTAGATGTTCGTAAATCTCGCCTACTGTCAAATCCGCAATGGGATTGAAATCGTGTGCGCCGTCGCCCCATTTCGTAAAATATCCGAGGGTTGCTTCGTCAAGATTGCCCGTGCCTGCAACGAGTAATCCTCTTGCCTGTCCGAGAGCGTAAAGCGTGGTCATTCTGAGACGAGGATTGATGTTGACGCTTGCCATTTTGAGATTGCTCTCCCCTGCGTTATCTTTTGCGAATTGCTCTCCGAAAGCGTCGAGAAGCGCTTGCTTGGTCGCGCTCAAATCTATCTCGATTTGCTCGATTCCGAAATGCTTGCCCGCTCTCAAAGCGTCGTCTCTGTCGCTACCGTAGTTTTGAGAAGATTGACAAGGCATAATTACGCCCAAAACGTTTGGCGTGGCAAGTTTGCAAAGCGCGCCGACGAGAGTGCAGTCTTTTCCGCCGCTATTGCCGTAAATTATGCCTTTCGCGCCTGTTTTCGCAAGCAGATTTTTTATCCAATTCACACGATTTTCGATTGATGAAACAACGTCCATTTTCACACCTCCGAACAAAGGATTTTTATCGATTTTTATTATAATCGGTTTTTTTAAATATTCAACTTTTTTTAACTATTTGCTTAAAAAAGTATGAAATTTTGCGATTTTCAAAGTCGCAATAGCCCAAAAACGCCGTTTTTTGAGAAAAATTTTCAAAAAAAGTCAATTTTTGACAAATTGGGTATTGAATTATTTCGCGTTGCGATATATAATGTTTACATCTTAAAAAAAATACCCCATTAAAGGAGAAAATTTATGAGAAAAGCATTTATTTGTCCAACAAAGTATGTACAAGGCGAAAACGAATTGTTGAACCTCGGTTATTTTGTAAAAACCTTCGGTAAGAAAGCACTCCTTATCGCAGACCCGTTCGCACTCAATCTCGTCAAAGAGAAACTCGACGCGACGCAAGCAAAATACGGTGTGGAATTCGTTTCTTGCGACATCTTCAAGGGTGAATGCTCACGCACGGTCGTAAAAGCACTTCAAGAGTTTGCAAAAGCAAACAAATGCTCCTGCACTATCGGTTTGGGCGGCGGCAAAGCAATCGACACTTCAAAATGCGTTGCGGCAGGCAATCCGCTCATCATCTGCCCGACAATCGCGGCAACCGACGCACCTACATCTCACTCCGCAGTTCTTTACACGGATGACCACGAGTTTGACGATTACGCATACTTCCGTCAAAGCCCGTCCGTCGTTCTTATCGACCTCAACGTCATCGCAAACGCACCTTCTCGCTTCCTCGTAAGCGGTATGGGCGACGCACTCTCCACATATTTCGAAGCAAGAGCAAACGTCAACAGCGTATCCAACGTCAACGCAGGTCTCCCCTGCGGAGCAGACCGCAAGAAAGGCACGTTGCTCGGCTACGGCACTTACACCGCAGCGGCACTTGCAGAGCTTTGCTATCGCAACCTTATCAGCGACGGCGCAAAAGCAAAAACCGCTTGCGACTGCAACGTTGTAACTCCCGCTTTTGAAAAAATCGTCGAAACCAACATCCTCCTCTCCGGTCTCGGATTCGAATCTGGCGGCTTGGCAGCGGCACACGCGATTCACGACGGTCTTACCGCAATTCACGACATTCACGCTTGCTGCATGCACGGCGAAGTCGTAGCGTTCGGCACCATCTGCCAACTCGTTCTCGAAAACAGCCCCGAAGAAGAACTTTACGAAGTTCTCAACTTCTGCGACGAAGTAGGTCTCCCCGTCTGCTTGCACGACCTTATGACCAATCCTCGCACGGGCGAAGTCATCAGAGAAGAACTTACCGAAGAAGAATACAAGATTGTTGCAGCAAAGACCTGCATCCCCGACGAGAGCATTCACAATATGCCCTTCCCCGTAACGGAAGATATGGTTATCGCAGCAATCAAGACAGCGGACAAACTCGGTCACGACTTCAGATACGGTTGCGACTGCGAATGCTGCCACTAATCGACAATCTAAGCACACTCCCTTGCAACCGCAAGGGAGTGTCTTATAAAAAATCCGCATAATCGTTTCGATTGCGGATGACAAGGAGAATTGTTATGAAGAAAATAATGAACACGCCCGAAACTTTCGTATACGATATGTGTCACGGATTGGCAGCCGCTCATCCCGAACTCGAATTTGTAGAAAAGTATAAGGTCGTTAAAAAGAAAGACATCAACGACGCAAAAGTCAGCCTTATCTCAGGCGGCGGAAGCGGACACGAACCCGCACACGCAGGTTTCGTCGGCAAAGGTATGCTTGACGCGGCTGTTTGCGGAGACGTTTTTGCATCTCCCTCCCAAGTTCAGGTTTACAACGCAATCAAAAAATGCGCAACCGACAAAGGCGTTCTTCTCATCATCAAAAACTATTCGGGCGACTGCATGAACTTCAACAACGCAATGGCGGACGCTCAAGACGACGGCATCAAGGTCGACGCGGTTTACGTCAACGACGACATCGCCGTTAAAGACTCTCTCTACACCGTAGGCCGCAGAGGCGTCGCAGGCACCGTTCTCGTACACAAATGCGCAGGTGCGGCGGCAGAACAAGGCAAAGACCTCCAAGAAGTCAAAGCAGTTGCAAACAAGGTTATCGAAAACGTTCGTTCCTTCGGCTTTGCATTCACGAGCTGTACCGTTCCTGCGGCAGGTCATCCCACGTTTGAAATCGGCGACGACGAAATGGAATTCGGCGTAGGCATTCACGGCGAACCCGGTCGTTTCCGTGAAAAAATCGACTATTCCACAGGTACGTTCTGCGACGATTTGTCTCGCAGAATCCTTACCGACCTCGAACAAGACCTTGCTCTCAAGAAAGGCGAGGACGTGGTGCTTCTCATCAACGGATTCGGCGGAACTCCGCTCCAAGAGTTGTACATCCTCAACAACTCCGTAACCAAAGCGTTGAAAGCGGACGGAATCAATATCCACCGCACTATCGTCGGCAACTTTATGACGTCAATCGATATGGCAGGCGCGTCTATCTCCGTCCTCCGCGTCGATAACGAACTCAAAGCTCTCATCGACTACCCCGTATCCACCCCCGCACTCACTTGGGGCGCGGCTATGAGCGAACAAGCGGAAGCGGCACTCGAAGCGGTACAGGCAATCGGCAGAGCGCTCGGTTATGCTCCCGTCGAAACGGCGCACAAAGCAACCGCAAAAAAGGCAGTCGCAACCGATGAAACCGAAGAAAACGCAGTATACGAAGTTGAAGGCACTCCCGTCGTCGGCGAGACCATCAACACTGCGGCATTCGTGCAAATCGTGGACAAAATGGCAGACGTCATCATCGAAAACGAAGTTCCCTTCTGCGAAGCGGATAAAATGGGCGACGGCGACTTCGGTATGTCCATAGCAAAAGGTTTCAAACAACTCAAAGCCGACTGGGCAACCAGAAAGAAAGGCGACATAGGTCAATTCCTCGTAAGCTGTAGCGAAATCATCAAAGAGTATTGCGGCGGCGCATCCGGTCCGATTTGGGGTTCTGCATTCAAATATGCGGGCAAAGCGATGCTCGGCAAGAAAGAAGTCAACCTCGCAGACGTTGCTCTCCTCTTTACGGAAGCAAATCGCGGCGTTTACGAAACGGGCAAGAAATCGTTCGGCAAAGGCGCGGAAATCGGCGACAAGACTTTGGTCGACGCACTCAAACCCTGCGCAATGGCATTGACGAAAGCGGCTGAAGAAGGCAAGACTTTGCAAGAAGGTCTTACCCTCGGCGCACAAGCGGCACACGACGGTGCAGAAGCCACCAAGACACACGTTGCAACGCTCGGCAGAGCAGGCACGGTCGGCGAGCGTTCAATCGGTTATCCCGACGCAGGCGCACACGGACTCGACGTCATCTTCAACGAACTTGCGGCATATATCGCAAAGATGTAATCGCATTTAACACACAAAAAAGGCACTCGTTCGAGTGCCTTTTTTAATACTGTTTTTTATGTCGCTTTTTTGTCGTTTTTCACGCAATCGGCGTTTTATTTGTTTATATTGTATTCTATAAGTGCGATTTTGACGCTTTGAATAAGCACGTCTATTGCAAAATCCATATCCTCGAGAGACGGCACGCTGGGTGCAATGCGGATGTTGGAATCGTTGTCGTCGATATGATACGGGAACGTCGAACCTGCCTCGGTAAACTTCACTCCCGCACCTGCCGCCAACTCCACGACGCGTCTTGCGCAATGCGGAACGTCAAGAGAAATGAAGTATCCGCCTCTCGGTCTCGACCACTTCACTTCGTCGCAATCCGAAAACGCTTCCTGCATTTTTGCTTGGAACAAATCGAATTTAGGGCGCAGAATCGCGGCGTGACGTTGCATAATTCTCTTTACGTTGTCAACGTCTTTCAAGAACGAAACGTGCATAACCTGATTGACTCTGTTCGGATTGATTTTCTTAAACGACAAGCGTTTGAGCAAATCTTTCACGTTATTTTGAGAAGCGGCAAGCGCGGCTACTCCGCTGCCTGCAAACGTAATCTTTGCCGTTGACGTAAAAGCGTAAATCATATCCTGATTGCCCGCTTTTTTCGCGACCTCGAAAATGTTTTTGAGTTTGTCGTCGGTTTCGTAAAGATTATGCACGCAATACGCGTTGTCCCAAAACACTCTGAAATCCGGTGCGGCAGGCTTGAGATTTGCCATTCTCTCCACCGCTTTGTCCGAGAAAGTTATGCCCGTCGGGTTGGAATATTTAGGCACGCACCAGATTCCTTTTACGCTCGAGTCCGATTTGACGAGTGCTTCCACCATATCCATATCGGGACCGTCCGCAAGCATCGGCACGGTTATCATATCTATTCCGAAATTTTCGCAAATCGCGAAATGACGGTCGTAACCGGGCGCGGGGCAGATAAACTTAATCTTTCCCTGCTTATTCCAAGGCGTACCGCCTATAATGCCGAATTGCAATGCAAATTGCACCACGTTGTACATTATATCGAGCGACGAGCCGTCGCACACGATAACCTCGTCCGCCTTGACGTCAAGCAGTTCGGCAAACAGTTCCCTTGCCTGTTTTAATCCTGCCGGTTCGCCGTAATTGCGAGCGTCGACTCCGCTCATTGCGTAATCGTATTCTCCTGCGTGTTGAAGCATCGGCATAGCGATTTCAAGTTGTTCCGCAGAAGGCTTACCGCGCGTCATAACCACGCTTACGCCGCGTTTGACAAACTTTTTGTACGCCTTAAGTTCGTCTTTTAACATTGATTCGAGTTGGTCTTTGGCAACGTCTCTGTAATTCATACAAACCTCCGCCTCCGATGTATTTTATTCCGATTGCAAACGTTTTGCCAATCGGCTTTTAGTCGCGTATACAAGCGTTCCGAACACTTCCGAGTCGTACGCCTGTAGCACGACGCGATATTGCGTTCAAAAGCGTTTTATTCTTCTCCGTTGTTCGAGCGCACGAGTATGCGTATAGGCGTACCCGAAAAGTCGAAACTCTTGCGCAACGAATTTTCGAGATACCTCTTGTAACTGAAATGCATAATCGCAGGGTCGTTGACCTTAACGACGAAAGTCGGCGGCGCGACAGACACTTGCGTGACGTAGAAAATCTTGAGTTTTTTGCCGAGATAGGACGGCGGCTCGCTGATGCGGATAGCGTCTCCGATAACCTCGTTCAAAAGTCCCGTAGCGATACGTTTTCTCGAATTTGCAACCACTTCTTTGCACAGCGGAAGCAGATTGTCGAGCCTCTTTCCGCTGAGTGCGGAAATATACACGGATTTGAAATAATCCATATACTTCAAATCTTCTTTGAGCTTTTTCTCGTATTCGTAAATGGTATGGGTGTTTTTATCCACCAAATCCCACTTATTCATAACTATGATAGACGGCTTTCCTTCCTCGTGTACGAAACCTGCGATTTTAACGTCTTGCTCTGTAAGTCCTACGCTTGCGTCGCAAACGATAAGCACGACGTCCGCCCTGCGCACGGCAAGAAGCGCACGCATAACGGAATATCTCTCGACATCCTCGTTGACGACCTTTCTCTTGCGCATACCTGCGGTATCGATAATGAGATATTTGTCGTCTCCGACGTTGAGTTCGGTATCGATAGCGTCTCTCGTAGTGCCTGCGATGTCGCTGACGATTGAGCGGTCGTATCCCAAAAGTTTGTTTGCGATAGAACTCTTGCCCGCGTTCGGTTTGCCTACGATTGCGATTTTGATACGTTCGGAATCTTCTTCGGGTACGCTTACGGGAATAACTTCCATAATCGCGTCAAGCAAGTCTCCGAGACCTTTGCCCTGCTCTGCGCTGACTGCGTACGGCTCGCCGAATCCGAGCGCGTAAAAATCGTACACGTTGCCCATATCGTTATTGTCTATCTTGTTGACGGCAAGCACGACGGGAAGTTTGGATTTTCTCAAATACGAACATACGAGGTTGTCGTCCGTCGTAAGTCCCGTTTTGCCGTCCACGACGTAAAGAATCGCGTCTGCGGTATCCACGGCAATCTCCACTTGCGTGCGGATATGGCTCCACATTTCGTCCGTGCTTTTCATCTCGAGACCGCCCGTATCGATGAGCGTAAACGCTCTGCCGCACCACTCGCAATCTGCGTACACTCTGTCACGAGTAACGCCCGGAGTGTTCTCCACGATAGAAATTCTGCTGCCTGCAATGCGGTTGAAAAGTGTGGATTTTCCCACGTTCGGTCTGCCTACTACTGCTACCAACGGTTTCATTTTAATCACCAAATTTTATGTTTATTTGTATTTTTGACTGCATAAACGCCGTTTTGCAACGTTTTGTGCTTGTTTTTCATCTGTTTGTTTCTTTATTTCACAAAAAACTCTTTGATTTTGCTTGCCAAATCGCTGCCGCTGTGCGCGGTTACGATAATCGGCGCGTCGAGTTTGCTTGAAAGTTCGTCCACCGTCACGTTGTCAAGGAAAGTGTCGGTAAATTCTCTGAGCATGTTGTCGGGAATAACGTATGCGTCGGGAACGGGATTATCTTTGAGTTGTTCGACGATGTCTCCTGCCGTAACGAGTCCCGCAACGGTAACCGACGTGCCGAAGAAATTGTTGATTATCGCGTGTACCTTGCATTCGATGCCGAGTTTTTCTTCGAGTCTTTTTGCGTACTTCTCGAGATACGGCGCAAATGATACGCCCGTTATAAACTCTACCTTTTTGCCGAGTTCGCATTTTTCGGTTTCGTCGAGATTGTACTCGAAATTGTCGTTGAAATCGGCAAGCAAACCTACGCCGTTTTCAATCTGGTCAAACGCTCCGTAATACGTGCTTGACGGCGTGGGCAGTTTGGCTTTGACGTAATATTCGTCGCTACACCAACAGAATCCGCCGTATTCCCTATGCAGTTTTTCGACGAGCGCGATGGTGTCTTTTGCGTTCTGCTCGTCAACGCTTTTTAGGTCGGGCAATTTGTCTCTATGCCCCGTCATACCCACGGGAACGACTGCAACCGTTTCCACGCCCTCAACCTCGTGCAAGCCTCTTATGCTGTCCTCGAGAACCTTGCCGTCGTTGACGTCGGGAACCACGACGAGTTGCGTGTGCATCTTTATTCCAGCCGCACCCAAACGACGCATCTGGTCCTTGAGTTTGCGAGTGTTGGGATTTTTGAGTATAAACGTGCGAATATCGTCATCCCAAGCGTGTACGGAGATATACAGAGGACTGAGTTTGAGCCTTATAACCCTCTCAATGTCCGCCTCGCTTACGTTGGTCATAGTGACGTAAGAACCGCACATAAAACTGTAACGATAGTCGTCGTCTTTGACGTACAACGTCGAGCGCATTCCTTTGGGGAGTTGGTCGACGAAGCAGAAAATGCACTTATTTTTGCACACTACGGGCTTCATATCGATGTCGAATTCGAGTCCCAACGACTGTCCGTCTTTTTTGTGTACTTTTATCGTATGCGGTTTTCCGTCTCGCAAAATATCCACCGAGAATTTTCTCTCGTTGTCGTAATAGAGATAATCAAGCTCGTCAATCATATCGTATCCGCCTATGCGCAACACTTCGTCGCCGACCTTAAATCCCTGTTTTTTTGCAAAATCCGAAACCGTCTTTATCTTTATCTTTGGCATAATATCCTCGTCACACCGCTATGTATGCGGAAAGGAAGTTTGCTATATTGTCGATACTGCTGTATTCAACCCACTTTTTGCCTGCGTCGGAAATTTTGTAACCCGTATCCGTCTGCAAAAGTTTGTACAGCAAGCCCACCATATCGAGATTGTCTTTCGCTTTCAGACAGAGTCCGTGTCCTACGAGGTAAGAGATGTCCGACTGCTCGTGTTCGTTGCCCGAAAGCACGATTGAGGGAATACCGAGCTTAAAGCATTTATACAACGTTGCGACGTCGTATTGCGTAACCGCAACGTCGCACACCTGCAAACTGTCGTCGAAAGCGTCGGGAGACTGAATAAACACGACTTTCATACTCGGCACTTTGACGGAAAGCGACGAAAGCGTCTGCACCGTCTTTACGTCGTCGCAATACACGACGAGATTTGCGATTTCGCCTTGGTCGAGCAAAAGCGAAAACACCTTGAACAACTCTTTTTTGTCGTGTACGTTGACGAATACCGTCTTGACTTTCGGCAAACCCAACTCCCTCTTTTTGAGGGTTATCTGGTCGGGATGCAGACACTCGATTTCATACGGCAAACCCATAACCATAATGTCTTTGGATTTTATGCCGTATCGCACCAAATCGGCTTTTACGTCTGCATTTTCGACTATATAAACGTTGGTTGCGTCGTCGTGTACTCTTTTTGAAAGAGTGAAAGTCTGCATCATATAGATGATTTGCGTGTTGAATCTCGCTCTGCGTTTCGCCTCCGTGGCGCAATGATGCGCATAAGGCGTCATACACAAAATGTACTCGGGATGAAAACGCTTGATGAGGTTGTTTATGCGGTTTACGCGCTTTGACAAAGACTTGAACTTGAACTTGTCTCGTATTACGCCCTTGTCCTTGCGTTCGAGCAAATACTGATACTCCCCTCCGCTGTCCATAATTCTGTCCAATGCGGAGAGTTTTGTCGCAGAGCCGTATTTGTCGTCGCTCACGACAACCACGTTATGCGTGCCGATTTTGCGGATTGCCTCTGCAAGATTTTGCGACAATCCGTTCGGCTCGTCCCTCGACGTAAGTATTAGAATGATGCGTTTTCTATACATACTCCACCTCTTTCCGACCTTTAGTCCTCCACGATAACGGGGATAATAATCGGAAACTGTCTGTCTTTATAAAAGAGTTTACGCACGGCTTTTTTGACCGTTCTCGCTATTTCGTTGACGTCTGTTTTGTCAAAATCGACAGAAGCTATCGCGTCTTTGGTTGCGCCCACGATTGCCAAATGCACGTCGTCGGTAAGATTAAATCCTCTTGCCACCACGTCCACGTCTCCGACGATTTTACCGCCGTCCATATCCACGGCGCACAAAACGAGCAACATACCGTATTCCGCAAGCGAACGACGGTCGTTCACGACGGATTTTCCGTCCTCGAGCACCACACCGTCGACGTACACGTTGCCCGAAGCAACGTTGGAATGTTGACGTATTCCTTTTTGATTTACTCCGTAACTTTCTCCGATATTCGGTATAACGATGTTTTTGCTTGCGACGCCGAGCGATTTTGCGATTTCGGCGTGTTTATACTGATGTCGATACTCTCCGTGTACGGGCATAAAGAATTGCGGATGCACCAGAGTGAGCATAAGTTTCAACTCCTCGGCGTAAGCGTGTCCCGAAACGTGAATGTCGTTCATACTGTCGTAAATGACGTTTGCGCCCTTTCTGAACAAGTCGTTTATTACGTCGTAAACGGATTTTTCGTTGCCGGGAATGGGAGAGGAACTAAGCACCACGACGTCGTCCGTGCCGAGATTTATCTTGTTAAACTCCCCTTTCGAGAGTTTGTTGAGCGCGCTGAGCGGTTCTCCTTGAGAACCGGTTGCAAGCACGACGGTTTCTCCGGGGAGCAATCTGCCAACGCTGTCCACCAAAACGCCTTTCGGCACTTGCAATTCTCCGCAAGCGGACGCTACGTCCACTATGCCTTTCATACTTCTTCCTGCGAGAACCACTTTTCTGTGATACTTATGAGCGAGGGTAAGCACTTGTTGAACCCTGTAGTTAGACGAAGCGAAGCAAGCGATAACTATGCGTTTGTTCGGATTTGCGACGAAAATCTGCTCGAGATTTTGCCCCACCACTTTTTCCGAAGTGGAACTGCCTTCTCTTTCTACGTTCGTGGATTCGCCGAGCATAAGCAAAACGCCTTTTGCGCCAACTTCGGCAATGCGGCCGATGTCCGTCTTTTTGCCGTCGATAGGCGTATTGTCTATCTTGAAATCTCCCGTGACGAACACCGTACCCACGGGGCAACCGATGTTGAGTGCGCAAGCACCCGCCATCGAGTGCGCGACTTTGATAAATTCAACCGTGAATGCGCCTGCGGTAATCGTGTCGCCTGCAGAAATCGTGACGAGATTGCATTTTTTGCCTTGCTTGTCGAGTTTGCGCTTGAGAAGTCCTATCGTCAGAGCCGTGCCGTAAATCGGTACGTCTTTCAAATCGTCTGCGTAGTAAGGAATTGCGCCGATGTGGTCCTCGTGTCCGTGCGTAAGCACGATGCCGCGAAGTCGAGATATGTTTTCTTTGATATAAGTGATGTCAGGGATAATCGCGTCGATACCGGGGCTGTCCTCCTTGGGGAAAGAAACTCCGCAATCGACGATTATCATATCGTTACCGTATTCTATGGCGGTCATATTTTTTCCTATTTCTCCAACGCCGCCGAGGAAGGTAACTTTTACCGTTTTCATATTTTTTGCCATTATATTCTCCGTATGCGCTCGATGCGCTTGATAGTGTACATATTTATCTATTTTAATATATTACACTATTTTCGCACTTTAATCAAGAGATTATGCAAATACTTGTAAAAGCCGACAAAAAACATCTTTACAAACGGCGATTTTACCTTTACGATAAAAGTATAAAAATAATTTTGCTATAGCAAAAAGGAGATTTTATGAGAGTATACAACTTTTCCGCAGGTCCTTCGATGCTTCCGCTCGAAGTGTTGCAAGAAGCAGGACGTTCCATTACCGATTACAACGGTTCGGGTATGAGCGTTATGGAAATGAGCCACCGCTCCAAATGGTATGACGCAATCAACGAAGAATGCCTCAGCCTCGTAAGAGAGCTTATGCAGATTCCCGACGGATACCACGTCATTATGGTGCAAGGCGGCGCGTCCACGCAATTCGAAGCAATCCCCCTCAACCTCCTCAAAACGGGAAAGGCGGATTATATCGTAACAGGAAACTTCGCGAAAAAAGCCTATAAAGAAGCGCAAAAATACGGCGATATAAGGCTCGTTGCGTCAAGCGAGGACAAAAAGTTCACTTATATTCCCAAGACTTCCCCTTCCGATTTCAGACAAGACGCAAGCTACGTTCATATTACGGAAAATAACACTATTTTCGGCTCGAAATATCACGTCCTCCCCGACACGGGCGGAGTGCCTCTCGTCGCAGACTTGTCCTCTTGCATTATGAGCGAAAAGACGGACGTAAGCAAATACGCGCTCATTTACGCAGGCGCACAAAAGAACCTTGCCCCCGCAGGCGTAACTCTTGTAATCGTCAAAGACGATATGCTCGGCGGCGAATTACCGATTTGCCCGACTATGCTTAAATATCGCACGCAAATCGACGCAAACAGCCTTTACAACACCCCGCCGTGCTGGTCGATTTATATGATGATGCTCAATTTGCGTCATCTCAAAAAAATGGGCGGCGTCGAGGCTATCGAACAAATCAACAAAGAAAAAGCAGGTATGCTTTACGACTATATCGACAACTCCGATTTTTACAACAACTACGTCGAAAAAGACAGCCGTTCGCTTATGAACGTGCCGTTCGTTGCTCCGAACGACGAACTCAACGCAAAATTCGTCAAAGAAGCGGAAGCCAACGGTCTCGTTTCCCTCAAAGGACACAAACTCGTCGGCGGTATGCGTGCGTCAATCTACAACGCAATGCCCGTGGAAGGCGTCAAAGCTCTCATCGAATTTATGAAGAAATTCGAGCGTGAAAACAGATAAGGTCGGTGCTTTATGGACATTTTGAAACTCAATTCCATTTCCAAATCCGCAACACCCGTCCTCGAGGGATACAACCTCACGGACAACAGCGAAAACCCTGTAGGCATACTCGTTCGCTCTTTCAAAATGGACGAGTATAACGTGCCGTCCTCTCTCCTTGCGGTCGCAAGAGCGGGCGCAGGCGTAAACAACATTCCTCACGCCGATTACGCGAAAAAAGGAATCTGCGTATTTAACACCCCCGGCGCAAACGCAAACGCGGTTAAGGAACTCGTCATAGCCTACCTCATAGTCGGAGCGAGAAACGTGGTCGAAGCAAGCAACTGGGCAAACACCCTCACGGGAGACGACGTTGCCAAACAAGTCGAAAAAGGCAAAGGCGCGTTCGCAGGTACGGAGATACAAGGCAAAACACTTTGTGTTTTGGGTCTCGGCGCGATTGGCAGAAAAGTGGCTGTTTCTGCGCACGCTCTCGGTATGAATATCGTCGGATACGACCCGTTTATATCGCAAGCGGCAAAAGAAGAAATTCCCTTCGCAACCGTATACGAAGATATGAAAGCGGCTTGGCAAAACGCAGACTTCGTTACGCTTCATATACCTATGACGCCCGATACGAAGCATCTCGTCAACAAAGAAAGTATCGCGACGATGAAAGACGGTGTAATTATCGTCAACGCCGCAAGAGGCGAACTCGTTGACGTAGCCGCAATAAAAGACGCTCTCGCAAGCAAAAAAGTGCGCAAATACGTCGTAGATTTTCCCGACGGCGAATGCATCGGACAAGACGGAATCGTTGCCGTTCCTCATTTGGGCGCGTCTACGGAAGAAGCCGAGGACAACTGCGCCGTTATGGCGGCAACCGAGCTTAAAGACTATCTCGAAAACGGCAATATAACCAACTCGGTAAATATGCCAAATCTTTCCGCTCCGAAGTCCGCAACGCATCGATATACCGTCATCTCGACAGATACGGGTAATGCGGAATTCGGCGGAATAAGCGCAACGAGAGGCGGCATTCGCTACACGATAATCGATACGGAAGAACTTTTGGACGGCACATCGCTTCCTCAAGAAAACGTCATAAAATTCCGTATGGTCTATTAAGAACAAACGAATCACCCAAAATCTATTCTAAAAACTAAAAGCAGGCGTTCGCGCCTGCTTTTTTCGTACATAAATCCTGCAACACAATATTATTATTGTACACATTTCGTGTTTTTATATTACAATATACAACACATTTCGTGTTTTATCAACATCTAAATTCCGTCAAAATCTGCCGTTTTTCGTTGTTTTGCGGAATTTTCGGCACATTCACAACACCTTTCGTGTGTTTTAAGTTTTTTCGATAACGCGCGCTATGTGTCGCAGAGTCGAGTTCATCGGCGTCGAAAAGCAGTTATTTTGTATGACGATTTCGTTTGGTTTTTCTTTGATAATCGCGTTGAGAATATTGTATTCTTCCGCGTCGAACAGTTTTACTATCTCGACAAAGCGTCTTTCCGTCAAATTCTTCAATCTGTTTCTTTCCACGCAAAGTTGATTTTTTCCGCCGTCGCTCCCCGCAATAAAACTCGCTATATCGTAAACGTCGGCGTCGGAGCTTCCGCCCTCGAGCAATCTTGCGGCAACGTCGGCAACTTCGCCCCACGCCTCTTTGAGAGTGCGCAATCTGAAATTGTACAGTCCGTCCACGTTATAATCGAGAGAGTCAGACAACGTCTTTGCGATTATGTTTCCCTCAAAATCTCTGTCAAAATGTATAATCGAGCATAACAGCGCGCATTTTGCGTGATTGAGCGTTTGCATCGGAAGTCTTTCCATAAAATATCTCAATTTAAGGAAAGACAAAAACACCACTTCGAGTACGTCGTATATCTTTCTTTCGACCTCGTCCTGACATTCGCACGCGCTTGCAAGGTATATCCAAATTCTCTCATCCGACTCCTCTACGGCGTAGGACACGTCTTTTGTGCATTGAAGTTTTTCAAGAACGTATTGAATCTCCCTGTCATACTCTTTGCCGATACTTATCACGTTTGACCACATAAACACCTCGTGAATATTGTATGCAAAGGATATATAAAAATAAGCGGAAATTTTTATTTGAGCAATCGACGTAAAAAGCGCGCCGTAACGGCGCGCCTAAAATGATACCTGACTTTTATTAAATTATCTGTCTTTCATTTTGACGAGCGTCGCTACGCCCGTTACGGTATTGACCTCGATAATCACTTTGACGTCGGCGGAGTCGGGATACAAATCGTCGTCGCGCTCGAAAGTAAAGTAATAGGAATAATAACTCTTTTTGATGTCGTGGGCAACGTAATTAAACTCTTTATCCACGTCCTCCGTTTCAAAAGTAGACGCATACGAAGGGACGATACTGCTCGGTATAAGTTCCTCGAGTTTTTCTCTCGCAAAAACTTCGCATTCGTACTTGCTGTAGACCATAGACTGTTTTGCGTACGTCGCAGCCGAGCCGAAAACGCCGCCGAGAATCGCGGCAATTACCATAAGCGAAATCACGATACTCAATGCAGGAATAACTATATATCTCCATTTGAATTTCTTCTTCGCGCTCTTAACGTCGTCGTCGCTCGCTTCTTTTACGGGAGCAGATTGTCTCTTTTCGTCGTCTGCGACAACCTTGCTCGCAATGGCAAGTTGTTCTTTTACGAAAGCCTTTTCCTCGTCCGTCGCGACGCCTTCCTGATAATGGGCAAACGCCTCGTCAAAATTCATATTCTGTCCTCCAATAATTCTTTCAGTTTCAGTCTCGCACGATAAAGCTGAATCTTCACGTTATCTATGCTGCTATCGGTTATCGACGCAATCTCTTTTACGGACATACCGTCAAAGTAGAACAGCCTGACGACTTCTCGATAACCGTCCTTCAGGAGCGATATTGCCTTGTACAGCGCGCGATATTCTTCTTTTTGAATAACGGAATCTATCAAATCGTTTTCGTCGGCAACGTCGGATTCCATTCCGCTTACGCGCTTGTTTTTGCGCAAATAATCAAAATAGCAATTTCTGCAGACCTTGAACAGCCAGTATTTGAAGCCGTCCTTTTCTTCGTCGACGGAACGGAATGCGCGCATAAACGACTCTTGTACTATGTCCTCGGAAAGCGCGCGGTTATGACAAAACGAATAGACGTATAGCAAAGCCTCGTTATAGTGCTTTTTTATGAGCCTTTCCAAGGTCTCGTTTTTCATCCGTTCCTCCTTTCAATAAATACACGCGCCAAATTCAAATAAGTTACGTTATTTATGATTTTTCCGCATTTTTCCAAAGCAATTTGCGGCGTTGCTTTCCGTTATCGTATTTTTACGCCCGATACGTCCTTCCAACGAAAAATTGTACACGTTTTTGCCGTCGTAGTCAACGTTTGTTTGCGTTGACGTATTCCTTGGGCGTTACGCCGAACTGTTTTACAAAACTCTCGATATAATGCGTTTGCGAGCAAAAACCGAAGTAATATCCGACTTCTTTGTACGGAAAATCGCCCAAAAGCAACTCTTTTGACGCTTCGAGTTTTTGCAAAACGATATATTGCTTCATTCCCATACCGACGTATTCTTTGAACTTTGCGGACAAATAGTCCGCGCTCACTCCGCAGTCTTTCGCGATAGCGGAGCAACTGAGCTTGTTGTGCAAGTTGTAGTCTATAAATCTGATTGCCTTGCGAAGATACGGCGGATATTCGAGGCGGCGTTTGTTTTCATATACCATTTGAGTAAGTTCAATCGCCTTATCCACGAGAAAATTCATAATCTCTTGCGGCTCGTTCATTCTGTCGACGCATTGAATATATTTATCCGACAGGTTGTACGCTTCGCTCTCCATTAGTCCGCCCTCGACGGCATATCGAGTGGCAAGCGTAACGCAACTTACGGCAAGATATTTGACTTGGCGCAAATTGTCGTTGCTCATTCTTCCCACGACGAGCGACTCTTGCATAAAACTTGCCATATTGCGTTGAAGCCCTTGCAAATCGCCGTTTTTTATACAAGTATAAAACGCCACTTCTCGACTGTACGGAGTGTGGGCAACGCCGCTTTCTCTTTGCTGAAACTGCGGGTCGGCTACGCCTTTGGGAAGAAATTCCACGTTCAATTTTCTGTCTTGTGCATCACTCATACCTCAATAATATCATACTTTTTGTTTTTTACAACGGTTTTTTGATATTTTGCACGGATTTATGATATAAATCAGAATTGTTATAAAATAAAATATCATTATTAAGAGGTGTACTATGGGCAAAGAAAAAGTCGAATGGCAACGTATGATTAGCGGCAAGTTGTACAATTCTGCGAGCAAGGACATATTTTGGCAACACGCAAAAGGTATGCTTCTCACGCAAAAACTCAACAAGTGTCCCGTATGGAACGCGCCGAGACAAAAACGCCTAATCAACAAACTCATTCCGTCCTCAAAAGGTAAATCCGTGTGGATGTTTACTCCCTTTTATTGCGAGTACGGCGTAAATATCAAGGTCGGCAACGACATTTTTATCAACTACGGATGCACGCTTTTGGACATTTCCCCGATAACGCTGGAGGACGGAGTATGGCTCGGAGCAAACGTAACGATTGCCACACCGTGTCATCCTCTCATTGCCGAAGAACGCAAAAACAGTCAATATCCCGACGGTTATCACGACCTCGAGTATTCAAAGCCCGTTACGATAAAAAAGAATGCTTGGATTGCCTCGAACGTGGTTATTTGCGGCGGCGTAACTATCGGAGAAGGCTCGGTAATAGGCGCAGGCAGTATCGTTACCCGAGATATTCCCGCAGGCTGTATCGCAGTCGGAAATCCGTGCAGAGTTCTTCGCAAAATCGACGAGGACGACCGCATAAACGTGTGGGAAACGTATGTAAAGGACGAAACGCCTCTCTCTCAACGAGACAAAGCCAAATTGCAAAAGTGACGATAAAAAGTCGTCAGCCGCTGGTTTTGCAACACAAAATCCGTGCTTGAAAGCAAGCCGCGAGCGTGATATAATGGAGTATATGAGTTTTTACTCTATATATAATTTTGAATATACACTCTATTAGGAGGGAATTATGAACGATAACGATTACAAGGAGATACTTGCAAAACTGACTCTCGACGAGAAAGTCAAAATGCTTTCAGGCTCCACCAACTGGCTTACTCAACCGATTAAGCGAAACGATATTGACATTCCTGCGGTTCGTATGAGCGACGGTCCGAGCGGACTCAGACGCGAAAAAATCGGTAAAGGCGTCAACATTATGCAAACGCCCGAGCCTGCGACTTGCTTCCCCGGAGCGGTAACGACGGCTTCGAGCTGGGACGTAGACCTCGTTGAGCGAGTCGGCGAAGCGATTGCCGTCGAAGCGCAATCTTTGGGAGTATCCACCGTTCTCGGCCCCGGCGTAAACATCAAGCGTAACGCTCTTTGCGGAAGAAACTTCGAATATTTTTCGGAGGACCCGTTCCTTGCAGGACGTATGGGCGCGGCGTGGGTTCACGGCGTACAGAGCAAAAACGTCGGCACTTCCCTCAAACACTATCTTGCAAACAACCAAGAATACATAAGAATGACCATCGATTCAATCGTGGACGAACGCACTTTGCGAGAAATATATATGCCCGCTTTCGAGCATATCGTAAAGACGGAACAACCCACGACCGTTATGTGCTCCTACAACCGTTTGAACGGCACGTATCTTAGCGACTACAAGCGTTTCCTCACCGACGTTTTGAGAGAGGAATGGGGCTTTAAGGGTATCGTCGTAAGCGACTGGGGCGCGGTAAACGACCGTTCCGAAGGCGTTAAGGCAGGTATGGACCTCGAAATGCCCGGTAGCAAAGGTCTGAACGACGACAACGTTTACAAAGCGTTGAAAGCAGGCACTCTTACGGAAGCGGACATCGACGTTTGCGTGCTTCGTCTCATCAAGTTCGCATACGAAAACATCGTGCGCGAAGTCAAAGGCGTAACGTACGACGTCGAGGAACACAATACCCTCGCAAGACAAGCGGCAGAAGGCGGCGCGGTTCTTCTCAAAAACGACGGCGCACTTCCGTTGAATAAGAATCAGAATATCGCCGTCATAGGCAAACTCGCAAAAAAACTCCGCTATCAAGGCGGCGGCTCGAGCCACATTCTCCCCAACAAACTTACCTCGTTTACGGACGCGCTCGACAACGCGGGTCAAGCCTACGAATACGCTGACGGCTACACCCTCAAAGGCGAAGGTTACAAAAAGAGCCTTGTGAATCAAGCCGTCAAAGTCGCAAAAGGCAAAGACGCAGTACTTTTGTTTGTGGGACTTACCGACGCTTTCGAATCCGAGGGCTACGACCGTCATCACATCAAGATGCCTTCCTCGCACGTTACTCTGATTAACGAAATTCTGAAAGTAAACAAAAACGTTATCGTGGTGCTTTCCTGCGGTTCTCCCGTTGAAATCGGAGATTGGGACAAGGACGTAAAAGCCATTCTCAACCTCTATCTCGGCGGTCAGGCAGGCGGCGAGGCGGCTTACAACCTCATCTACGGCAACGTCAATCCGTCCGGTAAACTTGCAGAAACGTTCCCGATTAACGAAAACGATTATATCGGCGCAAAATACTTCCGTATGGGACCGAGAACGGTCGAATATCGAGAAGGCATATACGTCGGATACCGCTATTACGATTCGGCGAAAAAAGACGTTAAATATCCGTTCGGTTACGGCTTGAGCTACACCACGTTTGAATACTCCGACCTCCGTTTGAGCGCAGAAGCAATCAACGAAGGAGACGAATTCAGTCTGACGTTCAAAGTTAAAAACACGGGCAACGTCGCAGGCGCGGAAATCGCGCAGGTGTACGTCGCAGACGTCGCAAGCACGCTGTACCGTCCGCAAAAAGAACTCAAAGGATTCAAGAAAGTGTTCTTGCAAGCAGGAGAAGAAAAGGAAATCACGATTTCACTCGATTCTCGCGCATTTGCCTACTACAACGTGGCTATCAACGACTGGCACGTCGAAAGCGGCGCATTCCGCATACTCGTCGGCGCAAGCTCGAGAGATATTAAACTCGTCGGCACGGTCAACGTCACGTCCAAAAACGAGGACGCACCTATCCCCGATTACAGAGAAGTCGCTCCCTGCTACTACGACATTGCAAACGCAAGCGAAATTCCCGTGGAACAGTTCGAGGCACTTTACGGAGCAAAGATGCTCGAAAACAAGCCTTTTGAAAAAGGAGAACTGCAAGCAAACAACACAATCGGTCAATGCAACGTTTCTCCGTTCGGTAAATTTATGTACAATCTGTGCGTCGGAGTAATCAATCTCGTGGCTCTCTCCTCCGAGAACCCCGAAATGCTTACCAACTCCGTCAAAGATATGCCGTATCGCACGATAGCGGCGTGGTCAATGGGCATCATCTCAAAGCGTTCTCTCGACGGACTCGTGGATATGCTCAACGGCAAAAAAGGCGGATTCCGCAGATTCCTCAAGGGCTTTAAGAAAGAAAAAGAAGCGAAAAAATAATCAATAAAATTCACAAAAAAAGCACTTGCAAAAGCAAGTGCTTTTTTATTAAGTTTATTCCGTTTTGATAGAGTGCGTCATAACACTTTTAATGCAATTTTCCCC
>DLKM01000019.1:45606-76774 GCA_002478945.1 Christensenella sp. UBA7588
TGCTTGAGGGAACCCACGGAACCGCTCCGCGGGGGGCAACACTCGGCACGCGCATAGACAAGTATCGTTCACTTGTTATGTCACTCGTTCGCCGACAAAAAGAACAACACTTGTCGGCTCACTTGTACTATCCGTCGAGCTTGGCGCTCGATGCGGTCGGCGCCCTGCGCCTCCAACTCCGAATATACACATTCCGTTAATAAGTTTGCAAAACTGCGATATTTAGATGAAGAACAAGAAAGAGCCGTCCGAGTGGCAACCCTAATTTACTATGCGTAAATGAGTTGACAATCGGGCGGCTCTGCCGAAGTTATTCGCTAAATAGCGCAGTTATGCTCTATTGAGAGCGGCATAAGCCATCTTCGGGTCATCAGTCATTATACAATCCGCACCGTTTGCCTGCAACTTGGCTACGTCGTCAGGGTCGTTGATTGTCCAGTATTGAACGGCAATATCGAGAGAGTGCGCAAAGTCGATAAATTCCTTGGTGGACAAATCGAAGAAACCGTTGAAGCCCATAGGAATTTGCAAAACTTTGAAGTTGAATTTCGCTTTGGTGTTGCCGTAAAGGAATGCAAAATAGAAGTCAAGCACTTCGGCAATACCTGCGGAACGAACGACTTCTTTTTCAAATGCGCCGGTTGCATTGCATTCGTCAACGTATTTGCTGATTTCGCCTTGGAACGTTCCGAAAACGGTACGGTCTATGATGTCGAACTTGTCCATCATACGATAGAGTTTGTTCATAGCGCGTTTGCCGACTTCTCCGCCGTCCTTGATTTCGATGACGTATTTCATCGTTTTGTCGGGACGCGCTTCCTTTTCGACGTAAGTCAAAATTTCCTCAAGCGTTGCGATGCGCACGTTTTTAAGGTCGTCGCCGTCTTTGTCGCGATATTTGTAATCTCCGTCGACCGTTTGGAAATTGTAACCGAAATTGTAGGTTTTGAGTTCGGCAAGCGTCTTGTCGCAGATTTTACCCGTGCCGTTTGAGGTGCGGTCGATTTCGTGGTCGTGCATAAGCACGAGGACGTCGTCTTTGGTAAGATGCAAGTCAAATTCGAGAACGTCGACTTTGTAGTTTTCGTTTTTAGCCTGCTCCATACATTGTATGAACGCCGCCATAGTTTCCTCGGGTTCAAGCACTCCGCCCGCTCTGTGTGCGGAAAGCAAAAGTCCGTTCTCCGAGCTGAACGTGATATATTTGTTGTTGCCCGTGTAGTTGTCTATATGCTCGACGCGAGCGCAACTTCCCGTGAGCGGAAGGATAATCACGTTGAGAATAAGCACAAACAACAGCGTGCCGACGATAGACCAAACCACCGCGTTTTTCACGTTTTTTTTGCGTTTTTTGATTGCTTCTTTGACTTCTGGCGAATCCGTCAACAAAACGTCGACGCCGTCAGCCTCTTGTCTTGAAAAAACATTGCGTTGAATTTTCATTTTTCACCTTATCAATTTAATATTGTGATTATAGCATATATTTTCGCGATAGTAAACAGCGGTTTTGCATTTTTTGTACAAATGTACGATTGCGCACTTGTGAATATGAGTGTTCTCTTATGCATATATGCGCAATATAAAAAGCGAGAGTGCTTTTTGCACTCCCGCTCTCTCGTTTGATAAATTTATGCAGCAAACGTAATCGTAACGGTCGCTTGCGTTGCGCTTACGCTGACAATTTCGATGTCGAAGTTGACTTTCTTGTTGTCGTTTCTTGCATAGTTCGGGAAAACGGTGCTGAGTTTTTGACCTGCTTTCCACAAATCGTCCGCGCTGCAAAGTCCAAGCGAGTCGGACGAGAAATCTTTTTCTCCGTCCGCTTGAACAAGTTCGATAAGCGGAATATCGCTATACGAGTTGTTATTGGTTGTAAAAGACCAATGGTCATCGCTGTACGGATTCTCGATGTCCGAGGAAACGTGATAAATTCTCACGCCGTACGTTGCGCCTTTTTCGGTGTCGTAATCGTAATACAAGTAGCTGTTTGCCTGATTTGCGTGAGCGGCGTTAAGTCCCGTATTCGTGTACAAATCGATGAGCAAATACTCGCTGAAATACGTTCCGTTATAATCCAAAAGCACCATAATGCAACTTCCGTTCGACTCAAACGGGTTGAGAGTGACGGTTTGCGTTGTGGTTACCACGGTGGGATTGACCCAACCGAGCATCATCTTAGAATACGGATTTTGGTCTCCGACCGTCTGGTCCATCATATCCGCGCCGCCGAGTCCGCTGGTGCTACCTTGAGTTTGATAGTAATCGTAGTAGTCGTCAAGACCGAGCAAGTGTCCCGTTTCGTGAATGTAAGTAGACGCGTTGATTTTGAGACCGCTTATCGTCATATCGACACCTTCTACGCTATTGTCAAAATAGGGGTCGTTTGCATTACCTGTAAACTCGTTCATAAAGTCGAATCCCGCAAAGAGATAATACCCGAGTTCGAGATTATCATAGGTTGTATCGTCATCGTCGTCTTTTGCATAAGTCGTAACGTATGCCCAGTAGATGCTCTCGTCATCGGAAGAAGACGACGCTTCTTCATCGGACGAGTCTCCGTACACGACGGGTGCCGTATAGATTATCCAAATCGCATCCAACACGCCGTTGTTGTCGTGGTCGTAAACGGAAAGGTCGATTTGCGGAGTAATCCAAGCCAAAACTTCTTCGAGTATAAATTGGTCGCCTGCGACCGTAACCTGTTCTTCTTCGCAAGTCACGGTTTTGGTCAATTCCTCGTAATGCGCAGAGTCATATTTCGCTCTGTAAACGTTTTGAATGTCAAACGCCATATCGAGTTTTCCGTACGACGAAGTTTGATAATACGTCTTTACGCTTTGCCAACCCGTGTCCTCCGTGGTGCCGTTGAACGCCTTGTTCAAATTGTCAAGTTGAAGATTTGTATGCGCATAATCGCTGAAATCGACGGGTACGACGAGACAATGATAATCGCCTGTAGATTCGAGCGGAAGAACGCTGTCCGCGCCGTAATACGCAATCATTTTTTCTCTCAACGTGCTTTTGTCGAGAGTTGCCGCGTTAAAGTTTTGAGCAGGCATAACCTCGGTGGGAGTCGTTGTTCCGCCGCCGCCCGTAGTGCCTGTACACACAATTTCAACGGACTTTATGTACATTGACTTTTTGCTTCCTGTCGGGATAAGTTTGATTGTCAACTTGCCGTCAAGAGCCTCTGTCGCGCTGAAAGTAAGCGTCGTAAGTTGAGAATAATCGCTCGGTTTTGTAACCGTACCCGTCGTCGTGCCGTTGCAAAGCATATTGGTTGTGCCGACCAACACTTCGACGCCCATGCCCTTATCCGCATTGGAATAAAGCACGAGAGATACCGACGTAACGTTTGTCAACGATCCTTTGCTGATAATTTCCGTCGTTCCGCCCGCTTGCATGTATTGGATGCCGCGATCATTGTTGAAAGAGTTGGCAACTGACGTCGTTTCAAAAACTATATCCGTGTTTTTTGAACCCAAATATTGGTCGGTAAAAACGATAGAATAGTTTTTGGGTTCAACGGGGGTATCACCGCCCGTGCCGGAATCGCTCTTGATTGTGAGGTCGCCCAAATCGAAGTCAACTTTACCGAAATCGGAGAACGTTATCTCAAATTTGTAATCGTACGAATCTATCTCGGCATCTTCGGTAAGGTAATCGCATTGCGCGATTGCAACGAGTTTATAGATGTCTTCGCCTTGCAAATACACCTCGATGCGCTTCCAGTAAGTTTCAGAGCCGTATTCGGTGTCCTCTGCCCATTCTCCGAGAATTCCGTTGCCTGCCTCAACTGCGTTTTTGGCATAGTATTGATTGAACTTGCCGCTCATACCTTCCGTGGATTTGAGGTCGAAATGCTCAAACGAATAATTGCCGAGTTCGTCTATGTAGAAAAGCTCGTTCTCGATAGAGTCTGCGTTTTGGTTATATCCGTCCGTGCCTGCCGAATACTTGGTATGCGTACCGTCGAGGTTGTCAAGATAGTATGCGTCCTCGTAGACATAATAGTCTTGATATGTGCGTCCGTCTTTGACATAGCCGACAGACATCGTAAACGCGTCCATAAAGCCGAACGTATAGGAATAATTGGGCGTATTCATACTGTAAACGTATGCGTCGTATTGCGCCGCAAAATTCCATTCTTCAGACTCTGCATACTTGGCAAAGATTTCGGAAAGATTGTAGTCGAAATACGGAGATTGTTCTCCTTGACCGCCTTGGTTTCCTCCACCTTGCTCGCCTTGTTCGCCGCCTCCCTGTTCGCCCTGACCGGTTTGACTGTCGCTCGGCGCGTCGGTTTGATTGTTCTTATCTCCGCACGCAACGAAAAGCGTCAAAACAAGCACAAGCACAAGAATTGCGACTATGGCTTTTCTGAATTTTTTCATAAGGGATTACCTCTTTATATTTATACTGCTAATATTATATACCATATCTCGCAAAAATGCAAAATATTTCTTTTTGTGGCAAAACTTGTAATCTCATTATGTTTTTTTTGTATTTTTGCAATCAATGTTTGACACAATCGGTTTATCTTGCTATACTAATTAGGCTTGATACAAGATTAATGTTTCAGTTACGTTCTTGGAAGCGTATCGAAGCGGTCATAACGAGGCGGTCTTGAAAACCGTTTGGGTGCAAGCCCACGGGGGTTCGAATCCCTCCGCTTCCGCCAAAATTGCTGATGTGGCTCAGGTGGTAGAGCACATCCTTGGTAAGGATGAGGTCACCAGTTCAAGTCTGGTCATCAGCTCCAAAATCCGTGAATCAAAGTATTCACGGATTTTTTTATATTTTAGGTCAAATAAAAAAGCACGCCTATTGCGTGCTTTACATATTACTTACATAATCGATTAACTTACGCTATCGGTACCGCATCCGATAACCGCGTTTGCAAGCAAATTTACCTCGTTTGTGCCTTTTTGTATGGACGTCAACTTCGGGCAGTTGACAAATGCGCCCATTGCAACCGTTACGGGTTGATTGTTGTAGAACACCACTTTTTCGAGATTGGGCAACGATACGAATGCGCCCGTGTCCACACTCGTGACGTATTGCGGAATATGTATCGTCACAGGCAACTCTTTGAGCGAACTGTCCTTGAAAAGTCGATTGGAAATTTTGACGACTTTATACGTCGTGTATTCTACGTTTGCTTTATCGAGCGCGTCTTTCTCGCTGAGAGTATAAACCCTACTGCCGTCCGCTTTCTCCCAGAACACGTCGGGGATATAGACGTCTTGCAAGTTTATGCCGACGCTGTCCGAACTGCTTGCGTCGTCGTTGAATCTGTCGATATAAAACTCCGTTACCGCAACGTCGTTGCCTTCTATCACTTCAAAGCCGAAATATTTTGCCCAAACGTAATTTTGATAAGGCGTAACCGACGGAGAGACGGTTTTCTGACCGCCGCTGCCCGTGCCGTCCGAGGACGTCCAAACCGCATAGGAAACGCCCATCGTCGTAACGGCGACGGCTATAAGCACAAATGAGGCTATTGTCAATGCAAGTTTGTAAGTCTTTCTCATATCGTTTGTTCGTTTTTATATTGCCGATTTTGTATGTTTGCTTTGATTGTTTCTCGTTATATCGTCCGCTTTCAAACCGTCCTAGGCTTGTGCGAACGAATGTTTACGCCTTCGACTTCGGAAGAAAGCATAAAGTCAAAACTGAGCGTTTTGCCGTTTAGATACAGCAAATTGTCATATTCCTCGTCGACTTTGTTGAAGTATATCGTGGCTTTGACGTAATACTCCTCTCCCGGGATAAGAAGCATATACAGGCTCTTGTCGGGTTCTCCGTCGGTCGCATTTTGATAATAGTACACGTCGTTTGTGCCTGCCAACGAGTCGGAATACACGTTGCTCAAGTCAATTTGCGTAACCTTTTTGTCGGCGTCGATAGAGACGAGGCACATCTCCACGTTGAATTCGTCCTTGTAGTCTGTTTCGTCAACCACGGTTTTTACCGTCTGACCGTTTTCGTCCGTGACGTTCGCAACGATTTTCGCACTGCTGACTTTAAGCACCAACGACCTGCGTCCGTCTATCGACTGATTGCCTTCGAGGTCGGATGAACCGATAAAGTTAATCGGAAAATAGAACACCGCAACCCTTGCAGGAGTAAGCACGTTTTCGCTTGCGCTCTTGAGAGCTGTTCCGCTCGGGTACGACTCGCCCCTCTGCATCACGCCTTCTTTCAACACGGCAGGCCACGCAAACGTGTTGGATTCCTCTATATCGCTGTCTCCGATAGTTATATTTGCGCTCTCTTGCAACGTCGTGGAATTTATCGTGAAATTGTCCTGCGACGTATTTGCGGTGGTGCTAAACCACGCCGCCGTGATGCTTACGACGGTAACCACGAGTACCAACGCCATTACGACGGAAGAAACTACAAGCGTACGTTTTGTCTTATTCATATCACTCGCCCTCCGTTTCCGTAATTCTTGCGACGTTGATTAAAGCCGAAAAAGTAAACGTCGAGCCGAGATAATCCATACCCGAATAGTACATTTGATTGCTCAAATTGCCCGTTATAAGTTGCGTGTCTATATCCTGATACAGCGAAGATACCGTGTATTTGTCCGAATATGTAACGTTGTTTCCCGAAACGGTTTGCGCAAGGTCCGCTTTGCAGAATTGAGACCAAAACAGTTTTTCGGGAGCAAAAACTATGTAAAAATCAAACAACTTGCTCGAACTGCTTCTCGTGTTAAAACCGGTTATCTGTTGCGGCGCATTGAGAACGCTGAACTCGCTCACGGGTTGTTCGTTGCCGCTGTTATCGACGAACACGGTTGCGTCGTTTACCTTGGACACATAGCCGTCTGCGTCGAAAGTAAGTTTGCCGAACGGCGTATAAAGAGTCTGATTTGCGGTATCTACGGGCAGATATTTTTCCTTATCCTCATAAAGTGTGAAGTTGGACACCTTATCGTCGCTTGCGACGTGTTCCTTGAAAAACCAAGTGAACGCGTATTTGATGTTCTGCGCGTCGTTTGCGTAATCTCTGGTTACGCCCACGTCTTGTTTGGATATGGAAGCTCTGTCGATGGTCAGCGTGAAATCGACGAATCTATCCGAAGTGTCAAGCGATATGACGTTGACGAAGCTGAAAGCACGGTTGCTTTCGTTACCGGGGTTGTTGTAGGCTTTCGATTTGGAAATGACGCAACCGTCCTTTGCAAGCGCGGTCTGCCCCGCGTATTCGGTGTTTTCCCAAAGCTCGCTGTTGCCCATATTAAAGTCTACCCTATAAGCCTCGGCAGTCGAAAACATAATCGTGGATATGTCAATCTCTCTCGAATCTGTAAACCACGCAAAAGAAGCCCCTACCATTACAACGGTAACGACCATAATCAAAAGCGGTATCGCTATGCCGAACACCATTTTGATTCTGAATTTTTTGCGTGCGGAGTTTTCCATATCCTTTCGTTTTCCTCGTGCGCCTTGCGCGCCCGATACGATGTGTATTATATATTTAATACAATGTATCGGGTCGTTTTATTTGTTTTTATAAAATTTATGCGTTGGTTTTGGTCGGAATCGCGTTGAGCGAATACTCGAACGCTCTCTTTCCGCCAAAGTCAATCTTGTACGACTTGCCGTCGGCAACCGTGACTTTTCCGAAGAACACTCCTCCGTAAGCGTAATCGCTGCCGCTCGTCGTCGGAGCAACTACGTCCGCGCCGAGTTCGAACGTCGCAAAACGCAATTCTCTCAACAGCGAAATCTGTTGCTTATTCGTTATCGCGATTGCGTCCGTATCCGTGCCGTGCTTGCTTCCGACAAGCCAACTCGAAGCGGAAATCTCATAAACTTGAGCCGTATCGTCGTCCGAAGTACCCATTTTTACATCTACGACCTTGACGTCGTACATCAAAACGTATACGTCGATAATATCCTTGAGGCGCATACTTTGTCTTGCGTTCAACGTCGCGCGGTTTGCGTTATCCGACAAATCTACGTCGTCAAGCATATCGTACACGCCCTTTTGAGAACCTTGATAATACTTCTTGCCGTCGATAGCCGTATATCCGCTCAACGAACCTGCTTTTACGACACCTTCCGCACTTTCGCCGTCAATCAACTGCGTGTACGTCTTTGCCGTGCCGTAATTTCCGTCGGACGACGTAAACGCAGAGCCGTTGCGTTTCCACGCAGACGACGCGAGATAGAATACGTCACTTACACTCACGCCCGTTGCGCTTGCGATAGTCGCGCTCACGCTTCCCGTTGCGTCAACGTAGACAAACGACACCGCATTTGACACTTCAACGTTCTCTTGCGACGTTGCATCTTTCTCAATCGAGCCGATTAGACCGCCGATATTGCCGCCTTTCGCATTGATTGTGCCGAGTGCGATTGCTTTTGTAACAGACCTTGACGACCAACCGAGCAAACCGCCTACGTTGCCGTCTCCGCTCATCGAAATCGTGCCGTGCCACGAGACGTTTTCGATAGCGTTTTCTCCGACTATCGCTTTGCCTGCGATGCCGCCGACGTTACCCGTCGTCGCGGTTATCGTGAAGTTTCTCAAATGCAGGTTTTTAACGATTGCCGTGCCGCCTATCACGTCGAACATACCGACGTTTGCACCGCTTTCGAAGCTCATTATATTGAAGTATTCGATGACGTAACCGCCGCCGTCGTAAGTGCCTGTAAACCCGTTATCGAGGGATTTGAAAATGCTTCCGAGCGCAACCGCCACGTTGCCCGAACCGACCTTAACGAAGTTTTCGATAAACTCTCCGCCGTAGCCCCACTCCTTCTTTTGCAACTTGTCCGTTTCGATATTGTAGACCTGGAAGAAGTTGTCGAGCATCGCTATATCTGCGTCCGTGAACGTACCGTTTATATCTTTGATTTGTCTGAATACCGAATACGATTTCGCTTCGCCCGAGTTGGTTACCGTATAATAACCCCAAGTGCCTTTTTCTCCGACGTCGCCCGTCTCGTTGAGGAATACCGTAATTCCCTTGTTATTCTCGAGCCACTCGAAGTACTCGTCCCACGACGTAACTTCTTCAGGAGCGTCCGTCGGCTTGCTGAACACGCCAGATTCGTATTCGGCGTCGCTTACAATCTTTGTCCAAGTGACAGTCGTGTTGATTGTCTGGTTAAATTCGGGATTCTCCGCATTTGCGTTTACCCACCAATAATACGACGCGATGAGCAATGAGGAAAGCGAACCGATTTCAAATTCGTCTCCGCTGTTTTCGACAAAATAACCTATCGTCAACACGGGTTGATTTGTCATATTGTAGTTGAGATGCTTGCCGTTTACGCCCGATACTTTCGCAGAAAGCACCTTGCTGCCCGCTCTGCCTTGAATTACGGTATATTTGGTGTATTTCTTCGGTGTTACGCCGTCGGCTTCCCATCTCCAACCGTTGGTCACTTCGACGCTGATGTCATCGGGTACTCCGACCGCCCTTACGTCTTTCCAATCGGTATTGTAAGAACCGTCCGCTTTGGCGTAGCTTTGCGAAGTAGTTTCGCCGTCGTAGCTTATCTTGTACGTCTTGACGGTAATCTCTATCGTCAACGGCGTGGACGAAGCGTTGTTCTTGTGATTGGTGTTTTGGTCCGCCTTGTCGTAGATGGTTATCGGATTATCGTCATCGCCGAGCGTATTACCCGTAAACGATTCTCCTGCCGCGTCGACGACTTGGAAGTTGTAGTTTGCGCTTGCGTTGCTGTTTTCCACGCAGTCCTCGATGCTGAACACAAGGCTCTTAAAGAGGTTGTCCTGCAAAACGCGTGCGTCCGTCGCTCTGCCTCTTACGAAGTCCGTACCGTCGTTGTAAACGAAGTTGACGTATCCGTCGAATGCGGCTCTGCCGTTTCCGACTTCGACGTATCTTGCGACGATTCTGACGGATTCGGCACGTTCGTCGCTCGGGAATCCGCTTATCGTAAAGCCTTCGCCGAGACGATAAGTGTTGCTCTTGTTGTTCTTAACGCCGTTGACTGCGCCCTTTGCGCCTCCGTAGAATACGTTGATACCGCTGCTGTTCTCGCCGAACGCTCTCGTCGCTCTGCCGTTGCGCAGTTTATCGAGCGTAACTATTATCGTCGCAGGCGTAATCGTGCCGATATACGCGTCCTCGGTCGAATTCGTGTAAGCGTAGTTCTTGCTGTACGTCGACTTGAGCGAATAAGTGAATCTGATTGCGATTCCGCTCGCTACGTTCTTGTCGAGATATATCGCGCTTATATTGAACGCGTCTTTGCTTATGCTGCGATACTCGCCGCCGTTGGTTGACGATATGGTGTAGCCGATATTCTTCAACTGTTCGTCGGGTACGATTTGCGTTGCGTCGTAAACCTTGCTTATTCTGCCGCTCGGGCGTTCGATTTTCAATATCGATTTGTTGATTGCAAAGTCTCCGCTGGTAAGGCCGTTGCTAAAGACGTAGTTTCCGCTTATAGGAGCAATATTGCTGTTGGTGGTGTTCTTAACGAGGTCGTGAGAGTCGTAGGACATCTTGTAATTCGAACCTGCGTCTTGTTGATAACCCTTAATCGATACCAAAAGTTTGTCGTTGCCGTAGCCTGCGAAACTTCCGTTAGAAACGTTGCTCGTATGCGTATTTCCGTTTGCGAGGAAGGTCAGGCTCTTGATTGCCAAGCCCTTATTTGTCTTTGTGTAAACGAACGGGCCCACCGTGGCATAATCTTCCCACGTTATCGTAACCGTAGCCGGATTGATGATAAATTTGACTTCGTTGTTTGCGTTGTTGAGAACGTTGTAGTTGCTCGACGGAACCGCTTTGCCGTTTCTTGTTGCCGTTATCGTGTTGGAATCGGCAACTTTAATCGTATATTCGCCCACGTTGATAAACACGCCGCTCGTCGTACCCGAAATCGAGTAATTTACGACGATAGTGTCGTCTCCGTACTTGAACACGCCGAGGCGGTCTCCGTTTTCGACGCCCGAAATATCTATTTCGGGATAATGCGGCGTTGCGTCGTAGTCTACGTTTCCGCCCTTCAGATTGCTTATCGTCAAATCTTTGGGCGTAATCGTCCACGAAACCGACTTCGTCGTCGTATTACCCGAGAACAAATAGTTTTTGCCTGCGCCGGAGGATTCGTCGAGTTCGACGGTTGCGGAATAATCTTTTGCGTCGATATTGTCGTCGGTAAGTGAAATCGCAAACTTGCTTCCGTCAACCGCACCGTTTCCGCGCACGTCTCCCGACACTTTGATATACACCTTATCGTTGGACAAAATGCCGTTTACATACACTTCCGTAAGACCTTGTCTCTTTGTGTTGTACACATATCTTTGTCCGTCCGCGATGTTGAACGAAACGTAAAGCGTGGCTCTTTCAATCTCGTAGTTCTTAGTACTCTTATCGCCCGAAACACTCGTCGCGTTGACGACTTTATAAACGCAGTCTGTCTTGGGTATCGCGTCGGAATATTCCAAACCTGCGCTGTATTTGCCTGCATTGTAACTCGTCGTTTCGAATACTATAGTCGCAACGCCGTTTGACACGGTAACGGTTTTCTTTGCCGTTGCGTCGAGTTTTCTTCCGTTGACGTATTGATTGAAGTACGTCGAAACGAAATCGGCAAAGTTCGCGATTGTATAAGCCGCAGACACTTTTGCGATAATCTTGCCTTTTGTTGACGCATTGTATATGTGTTTGCCCGACGAATCATCCGTACTCCACGTCACGGTTATCGAATTGAGACCGATATGATAACTCGGCGCGTCGTAAGAACTCGTCTCGTTGTTGTTGAACTTATAGTTGCAATCGTCGGAAGGCGCGGCAAATTCTATATAATACCTGCCGACGCTCTCGACTTGCGTAAGTTTGATTGTATTGCCGATAATCTCGAATTTGGCAACGATTTTGCCGTTTCCGTCCTTGATTTCGAGCGCTTCGTTCACGTTCCACGTCTCGACGAACGGCGTATTATAACTGTCTATAACGACGTGTACCTTGGGTATGAACTGGCTGAGAACCAAAGCGAAATTATCCTCTGCGATAACGCCGTCAACCGTCCACGTCGCGGTGTGCTTTGCATAATCGAATCGCGCGCCCGTGGGACTGAGGTCTACGGTCAGATTCTTGCGTTGAACCACCAACTGATAGTCGTCGTTCGGCATAAGATAGTTTTTCGTATCGGAGATACTCAACACTTTTATCTTGTACGTCTTTGCCATCTTGTAGGTCACGCTGAACATTGCCGTTCTCGTATTCTTGACAACGGATTCGCCCTCGACGTTGTATTTCCTATCGGCGGCAACCGTTTCGCCGTCTATCCACGTTGCGTTGCTAACGACGATTTTTGCCGTATTGTCGCTTATCTTTGCGTTCGGCGCGCCGTTGCCGTCCCAAGTGATGTTTGCAAGCACGTTGCCCTTTTCGTCGGTAATTCTCACGACGAAGTCAAACGTATCCGCGTCGGGATTCGCAACGTTCGAAAGCGTCAGAGTGGTCTGTATTTCTGCGGTTTGACCGTAGATATAACTGGAATTCATTCCGCTTGCGGAGAACGTAAGGTCGCGACGGCTTATTCTCCACGCGCCCTCGAAAATACCGCCTACGATGTACGCCTTTCCGTTGTCGTCGAAATAGTAAACGTTGACGGTGGAATAATAGGTGCCTGCCTCTTTCGGCGTTTCTCCCGCTTTGTTTTGGGTGTTATAGTAGTACTGGTTCTTTTCGTCCCTTTCATCGCCGTTGTAAACGGACGTGTCGTAGGTTATGTCTCCTTGCAAACTGATAGGCGCAAAACGCTCGTAACCGTTGTATTTGATAGAACTGCCCATTGCAATGGAGCGATAATACACAGCCACGTTTCCTGCGACCTTATCTTTGGAGCCTGCTTCGACTCTGATAAAGAATTTATTTTCGTCCGCGGCCGTGCCGTGCTGTGCCGTGGGTTTGACTGTTCCCGACGACGCAATGTACATATAGTAGCCGCTTGCGCTCGATTTCGTCATAAAGTCCGCGCTCGTCGCCGTTGCGTAAAGCATACCTTTTTCGGGTTGTCCGCCGCTTACGACTCCCGTTTTGGACGTATCTTTGACGATAAGCGAATAAATCGGATTTATATCGGGGTCGTCAAGTCCCAAATCTCTTTCGTTTGCGGTATATGCGTCCGCAATTCGCTTCCAATACAACTCGTCAAGGTTGATATTTTGCGTGTGTACCGCGCTTACGATACCTATCGATTCTTGTTCGGATTGGTCGTTTGCGTATACGAAATACCAACCCGTTTGCTTCGTACCCGTGGAATACTGCGTCCAGTTTTCTCTCTCAACTACCCACGCGTTTGCTTCCTCGACATATTTTACCGACGTGCCTTCGAAATAATCGTTCCACGTCAGAGTGCTTTGAAGCGTGAGCAGAATGTATCCGTTTTCAGCCGTTACTTCGTCGGGATTTACGGTGTACGTCTTGCCGCTTGCGGCTTTGTGCGTGCCTACCGCCTCGATGTAGTAATACGGCGTGGGATAAATTGCCTCGATACCGTCGTTTGTCGGGTTGTCGGACGGAGTTTGTTCCGTTGCGCCTTTGCCGATAAGTTCCTCCGTAAAGATAACCGTTATCGTCTTGCCGTCGGCGTCCGTCCACGACTCGTAAGCAAGAGTGTATCTTCCCAACGTCTGTTGAAGTCTGGATACGTTGGAGCCTGCAAGTTCGGAGTTGCTGTAGCCTTTTACCCAATAGGAAGTGCTTGCGTCGGTATCGTTTGCCTTTTCCTCGTCCGAAGCGTTTTCGGCCGACGTCACGGACAAACCGATAATACCGCCCGCATTGCCTTCGGTTGCGGTAAACACGCCGCCGTCGATTTTGGTGCTGATGCTGAATGCGGAATCTATGACGGTCTTTTTGCCCACCGTTGCGCCCACGATACCGCCGACGTTCTTTGCGCCCGTTACTATCGTGTCGTATGCGAGCATATTTGCAATGGTTATGTTGTCGGCTTTGATAAGACCGACGATGCCGCCGACGTGATAGAAATTCTTTGCGTCGACGTTGCCGCTTGCATAATATGTATTGTCCGACCACTTGTCTTTGCCCGAATTGTCAAAGAGATTGTCGGTTGCGTCGCCTATTGCGCCTATTGCGCCGCCTATACCGCCCCAAGTGTACTCATCGGGTGCGCTTGCCTTTGCCGAAGCGGCGTTTTTGCCCGAAAGCGTCAAAGTGCCGTTTGCCTCGAAGTGCGTGTGCGTAACCTTTATATCCGCAGACGCGATTCTTTCGTTTTCATCGGTGGAAATAACGAGAGGATTAGGTACGCCGATAAAGCCCACCGAACCGCCGACTGCCGTCGTCGCGTCGACTTTTTCCATCGAACCTTCGCTGATAAAGTCGGTGTACATCGTCTCGCCTGCAAGCACGCCTATGGAGCCGCCGACGTATTTATTGCCGTTGACCGTACCGCTCGAGCGGAAAACGACCTTGCAATCTATGCCTTTACCGAGCGATTTGCCGAGCATAAAGCCGATTGAACCGCCGACGTAATCGTTGCCCTCGACGTTGTAAGCCGCATCGTCCGCAGAGGAATACGCGCCCCATGCCACGAGTGCGTCGCTTTGCGACGTTGCACCCGTCGCGACGTTTTCAAACAACGTTTCGCTCGTTTGAGCGATTATCTCCGCGTCTTTTGAAACGTAACCGATTGAGCCGCCGACGTAATCGTGTCCTTTGACGTTACCGCTGTTGATGAAATCGCCTGCGATAGTACCGAAGTTGAGCTTGCCTATAACGCCGCCGACGTAGTTGCGACCTTGCACTTTACCTTTGTTGGTAATCGACAGTTTGACGTCTGCGTATCTGCTGCCGCCCGTCGTCAAAGCGCCGTTGTTGACGCCGATAATACCGCCGACGTTGTCGCTTGCGACGTTGCCGACGATTGCGTCGTTTTTATTTCTGTAACCGATTGAACCGCCGTTGACGATGTTGCCTTTTACGATATTGACAATACCGCCCGACTCGTTGTTGCCGACGATACCGCCGATATTGTTACCCGAAGCGTCAATCAACGTCTCGGTCTGTTCTATTCTTTCAAGAATGTTAATATCCAAAGCGGAATTGTAGGAAACCGCTCGATACTGGTCTGCGCCGATGACAAGCGTACCCGTCGCGCTGTTGTATCCTATGAAACCGCCGACGTCCTTACTGCCCGTTATGTTACCGCCTATCTCTATGGTGGTATTGTCCGCAAGGATATTGACGGTGCCGTTGTTCTTGCCTATGAAACCGCCGATTTGATACGCCGTTTCCGCACTCAAAGCAGGCGCAACCATAAACGAACCGCTGAACGCAACGTCGTTGGTACGTCCCGCAACGCCGCCGATATTACGATTGACGTGTGTAGAATCTACGGCAGCCGTGATTTCGATTTTGCCGCCGACGGAAATTTCCGAGCCTGTCGCTATACGCGCGCCCGAACCCATATCTCCTACGATTCCGCCTACGTTGCGAACCACGCCGTCGTTGGAGCGATTGCTTTCTGAAATATAATTTGTCTGAACCGCTATGCTGATAGTGCCGTAGAACTGGATATTTCCGCTGAACGTTGTCGTAATCGGGTCGGTACCCGTTGCGCTGCGCGTCTGTCCGACGATACCGCCTATAGCCGTGCCGCCGTCTCCTGCGTTGGTAACCGCTCCCCAGTTGGATTGGCGAGCGATAGTGGTCGATTCGTACACTTTGCATCCGATAATTTCGTTGATTGCGGCAGGAGTCGACCCGATGATACCGCCGATTCTGTTTTCGCCTTCTATACGAACCGTTCTCGAACCGCCGTTGTTCACGCCGACCGTGCATTCTCTTGCAAGAACGGTAATGTAATCGTCGCTATATCCTATAATGCCGCCGACGTTGGTCGCCACGTCGTCGAGATTGCAACCCGACGCCGCCAAAGCATATATCCACGCATATTCCACACCGTTACCGACGATTTCGACTTTGTTGTTCTTGCCTTCCGCGGTGGCTGTCGACGTATATTTGCCCGTTGCCAAACCGACGATGCCGCCGATGTTATTTTTTGCGCTTCTCACGTCGGCGTATTTGGAAACGTTGTTTGAAATCGTTGCCGTGGTACCTTCGGAGAACGAATAACGACCGCTATCGTAACGCATCGTGTTGACAGAGCCGACGATACCGCCTGCCGCGGTTTTGATTGCGGAGACGTTGCTTTCGTCATAAGACTTGTTCTTTCCGTACGCATAAGCGTTAAGCCACGATGTCGTACCTGCCTGACAGCCGTCTATTATCGTAGAACCGTAAGCGGTTGCGACGATACCGCCCGCCGTCGAATTGTTGTCTGCGCCCGAGAACGAATACACGTTGCCCGTAACCGTTATATTGCGCACTTCCGCATCCTGAACGTTGGCAAACAAACCTGCGTTGGAAACGTAATTGACGCGCAAGTTGTAAAGCGTGGTATTTCCCGTCTCCTGCTTTCCGCTGATAACGCCCTTGAACACCTTGTTTGCGCCGTATCTTCCGACGGGAATAAAGTTCTGGTTTGCAAAAGACGCGCCCTTTGTGAGAGTATTTCCGTTCGAATAAGCGTAGTTTTCCGCTTTCCAGTTTGAATAGTCTTGCGCCGCGCCGAACGAGAACAAATGATAGCTCTTTCCACCGCTGTAATTGCTATCGTCCGATGTATACTTGTAAGATTTTGCAAAGCTCGAGGTATTTGAGCTTTCCGTATTCATATTTATGGTTTTACTTACGGATTCCTCGAGGTTGTTGGTGCCGTTTGCAAACTCGATGTATTTTCCGTCGAAGTCGTAACCCAAATCGACGAGGGTTTGCAATCCGAGCAAATCGATACCGTCCTTGATGACGTACGGGCTGAACTCGGTGCCTGCCGCGCCAACTTGATACTCTCCGTACACGTCGCGACCGTAGTTGACCGAGCGCATACTCAAACCGTTATAAGTATCTACTGCGAATACCGCAAGTTGAGGCAGACATCCGTAAACAAAAATCCAACCCGACGGATAATCTCCGATACTCATATTCGGCAAATCCGCGTCTATGGACGAATAGGATGCTTTCAAATTGAATGATGTTGCGGTACCGTTAAAATTGTTATATGCGTTGCCCGTTTTCCAACCCGTACCGGGGACGTTGACGCTTGCGTCAGATTTCATCAAAGCGGTCAAATCTCTGTAATGTTGGCAAAGGTCGCCCGTCTTTACGCAATACTCTTGCGCGTTACCGATGTTGGCAACGCCGTCAGAATACAGCCAGTTTACGTTGCGTTGGTCGCTGTACCAGTTATTGAAGCCCGAATCTCTGTAACCCGTTATCGTAGACTTCTGATTTGCGACTCGCAAAGTGACCGAATACGCAATCGAATAGCAATCGGACGCGCTGACTCTGCTTGCCGAACTGTTGTAGTTGTCGCAGTATCCCGATATACCTGCGCCGTAACGCAATGCGGTGGCGGTATCCCAGATACCTGCGCCCATCGTGTTGAGAATATGTCTGCTGTTAACTTTTCCTATATTGTAACAACGCTTGAAACTTACCGCATTGCCTGCAAGCGGTTCGCTTTGTCCGACGATACCGCCTGCGCGCAACTGCCACGACCTGTTGTATGCGGTAATTCCGTAAGCGGTTATACTGCCCGTATTGTAGCAATCGAGAATGTCGATGTTACCGACGATACCAGCAATACCGCCGACGACGTTACCGCCGTCGTTTTTACGTTCGGTACCAATCAAACCGCCGACGTAACTGAGGTTTGCCGTGTGTTTGGGGAAAGTGCCGCCCGCGCTGACTTCGCCGATATTGTAGCAATACGCGATAACGGATTTACCGCCCGTAACTATGTAGTTGGTGTCCGCATTCGGTTGATAGAGGTATCCGACGCCGCCGACCATACCGCCGACCATATTAGACAAACCTATCACTCGTCCGGAGTTGTAACTCGCATACATTTTGAGTATGGAATACTCGCCCGTTCTGCCGACGATACCGCCGACGTAACCGAAAATATTGAGCCTTATGCCGTAAGAGTTTTTACCTTCGTAATCGCTCGTATCGTCATTGTCTCTGCTACCCTCGTCTGCGCTCCAGTATCCCGAGTTGCAAAGTACAAAGCCCGAGTTTGCGCAACTGTCGATAATAAGTTCCGCAATACTGCCTTGCGTGCCGTCACTACAACCGATAATGCCGCCGACGTTATGTCCGCCCACGACTCTACCCGTATTGCGGCAACTCTGAATGGTCAACGAACCCTTGACCGAACCTATGATACCGCCCGTGCCGTAACTGTACGCTTTGTTGCCCCAGCCGTCGTCGTAAGAATAGGTCGTGCTTCTTCCTCCGATAGTAAACGAACCTTCGAGCGAAGTTATGTCGCCCTCGTTTACGCAGGATTCGAGCGTAATGATGTAGCCCTGTTGGTCGTTGAATCCGAGAATGCCCGCCGCGTTGCGCAACGCGCTGACGTCCGCTTTATTCTTGCAGTTTTTGAAAACGAGAGAGCCGAACGGTTTTCCGACGAAGCCTGCGCAGTCAAATCCCTGACCTTGCAAAAAGCCGAATTCGGACAACTGCACTCCGCCGCCGTTACCCTCTATGTACACCCAATAGTACTTGTATGCGGATGCATTGCCGAAAGTCACGTTCTTGCTTGCGCCGTTGCCGCTATCGAGACCGATATTGTTGCTCGAATATACGAGAGTCCAACCGTCGGAAGTACTTGCCTCCGCACCGAGTGCGTTCTCGTTGTTTCTTTGAGTGCCTCTGTCTTTATTAGAACCCCAGATTTTGACTATTTTTGCAGTTCTCGTGGGGTATGTAGCGTTATCTCCGCCGTTTGTAATCGCAAAGCCTGACACAGACAAAGGCGCGACGAATTCCGCAACGAAACTCACGGAGTTATTTGCGGAATAATATTTGGAACCCGTATTTCCGTCGTTTATCTTGTATATACCCTCGTCTGCGGTTGCGCTGTTGCCAGATTTGGAGAACAAGATATGATAGTCGCTCATAGTGCGCACGGTGTCGTTTGTTCCGCCGCTCAATCCCGTTGCTTTGACGTAACCCTCAACGGTCAGATTCTCTATGGTTGCGCCCTCTGCGTTGGGGAATACGCTGGCTCTTGAGGCACTTTCCTCGTATTGAATGGTTATGTAATTGCCGTTGCCGTCAAACGTACCCTTAAACGAAGGCGTTTCGCTTCCTGCCTCTACGTTGCCGCTGAACGTAATTCTGGACATCGTACCGTAACCCATTGCGATATTGCCCGCCATATTGTAGCCGAGGTTGGACGTTGCGTTCGTCTTGTCCGTGGTGTTTGCGGCGTTGTATGCGTGATTGTTTATAGCCGCGCTGAAGTTGTACGTTGCGTTGTTCGTACCCGTGTGCGACGCCTGTTTGGTAATCTTAACTTCGCTCGTGAGCAACTTGACGTACATTCCGTAATAGTCTTGTTTTCCCGTGTAAATAGACCATGCGAAATCGTTCCATTCTTTTTGATTGCTTATGGTAATCGGGTTGGTTTCGTCGCCATATTCGAAGTCCTTTTCGTAATGTCCGACTTGTTGTCCGTCGGTTGTTTCGGTAGAACCTACGAGTATGCCTCTGAAGAATATATTCGCAACGATTCGTTTTATCGTTCCGTCTGCATAGTAGTCCGCGTTCGTTACGTTGGCGTAATAGCGATTATCTGCGCCCGATGGAGCTTTATAACCTCTTTGAGCATTCAGTTTATCCGCATTGTTAAGAAGATACGTTCTGATTTGGTCATTCGTCATCGAAGCGCATTCACTTACGTTTTTACGCGCGTCGTCAATGTCGACTTGCGTAATTTCTATCGACGACGAAGAAGAATATCTTGCAATATTGCTGAATTTGACCTCGTGTACGCACACCGAATAACTTTCTCCGCCGTTCATAGGCACGCCTATGCGGACGATTCCGTTTGCTTGCGCAAGCGTAGACGTCGCGGACGTCATAACGGAGTCTCTGCCGTTTGCGTCGTAAAACGCAAGTTGACTTACGTTGTCCGTCGGATAGTTTACGCCGATAAGAAGCTCGCCTTGTTTGAAAATGTAATCGTTGTATTTCGTTTCTTTGCATACGCCTGCCATCGCAAGCACGAAATTGAATACGCCTACCTGATTGGTTATCGAAGAATCGACGATGACGAATTTGCCGTTTTTATTGACGCTCGTAGTGATTTCCGTCGGAGAAGTTGCGATATATATCGTCCAACTGCCCTCTATCCTCGGGTTTACCACGCCGCCGACCACGCCGCCTTTGGTAAGCGAAGTGTTCGAGCCGTCGAATTTGAAGCCCGTCGAAATGCTGTTCGTGAGAGAACCGCCCTGCATGTAACCGATAAGACCGCCGACGTTTTGTTTGCCGACGTACATATCGGACGAAGCATTGGGCGTGGTGCCGTTGTATACAGACACGCTGTTCGACACGTCTCCGCTGACGAGATAGCCTACGAGTCCGCCGACGTATTCTGCGTTTGCAGAACCTATTTTGCCCCTGTTAACGATGCGTTCGAGAGTATGCAAGCCGTTGCCGAGGTATCCTGCGATACCGCCGACGTAATTATTGCCGACGATTGCGCCCGAGTTGAACACTTCGAAAGTTGCCGTAGACATACTCTCGATTTCGTCTTGTTGAACGTTTTTAAGTTCTATCAATACGTTTGAAGCCGCCGAACCGAACAAACCGCCGACGTAATCCGAACCCGTAACGCTTGCAGCATTGTTTGCTTTCTGCGGTTTGAAAGAAATTATGTTGGAATTGTCGTTTGCCGCGCGACTGCCGTATCTCAAATTGTTGTAAAGCTCGGGATAATCGCTTGCGAGACCGTTCGGAATCTTATTTTGTTCGAGTTTTCCGAACGCGCCGATAAGTCCTCCGACAAAATCCGTTGCATAAATCTCGCTTGCACGCTCGTTGACGAGAATAAGGTCGTCTGCAAATATCGTTGCGTCTCCGTTGACTCTGCCCGCGCCCGACGAAACGTAACCCACGAAACCGCCGACGAAATTGCCGAGTCTGTTTGCGCTGCTTCCGAACGCAGTCGAGTCTGTCAAAGTAACGAAACCACTTTGAGTGTTTTTACCGCTTATCGTCGCGCCCTCGCCGAGGAAACCTATCAATCCGCCGAAGAACGACGGAGAATTGTTGCCGAGCGTAAAGCGCACATTCTTGTTGTTGACCGTGTAATTGACTTCGAATTTGAGATTTGCGTTCGTCAAATATCCGACGAGTCCGCCCACCGCATAGCCGCTGCCGTTGAGCTTGAGCGTTGCGAAAATATAATCTTCTCTCAAAACTTTGATTGTGGTTTTGTCTATGCCTGCGCCCACGAACGAGCCGTACAACGCGCCCACGAAATTGCTTCCCTCAACGGTAAATCTCGGAGAGTTGTCGGACGCGCTTCCGTTGTTGATTCTCGCAAGCACGTCAAGCGTTTCGGAGCATTGCGACGCGTCGAGTTGACCTGCGATACCGCCGACGTAACTTCCGCCGTCAACGGAAGATACCGTGACGTTGCCCGTGTTGGAGAAATACAGACCTTCTGCGTTAGAGGCATTGAATTGCGACGCCGACTTTACAACCCATTTGCCGACGATACCGCCGACGTAGGAATGTCCTTTTACCGTCGCTCTGACAAGGTTTGCGGCACCCGACATATTCGCCGAAGAAGTGTCATAAACGATTGCGGTATTATCCGCATAGCCTATCAAGCCGCCGACGTAATCGTGTCCCTCGACGGATTGCGAACTCGCAAACGTGCAGTTATCGACGCTTCCGTCGATAAGTCTGCCGACGAGGCCGCCGACGTAATCGTGTCCTTGCACGACGCCTTTACCCTTGACGTACAAGTTCTTGAACGAAGTACCTTCCGCATTGCCGAAAAGTCCTGCGTAACTCCTCGTCGAGTCGGAATAAACGTAGGATATTTCCGCAAGCACAACTTCCCCGTCCTGCGTCTTTGCGCTTGCAAAGCTCTTTGCCTTGAAAACGTATACGTCGTTGCCTATCGGCATAAACGTTTCGTCGAGGTCAATATCCGCCGTAACGACGAAGTATGCGCCCTCGTAAGACCTGTCTCTCGCAACGGAGCGAGTATCTTTTGCAAGCACAACGTTTTGGTTGTCGCTGTTGATTGAGTTCCACGCCTTATCTCCGTTGAGAATTTGGCTCAAACGCATAAATTGCGCTTGCGTGGAAATGACGAACGGATTTTTTGCCGTACCCCAACTTTCCGTGTTGTCGGATGAAGTCCAGCCGAAATCGCTGTCCAAAACGACGTAATATTTGGTTACGACGTTTGCGAAGTTGCCCACGCCCGTTGCGGAAACGGACTGCGAGCTGACGTGATTTTCGCCCGCAGGAGCAAGAGCGGAAAGCGTGTATTCGTTGCTTAAATCGAGTACGTCGTAATTTCCGTTGCTGTATCTTACATATATAACAAAGTTAGAAGCCTTATAATTGTCATTTTGATATATCAACGCTTGCGGCGTTTGCGTCGCGGTTGCGTTGAGCGGATAATAACCGATGCCGTTGACGTAATCGAGAACGTTGTTGGTTACCACCATATTATTGATATAATTTATATCCGACGAATCGTATTTAACACCGAACCATACGTTTGCGCCCGACAAGTCGAAAGGAGTTATATCGAAACTCCAAGTCTTATCCGCAACGTCCGTGCCTTGCGGATACTCGAAGGTGTAGTTGGAAGATTCGATTGTGAGCGTGTAAGAATATTGCCCGACGTTGACCGCCGAGAAAGTTCCCGTTGCGGTAAATACGAGTTCTCTCTGATAGGAATAGGAAAAATCTTGCGCGTTTTGTTTGTTAAGCGTGATAACGTTGCCGAAGCTCGCATAGTCGAGTACTCTTGAAATCTTTATTTCATCGAGACCGTGGTCTGCGTTTCTGTAAACGTTGTTTCCGAGGACGGAATCTAACAAAAGTTTATAATCGAGCGTAAGTTTACGAGGAACGATTTTGACGCCCGTCTCGCCTACTATTTGTCCGAAAATCTTTTCAGGAGAAACGTCGTCCGCCGTAATTTTGCAGTTGAAAGTATATCCGCCCGTTGAAACGTTTACGTCGTCTCCGTTCGTTTTTGCAAAAGTCGCGATATATCCCGTGCGTTTGCCTTGAATCGTCCAAGTGTATCTCGTAGATTTGCCTTGCTTGTCAAATTCGGAATCGGGACCCGTATACTCGGTATTCGGAGCTTGATACACGATTTCTTCGCTGTAAACGCGGATATTTCTTTCCGTTGTCGTCGTGGCGGCGGAATATCGCAAATCTCCGAACACGGTGCTTCCGTCGGAGTTTGCCGTTATTGACAGGCTTTCTATATTAGACGGCTTTGCGATGCTCTTTGTTACGGACTCGTTTTCGCCTTTATTTTCTTTCAGGAGCGCGAGATAATGCTTGTTTTCCACTCTTATTCCGCTCTCGATATAGAAACTCGTTATATCTTTGCTTGCGATTTTCGTCCAATCGGTATCGAGTGCGTTGTCGACAATCGGATAAACCTGTTTGCCCGTAGTATTAAGCAAATACGCGCCGAACGCGCCTGCGCCCGTATTGTGAGAATCGAGAACGCTTTCGTCCGTGTAGAATCCCCACGAATTGTTTACCGTGAAATTGACGGTTTGTCCTTGTCCGCCGTTTGCGCCGCCTAAAATCGCGCCTGCTATGTCGTTTTTGGAAGTAATGGCGTTGTTGCCGTCGACAATCGCATAGCAATATTCTATCGTCAAATAATGGTTGTAATAGCCGCCGCCCACTATGCCGCCGACGAATATCTTGCCCGATACGCTTGACTTATTGTAGCAATATCTTACTACCGCAACGCCGCTTGCGTCTGCTCGCAAGTATCCGACGATGCCGCCCACGCCGTACACCTCGTTTTGCACCGTACCTTCCGTATCGGATATTGCGCCCACGTTGTAACAGTTATGAATATATATCGCTTCAGCAGTCGTCGAAGCCGTATACGCACGTCCGACTATGCCGCCGACGTTGCTCAAATCGTCCGTATTCGTTATCTCTCCCGAATTGTAGCAATCGTAAATCGCAAGACTGCTTTTGCCCGTCGTTCCGCCGAGAATACCGCCGATTGATTTTTTAGAACCCGTTACGGCAATCGTATTCGAGCAGTTGTAAACGGTAAGCGAAGCGTCGTTGCACGCGCCCACCAAACCGCCGACGTAATATGCGCCGCTTATATTTCCGCTGTTTGTGCTGTTTTTTATCGTCAACGAAGCCACCGTTGCGCCGACTATGCCGCCTACGGAGTTTTCGCCCGTAACCGTGGCGGTATTCGTGTATCCGTCAACGACAAGTTCCGACTTGTCGTTGCAACCAATCAAACCGCCGACGTATTTTGTGCCGTTGACCGTAGACGTCGATTTGCACTTTTCAATATCCCCCGCATTGTAACCGACCACGCCGCCGACGTATTGTCCGCCGTATTTGGTCGTTTGCAACAATCCGACGTATGTGGAGGTATTTTCGCAATTCTTCAACGTGCCGAGGTTTATGCCTGCGATACCGCCGAGATAATCTCTGCTCGAAGTGCTGATAACGTCCAACGCGTCTCCGTTTGCTCTATTCGTTCTGGTTGCGCCCTCGATTGTGCCTGCGTTGAAACCTACGATACCGCCGATAATAGAACCCGAGTAGGTGTTTCCGTTATAAGCGATACTGCCAACCGTAGAACTGCCTCTGGCAATCACTCGCACCGCGCAAACGATGACGTCGCTCGTATTCTTTTTCTTTATCGTGCCTGCGTTGTAGCCGACGATACCTCCGATTGCATAACCGTCGAAGCCGTTGCTGTCAACGTCGCACCCCGAGATGCCGATAGAGCCTTGTATCGTCACTTTTGCGGACAAATAACCTATCGCGCCGCCGACGTAAGAACGTCCGAGTACGCCGTCAAAATCATCGTTCAATGAACTTGACGAAATGTTTACGGTTGCATTCCAATCAAACGTAGCGTTTCCGCTCGACTCGATTCTGCCTATGATGCCGCCTACCGCGTCCGTTCCCGATACGCAACCGGTGTTGTTAAGATTGCCCGTAATGCAAGTGGGATTGTCTGCGCTTGAGTCTCTCGAAAGCCAACCGGCGATGCCGCCCACGTTATAACCGCCCTTGTTGTTGTCGGACGTGTCTATTGTTCCGCGCACTTCTCCCGAGTTGGTCGCATTGTTGACTTGTCCCCATTCGATAACGCCGACCACGCCGCCGACGTGGCTCTTGCCGACGACTTTACCGCCGTTGGTGGCGTTTTCAAGCAATCCGCCGTACAAATATCCCACGACGCCGCCGACTTTTTCCGTCTTTGAAGCGGAGATATTGCCCGTATTGCTTATCGTGCCGCTATAACTCGTATCTCGGCTATAACCGGAAATACCTCCGACGTATTCTCCGCCCGAGGATATGATTTCTCCGCTGTTTTGTGCGTTTGCGATGCTAAAGCCTTTGTTCGAATCGTCTCTCGAACCCGCACAACCTGCGATACCGCCCACGCAATACGCGCCGCTTATCTTTCCGCTGTTGGTTGCCGAAGTCGAAATAGAGGTGTACAAACCGCCGCCGACGATACCGCCCACGTTATCCGCGCCGATGACGTTGCCGTTGTTTGTCGAGCTATCCACGACGACGTTATCCGAGGATGACGTACCGTCCGCATAACCGACGATACCGCCTATGTCGTTGCCTTTTCCGCTCAGAACTTCAAATTCCGAGAACTGAATCGCGCCGTTTGTGCCTGCGATACGAATCCAATAATATTTGTAATGCTGTGTTTGAGAGAGGCTATATTCTTTTCTGTAATAGTTGGTGGTGCCAAGTCCGATATTGCCGTTTTCGTATACGCTCGTCCAGCCGTTTTGTCCTGCGTCGGTCGGGTTCAAGCCGTATGCGTTGCCTTTGTCGGTTTTATCCCCGAGAGACGGTCTTGTATTGCTACCCCAAATATAAACTTCTTTGGGCGCACGACCGCTGTTACCCGACGTGTCGTTTGCGTTTCTTATTGCAAACTTCGCAATGGACACTCCGTCAGGCACTTCGATGACAAAGCTCATTGCGCCGTTTTTGGACGTGCAGTATTTTGACTCCTGATTTCTATCCGAAATCATATTTCTGACGCCTTCGTTCGTGTTCGGAACGTGTGCGTCATATCTGACGATGCTATACGGAACGTAAGACGGAACGTCCGCGCTTACCGTGCCTTTGTTGGTGCATCCCGTAATCGAGGTGCTTGGCTTTGCATATCCGACGATGCCGCCTGCGTCTATACTGCAATACACTTTTCCGCTCGAATTGTTGACGCAACCCGAGACAGTTGCGGTTTTTTGGACGTAACCCACTATGCCGCCGCAAAGTTTATAGCCCGAAATCGTGCCGTTGTTTTGGCAATTCGTAATAGTCAAATTGCCGCTTGTCGAAACGTTTGCGACAATACCGCCGTTTTGCATCGGAGAATATATCGTTGCGTCGTTTACGCACCCCGACACCGTGACGTTGCCCGAAACGAAGCCAACGACGCCTGCCGCGTCGGAGCGAAGCGACGACACGCTCGAACCCGAAGCGATATGTACGTTGGATATAACCGCGCCGTCTCCCGCAGTACCGATAAGAGCCGCTCTTGCCGTGCCTGTGCCTACGCTGATAACGAGATTCCTGATTTCGACATTGTTTCCGTCAAGATGACCTCTGAAACTGCCGTGACCCTGCGAATCGTACAAACCGCCGGGCGTATACGCTCCGTAGTTTGCATTGTTACCGAGCATATCGATATATCCGTTTTGTCCGTTGGAGGTGTCGGGCTGAACTTTGAAATAAACGCCTTGTCCTGCGTCTCCGCCTTCGATAAACAATCTGAAAATATCAAAATCTTTTCTGTTTTTAAGCAAAAAAGGACTTGCTTGAGTGCCTGCGCCCGACAATGATTTGGCTTCTATTTGAATATTACCAACACCTGCTGCCCATTCTTTTTTAGAGTTTTGCCACGTCGCTTTCTCACAATAAAACGTACCGACCAATCTCAATGTAATCGTTTTGAGTCCGTTAGAAGAACTCCACGCCGACGTATCGATAACATAATCCTTTATGCTATCGGTTTTTTCGTGATAATTGTTATCGCTGAATGTACCTGTAGTTACCGTTCCCATACCGACATACGATTTAGAAACAGGATTGTAATACTGCAGCGACGACTGCGCATTATGGTCACAAGTACTTGAACCATTTGACCTGTTTGTTGCTGCATACAATTTTGAGCTTAAAGTTAATTCTTGCACCAACGACGAAAAATGCAATGTAATAGTCATCGTCGATGTAAAATTATATCCTGTCTTATTCTCACTATTAACATAAGCATTGACTGCAACTGCCGTAAAGCCAATATCTGTAGGTGAATCATCCCACATTGTATTCAATGCATTACCAGTACTACCAGATGTTTTTGCGTGCGTAACACCCGAATTGCCCGAAGAAATAGCAGACCAGTTTGATGTACTGTTCGCGTATTTTACATTGTTTACTTGATTTGTTTGAAGTACGTTATCGGACACGTCAACAGCCGCATCCGCTACGTTGTTTTCGATTATGCCGTTTTCACGGAGAGAATTTTCCACGCCGAAAGCACCGGAGAGTGTGCCGGCAAAGACAAGGACAAACAACGCCGCAAGCAATATCGCACTGCCTGCGCCCTTCAGCAATTTTCTTATCGTTCTTTGCCCTATCCTTGTATTCTTCATAGTGTGCCTCTCCGTTTGCGTGATTTCGGTTGTCCGATTGTTTTTTGTTTTGCGCCTATATGCGCGTTATTTATATATTTTATATTATAAATACAATGCAATCAAGAGCTTTATTTGATAAAATGTCAATTTTTTTCGCACTTTTTTCAAAAATTTGCTCGTTTATTGAAATTTTGAATATTTTTGTTGACATTCGGCACTTTACGGTTTTATACTATCAATACCCCGTGGGGGTATAAGGAGTTTTTATGGAAAATAACTGTTCTTGCTGTCAAAATCATCAGAAACACACACCTCGCACCGAGAGTCAGCAAAAAGCGCTCAACGACAGGCTCAATCGCATCATCGGACAACTGGGGGGCATCAAAAATATGCTTGCCGACAACAGGTACTGCGGAGACATTCTTATACAGCTTTCTGCCGTGCAAAGCGCGTTGCAAAGTTTTGGGTATCTCGTCCTTTCCGACCATCTCAAGAGTTGCGTTGTCGAAAACGTACTTGAGGGCAACCTCGACATTCTCGACGAAACCGTGAACCTCGTAAAAAAGCTGAAATAACCACTTAGAAGCGAAAAATATAAAATAACTTAACCGATTCAGGACAATAATAAAACTATGCAGAAAATCAAATTCAACGTATCGGGAATGTCGTGCGCGGCTTGTAGCGCACGAGTGGAAAAAGTCGTCAGCGCACTCGACGGAGTGACCGACGTCAGCGTGAGTCTTTTGACCAATTCTATGGTTGCCACTCTCGACGATTCGGTATCTCCCAAAGACGTCTGCAAGGCTGTTGCCGACGCAGGCTACAAAGCGACGCTTGCCTCGGACAAATCGGCAAAAAAAGACAAGCTCAATCCTACGCTCGTATTGCTTATCCGACTTATTTTGTCGATAGTGTTGCTCATACCGCTTATGTACGTGTCAATGGGCGCGCTTATGTGGAACTGGCCTCTGCCACACAGTTTTGCCGAAAATCAAATGGCTATCGCAGGTTACGAGCTTGCCTTGTCGCTTGTGATTATGATTATCAACGGCAGATTTTTTGTGAGCGGAACGAAAGCCATTTTGCACAAAGCACCGAATATGGACACTCTCGTATCTATGGGAAGCGGTATCTCGTTTATCTACAGCGTTGCGCTTATGATTCAGGCAGGAGTAAATCCTATGCACCTGCACCACCTTGCGCACAATCTGTATTTCGAATCTGCGGCAATGATTCTTGCTTTGATAACGCTCGGCAAAACGCTCGAGTCTTACAGCAAAGGCAAAACGACTTCCGCAATCAAAGGACTTATGAATCTTGCGCCGCAAACGGTGCGAGTTCTCAAAGACGGCGTAGAGACGGAAATTCCTCTGTCCGACCTCAGGCAAGGAGACTTGTTCGTCGTTCGCCCCGGCGAAAACTTTGCCGCGGACGGCGTGGTCGTTTCGGGCGCAGGTTCCGTCAACGAAGCGTCTGTCACGGGAGAGAGTATGCCCGTTGACAAAACCGTGGGAAGCGACGTCGTTTCAGGCACGAACAACATCGACGGTTTTCTCACAATCAAGGCACTCAAAGTCGGCGACGACACCACTCTCGCAGGCATCGTAAAACTTGTGGAGGACGCGTCGTCGTCAAAGGCTCCAATCGCAAAAACGGCAGATAAAGTATCGGGAATATTCGTACCAAGTGTCATTTTGGTTGCTTTGGCGGTTTTTATCATTTGGATTGCGGTTACCAAAAATCTTGAAACTTCACTCAAACACGCAATAAGCGTTTTGGTCATAAGTTGTCCTTGCGCGCTCGGTTTGGCAACGCCCGTCGCTATTATGGTAGGCAACGGAAAAGGCGCGAAAAACGGCATCCTTTTCAAGACCGCAACCGCTCTCGAAGAAGCGGGAAAAGCCGATTTCGTGGTGCTTGACAAGACGGGTACGATTACGAAAGGCACGCCGAAAGTTACCGACGTCGTTGCTCTTTCCGCCTTGAGCAAAGAGAAAATCATTATGCTTGCGGCACGCCTCGAACAAGGCAGTTCGCACCCCATCGCAAAAGCGATTTTGAGCGAAGCACAAACGATTTCAAGCGAAGATATAATCCCTGCGAACAACTTCCAAAATCTGTCGGGACACGGTTTGAAAGGCTTTGTAAACGGCAAAATCGCATTGCTCGGCAATCGTTCTCTTATGCAAGAATACGGCGTGAATACGGACGATTTCGAGGATGAATTCAACGCTCTGTCACAAGACGGAAAAACGCCGCTTTACCTTGCATACGACGGCAATATTCAAGGCATCATCGCGGTTCAGGACACCCTAAAAGACGACAGCGTCGAAGCAATACAAACCTTGCGCAAACAAGGAATTACCACCGTTATGCTCACGGGAGACAATGCGCTCTGCGCCAACGCCGTGGCAAAGAAATGCGGAATCGACTTTGCGATTTCCGACGTTTTGCCCGAAGATAAGGACTTCGTTTTGTCTATTCTCGGCGAACGCGGAAAGACCATTATGGTTGGCGACGGCGTAAACGACGCTCCCGCACTTACGAGGGCGGACGTGGGCGTTGCGATAGGCGCAGGCACGGACATAGCGATTGACAGCGCGGACGTGGTGCTTATGCACTCCTCTCTGTCCGACGTGGCAAAAGCCGTCACGTTGTCGAGACGCACACTCCTCAACATCAAAGAAAACTTGTTCTGGGCGTTTATATACAACGTGATTTGCATTCCTATTGCGGCAGGCGCGCTCTCGTTCGAACCTGTCAACGTCACTCTCACACCGATGATTGGAGCGGCGGCAATGAGCCTCTCGAGCGTATGCGTCGTTCTCAACGCCCTGCGCCTCAATCTCGTCAATCTGAATCACAGCGTATCGCGCAAAAAACACGCTGTAACGCTCGATACTGCGGATATTTTGGCTCGTTTGCAAGACAATAAAAAAGCAAAGGCGCAATCGGTTGCCTCCGACGGCGTTCCCGAAAAAGGCAATGCAAACGACGAAGTTTCCGCACAAAACGATAACATCGACAACGATAAAGGAGATAGTTGTATGACAAAAACATTGAAAATCGAAGGAATGATGTGCTCGCATTGCGTAGCGCACGTTAAAAAAGCACTCGAAAGCGTTGACGGCGTAAACGGCGTAGACGTTTCGCTCGAAAACAAATCTGCAGTCGTTACCCTCTCGAAATCGGTTGACGACTCGGTTTTGACAACCGCCGTAAAAGACGCAGGCTACGACGTAGTATCAATCGGCTGATTGAATATTCTCGATTTTTTCAACAAAAAACAGGCTCGTTGAGCCTGTTTTTATTTGGTGCAGTAATAACTTCTAAAATATATTATTCCCCCTTCCTCAGGTGTTTCCCCTATTCCGTTCCCCCTCTGCGCTGTGCTTGAGGGAACCCACGGAAC
>DLKM01000021.1 GCA_002478945.1 Christensenella sp. UBA7588
TTGCCCCCCTGCGGAGCAGTTCCGTGGGTTCCCTCAAGCATTGCGCTGAGGGGGAACGGAATAGGGGAAACGCCTGAGGAAGGGGGAAATTGCATTAGATGGTTTACAAGGCAATTTTTAAGTGCGAGCCTCTCTATTTACATCAACAATACAATTTCGTCGTTCTGTCTATTATTTTTTCATATTTCGACATTGACACATTGCTCGCACTACGCTAAAATCTATTTGTAATTATTCTTTGGGTGGGTTTATCCCAACCGGTGGTAATGCCGTCTCGAACGGACAAGTCCAACAGCCCCAACAGCCGATGCGGTGAGATTCCGCAACCGCCTGTAAAGTCAGACTGGGAAGGAGTAGTTGTCAAAGCGCGTTTGCGCCGAGACTTTGTCCTTCTCCGCTCTAAACGGAGATTTTTTTATGAAAAAACAAAGTGTGTTCACAGTCAAGTTTATTGCCTACACGGGTATGATGACGGCAATCGTTTACGTTTGCACCCTCATCGGCGTACCGTTCCCCGCATTCAACTTCAACATCGGCGACAGCGCGATATTGATTTGCGGCGCGATGTTCAATCCGCTTTGCGCAATGATTGCGGGCGGTCTCGGAGCATTCCTTGCCGACCTTACGACATACCCTGCAACGATGCTTTATACCTTGTTTATAAAAGCAATCGAAGGTCTTGTTGCAGGCTTGATTTTCCAAGCTATTTACAAGTGGTACGACAAAGCGGAAACGCCCGATAAAAAAAGATTTGCCCTCAAAGTGGTTTTCGGCGTGCTGACGTGCCTCGGCTGTTCTCTTTTTATGGCAGGCGGATATTTTATCTGCAAAGCGTTTATGTACGGCACGATTGAATCCGCTTTGACGTCCTTGCCTAAAAACGTTCTTCAAGCGGTGGTTTCGACGTTGCTCGCAAGCCTCGTTTTGTTTGCCGCACGCCTTGAAAAAATGCGTCCGAAAACGTATATGTCTTTGCTTCGTTCTTTCAAAGAAACCAAACCTCAACAGAAAAACGACGAGGCAAAAACTCAAGACGGAATAATAGTTTTGGACGATGACGAGCCTTGCGATAAGCAAGACGAACAAGAATAAAAAAGATTTTTAATATAACAAAAACGGCACTTTATTTGCTTGTTTTGCGCAAATAAAGTGTCGTTTTTGTTTTAATAGGTGTGGGCAAAGCCCACCCGAAATTATTAATTATTAACTATTAATTATTAATTTTTATAAACGCTTTCTCCGTTGCAATCTATTGCCACGATGCAATCGAAATTTTCCACGTCAAATTCATATATCGCTTCCGTTCCGAGGTCGTCGTATGCAAGCACTTTCGCGTCTTTTATGCACTTTGCGTACAATGCGCCCGCGCCGCCGATAACGGCAAGATATACGCATTTGTTTCGGACTATCGCGTCGTATACTTGCTTAGACCTGTCGCCCTTGCCTATCGTCGCAAACACGCCCTCGTCGTAAAGAGTCGGAGCGTAAGCGTCCATACGCATAGACGTCGTAGGACCTGCCGAAACGATAACTCCGTCTTTTCTGCAAGGTCCGACGTAATATATCGCTTGTCCGCTTAAATCGACAGGCGGTTTATTGCCGTTTCGGACGCATTCGAACAAACGCTTGTGCGCGGCGTCTCTGCCCGTCAATATCTTTCCGCAAAGTGTAACGCTGTCCCCTGCCTTGAGTTTTTCTATATCGTTTTTGTCAAACGGCACTTTCAAATCGTAATGCATAAGCACCTCACAAAACGGTTTTTGCGATTCGCATTGCGTTGCACTGTATGTTCACGGCAACGGGTAATGCGGCTATGTGCGTTGGAAACTTGCCTATCTGCACGGACAGCGCGGTGTGCTTTCCGCCGAAACCTTGCGCGCCTATCTCCAACGAGTTGATTCTTTCAAGCACTTCTCTTTCCATATCTGCGAGCGTTTCGTCGTCGCTCGGCGTTCCGACAGGACGAAGCAACTGTTCTTTTGCGACCTCCATTGCTTTTTCGGCAGTACCTCCGATACCGACTCCGACGATAATAGGCGGACAAGGATTCGCGCCCGCGTCTTTGACCGCTTGCACGATGCAATCTTCAACGCCCTCGATGCCTTGCGACGGCTTGAGCATATAAAGTTTGGACATATTCTCGCTTCCGAAACCTTTCGGCAAAAACGTTATTTCGAGATTCTCTCCCTCGACAAGTTCGAGATGCACGATTGACGGAGTGTTGTCTTTGGTATTTACTCTGCTTATCGGGTCAAGCACGCTTGCTCTGTATCCGTTTTGCGCATATCCTTTGCGCACGCCCTCGTCGATTGCGTCGGTTAGCAAGCCGCCCTCGATATGCACGTCTTGTCCGAGTTTGACGAAAAACACGGACATTCCCGTATCCTGACAAAGAGGCATACCGCACTCTCTTGCGATTCGAGCGTTTTTCACGAGCGTATTCAACGCAAACTCGGCGTTGGGATTGCTCTCGTCACGAGCGGCGTTCTGCAAAAGCGCGAAACACTTACTATCCATTCGTCCGCACGCACTCGTAAGATTTTGCACTTCGGAAACTATTTGAGAATATCTTATCGTTTTCATAATTCGATTATAATCGCAAAACGCCTGCTTTTCAAGGCATTTGAGCATATTGCCTTGCGCAGATTGTCCGTTTGGTGTAAACTTAACGCATAAAACCTTTGGAGACGATTATGAATTATTCCGAAGAATCGCTGAAGAAGCACTTTGAGTGGAAAGGCAAAATCGAGACCGTATCGCGAGTCGACGTCAAAGACAAACAGGACTTGTCGCTTGCATACACCCCCGGAGTTGCCGCGCCCTGTCTTGCCATAAAAGACGACGCGTCTTTGTCGTACGAACTTACTCGCAGATGGAATACGGTCGCAGTCGTTACGGACGGTTCTGCGGTTCTCGGACTCGGCAACATAGGCCCCGAAGCTGGTATGCCCGTTATGGAGGGCAAGTGCGTGCTGTTCAACCGCTTTGCGGGAATCGACGCAATTCCCCTCTGCATAAAGTCGCAGGACGTAGACCAAATCGTATCGACGGTCTACAACGTTTCGGCAAGTTTCGGAGGAATCAACCTCGAGGATATATCGGCTCCGAGATGTTTCGAAGTGGAGCGCAGATTGAAAGAAATATGCGATATTCCCGTCTTTCACGACGACCAGCACGGCACAGCGATAGTTTTGGCTGCCGCACTCAAAAACGCACTTAAAGTTGTCAAAAAAGATATATCAACTGCCCGTTTGGTTATTAACGGCGCAGGAAGCGCAGGAATTGCGATAGCATCGTTTTTACTTTCGTTGGGCGCGAAAGACCTTATCGTATGCGACAGAGCAGGCATAATAGACGATAGCGACGCCTTCAACGCCGCACAAAGATTGCTCGCAAAACGCACCAATCCGAGAGGCGTAAAAGGCACTCTCGAAAACGCCGCGAAAAACGCCGACGCTCTTATCGGCGTGAGCGGAAAAGACGCGTTCACTCAAGATATGGTTCGTTCTATGGCAAAAGACTCAATCGTTTTTGCAATGGCAAATCCCTCCCCCGAAATTATGCCCGACAAGGCGGCCGAAGCAGGCGCGAGAATTGTTGCGACGGGCAGAAGCGATTTCAAAAATCAAATCAACAACGTGCTTGCCTTCCCCGGAATTTTCAGAGGCGCGCTCGACGCAAGAGCAACGGACATCAACGTCGAGATGCAAATAGCGGCGTACCGTGCGCTTGCCGACCTCGTAGATTCTCCCGACGAAACGCATATCATTCCCGACGCGTTTGACACGCGAGTCGTTCCCGCGATTGCGAAAGCCGTCAAAGAAGCGGCAATCGCAAGCGGCGTATCGAGAATAAAAACCGTATAATATACCGACGAATTACAACTTCGATATAATCTGCAATTTGCGAATCGGAATAGACTTTGCGGATTAAAAACAATATAAACACGTTTGAAAAACAGTTTCAAAAATGCCCGAAATCGGGCATTTTTCGTTTTATTTTGACATAATTTTTCTTCAAAAAACATAATATTTTTGCGTGAAAAAAGCATTCAAAACAGCAGCATTATACATCGGTACGGCTATAGGCGCAGGCTTTTCGTCGGGTAGAGAAATAGCGTTGTTTTTCGGAGATTCGTCTCCGCTCAACGTGGCTGTTTCTTCCGTTTTTATGTCCTTGCTTTGCGCATTGTTTCTTATCGCAGGCAAAACGGGACTTATGCCGAAAGGCAAAATCGCAAAATTCGGCATATTCCTTGCGGCAAGCATTTCGCTTTGTTCTATGCTTGCAGGCGGAGACTTTATAATGAGTTCGCTTACGGGAATACCGCTTGCTTTCGGACTCGTTATGACGATACTCGGAGGAATAATCGTCGTCCTCGGAATTGAAAAAATACGCTTGCTCAACGCGGTACTCGTGCCTATGATAGTGCTGTCGATTACCCTCATATTCGTCAAATTGCCGACGCCGCAATACTCCCTGCCGTTTGCCATTTCAAAGCCGATTCTGTACAGCGGTCTGGACGTTTTGCTCGGCGGAGTGATTATCTCCGAAGAAGGCGAAAACCTTTCTTACAAAGAGATTATTATGTCCACTCTGATGATTTGCGCGTTTATGTTCGGAATGCTTTATATGTTACAAACGGTAGTTTTATCCGACACAAACGATAGTTTAATGCCCGTTTTGGCAATTTCGGAGCAACTACACCTCAAACCCGTTTGCGGCGTTCTGATAGCCGCGGCAATCTTCACTACACTCGTATCGTCGCTAAAAATCGTCAGCGACAGAGTATGCTCCTGCCTTGAAAAGACCAAAAGACTCAACAAACTTGCCGACGCTTCTCACAGATACGTTATCGTCTTTTTGTGCCTTGTTATAGCGTATCCGTTGAGCTTCTTCGGCTTTGATAACATCGTCGACAACCTCTACCCTTTCAACAGCGTTTGCGGCGTCATTCTGACGATAATCGTAATACTGCGATTCGCATACCGATTTGCAAAATACATAAGCGAAAAGGCAAAAGAAAAGCACGCCTTGCGGCGTGCCGATAAAGCAATTTCTCAAATCAATCGTGACGACAATCTTCGCAGTCGCAGTCGTCTGAATGCGAATGACAACACTCGTCGTCACAATCGCAATCGTCATCGTCGCAATCGCAACCGTCGTGATGACAATGCGAATCGCAATCGTCGTCGCAGTCGTCCTCCTCGTCGTGTTGCTTTGACGAATTGAAATAGTCCTCAAACGGAGATTTGCGGCTTTCCTCATCAGGTTCGTCAAGTCCCTTGAGATAGCGATAAAGCGGGTCGTCCGTGAAATCCTGCTTCAAATCGAAATCCCCTCCGAGTTCCTCTACGGCGTTGCGAAGCTCCATATATTCGTTGTAATTCGGCTCGTAGTTTTCGCAAAAAGTCTTTAGCACCTCAACGCCCTGCTCGTCTCCGTAAGCACCGATAAGGCGCGCGAAAAGTGCGACGTCCTCGCCCTTGTAAAGATAACTCACAAGCCCCATAAACACGGCTTTGTTGCCTTTATACTCTGCAAGGACTTCCATAAGCATCTTGCCCGTTTCGCCCTCGAGAGTGTAAATTTTGCTTATCATATCGTCGAGAATCGGCTCGCAGTCCTCCATAAGGTACTCGTAAGCGTCCAATCTTTGAGAATACGGCTTTTCCTCGTCAAGCATAACGTCAAGCATCTGAAGCATTTCTTTTTTGGTTTTATTATCGTCCATCGTCGTCTCCGAAAACAATTTTGTAGTATTTGTCAAACAGTTTTTTGTCCAAACCGTATCTGTCTATCGTGATATTGCGCATATCGGGGTCGTCGTCCTCATAGACCTTTGCAAGCAACACGCCCACAAGCGTACGCATACTTTTCATTGCGGATATTCTGTAATAGGAAGGCTGAGTGTATTTTGCCTTATCTCCGTCCATACACACGATGCCGTTGATTATATCGGTAAGTTTCGCAAGATAAGCGTTGGGTTCTTCGTCCGTAAAGACTATATCCGACAAACAATAGCAAAGCGCCCTGCGCAACGTGACGGGCATCTTGTAAAATGCGTTGGGAAGCACCATTCTTATGCTCTTATATCTGTCTTGCGCAACGACGTCGAAGTTGAAAAAGAACTTGTTGTTTTTCTCGTGGACGAGGCAGAACATCAATCTCGACGTAAGCTCAAACGAATTGTCTACGCCTATGAGTTGTTTTTTTATAAATTCGTCAACCCACTCGCAATCGACGAGCGCAAGTTTGTCGAGAAGTAAGAACTTCAAATTCTCATTATCGTCCGAAAATGCCCACTCGATAAGTTTTTTTATACCGACGGAATCGTCGTCGTTTGCCGACGCCACGATTGCAAGTTCCGCAGGAGAAAGTTTTGTCACGGCGTCGAGAATCTTGTATCTTCTCATTCTTTCGATGTAAGGAAGATTCATCGAATACGCCACTTTCTCGGGTTCGGTCTTATACAATTCGAGAAAATAATCCGCAGGAGAAAACTCTCCGAATATGTTGCGCACTTTGACCATAACTTTGCGCGCTTCTTCTCTTTGTCCGAGATTGTAAAGACCTTGAGAGAACCAAATCATCGTGTTTTGTTGCAAATCGAGGCGTTCAAGAACTCTGCGAGTGTATTTTACGACGTCCGCGTGCATCTCCATATTGACGAGAATCGGCAAGAGCATAAGAATATCTTCCATATTCGTATAATCTTTTTTGAGTATGTCGTCCAACACTTCGTAGGCTTCTTTTACCTTATCTTCCATAAGATACGCCGTTGACAGCGTGCATTTGACTGCAAGACTGTCTCCGTTTTCGGCAAGCATCTTCTGTGCGTTTGCTATGACGCTGTCAAGGTCGTTTTTCATCATAAGGCACACCAACACGACGTGATTTGCCGCGTTTTTGGACTTGGAGCGAGGGTCAACCTCGTCCAAAACCGAAATGGCCTCGTCGAATTTGCGCTCTCTTACCAACTCGTAAGCGCGCTCGATAAGCATCTCGTAATAGTCCTCGCCTTTGGGATAAACTATGTGAAAATCGCCCTCGTTATCGTTTGTCGAACCGAAATTCTCGGGCATCTGAATATCGTAAGCGTCCGCTATGTCTTGAAGATAATACTCGGCAACTTCGGGCTGATTGATGTCCATAAAATTGGTTGCCAACTGATAAAAAATGCGACCTCTCGTTTCTTCGTCCGGTTTTTTGAACAAAGTCTTATAGAGCGTCGCATTGGAAATGTCCCACACGCCGAGTGAGGCATAAACGGTCGCAAGGGCAAGCGACGCTTCGTAGAAGCGGTCGTCAATGCTCAATGCCTTGTTGAGATACGAGATGCTTTTTTCGCTGTCGCCTTTGATAAAAGCCTCGTCGGCAAGGTTAAAATAATCCTCTTTTGAGAGATTAAAACCTATGATTTGCGCCATTATTTTTTCTTTCTTTGTTTGGGGTTAAGATAGGGTTTTGCCTGTTGTTTTTTCTTTTTGTTGCCGCCGTTTTGCGCTTTTGCGTTTCCGTTTGCATACGGATTCTTCTTTGCGGCTTTACGTTGTTCGTATTGTTGGACTTTTTCTTGGTCCACCTTTCTGTTGTGGCACTTGACCATACCTCTGTCCGCAAGCGCAATCCAGCAAAGAGCCATAAACGTGCAACCGACAAGTGCCATCGCAATCGTAACGATGATGCCGATGATTTTGTAGTTGACGGCAAGCAACGCAAGCGGAACGCAGGAAAGCACTCCGACGATAGCGGTAAATACGACGTTGTTTGCGATGATGACCAATGCGTTTTTGAAGCATTGACCGAACGTCAAATCGTACGACGTAAACAAGCCCATCATTACCATAGGCACGGCAAGAAGCGGAATGCCGATTATCCAGCTGAAAACCACGGCGCAATACGCGCCTGCGCCTGCCGTGTGAAGCGTTTGTTGCTCGAGCAAATAAAGCAACGCTTCGACCATACCGAGACCCACGACCACCATAAACAAAGCCGTGAGGAAGAACTTCCACCAATATTTTGCGAAACCGCTCCAGAATTGTCTTGTGAAGTTCTTGTAATAGTTTTGATAATAACTGCGTTTTGCGCAGTAGAACAGGCCGGATATGCCGAGCGAACCGAACAAAATGCCTGCCGCGTACATTGCGACCAACGGCATCTGGACGTTGCGATACATCGCGGCAACGCTGAGATAAAGCGGATTGCCGTTGCCGGGGAATCCGACGCCGACGCCGCCCATAAAGTTGGCACTTCCGCCGACGTTTACGATTTTTGTCTCAAAGTAACTCGAGAACCAAGCGTACAGAACGATAAACGGAATTGCGAAAATCAAGAAATACAGCGTGGCTTTGAAAAGCAAGGAGATTTCTCCGCGGAAAACCGCCGCCGCCCTTCCGAAAAAGGTGTCGGGATATTCTTTTACGGGACGAGCCTCCGCAAGCCCCGCGACTACGATTTTTTGAGGTTCTTCGGGTTCGGTTTTAACCGAAGCGTCCGTAAACAATTTGCCAAGCAATAGCTTTCTCGTTTTTTCGGGACGCGCATACGCCGAATTGTTGGTGTTGTTTGCCATTGTCAACTCCTACAGAACATAGATATTATGATTATACATTATAACAAGTAAAATATCAAATGAAAAGCACAAATATTTCGCAAGCCTCTTATCCGCCGCGCCGAGGCGCATTCAATCACTTTTATTTCCCGCTACGCATAGCATATATATGCAAGGAAAACGCAACCCGAATCAAGCGCAATTAAGTACTGTCGGTCTACGTTAAATGTCGTACATAACGGGTTAGGAGGCTGTATGAAAAAGTTTAACGTTGCCGTCGTCGGCGCAACCGGTATGGTCGGAAACAAGTTTTTGGAGGTGTTGGAAGAAAAACGACTCCCCGTGGAAAACTATTATCTTTTTGCGTCCGCAAGAAGCGCGGGCAAGAAGATTGATTTTATGGGCAAGGAACACACGGTCGAGGAACTGACGGAGGAAAACGTCCTGCGCCTCGAAGGGAAAGTGGATTATGCACTTTTCTCCGCAGGCGGCGCGATTTCAAAGAAATTTGCGCCCCTATTCGTAAAAATCGGCGCAACCGTCGTGGACAATTCCTCTCAATGGCGTATGTACGACGACGTTCCTCTCGTCGTCCCCGAAGTCAATCCCGAGGACGTAAAAGAAAGCAAAGGCATAATCGCAAATCCGAACTGCTCCACGATTCAAGCCGTGGTTGCGCTCAAACCGCTATACGACGCATTCGGAATAAAGCGTATAGTTTATTCGACGTATCAAGCGGTTTCGGGTGCGGGAGTCGGCGGCTACGACGACCTGAAAAACGGAATAAACGGCGCGCCGCCAAAGAAATTCCCACGCCCTATCGCATACAATATTCTGCCGCATATCGACGTTTTTCTCGACGACGGATATACGAAAGAGGAATGGAAAATGATTGCCGAAACGCGCAAAATTTTGCACGACAAAAACCTGCGCATAACTGCGACAACCGTACGCGTTCCGGTGTTCTACGGTCATTCCGAGTCGATAAACGTCGAATTCGTGCAAAAATGCACAAAAACCGACGTCGTAAACGCGCTACGGAATTTTGACGGAATTGTCGTTATGGACGATGTCGAAAACGGTGTGTATCCCACCCCGTTGGACGTTGAAAACAAAGACGAAGTTTTTGTCGGAAGAATACGCATAGACGACAGCGTCGAAAGCGGTGCGAATCTATGGGTTGTTGCGGACAACATCCGCAAAGGCGCAGCCACGAACGCCGTGCAAATCGTGGAACTGTTGATAAAAAACAGACTGGAGGAATAGATGATTTTCAAAGGTGTCGCAACGGCTCTTATAACGCCGTTTAACGAGAACGGCGTCGACGTGGACGCGCTTGTAAAACTTCTCGATTATCAATACAGAAGCGGCGTTGACGCGGTCGTAGTGCTGGGAACGACGGGAGAGCCTGCGACTATGACCGAGAAAGAAAAAGAATTGACAGTTTCCGTTGCGGTAAATATGCTAAAAGGCAAAATTCCCGTCATAGTCGGCGCAGGCTCGAACAGCACGCAACAGGCGATTGCGACGTGTAAAACCGCCGAACGTCTGGGTGCTGACGGCTTGCTTGTGGTTACGCCGTATTACAACAAATGCACGCAGGAAGGGCTTTTGCGGCACTACGGAGCAATATGCGAATCGACGTCGCTCCCCGTCATTGCCTACAACGTTGCGTCGAGAACGGGCGTAAATATGCTACCCTCGACTTTCGGAACTTTGCTTCGCGAACACGAAAATCTCGTAGGAATAAAAGAAGCAAGCGGAAATATGGAGCAAATCGAGCAATGCCTGCGCCTCGCAAACGGAAAAGCGAGCGTGATAAGCGGAGACGACGCATTGACCGTACCGATAACGGCAATGGGCGGAGACGGCGTTATAAGCGTGGCAAGCAACGTATGTCCCGAATACGTCTGCGAAATGACAAAATGCGCCCTGAACGGAGATATGAAAAAAGCCGCAAAAATGCAACTCGAACTTTTGCCGCTCATATCCGCGCTCTTTTGCGAAGTCAACCCTATTCCCGTAAAATGCGCAATGAAAATGCTCGGATATTGCAACGGAAAACTGCGATTGCCGCTCACTCCCCTTACGAGCGCAAACGAACAAAAGTTGAAAACGCTGATAGATTGCTTTTTGAAAAAATAAAACGTTCTGTATATAACGAAAAAGGCTGTCCGCTCGGACAGCCTTTTGTTTTTGTACTCTTTGGTTTAACCGCTCATTTGCGATTTTCGTGCAACGGTTATGCAACGGTCGGCGCAATAAAACCCTCTCTGTTGCAACCTTCGAATGCGGTTGCGTCGATAACCTTCAATCCGTTTGCACCGCTAATCACAAACATAAGGAGGTTTTCGCAGTTCTTGAATGCGGCAGAACCGAGCGTCGTAACGCTTGAGCCGATAACCACGGTTTCGAGGTTCTTGCAGTTTTCAAAAGTTCCGTTGTTGATTTCTTTAAGCGACGTGTTGCTGCTCAAATCGATGCTCTTGAGTGCGGTACCCGCAAAAGCGTTTGCACCGATATAAGACAATGCCGTTGCTCTCGTCAAATCGATGTCTTGCAAAGCGGTACAACCCTCAAACGCGTTGTTGCCGATGTATTCGACGGATTGGCTGACGTACTTGACGGTCTTAAACTTGATGTTGTTTTCCGAAGTGTAGGTGTACGGCTCGACTTTTTCGCCGTCAACGCCTTCTTCCTGCGACTCGTACGTCATCGAACCGTATCTGTATACGCTGTCCGGCAAGAACACTTCCGTGCCTGCTTTTACGACGAGGTCGCCGATACCGATGACTTTATAGACGATTGCTCTGCCGTCGACGTCTGCGGAGTATTGCGCTCCGATGACGAGAGTGCCTTGATAAACAACGCCCTCGAGATTCTTTACGACAACGTATTTCACGGTTTCGTTTTCATTTTCTTCCGTCTTTACGACCTCGAAGTTGAGTTCGTTGAGAGCGGAAACTTCGTCGTCGACTCTCTGCGCCGTGTAAACGTTTTCAAGTGCCGTACAGCCCTTGAACGAGTTGGCGTTGATGTTGACGATATTTCTTGCAAGATAGATTGCCTTGAGGTTGGTAAAGCCTTCGAATACGCCCTTTTGCGCTTTTGCGGAACCGATGTCGGTAACCGTATAGACCACGCCGTCTTTCGTATACGTCGTGGGCAAAACGACGGTTTCGGCGTTTCTTGCCGAGCAAGACACGATTCTTGCCGTCTTTGCCTCGTAGTCGACGATGTCATAGGTAAAGAGATTCGCGTCCGCTTCGAGAACGACGGAGTAGATAATGTCTTGTTGCAACTCGCCGATTGCGTCTTTCTTGATATATTTGATTGTTATCGTATGCAATCCGAGCGTCGAGGTATTGATGGAAGCGTTTGCAACGCCGTCGACTTGAGCGACCTTAAATTCCTGCGTGCTTAACGTCTTTTCGATTGCGATTCCGTCCTCGCCTATCATATTGACCGTAAATCTTCTGAAATAAGTTACGGGAGAACCGTTGATGGGGATAGCCACCGCACCGTTTTGCTCGATTGAGACGAATTTGGACTCTCTAACGACGTAATCCAGACTGAACTTATACTTGCCCAGACCGTGGAATTCAACGGTAACTACAGCCGTGCCGTCGTTGTTTTCTTCGCTCGTATCGAAGTCCTCGATATTCTTGCCGTCGACGTTGATATAATGCACGTTGCCCGCAACGTCTCTATAACCGAATCTCAAAGTTATTCCTCTGTTGGAGGTATAGAAAGTCGGAACGCGTTCGCCGTCTTTGTCGCCCTCGAATCCTTCGAACCAGAAAGCGTCGCTATTCGTTTTGCCGCTTGCGTCGATAATCGCGCCGTTCGATTCGTATATATTATTCGCCGACTCGTAGAATGCGTTTGTCTCTGAAGAATCGATTGCGTCAACGACGTTTATAATCAAAACGTGAGCGTCCGTTGCGGAATTGTGGCAGCCCTTTGTGCTTCCGTCATATTCAAAAGTGATAATGTAACGGTTGAGACCCTCCTCGTAAAGTTCGGGATAATTGTCTTTCGTGATAAGCACCGCACCTACGGAGTTTGCCGCAAAATCGAGTTTCTCGTATCTGACCACTTCGGTGTTGCTGGTAACCACGAGCGCGCCTTCGATGCCGTCGGGATAAATCGCTTCGATTGCGTCGATTGCACTCCAATTCTTATTAGTGCGCAATACCGTGGACGTAATTGCGTCTTTTGCAATCCATACGTCCTTGATGTCCTCGGTAATGAATCTTGAGGGATATTGTCTGTAAAGTTGCAACCACGACTTGGTGGCAGCGTCGGTTACCGTGGAATCGTCGACGTGTTTCTCCATAAAGTCGATGACTTCTTTTCTGAAGAAGAATCTGACCGTGCTACGCAACTTGCCGTCTTTTTCCGCAAACGCAAATTCGGAAATTTCGGGTGCGCCGACCATTTTCAACGAATCCTCGTCAACGCTGACTTTGTGGAAAATCAAGCTGACCAAAGAGCTTGCCTGAATAAACGCATAGTCGTCGATTTTTTCGATTGTATTGCCGAATTGCACCGTTGCGATTCTGTTTGCGAAAGTACCGAACGCGCCCTCGGTGATTCTCTTTACGTTGGAGGGAAGAATCAAATCTTCCTGATTGCCGACTGCGGTAGAATAATACACCGCGAGCATACCGTTGATTACGGAGAATCCCTTGTAGGTATATTCGTCGTCCGTCTTTATCCATTCGGTGGAGTTGAAAGCGTCCTTGCCGATTGAAAGAATCTGGTCGGGATAATCTATCGTTATAACCTTAAGCGCGGAGCAACCGTCAAACGCTTTCGGAGCAATGTGATTTACGAAAACCGTGTCCGTGTCGTTTGTGGGAACGGTTGCGGAAATCGCGGATTTGTTGAGAAGTTTGTAATAAACTTTGCCGATAATGATTGCTTCGTAGTTGCTTTGATATACGTTGCTCGATACCGAGAGCAATTTTGCGCAACCCTCAAACGCGGTTTCGCCGATATAAGACAACGCAGACGTTTTGGACACTTCGAGAGTTTGGAGATTGACGCAGTTGGTAAACGCGCCGTTGTTTATTCTCGTCACGCCGTCGGGAAGTACTACGGAAACGATTTCGCCGTGTCCTTCGAATGCACCGCTTGCAATCGTCGCGATACCTGTCATTTCGGACAAATCAATCAAAGTTATCGGTTCGCCGAGATTGTTGACGCCGTTACCTACATATTTGTAAAGAATATCGTTGACGATGAAATAATCGGTGTCGTTGTTGTCTTTGTATTCATTTTCAAATTGAGATTTATAGAAGATGTTCCTGCCCATCTCTTTTATAGCAGAGTTCGTCGGGAATGACACTTCGGAAAGCACGGGGCAATGCGCAAACGCTTGCTCTCCGATAATCTTGAGGTTGGACGCTTTCGACATATCGAGCTTGAGAAGCGCTTTGAGATTCATACACGCTTTTGCGGAAATTTCGGAAATCGGAAGTTCCTTTCCGTCGACGATAAGCGTTGCGGGAATGGTCAATTCACTCACGGACTCGTCCTCGATTCTGTCAATACGAATGCTTCCGTCCGCTTTTACGGACAAGCTGTTTTTGAATACGACTTCCGTATAATAATTGCTCAATCTTTCAAGGCGCAATCTACGATAGGCTTCTTTTTGAGCCTCGGTTGCGTCGTCGGCAGGTTTTTGCGGCTCGTTGAACACCCATTTGATATATCCGATGTCGTCGATACGACCTTCGTCGTCGGCAACGACTTTGTCGACCTTTGCAGGTTCGGTGCATTGATAATCTTTGTATATGCCGCTATATTTCACGTATTCTTCGTTGCCTTTAACGAGCTTTGCCGTCAAATCCGCAAACGTGAAGTATCTCGTGTTGGCAGCGGCTTCGTCGTCGTTAGCGGAATCGAAAGCCACAACTTTGACGACGTATTTGGAATAATCGACTCCGTACGCCAAACCGTTGATGACCAGTCTGTTGATTGCGCCGTCCTCGAGGCTGAAGCGAGAGGTTGCGCTTACGAGATTGTAACCGCTCGGCACGTCGGAATCGGATTTGATTTCCTTGCCGGAGATTACGGAGTTTTGAACGTTTTGGGGATATACACCGCCCATAGTATAGAGCGTAAACGCATACGCGCGTTTCGTCCAACGAGCGACGAGCGTGATGTCGGAACTGCCGACGCTTTGAGAGAACACCCACAACGTGTCTTGTTCGCTCCATACGCCGTTGCCGTCCGTGTCAAGATACCAACCCGCAAAATAATAACCGTTGAACACGTTGAATTTGTCCACGAGCGGAGATTGTACCTTGCCGATACCGCGTACTATCGTTTGATTTGAAATAGAGTCGCCTTGCGCGTTTACCAATACGGGGTCACTCATACCGTATTGCAACGTTGCGTCGGCAGGTCTGTTGAGATTGAATTTCGCTTTAATAACGTTGTCCGTCCACGTTGCCGTGAAGCTCATATCGGAATCGATACGGAATCCGCCCGCAAAGCCGACACTTGCGGAAAGAGTGCCGCCTGCATAAGTAATGCTCGAAAGAGCCTTGCCGTCGCATCCCATTCTGAATGCGTCGGTAAAATCGTCCCAACTTGCAAAAGTGATGCCTTTGTCGACGTAAATCACTCTCTTGCCGTCCTGAACCTCTCCGAACGAAGCGTGTGCGTCTGCGTTTGCGAGGTCAAACGTCAATTTGATTTGTTCTGGTTTTTCATAGGATTGTTTCAGGTGCAAAGCAAACGAACCGTCTGCCGCTTTGCCGTTGTCGAGCGTCACGGAGACGTGAACCATATAATGTCCTTTTTTCCAATCGATAACCGTCTTTGACTGTCCCTCGCCGTCGGTAACCGTCTTTTTGAAATCGGGCAACCAGTCGTGCAATTTACCGTTATCGTCAACCGTACCGTCCGTGATTTTCACGATAGCGGCATCCGTAAGATTGCCGCCGTTGACAACCGTCGTCGTCTTATCGTCGGTGTATACGATGCTGTAAAGCACTTTGCTTACGTCGAATTCCGCAACGTCGATGCCGTTGAAAATCGACGACGCGGCTTCGGGCATACTAAACTTGAGATAAGTCGTTATCTTGCCGTTATTGTTGTTGTTTTGATTTACTTCGCCTGCGCCGATTTCGTCGGGCAATTTATCTACTTGTCCGCTATTGCACGCAACGAGTGAGAACGTCAAGATGACGCTCAACGCCAAAATCAAAAATAGAGTGACCTTTTTTCTCATATAATTCCGCCTTATGCGTACGCGCGAGAGCGCACGCCTTAAATATAAGAATACAAATATAATACTACAATATCCGCATAAAATTGTCAACACCAAATGCCATTTGCGGCGCAACGCAAACAAAAAAACCGCTTAGAATGCGGTTTTTCCATATAAAAATTTTATATTTATTTTTGTTGTTTGTACATTTCTTCGATTGCTATGACGTATTTCGTGGAAGATTTCCGTTCCGCGAACATAAACCTGTAAACGTGTTTATCGTCGTACATATCGAGTGCCGTTCCCGGCAAATTGGCAACTGTATCCGTGCGTTTTACGGCAAATTCTATATCTTTGAACTCTGCCTCGACAGGCTCCGTTCCCTGCTCGGAATCGACGGCGTAAGACATACTGTTCACGCCGTATTTGGACTTTACGCCCTTTGGTCTCGTCTGCCAGTCGGTGTGGAAGCGGAGGCTTTGCCTATCGAGCGTCATAACGCCTTCCGCAACGAAACGATAGCCGTTGTTCTTCTCGTTTTCCACAAACAGATTGACCTTGTCGGATATGCTGAAATCGTCCTTTTCAACCTCTTTCGCAACGAGTTTTTTCTGCTCCGCATACCACAAATCGATACGCTCGAAACCAACCGAATCCCCTTGCGGAACAAGCCTGCCGTCGTAGGTATATACCACGTCGTTTCCGCATTTTTCGCAGACGAGATGACTTCCCTCGGACGTCATCGTAAACTCGCTGTGGCATTTGGGACAATAATAAAGCAGTCTTTCAAGCCCCTCGGCGTAATGCCTTCCCTTGAATTTTACGCCGTTCTCCACCTGCCATTTATGCTCGTTGTGAGCAAGCGCAGACGTGATTCTTTGCAAAATCTCCTCTTTTGGCAGAGATTTTGTCTCCTCTTTCGTCAAAAGCATATCGCAGTCGGTGCGGACTTTGCCTCTGCGCACCATACGCAGATTGTACGCCCACTTCGGTCTTGCGAGCGACGCTCCCCTCATTTTGATAACTCCGACGGGATAGCCCAACCATTGCACGAGCCTTGCTATGGACGGGAGTATCGCGCCCGTTACGCCGTCGGCAGACACTTTGCCCTCGGGACAAATAAGCACGCTGATGCCTGCATCGAGATATTTTTTTATGCTCTTGATGCATTGATAATCGGCAAAATACTGCTTTTTGGTAATCGCGTGATAACTGCCGAGAAGTTTTGCGAAAATCGGCATCGAATACATCATATTCTCCGCCACGACGAAGTTGAGCGGCGCGCCGTACATAGCCGACGAAAAATGGATAAAATCGTATGCGGACAAATGGTTGCACACAACGAGCATCGCTCCGTTTTTCTTTTGAGCCTTAAACGCCTTCGTCTGCGTGCATACTCCGTGCAAAAACGGTCTGACAAATTTGCACAGTCCCAAAAAGAATCGACAATACGCCTTTGAAAACGGCACGTCGTTCTTGTTTTTATTTGCGTCGTTCGCTTTGATTTTTTCCATACGAAATATATACCAAATACAACGCCGAATGTCAAGACATACGGCGTGTACGAGGTTATTTTTAACAACTATCCGAGCAAAAATTCCGTCACTTTCTTCGCAACTTTTTCGTTGAAGTCGAAATCGAGTGCTTTTACGAATTTTTCTTCCACTTTGGCGTGCGCCTCTCTTGCCGCGTCGAGTTTTTCGACCGCGAGCGTTATCTCCCTATTCATTGCCGTCTCCTCGTCCGTCACGCCCTCGTCTAAAAGTTTTCGCTCGAACACGGCAAGATTGATATGCTCGCTGACGTCTTTGTCAAAATGTCCTGCGTCCGACACCACCCTGACAGAGCCTCTGCCTATTCCCTCGTAAACGTGCGGCTCGAGAGGATTCTGCAAAAGAAAGCACCCTTTCACGATTTTCGACAACTCGTCGAAAAACACGCTCTTTGCATACTCGCACCCTTCCGCAAGATATATTCTCGCATTCCGCAGATGGTCGAAATACGCGTTTTCTCCACTAGGGCATATCGCTCTCGCAAACAACTTTCTGTCTCTCGATTCGTTTGCGTTTTCACGGCGCAGGACGTCGGCGATTTTGTGTGCGTACACTCTGATTCCCGCCTCGTCCACGGCTTGTTTTTCCAACTCGTATTTGTTGTGCAAATGACACAAAGCGCACTTTAAGTGTTGATATACACGCACAAAACATTGTTTTTTGTCGGAAATCAGTTTTTCTATGCTTTCTCTCGCGTCTTTGAGTTTGTATGGTTTCAGCCCCTCTGCGAGGTCGAATATTCTATCCTTTATAACGGGTATATCCACACCGCTCGCGTGCGGAGCCGTTGCGTCTACGACCGCTCTGTTCGTATCTTTTATATACACGCCGTCAAGGCTCTGCGGGTCTCCCGAGCAATACCAAAGTTCATAGTCGCAACCTGCTTTTTTGATTGCTTGAGCAACCTTTTTCATCAACGTCGATTTGCCCGTCCCCGGTCCGCCTTTAAGAAGCGCGACTCTGTCTTTGTTTTTCAACTCGTCGACGTAATCGTTCCAAAAGCCGTAACCGCTGTTGTTGCCCAAAAAGTACCTTTCCATATTCCACCTCCGTTCATACTATGTGCAAGAAGTTTGCTTGTGTGAATTAACTCATTTTTCAAAGTTTGCATAACATACCGTATGGAAAAGAAATGCGTATTCGTACATCAAACCGACGAGAGAACGTTTTATCTCAAATCGATGCTAAAAAACCTTCCCGTCACTCGTCCGACTCACGTTTTTGCGCCGAACGTGCTTATAGAAGCAAAAACGCTTTCCGACGTCGAGGACGGGGCGGACGTATATTGCGGCAGATGCCTCAACGAGGCGGAGGAACTTGCAAACAGCCGCGATATATCGCTTTTCAAATACAACGACAGCGAAACTTTTCAAGCGGTAAACTCGCGACTTACCGCCGAAGGCGCGCTTATGATTATGATTGAACACTTGCACAAGTCTATTGCGGACAGTTACGTTCTCATTATGGGCTTCGGACGAACGGGTGCCGCAATGGCAAAAATTCTTGCAAAACTCGACGTGAAATTCGATATAGCCACAACGTCGTCGGTGCGCCCCGCTCACGCCTTTGCAAAGCGCATTCTGCCGATGGGGCGTTTCGATTTCACACCGTACGACGTGGTAATCAACACCGTTCCCCAACCTATCGTGAGCGACAAAGAGCTTATGAGTATGCAAAAAGACGCGGTATATATCGACCTTGCATCGAAAAGCGCAATCAATCTCGAATATGCCAAATATCTCGGCATAGACGCGGACTTATACCCTGCCCTGCCTGCAAAAACCTGCCCGTACAGCGCGGCAAAAGCAATGTATGACTTTATTACGGAGGTAAGAAAATGAGAAAAATCGGACTCTGCGTTACAGGCTCGTTCTGCACTTTTGCAAGCCTGTTAAAGGTGGTTGACAGGCTGATTGAAGCCGACTACGACGTCACGCCTATATTCAGTTATAACGTATCCACGCTCGATACGCGCTTTTTCAAACAATCGGATTTTGAAGATATTATCGTTCAAAAAACAGGCAAATATCCAGTCAAAAACATCGTCGAAGCAGAGGCTTTGACAAAATCGGGAATAGAACTGATGCTCGTTGCGCCTTGCACGGGCAATACGCTTGCCAAGATTGCACACGGCATAACCGATACGCCCGTCACTATGGCGGTCAAAGCCACGTTGCGCACAAACAAGCCCGTCGTGCTGTCAATATCGTCAAACGACGCACTCGGCGCAAACGCAACAAATATCGGAACGTTGCTCAACACCAAAAATATATATCTCGTACCGTTCGGTCAAGACGCCCCAGACAAAAAACCGCACTCGTTGATTGCGGACACTTCTCTCGTCCTCCCCACCGTCGAAAAAGCCTTGCAAGGCGTGCAAATTCAACCGATAATACTTTGAATTATCTCCAAAAAGCGTATAAAAAAGCACTCTGACGAGTGCTTTTTTTGTTAAGTATTATAGCTTAATTATTTTGCATCTTTAACTGCTTGCTTTGAGGTACCTACGATGACGATTTTGCCAACTCTGTAAACGCAATCTTCGCCGAGAGCTTTTATAGAGTCGCTTTCGTAATCTTTTGCGTCATCGGTGTTTTTGAATTTAGTAACAGAAACGATGTCGCCTTCGATGCCGGAAAGTGAAATGCTGCCTTTCATACCTACGACAATCCATTCGACGTCTGCATCACTATCTGCTTCGTCTTTTGCTTCGTCACCGGTATAAGATGTAACCTTATAGCCTGCTTTTTCAAGTTTCTTCTCATAGCTTTCTGCATTGCACGCAACGAGGCAGATGCCGAGGATTGCAACGAGTGCGATGACTGCTACGATAGCCATAACTTTTTTGTTCATAGTTCTGTATCCTCCTGGATAGATTTTATTTGTGATTTCATTATATTAAAAAAACATTAAAATGTCAACAGATATAAATAACAATACAGCTGTATGATTTTATTGTACATTTTTTACGTTTTCGCACGTTTTGGACGACAACGTCTCGTCGCAGTCCGCATCGTTTGGGCATAGAACTGCCGCATTTTCGTCGATATTCGCTTCTTGAGAACGATTCACAACCCTTTCGTTGACGTATTCGGGAACGTCTCCTTCGAGAAGTTTTATCTCTTTCCACTCTTTGAGTTGGCGGATATACAGAATCAGACCTATTATCGTCGTCAGAGTTTCGGCGACGGGGAACGCAATCCAAGTATAGTCGAGACCTATAAACGAGAATGCGTAAAACAGAGGCATCAATCCGACAACTTGTCGTATGAGCGATAGAATTATGCTCGGCACGGACTTGCCTATGGCTTGGAAGAACATAGGCAACATAAGCGAGAATACGGCGGGAATAAAACTTGCACCGATAATTCTAAACGCCGTCTGCCCTATCGACAGCACTTTTTCGTCCTTGGAGAACAAGCCTATAAACGTCCTCGGGAAGAACTCGAAGCAAACTATACCGATAAGCATAAATACTGCGGTAATGAGCATTGCGTCGTTCATAACGCGTTTGGCGCGGTCGTAGTTGCGCTGTGCGTAGTTGTAACTTATCACAGGCACTATGCACGTTTGCAAACCGAACATAGGGATAAAGAAGAACGTTTGCAACTTGTAATACAATCCGAGAACCGTGACCGCCTCGTCGCAGAACTTTGTAAGAACGGCGTTGAGGACAAGAATATATACGACGTACATCATTTGCATCACGATTGACGGCAATGCAAGCTTGTAAATGCGCTTCGTGCAGTCCCACCCGATTGACGGTTTCGGAATCTTGCGACTGCCCTTTATACCGACGATAATTGCGGAAACGAATTGACCGATTACGGTTGCGACAGCCGCGCCCAAAACGCCCATAGGCGCAAGTTTGCCCATTCCGAAGATAAATATCCAGTCAAGCAGTATGTTTGTAAGCGCACCCGAAAGTTGCGCTATCATCGGCACAACCATATTGCCGTGCGATTGATGCACTTTGGACCAGATTCCCTCCAAGAACGTACCGAGCGAGCCTATGCAAACCACCATTCCGTATTGATAGGCGTATTCGATTGCCTCTGGTGCGTTTGCCATCGCGCGTATGTACGGCTTCATAATAAGCACGCTCAAACTTGCAAAAACCGCCCACATAAGTATGGCGAGCATAGTTCCCGTGCCTGCGGTATCTTTGGCTTTTTGAAATTCTCCGCGTGCGTACAGACGCGCCATATAGGTGTTTACGCCAACGCCCGTGCCGACGGCAAGCGCGGTTATTATCAGTTGCAACGGATATATGACGGAAAGAGCAGTCAATCCGTGTCCGGAATACTGCCCTACAAAAAGGCTGTCCACGATGTTGTACATCGACATTACCAGTTGCGACAACATCACGGGCGGCGATATTTTAAGCAAAATTTTCCAGACTTTTTCCGTTCCGAAAAACTCCGCTTCGTTTTCGATTTTCGTATGCTTTTTGAACATATCTTTCGTTATCCGTCTGCCGTTTTTATACAGTATATGGATTATACGCCAAAGAAAATCCAAAAGCAATCGAAACGATAAAAAATAGGCGTTTTACACGCCTATTATATGTAACAAAAAGTTTATTTTTCAAGTGCGACAAGGTCGGCGCGCTCGTATTTGTTATTCCCCGCAATACTCTTTTTGTATTTCCAACACGCAATCGCATCGTTCAAGCTCTTGCCCTTGTTATCCTCAAAGAAGTCTCTGATATATGTATTGTACTCGAATTGCCTTCCTATCGTAGTTTTGCAAGTCTTTTTCTCTTGCAAAATACGCTCATACGCCTCTACGGCATCTCCGTAGGTCTTGCCTGCATTGCTTTTAAGCCATTTTTGAAACGGCACGTTAAAAGAAAACCCCTTGCCGATTTTGCTCTCGAAAAACGCCCTATGCTTTTCGGAAAACGTAATTCCGCTTTCGATAACCGTATTTTCGTCAATATTACCGACAATTCTTGTCTTTTGAGGCTTATTTAACCTTGCAAGCACGTCTCCCGTTTTGAGATAATATGCGATTCTCTCCGTCAATTCGGGTTTGCTCCCCGTAGTCGGCAAATCATTCTCTCTGCAAAACGACACAAGTTCTTCCTTGAGATAGTAGTATTCTCTGAATGTCTTTTCATCGAGATTTTTGTTCAGTTCAGGTTTTTTGTCCATATTCATACGCTCTCGTTATCAAATAATCGGCTCGATTTCGTTATATCCGACGTCATTTTTCCAAAACCTCATATAGTTTACTCCCTCGTCAAAGTTTAGTCAATGACAAACGTATCGTTCCGCCAAGGATTTCTTATATTGACAGCAAACGCAACGCCGTTGTAAAATAATCGTATAAGCGAGGATAAATGTATGGCAGAATATGACGATAAAGTTCTTACAAGATTGATTGACATCGCTAATCGACATAGCGATTGCTTAAACGATTATGACAAAACAGTTTCCGAATGTCCGAAAAGACTTTTAAGCCGAGGAATAGCTCTATACGGGATGTTCTATCCCGATATGGAAATAAGCAAATATTTCATTTACAAAGGCAGACTTACGACCAACGAAAAATTGAAACATTACGCCTATTATTTTGACGAAAAAGATAGATTGCGTCTCACAGAAAGATATGGCGACCGCAAAGACGGATTAGATAATCTTCTCAACTTGATTTTCTTTTATTATTATGAAAACACAATCGAAATAGTTTGGTATAACACAACCGATAAACATATTACTACAACCGGTTATATTGATTATAATAATGGAAAGATTTCAAAATATGTTGAGACATATAACATCTCTGAAGTAATAGAATCAAACAAAAGATTTGGTTCTTATAGAGAATTCCAATTCGATATAGATTCCGATTATGTAATCGGCAGAAACTATATATTATTCAGAGACGGTAGCGTTATGGAAACTGCTCCCAAAATGAAAAAACAGTAATAAATTCATTTTGATTATGAATCGACGAGGACAAAATGATTAGCAAAACGAAAAAACTATTTGTTATATCGATATTTATCCTATTATGTACTCTTTCAGGATGCACTTTAGCAACTCCGCAACTTGAAAGATTTATGCTTGAAAAATATGAAGATGACCAAAACTACGTCGCGTTAAGCGGAGAAATCGTAGAATATGATAACGATAAAGTAATAATTCGCTGTGAACAATTAAAAGAGTATATAAATTGTGCTACTGACACTTGCGATTATTATATTTATTCAACGCAACCTATCGAACTAACCAATGGCGATACCATAGATTTTACAACTGTACCGTTCCATTTTTATAACGGACAACATCTGCCAATCGTACAAGTAACAATAAACGGCACGGAACTACTCTCTTTTGACGAAGGAAAAACCAATCTAATAAAATGGGTAAATAATCATTTGAAGTTTTAGAAAACGAAACGACATTAACAGACCGAGAGATACCAACTCTCGGTCTTTTACTAATTAGAATTTCTTATATTGACAGTTAGCGCAATACCGTTATAGAATAATCGTATAAGTGAGGATAAAAATATGATTAACGAATTGAAAAAAGTGCTAAATGCCAAAGCCTTGTGCGAAATTTACGCCAATGAGTACGATACAGACAAGTTTATCGTCGGATACGTTGCAGGTTTGGACAATGATTTTTGCTTAATTCCAAACTTTGATTATTATGGACGTTACGACGGCGTAATATGCTTGGCAAACGACGATATCTATAGAATACAAACAAATACACGCTATTTGAAAGCAATCGAAAAACTCATTGCAAACAAAAACTGCATAACAGAGCAAAACTTTCCTTCAAAAGACATATTATATTCCGTAATCGATTACTTGAAAGAAACCAAGCATATTTGCCAAATCGAGTTGCTCGAAAGTGATTTTGTCAGCGTATCAGGTACAATCAAGACTTTCGACCGTAAAAACAGCATAATCAAAATAGACTGCGTCGACGATTACGGAACTTTCGACGGAGAAAGCACGATTGACGTGCAAGCAATCAACTTGATAACTTACAATTCAAGCGATACGAAAAGAATAGAGCTTTTGATGAAGTAAACTCTCGTCAGAAAAATAAACAAACTATTAGTTGAGTAATTGAAAATTTTGAGTTTAATGAAAAAGCGCAAGGGACTATCTCTTGCGTTTTTTCGTATGAGACTCGACACGGCAATATGCTGTCCGTGTTTATATATGGTTTCGTTATATAAAGAAAAAACACACTCGTTTGAGTGTGTTTTTCTTTTGGAAACCGGCATCTACATATCCTCCCAGGCCGTGTCCAGCCAAGTACTTTCTGCACAACTGAGCTTAACTTCTGTGTTCGGTATGAGAACAGGTGGGACCTCAGCGTCATTGACACCGGTAATGGATGAAGGTCGTTGCACTTTCGTGCTTCGTACATTCACAACTGCATAACATTGAGAGTATTTGCTGATTAAATTAGGATTAGGCAAATTTTTGTATTTTTTTGATTGAAGCCCTCGACCTATTAGTATCGGTCAGCTTAACACATTACTGCGCTTACACACCCGACCTATCAACCTTGTGGTCTACAAGGGGTCTTACTTGATAAACAAAGGGATATCTTATCTCGAGGCTGGTTTCACGCTTAGATGCTTT
>DLKM01000002.1 GCA_002478945.1 Christensenella sp. UBA7588
GTTCCGTGGGTTCCCTCAAGCACAGCGCAGAGGGGGAACGGAATAGGGGAAACACCTGAGGAAGGGGGATAGTTGTATTAAAAGTGCTATTAAGGGAAAAACCGCGGAAAACAGAGGAAGTTTGCTCTTATAAATAAAATTAAGTTTTTATCTGTATATAAATATATACTCCGTATTTGCGTGCGCATATTGCGAAAAACAAACGGCTATGATACAATATTATAATCTGATAAAGGCAGAGAGTAGGTCTAAATGAGAAAAGCAATCAAAATCACGATATTCGTTTTGCTGATATGTTTGTCGGCGGTTTTGACAACTGCTTTTTTCGGCGCGGAGCATTCTCTCGACGGTATCGCGAATGCCGCAAACGACAAAATCGAAGTAACGGTTTATGCTGTAGACGATTCCTCTTTGATAAAGTGGTCTGCAAAAATCGGAGAGACGGAAGTATGGACGGGAAGCGGCGAATGGTACGTCAACGAATCGCTCGGCGCGGTGCATTCTTTCAAAACGAGTTTGCTCGAGTATTTGTCCGATAACGGTATGATAGATTGGGCAGCAAAAGCTGCGTTTGAAAACGACGGTTGGAACTCCAACGACTATTATTCCGTTGATTTCGTATTTCCGACAATATCGGGAATTACCTCAAACGGAAAAACCGATATGGTTTACACTCCGGACAGTAGCGATATTTATATAGACGCACAGCCTAAAGCTATCATAGGTTTCGGCAAAAGTTGCCTCGATTTCGTCGAAAAAAACGGCACGAAGAACGGCAAGACGTATTCTGCTAATTTTTCTACGAGTATAGCGTTCGGAAACGGCGTTGACGTCGGAGAGTACGAGGTAAGATACGTTGCCTACGAGACGTTTACTTTTGACGGCAAGACGTACGAAGTCGCGAGATATAGCGACGATTGCGTTTATATAACCGTGCGCAAAGCAGATTTGACGATGCCGTCAATAGACCTTGTGCAAGTAGAGTACGGCACGTCGATTTCCGAAATCTCGACTAAGATAAAAGATTTTGTATCGGACAAATCTTTCGTGAAAAACGGAGACGTGTTTTCGTTGCGTGAGAATCAGCCCGATTCGTCGTTCGACGGCGTGTCCGACATCGGCTCGGTTATACCGTCCGTAAAAGACGGCGGTTACACGCTTGCCTACGACTTTACTTCGGCAAGCGGCAATTATAATACCGTTGAAAACATAGAGGTCGGAGTGGTCGTTAAACCGCGCAAAATAATCGTGCGCATTCCCGACGTGTTTTCGCTCGTCGGAGAGGCTCTCAAACCTCTTGACCAAATTGCATATACGTTGGACGGCACGTTGGTCGGCGCAGACAGTCAATCGGATTTGGGAGTAAAAATCGTATGCGACGCAGACGGAGACGTGGCGGGAGTGTATACGATTTACGCCACTTTCGATAACCCCAACTACGAAGCGGACAGCAAAAACGCATTGAGTCCGTTTATCGCAGGCGGACGGTATATGGTGTTTGCAAGAAAGGTCGACGCGGTTGCGCCCGACGGCACATCGTTCCAAGTGTATTGCGACGAAGGTTTTATACTCTTTAAGGACGTGAAAATAACCGTATTGCAAGCATTGTCCACCGTTTCCGACAGAAGGATTGTGCGCGCTTACAGAATAGAGCTTACGGACGATGCGGGAGAAGTCGTTATGCCGGACGGTAAGTTCTACGTTTCGTGGAGCGGAGATATGGACGGCGCGCAATATGTAAGCATAGGAGAGGGACAACTCTTTGATATAGGCTTGTTTTCCGGCGGCGCGGAACTTGACAAAAACAACTGTGAATTGTATTTCTACGTTGACGATTATACGACCAAAGGCAACGAATCGGAATGGCAAACGATATTGCTCGTTTCCGTTGCCGTGCTGTTCGTATTCGGCCTTGCGGCGTTGTGGCTCGGTTGCCGCCAAGCAATGAGGATAGGAAGCCTTTTGCGCGACGGTAGCGTATACACGAGAGAATCGATACAAGATTCAAACGACGCAGTTTTGTCACAACAAGATGTTGACAGCGACAAAACGCAACGTAAACCCTGCGATTGCGCAAAAAACGAGAGCGTTTCATCGCAGGCAAACCGCGACGAAACGGAAGTTTTGCACAAGAAACAGAGACACGGAAAAGCCAACAAACAACGCAACGGCAAAAAGGGCGGAGGACGCAAAGAATGAAAGAACGCGTTAAAAAATCCATAATACTCGTAGCCGTTGCCATAGCAATCAATCTTGCGCTTGCGATAATCAAGATGTACGTCGGATTGAGTTCCAACAGCCTATGCATTATGCTTGACGCAACCAACAGCTTTTTCGACGTGCTGACTGCCGTCGTTACGCTTGCCGTATTTATCGCCTTGCTTTTCCCGAGAAGCGAAAAAGCCCCGTTCGGATACGGCAGAGGAGAATATCTCGCAGGATTTGTGGTTGCCGTCGCGTCTATGGTTGTGGGCGGATTGTTTTTTATGCGTTCTCTCAATCGTATGGCAATGCCCGAACCCGTATGGTTCGGTTGGCAAAACTGCGTGCTTATCAGCGTTGCCGTGCCTATAAAAATCGCGATAGGTCTTGCGTATTTCTTCACAAACAAAAAGATAAAGTCCAAGGCAATCAAAGCCATAATGATAGACAGTTTTCTCGACGCAGGCGTAACCGCTACGTCGCTGATTTCGTTTGCGGTGTCGAGCAGAGTCGATTACGCGGTAGACGCCGTGTTCGGCATTGTGATGAGCATAGTCATTATTGTCGTTGCAATCAAAATGATTGTCGAAAACGTGCGTGCAATCGTGTGCGGAGACGACGCGTCGGAAGAAAAAGCGGTTATCGAGAAAGCGTGCCAAAACAAAGGCGTAAAGATTGACAAAATCGTTCTTCACGATTACGGTTACGGAGTAAAAGTCGGCAACGTATATGTGAATACATTCGAAAAACTTGACGACTTAAAAGCAGAAGTGCTTCAAAATACGGGTGCGGAAGTGGAGTTTATCCGAATTTGCGACGAGGCTTCGCTTCGAGACGAGAACGCCGAGGATAAAGAAGATATGAAAGACGAGACCTGATTTCGTCTCGATATATAACGAAACAAAAACATAAACATCGACAGGAGGAAAATCATGAGCGATGACATCAAAGACGTAAACGAAAGTTTGCCGCAAGAGGACGTTGTGGAAAACGCGCCGCAAGCGGAACCGTCCGAGCAAGTGACGGGCGAGGCGCAAACGAGCGCGTCGGAGGCCGAAAACAAAGAGGGAATACTTTGCGATTTTGCGGATAAGCAAACTCAAAAAAGAGCAAAGAAAGAAAAGAAGAAACTTTCCCCCGAGCAAAGGAAAAAACAAACCGTCAAAGCTCTTATAATAACGGGTGCGGTAATACTTGCCATTGCGATATTCTTCAGCGGATGCGCAATAGCCTCGGCGGTCAGCGCAAACGCCCTTATTTCTCAGGCGGAAAACAATTTCGCGAAAGTCGAATACGGCACGGACGAGGCAGGCAACAGCCTCCAAATCAAACCGACTTATGACGAAGAACTCGGTTTCTGGACCTTCAAAAAGGCGGCGGACAGAGATTTCAAAGTGCTTCAATTTACCGACGTGCATATCGGCGGCGGCGGTTTTTCGGGACAGAAAGACGCGTGGGCAATGAGTGCGGTCGCAACTATGATAAGAGCGGAAAAACCCGACCTCGTCGTGGTAACGGGCGATATTGCTTATCCCGTACCGTTCCAAGCAGGTACATTCAACAACCTCAATGCAACCAAGATTTTCTCTCGTATGATGGAATCGCTCGGCGTGTACTGGACGTTTGCTTTCGGCAACCACGATACCGAACTTTACAGCTTGTACACTCGTAAAGACATCTGCAAGTACTACGAGGACGCAAACTTCGAGTATTGTTTGTTCCGCGCAGGATTCTGCGACGACGAGGACGTTATAAGCAAAACGTCGAAAGGCTTCGGCAACGATATGATAGTCGTCAAGAACCCCGACGGCTCTGTCAATCCCATAAATCAAGCCATCGTAACTTTCGACAGCCACAGCTACACCGACGGAGACTATTTCGGAATCGCGTGGAAATACGACAATATCCATCAATGCCAAATTGACTGGTACGAAGAAAAAATGGATATGCTCAAAGACAAAAACGGCGGCGTCGAAGTCAACAACATCGCATTCTTCCATATTCCTCTCGTAGAGTATCGCGAAGCGTGGGCAAACGTAATCGATTCAGGCATAACACCCGTTGCAGGCGAATCGATTAAGGGCAACGGCTCCACGACGACTTTCATTTACGGCAATATGGGAGAGAAGGACAAGCAGAAAAACGGCGTTCGTACTTATGGCGTATTCTGCGGAAGCAGCACGGACAATTTGTTTGAATCCGGCTTGACGCACGGTATGCAAGGCATCTTCTGCGGACACGACCACTACAACAATTTCTCCGTTCTGTACCAACGTGACGGAGACCCGAGAGGCATTCGTCTCACATACGGAATGTCCATTGACTATCTTGCTTACGCAGGAATTTACAAAGAGCATTCTCAACGCGGTACAACTGTAATTACTATCAACGATAACGGCATCTTCGATAGCCAACCGAAGAATTATTACTCCTACGGCGTTGAACACGAACGCGATTAAAAAACGCTAAACATTAAAAGCCACCCCAAACGGGGTGGCTTTTAATAAAGTTCGTCCTCATTTTTAATTAAAACTGACTCTTTTCTTTTTCAGAATACTGTGTTACAATCAAAATACTATGGAACAGACGAAAAAAGAAATAGTTGACATCTACGATTTTGACAAGACGGCAATTCCGTATGACAGTGCGTTGCATTATTGGTTTTGGAGTATGGCGCATTGCCCGTGGACGTTGATTTTGTTGCCGTTTCAGTTGTTTTGGGGGTTTTTGATGGTAACGAAGATTCTGCCCGTTCCCATATTCAAAAAAATCGCTTTCAATTTCGTATCGTTGATAAACACAGAAAAGACGGTCAAAAAGTACTGGGATAAGCATCAAAAGGATATATACGACTTTTTCAAGCCCGAAAACAGAGACCCGTCTCGAAAAACGGTGCTTATTAGCGCAAGCCCCGATTTTCTCATCGAAGAAATTGCGCGCAGAATGAAAATCGATTATTGCATTGCAAGTCCGCACAGCAAGAAGAATGGACATTTGCAAGGACAAGTGTGTCGAAAAGCGGAAAAAGTGCGTCGTCTCAACGAGATTTTGCCAAACGTGGAAATAGAAAACGTATACAGCGACAGTCTTGACCACGACCGTTACATATTTGCCCTCGGCAAGCATTGCTATCTTGCAAACAAAGGAGAACTCAAAGAAATCGACTTTGAAAAAGAGATAAAGGCGTACGACGAGGCAAAATCCAAAAAGAACTCAAAGAAAAAAGCAAAATAGACGTATGATTTTTTAGTCGAGCGCAAAGCGTCAAAATCGCGACGATTGACAATAGAGAAACTTATTAAAACGCAATAAAAAAACGTGCCTGTTTAGGCACGTTTTTTTGTTTTTGTCGCGATTACTTTGTTTGGTCGTCGATGTTAGAATTGTCGGTCTTGTTTTCACAGCAAGAGCAATGGCATTCTTCCTCGTCTTTGAGGTCGTCAAGCCAATAGATTTTGTCTTTGAGAGCAAGGCTCAAAATGTCGATGACAAACAAAATCCAACCGCCGAAAATCATCAGCACGATTGAGAGTACAATTCCCAAAACGTTGTCGTTTTTCACGCTTTTTGCGAGACGATAAAGGTTTGCCGGAACGTCCCAAAGCAAGCAAAGCAAGATTTTGACGATTTTGTCGAGGCCTTCGTACCAAGCAATGTATTTGTTTGCAAAGTCTTTCATAGATTTGTTCCTCCGATTTATTTTTACGGATAATGTTTTAACACTCGCGGTGCGATATGTCAAGTTATTGTTGAATCATTGTCGTATCCGTGATATAATTCTATAGTATTATTTCACACGATATGCGCGCGACGGCGCAAAGAGGCGGCTATGAATTACAAAAGCGATATTCAAATAGCGCAAGAGGCAGAGATGCTTCCGATTATGCAAGTGGCAAAAAGTGCAGGCATAGACGAGAAATACGTCGAACAGTACGGCAATTACAAGGCAAAAATCGATTATGCGTCTCTCGTCAAAGACGGCGGCGGCAGAAACGGCAAACTCGTGCTTGTGACGGCAATCACGCCTACTCCTGCGGGAGAGGGCAAAACAACCACTACGATAGGTCTTGCCGACGGTCTTAAACGCATAGGCAAGCGTGTTGTCGTGGCTCTCAGAGAGCCGTCTCTCGGCCCCGTGTTCGGCATAAAAGGCGGCGCGGCAGGCGGAGGATATGCGCAAGTCGTGCCTATGGAAGATATAAATCTCCATTTTACGGGAGACTTCCACGCAATCGGAGCGGCAAACAATTTGCTTGCGGCAATGCTCGACAATCATATTCAGCAAGGCAACGCTTTGGGCATCGATCCTCGCAAAATAACGTGGAAAAGATGCGTCGATATGAACGACAGGCAACTGCGTTTCATCGTTGACGGTTTGGGCGGAAAGGCAAACGGAACGCCTCGAGAGGACGGCTTTGACATAACCGTCGCAAGCGAGGTTATGGCGGTGCTTTGTCTTGCCTCGTCGCTTGCCGACCTCAAGGACAGACTCGGCAAAATCATAGTTGCTTACACATACGACGACAAACCCGTGACGTGCGCCGACCTCAAGGCGCAAGGGGCAATGGCCGCACTCTTAAAAGACGCAATCAAACCCAACCTCGTGCAAACGCTCGAAGGCACGCCTGCGCTCGTTCACGGCGGACCTTTTGCAAACATTGCGCACGGGTGCAACAGCGTTATAGCAACCAAAACGGCACTTTATCTCGGAGATTATGCCGTTACAGAGGCAGGTTTCGGCGCAGACCTCGGCGCAGAGAAGTTTTTGGACATCAAGTGCAGAATGGCAAATCTCGTGCCGTCTGCGGTTGTCGTAGTGGCAACGGTACGCGCTCTCAAAATGCACGGCGGCGTTGCGAAAAGCGACCTTGTAAGCGAGAATGTCGAGGCTTTGGGCAAGGGGGTTCCCAACCTGTTGCGCCACGTTTCTAACGTTAAAAACGTATACAATCTTCCGTGCGTCGTTGCTGTCAATCGTTTCCCGACCGATACGGACGCGGAGATTGATTTTATCGTCGGCGAGTGCAAACGCCTCGGCGTAAACGTAGTTTTGTCCACGGTGTGGGCAGACGGCGGCAAGGGCGGAGAGGCTCTTGCAAAAGAGGTCGTGAGATTGTGCGAGGACGAGGATAATTCACGTTTTTCCTATGCTTACGATTTGAACGACGGTATAGAGGAAAAAATAAAAAAGGTCGTTCGCAGAGTGTACGGCGGAGACGACGTCAACATTTTGCCTGCCGCGCAAAAGCAGATAAAAGCACTTGAGGCTTTGGGCTTTTCCGAACTTCCCGTGTGCATAGCAAAGACGCAATACAGTTTTTCGGACGATATGACCAAACTCGGCGCGCCTACGGGATTTACCGTAACCGTGAAAAACGTAAAAGTGAGCGCGGGCGCGGGATTTATCGTCGTGCTTACGGGAGATATAATGACGATGCCGGGACTTCCCAAAGTGCCGTCGGCGGAAAAAATCGACGTTGACGAAAACGGCAGAATCACGGGACTTTTCTGATATGAGAGAAAAACTTGACAATTTCGGTTTTGTGCGAAAGAGCGGAATACTTATGCCCGTATCGGCTTTGCCGAATAAATACGGCATAGGTTCTTTCGGCATACACGCATATAAATTTATTGATTTTTTGAAAGAATGCGGGCAACGTTGTTGGCAAGTGTTGCCGCTCAATCCCACCGCATACGGAGATTCTCCCTATCAATCCCCTTGCTCGTTTGCGGGCAATCCGTATTTTATAGACGTCGACTTGCTCGTTCGCGACGGACTGCTCACGGTAGACGAGGCAAAATCTGCGGCAAACGATTCTCGTTTTATAGACTACGGTTTGCTTTTCGATACGAGAATAGGTCTGCTCAAAAAAGCGCATTCTCGCTTCAAAGTCAATTCTTCGTATCTGAGATTCAAACAAAACAACGACTGGCTCGAAGATTACGCGCTTTTTATGGCGTTGAAAGAGGAAAACGGATATAAACCGTGGACGGACTGGGGAGATTGCAAGGTTTACGACGTTGCAAAAAGCCGTTCTGCCGAATACGCAAAAGAATGCGAGTTTTGGATTTTTACGCAGTACGAGTTTTTCAAACAATATAAAGCACTCAAAAAATACGCAAAATCAAACGGAATCGCGATAATAGGAGATATGCCTATTTACGTTGCGTACGACAGCGTGGAGGTGTGGAGCAATCCAAAGGCGTTTTTGCTTGACGAAAATCTTTCTCCAACCGTGGTTGCAGGGTGTCCTCCCGACGCGTTCTCGGACGACGGACAGTTGTGGGGCAATCCGATTTACGATTGGGCAAAAATGAAAGCCGACGGCTTCGAATGGTGGTGCAAGAGGGCAAAATGCGTGTTCGGACTTTACGACATAGTGCGCATCGACCACTTCAGAGGGTTTGCAGGCTACTATGCGATACCTGCAGGCGACGATACCGCCAAAAACGGCAAATGGCAAGAGGGTGTAGGTTACGCGCTGTTCGAGGCAATCGAAAAAGCCGTTCCGAAAGCAAAGATTATTGCCGAGGACCTCGGTCACATCACGGACGACGTGAGAGATTTGCTCGCAAAAACGGGATACCCCGGTATGAAAGTTTTGCAGTTTGCGTTTACGGACGACAGCAACGAGTATCTGCCAAAAAATTATACGAGCGAAAACTGCGTCGTATACACGGGTACGCACGACAGTATGCCCACCGCGCCTTGGTGCAAACAACTTGACGAAAGCACTCAAAAAGTGTTTGACAGAGAATGTCCTTTGCGTTTCGGACAAACGCCTACGCAAGCAATGATTGCTCTTGCTCTCGGCTCAAAAGCAAACCTTGCAGTCATTCCGCTTCAGGACTATATGGAACTCGGAGAGGACTCTCGCATAAACACGCCGTCAACCGCGCAAGGCAACTGGACGTGGAGAGTGTCCGCGCGATACGCCACCTCCGTTCTTAAAAACAAAATTCTCTCGGCAACCGCAAAAGCGAACAGACTTTAGAACATAGAAAAACGCAGTTGTCCGCAAGCTCGTTTTGCGATTAAAAGAGATAAAAAACTGCGATAAAAACGCTCGAAAAACGGGCGTTTTTTCATATATTTTATAAGCGCAAAATACATTGATATTATGAGAATTGCATTGTGCGGCGCGCTTGGGAAAATGGGCAAAGCGGTGTATGAATATTGCCGTTGCAGTAGCGACGTGGACGTGGTTTTGGCGGCGGATAAACTTTTCGATAGCGACACTTTATCTAAAGAAACGCCTTCCGAACGGCATTGCGCCGACGCGGATTATAATGTCGATACGGCAAATGCGGATAGGACAAATATGTGCTTCGGACGCGACGTTCAAGCGGTGTGCGATATAAGCGACGCTCAATGCGATTTTGACGCTATTATCGACTTTTCGGCACATAACGCGACGATTTCGATACTTAAAGTTGCGATTGTGCGAAGATGCGCCGTCGTTCTTGCAACGACGGGACACGACGACGAGGAGAAAAAGTATATAGAATATGCGTCTCGGTTTATACCGATTTTTTATTCGGGCAATATGTCGCTCGGCATTGCGGCAATGGCGAGATGCGTCAAAGAAACGTTGACTCTTTTCAAAAAGGCAGACGTAGAAATCGTAGAAACCCACCACGTCGAAAAACTCGACGCTCCCTCGGGAACGGCACTTATGCTTGCCGACGTCGTAAAGCAAACCGTGGGAGGCAGAATAGTCGTTTCGAGATGCGGGTACGGCGCAAAAGAGGACGGAGATATAGGCGTGCATTCGCTCAGAATGGGCAACGTTTTCGGACAGCACGAAGTGCGGATAAACACGGGAGACGAAGTGCTTGAATTCAAGCACGAAGCGTTGTCTCGCAACGTGTATGCGAGAGGCGCGATAGAAGCGGTTAAGTTCCTAAAAAATAAAGGAGCGGGGCTTTACAGTATGACGGATTTGTTGTGCCGAAATTAAATTCCGATTTGTAAAGTCGCATATTTTCTGCGAGCGTCGACACACTATTTGCGAGGTGAATTATGAAAGCTACTGCAAAATTCGTGTGTATGGCAACCGTGCTTGCAATCGTTGCGGCGGTCTTGGCAGGCGTATTCGTCGCGTCGTTCGAGGACGGCGTTTGTGAAGCGTTCAGCGTATACGATATGATTTCTCCGAGAATCATAGAGTTTTACGAAACCGAGATAGCGGAAGAAAAAGTGGTATCGTCAAAAAGTGCCAAGCAGATAGAAAACATCGCAAATCGTTACGCAATATCCGTTAAAAAAGCGCAGGGAGTTTTGATTGTGTACGATTTTTGCAATCGCACGGGAGGAGGCGTGGATTTTCCTTCAATCGCACAGATGAGCGAATCGAAGGTCATATCTCTCGTAAAAGAGAGAGCAAAAGTGTACGAAAGCTCGATTACCGAAGAAAAGAAGAACGACCTAAAGGTTAAAGCCAAAGAAAATTTGGGAATCAGCCTATAAAATAGAGAAACGGAAATAAAAATATAGAGTTGAAATAAGATTGTGTAGATGATATACTAATAACATTAGGAGGTGTAGTATGGATTCTACACAATTAGAGTTTTTGACCGCAAAGGCAAGACAACTCCGCAACGACGCCATTGAGACCATCGGCAGATTCGGCTCGGGTCACATAGGCGGTTCGATGTCGGTTATGGACGCTTTGACGGTCATTTATTATGCAAAGGCAAACGTTGACCCTTCCAATCCGCAAAAGGCAGACCGCGACAGAGTGATAATGTCCAAAGGTCACGCGGGTCCTGCGATGTATGCGGTGCTTGCGGATAAGGGATATTTCCCCAAAGAGTGGTTGCGCACGCTCAATCAGAACGGCACGCGTCTGCCGTCGCATTGCGATATGGTAAAAACTCCCGGCATAGATATGACGGCAGGTTCGTTGGGGCAAGGTTTATCTTGCGCCGTGGGTATGGCTCTCGGTTGCAAAATGGACAAGAACCCCGCCACGATATATTGCTTTATTGGAGACGGCGAAAGTCAGGAAGGTCAAATCTGGGAAGCGAGTATGTTTGCAGGCTCGCACGGTCTGGACAATCTCATCGTGCTTTTGGACTACAACAAAATGCAACTTGACGGAGCGGTTGCGGAAATCAACGATATTGCTCCCGTTGCCGACAAGTGGAGAGCTTTCGGCTTTTACGTACAGGAAATCGACGGCCACGATATAACCGCCATATCCGACGCGATAGACAATGCGAAAGCGCAACACGGCAAACCGAATATGATAGTTCTCAATACCGTAAAGGGCAAAGGTGCTTCTTTTGCGGAAAGCGCAAGCAACTGCCACAGTATGAGCATAAGTGAAGATATGTGGAGAAAAGAGACGGGGAGGTATGAATAATGACTGACGACAGAGAAATGAGGCAAGTCCTTGCCGCCGCACTTACGGAAAAAGCAAACGATGACGAACGCATAGTGATTCTCGACGCGGACCTTATGAGTTGCCACGCCACGAAAGTGTTTAAGCAAGCGCACCCCGACAGATTTGTCAACGTAGGCATTGCGGAGCAAAATATGATTGGCATAGCCGCAGGTTTGTCCACTATGGGCAAAATTCCGTTTGCGTACAGTTTCGGTCCGTTTGCGACGCGCAGATGCTACGACCAGATTTTTATTTCCGTGGCCTACGCGCACAGAAACGTAAAAATCGTAGGAAGCGACCCCGGCGTTACGGCAGAGTATAACGGCGGCACGCATATGCCGTTTGAAGATATGGCACTTATGCGCGCAATACCTAATATGGTGTGTTTCGAGCCTGTCGACGCAACGATGCTCGAGAAAGCCGTAGGACAAATCGTCGATTACCCGGGCGCGGTGTATATCCGTATGCCTCGCAAGAAAAACGAGAAAGTGTTTGACGATAATCTCGAGTTCGAACTCGGCAAAGCAATCAGAATAAAAGAGGGCAAGGACGTAACGCTTATCGCAAGCGGAATCGAAGTCGCAAGAGCAATCGAGGCGGCGGAAATTCTTGCAGGGGAAGGTATCGACGCAAGAGTCGTAAATATCCACACTTGGAAGCCGCTCGACAAAGACGAGATTATCGCGTGCGCGAAAGAAACGGGCGCAATCGTCACTTGCGAAAACCACAACGTGATAAACGGATTGGGTAGCGCGGTTGCCGAAGTCGTCGTGAGAAATTGTCCCGTTCCTATGAGAATGGTCGGTGTAAACGACGAGTTCGGTCAGGTCGGCAAAAACGCATACCTCAGCGAAGTCTATCGTCTTACCGCGCAAGACATTGCGAACAGCGCAAGAGAGTTGATATCGTTGAAGCATTGACGGTATTTACATAATACGAATACGATTAAACACCGTGACGAATATATCGTCACGGTGTTTTTATAAACAAACGAAAACGGCAGTTAAAACTGCCGTTTCGTATAATTAAAACATCTGTTTTGTTATTTAATCGTTATAGTTTAGTGGACGGAGAAAAGCAGGTCGCCGTATGAAGGATAAGGCCAGTATGTCTTTGCGGTGCCGAGTTCCATTTCGTCGCATACCTTACGGAGTGCCGACATTGCCGTGAGAACGTCGTCGTGATAGCAACGTGCGCCGTCAATGTTTTCTCCGAGCGAATGCGCTTTTGCCAAAGACGATTTGAGACCTTTTACGCACTCGGTCGCAACGGAAAGTTGTTTTGCGAGAGAGGATACGATGTCCTTTTCTTCGTTTGCTTCCACGCCGAGAGCGAGGCTTTGATTTGCGGAACGAGCAACGTCTCCTTTGTATTTAATAACCGAGGGAATTATGTCCATCGTTGCCATATCGAGCATAGTCATCGCTTCGATGTTGAGAACTTTGCAATAGTTTTGCGTGTATATTTCTTGTCTCGATTTGAGTTCTTCTTGACTGAAAACGTGCGTCTTTTCAAACAGCGCGACGTTTTTGTCCGACGTGAGCAGAGGAAGTGCGTCCACGGTAGAGGAAAGATTGAGTAAGCCGCGTCTTTGCGCTTCTTTCATCCATTCGTCGGAATAGTTGTTGCCGTTGAAAATGATTTTGCCGTGTTCGGTCATCACTCTCTTGATGATTGCGGTTATGCCTGCGTTTACGTCGGACGATTTTTCGAGTTCGTCCGCAAACGCCTCGAATTGCTCTGCCATAATCGTGTTTAACACCACGTTTACGCTGGCTATGGATTGCGAAGAACCGGGCATACGGAATTCAAATTTATTGCCGGTAAACGCAAACGGAGAAGTACGGTTGCGGTCTGCCGAATCCATAGAGAATTTCGGAAGAACGTGTACGCCTATTTCCACTTCGCATTTTGCGCGTCTCGAATAGCTTCTGCCGTCGGCTATTGCCTGCATAATGCCCGTAAGTTCGTCGCCCAAATACATACTGACGATTGCGGGAGGTGCCTCGTTTGCGCCGAGTCGGTGGTCGTTGGACGCGTTTGCAACTACTATGCGGAGCAAATCTTGATGAGAATCGACCGCCGCGATAACCGCCGCGAGCAAAAGCAAAAATTGCGCGTTGTCCTGCGGACTCTTGCCGGGGTCGAACAGGTTTGCGCCGCTGTCGGTTGAGAGCGACCAGTTATTGTGCTTTCCGCTTCCGTTGACTCCGTCAAACGGTTTTTCGTGAAGAAGGCAGGTCATATTATGTTTGGACGCAACCTTTTTCATTATTTCCATCGTCAACTGATTTTGGTCTGTTGCCACGTTGACCGTGGTAAAGATAGGCGCAAACTCGTGTTGAGCGGGAGCAACCTCGTTGTGTTTCGTTTTTGCGAGAATGCCGAGTTTCCAAAGTTCCTCGTCAAGCTCTTTCATATATTTTACCACTCGGGGCTTGATTGCGCCGAAATAGTGGTCGGAAAGTTCTTGTCCCTTCGGAGGGCGCGCGCCGAAAAGAGTGCGTCCCGTATAGAACAAGTCTTTGCGCTTTTCGTACATTGCGGTGTCGATGAGGAAGTATTCCTGCTCGGGGCCGACGTTGACGTTGATGCGCTCCGCTTTTTTGCCGAGCAGAGAGAGGAGGCGCAAACCTTGCTTGTTGATTGCCTCCATAGAACGCAACAGCGGCGTTTTCTTGTCGAGTGCCTGTCCGTTGTACGAGCAGAACGCCGTCGGAATGCACAAGATACCGTCTTTAATAAACGCGTATGACGTCGGGTCCCACGCGGTGTATCCGCGCGCTTCGAAAGTGGAGCGCAATCCGCCGGAGGGGAAACTCGACGCGTCGGGTTCGCCTTTTATGAGTTCCTTTCCGCTGAGTTCCATTATTACGCCGCCGTCTTTGGTCGGTGCGATAAAAGAGTCGTGTTTTTCCGCGGTTATGCCCGTCAGAGGTTGGAACCAATGGGTAAAGTGCGTAACGCCTTTTTCGACTGCCCATTCTTTCATTTCGTTTGCGATGATATTTGCCATATCTCTGGACAAGGGCAAATCGTGCGCGCAACATCTTTTAAGTTCGCGATAGGTTTCTTTGGGCAAACGCTTGCTCATAACCTTGTCGTCAAACACCATACTGCCGTATAAATCAGACATCATAACAGAATTCTCCGAGGTTTTTTATAGTGCCTATTATAATCTCATTTTATTCAATGTCAAAAGATTTTCGTTAAAAAAATTTTCTATAAGCAAAATGGATAAATATACACACAATTTGCGGTTATATGAATACAAAATGCATAATTATAATGCAAAAGTTGTCGATTATTTACGGTTTGTCGAAATTATACTTTTCGTGTTTTTTATAAAAATTGTGTTTTTCAAGCGTTTTTCGTCACTTTTGCATACCTCTAATCGTTGACATATCTTGTTTGAGATGATATATTGAATATAGAAAAAATATAAAGACATAGGAGTGTTCACAATTTTTTTTTAACCCTTGGGTTAAAATAAATTTGGACACTTTTTGTTTTTCGAGGTTTGTATGGACGAATACGTCTCTCCGCTCTGTCAAAGATATGCGAGCAAACAGATGAAATACATTTTTTCGCCGGATTTCAAGTTCGGCACTTGGCGTAAGCTTTGGATTGCGCTTGCCGAAGCCGAAAAAGACTTGGGCATAGACATTTCGGACGAGCAAATCGACGAAATGAAACGCAACGCCGACAATATCGACTACGAATATGCCAAAGAGAAAGAAAAAGAAGTGCGCCACGACGTTATGGCACACGTCCTCACGTTCGGCAAAGAGTGTCCCAAAGCAAAACCGATAATTCATCTCGGCGCGACGAGTTGTTTCGTGGGAGATAACACGGATATAATTCAAATGCGCGAAGCGTTGTTGCTCATACGCTCCGAGCTTCTTGCGTGCATAGAAAAGACGAGAGATTTTGCGCTCGAGCATAAAGACCTCGCGACTCTTGCGTATACGCATTTTCAGGCGGCGCAACCGACGACGGTCGGCAAGAGAGCGACGCTTTGGTTGCAAGACCTCGTAAGCGACCTCGAAAATCTCGATTTCCAACTCGGCAGACTTCGTTTGCTCGGCTGCAAAGGAACTACTGGAACGGCGGCGAGTTTTATGGAACTTTTCGGCGGAGACCACGAAAAAGTCAAGGCGTTGGACAAAGCGATAGCGCAAAAAACGGGATTTGTCGGGACGTATCCCGTGAGCGGTCAAACCTACTCTCGCAAGGTGGATTACAACGTAGTGAGCGTGCTTTGCTCCATTGCGCAATCCGCAACGAAATTCTCAAACGACATAAGACTCTTGTCGCATCTCAAAGAAGTCGAGGAGCCGTTTGAGGCAGGGCAAATAGGTTCGTCGGCAATGGCGTACAAGCGCAATCCTATGAGGAGCGAACGTATGGCTTCGCTTGCGAGATACGTTATATGCGACAGCCTCAATCCCGCGCTTACGGCGTCGGCGCAATGGTTCGAAAGAACGCTTGACGACAGCGCGAACAGGCGTATTGCGTTGCCCGAAGCGTTTTTGGCTGTAGACGCAATATTGGCACTTTATGCAAACATAATAAGCGGTTTAACACTTTATCCGCGCATTATCGAGAAAAATTTGAATCAAGAAATGCCGTTTATGGCAACCGAAAACATACTTATGTATTGCGTTTCTCGCAAGGGCAAAGACAGGCAAGTTTTGCACGAGAGAATACGCGTTCATTCCGTCGAGGCGTCGAAGGCTGTCAAAATCGAGGGCAAAGACAACGATTTGCTCGAACGTATTTTGAAAGACGAGGCTTTTGACCTCTCCAAAGAGGAACTCGACGAAATTCTCGACGTCAACGTTTTCGTCGGCAGGGCAAAAGAGCAGGTGTCGGAATATATAGACGAAGTGGTTGACCCGCTTCTTAAAGCAAACCGAGACGCAATCGGCACGACCGCAAGCGTCAACGTATAAACGTATAACGGAATAAATTTTTGAGAGGTATACAAATGCTTACATCAATAGTCGGTATCAACTGGGGCGACGAGGGTAAAGGCCGTATGGTCGACTTGCTTTCCGAATCTCAAGACATAGTGGTTCGCTATCAAGGCGGAAACAACGCAGGTCACACCGTTATCAACGACAAGGGCAAATTCGTTCTCAATCTTTTGCCGAGCGCAATACTCAGAGAGGACAAAGTCAACGTTATGGGCAACGGTATGGTTATCGACATAGAGCATCTTTGCAAAGAGATTGCGAGATTGAGAGAGGGCGGTATATCAATATCTCCCGCAAATCTCAAAATCAGCGATAAAGCGGTGGTTTGTTGTCCGTATAACGTTGCGCAGGATTGCCTCGAGGAGGACCGGCTCGGAGATAAAAAATTCGGTTCGACGCGCAGAGGTATCAGCCCGATTTATGCGGATAAGTATATGAAGAAAGCGATAAGAATGGGCGATATTCTGCACCCCGAATATTTGCGCTCTCGCCTCGAGACTATCGTCGAATGGAAAAACCTTACCATAGAAGGCGCGTATCACGGCACGCCGTATACCGTCGAAGGAATGCTCGAATGGTTCGATACATACGGAACTCCGCTCAAAGATTATATTTGCGATACGGGATATTATCTCAACAATGCTCTCAAAGAGGGCAAAAAAGTGATGCTCGAGGCTCAACTCGGCGCACTTCGCGACATCGATTTCGGCATATATCCGTACACGACGAGTTCGTCTACGATAACCGCCTACGGACCCGTCGGCGCAGGTATTCCCAACCGCAAGGTGGACAATTCGATAGGCGTAATGAAAGCGTACTCGACTTGCGTGGGAGAAGGTCCGTTTACCGCAGAAATGTTTGGCGAAGAAGCGGAAAAACTGCGTAAGGCAGGCGGAGAGTACGGCGCGGCAACGGGACGTCCTCGCAGAGTCGGCGGATTTGACGTGGTTGCGTCGAGATACGGCTGTATGGTGCAGGGAACGGACGAAATCGCGCTTACAAAACTGGATATTCTCGATTCTATGGATAAAATCCCCGTGTGCGTGAGTTACGACGTAAACGGCAAAGAAGTTTCCGAATTCCCGAGCGGAGAAGCGTTGAATATCGCAAAACCCAACGTGATTTATCTTGACGGCTGGAATTGCTCAACCGCAAATTGCCGCAAGTACGAGGAACTTCCTCTCAACGCTCGCAAATATATCGAATATATCGAAAACGCCGTCGAGTGCAAAATCAAATACGTTTCGGTCGGCGCAGAGAGAGACGCGATTATCGTCAGAGACTGACTTTATAAAAGAGTGAAGAAACGAAAAACGACACGCCGTTGCGTGTCGTTTTTGTTATAATCGAAAGTGAAAATTCTATTCTCTGCCGACAAGAGAGTCCGCGCTTATATCGAGAAGTTCCGCAAGGTCGTATAAACCTTTTGCGTCGGGCAAACTTTTTCCTTTGCGCCACGCCGAGATTTTGGTGCGCGAAACGCCCATTGCCTTGACGAGACGATATTCCGTGAGACCTTTTTCTTTGATAATCTCGTTGAAAGTGTCGCAAAACGGTTTTGTGACGGGTTTCGGAATATATCCGTAGTCGTTGTCGAGAGGTTCTCTGCCGATAAGGCAGTCGAGAGGACAACCGAATTCGTCCGCAAGCGTAATCAGATTGTGAAAATCGGGACAGGCGTCGCCTCTTTTCCACTTATAAACGGAGGACGCGCTGAAACCGTATTTTTGCACGAGAGTGCGCACCTCGCATTTTTCGGATTTCATATAAAAATTCAAGGCGGAAGATATGGCTTTATTTATGGATTCGGCGTATAAATCCGTGCCGATTTCGGATATGTCCCGAATAAACATTTTTCGACAAACTCCTGCAAAATTCGACAAAATTAGTATGCACACATTCGGACAAAAAATGTTGCGTAGTGTCCGATTATGTGCGTATAATATGTATATAAACCAAAGGAGAAACCGATATGGAAGAATTGTTGACAAAAATCGGCGAACTTATCGCAATAGAGATTGATGAAGTTGAAAATATCGAATACGTCGATAAAGAAATGGGCGATATGTTTTATATCAACCTTGTCGGCGGAAAGAAAGTGTTGCTTTCGCTTGTTGAAAGCAAACTGTAAAAAGATGCGCGGGGCGCATCTTTTTGTTTATAAATATTTATAATCAATAGATTTGTGAAGAAGTTTGAAAAATCAAACTATGTCGATTATTTGGCGCAAGTCGTCCGCAACGAAATCACATTCGACCTCGGCGGTCGGCTCGTGGCGGTGGTTGTACCACAAAGTTTTCATACCGTAATCGCGCGCGCCGTTAATGTCGGCACTCACGGAGTCGCCTATCATTATCGTCTGAGATGGAATTACGCCTTGGAGTGACGCGAAACACGCGTCGAAAAACTCTTTTTGAGGCTTCGGATAACCGATTTCTTCGGAGACGAATATGCCGTCGACGTATTGCAATAAGTCTGCGTTTTTGAGGCGATTGGTTTGTTGTGCAAGCGTTGCGTTGCTCGCGACGTAAACTTTGTATTTGGAGTGGAGATATTCCAACAGTTCTTTTGCTCCGTCGATTGTTATCGCGATTTCAAAAAGATTTTTATGAAACGCGTCCTCGAAACGTCTGCCGTCCGCAACGATGCCTACGGCGGAGAATACTTTGTCGAAGCGTACTTGGAAAAGTTGTTGTTTGGTTATCTCTTTCCTCTCCAACTTGTGCCACAAATCGAGGTTGATTGGATGAAAAACGTCGATAAGGCGTTGGCTGAACGGCACGCCGCATTCGGCGCAAGCAAGTTCTATGGACTTGTTTGCGCAAGCGTCGAAATCGAGCAATGTATTGTCAACGTCGATAAATATAGTCATCCGTTTACCTTGTCGACGTAGTTGCAAGCGTTAAACGCCGCAACGGAGCCGTCCGAAGCAGCCGTTACGAGTTGGCGTATTTTTTTGGTGCGGCAGTCGCCCGCAACGAATATGCCGTCGCAAGAAGTGGTGCAATTTTCGTCTGCGACGACGGAGCCTGCCTTGTCCAGTTCAACGAGGTTTGCAAAGCACTCGTTGTGAGGCACTTGTCCGATGCAGATAAAAGCGCATTTCGCGTCGACTACAACGTCCTCGTGAGTTTGCGTGTTTTCGAAGCGGAGAGCGGAAAGTTCGTCATTGCCGATAAATTCTTTGAGGGAAAGATTGTGCGTGTATTTTACGTTGGGTCTTGCAAGCACGAGGTCCAAAAGAGCCTTGTCTCCGAAGAATTTGTCAAAGAGGGTGCAGATATGCACGCTCTTGCAATAGCCGCTCAAAACGAGCGCGTATTGAAGCGCGGTGTTTGCGTCTCCTATCACGCAAACGTCCTCTCCCGAATAGAACGCGCCGTCGCAAAGCGCGCAATAACTTACGCCGTTGCCTACGAGTTCGTCCTCTCTTTCAACGCCTATGCGACGAGGCTTAACGCCCGTTGCGATTATGATTGATTTGCAATGATATTTGTTATAATCGGTGGTTAATTCAAACCCGTCGGACACTTTAACTGCCGATAACGCTTTTTCAAGCTCTACTTGCGCGCCCCATTCGACAATCTGTTCATACAGTTTGTCCATAAGTTCCGCACCTGCGATTTTTTGATATGACGGGAAATTTTCCACTCTCGGAGAGTATGCGATTTGTCCGCCGAAACTGTCGCTTTCAAGAACGAGTACGGTTTTGCCTGCTCTGAGGCAGTTGAGCGCGGCGGTCATTCCGGCAGGTCCCGCTCCTACGATTATAATATCGAAATTTTGCATTTTTTACCTCTTATTAAATGAAAAGCGGTATGGCGCATTGCCATACCGCCGTTTTATCGATTGTTATTTTCTGGACTCGATATAGCCTTTGATTTTGCTTGCGTTGTCGTAAACGTCGTAGCCGTTTCCGTTGGGAACGAGCAAGGTCGGAGCTTTCTTAACGCCGTGTGCGAGAGTGGCGTCTTTGTTGTCCTCTGCGTCGATTACGGTGTATGCGATGCCTGCTTTGTCAAGCATTGCTTTTGCCATCTTGCAGTTGGGGCAAGTCTTTGTCGTGAAGATAAGCAAGCCCTCGTCGTCGCACTTTGCGCAAGCGCATTCTTGTTTTGCGTCGTCGGCTTTTGCTTCGACTTTCGCGTCTTGCGGAGCGTCGTCGCACTTAAACTCGTCTATGTGTTTGCCGTGATATTGAGACGTTGCGATGTCGTAGACTTTGCGCTCCTTGAACTCTGCGCGTTTGCCGTCGTTCCAGTTTTGAACGGGACGATAGTAACCCGTGATACGGCTGTAAACTTCCGTTTTCTTTCCGCAAATCGGGCAAGTATACTGCTCGCCTTCGAGGTATCCGTGTTCTTGGCAGATGGAGTACGTCGGAGAAAGCGTGTAGTAGGGGAGTTTGTAGTTTTCCGCAATCTTTCTCACGAGGTTTGCCGCCGCTTGCCAACTGTCGAGCTTTTGACCGAGGAAGGCGTGGAATACCGTGCCGGAGGTGTAGAGCGTTTGGAGTTCGTCCTGAATGTCGAGAGCGGAGAAGATGTCGCTCGTGTAGCCGACGGGGAGGTGCGAACTGTTGGTGTAGTACGGCACGTTGTCGGCGTTGCTCGCGCAGATGATGTCGGGGTATCTTTCTCTGTCGTGTTTTGCAAGACGATAAGACGTAGATTCCGCAGGCGTTGCTTCGAGATTGTACAAATCGCCGTATTCCTCTTGATAGTCGCTGAGTTTTTCACGCATAAAGTTGAGCGTCTTTTTGGTAAACTCTTGCGCTTCTTTGTGCGTCATATCTTTTCCGACCCACTTTGCGTTGAGGCAGGCTTCGTTCATACCGACGAGACCGATTGTGGAGAAGTGATTGCCGAACGTGCCGAGGTATCTCTTGGTGTAGGGATAGAGACCTTCATTGAGCAGTTTGGTAATGACGTTTCTCTTGATTTTGAGGGAGCGTGCGGACACGTTCATCAAACGTTCGAGCTCTTTGAAGTAATCTTCTTCGGTTTCGGAGATGTAAGCGATTCTCGGCATATTGATAGTTACGACGCCGATAGAACCCGTGGATTCGCCGCTGCCGAAGAAACCGCCCGATTTCTTGCGCAATTCGCGAAGGTCGAGACGCAAACGGCAGCACATACTGCGAACGTCGCTCGGCTCCATATCGCTGTTGATATAGTTGGAAAAATACGGAGTGCCGTATTTTGCGGTCATCGTAAAGAGCAGACGGTTGTTTTCGGTGTTCGACCAATCGAAGTCTCTCGTGATTGAGTACGTCGGAATAGGATATTGGAAACCTCTGCCGTTGGCGTCGCCCTCAATCATAATCTCGATAAACGCTTTGTTGACCATTGCCATTTCTTTCTCGCAATCTTTGTACTTGAAGTCCATCTCTTTGCCGCCGACGAGTGCGGGGAGTTCCGCCAAGTCGTTGGGGACTACCCAGTCGAGCGTGATGTTGGTAAACGGTGCTTGCGTACCCCAACGAGAAGGCGTGTTTACGCCGTAGATGAAAGATTGAATGCATTGCTTGACTTCTTTGTAGGAAAGATTGTCAACCTTTACGAACGGTGCAAGGTAGGTGTCGAAAGAGCTGAATGCCTGTGCGCCAGCCCATTCGTTTTGCATAATGCCGAGGAAGTTGACCATTTGGTTACAAAGAGTGGAGAGGTGGCTTGCGGGAGACGACGTGATTTTTCCGGGGATGCCGCCCAAACCTTCTTTGATGAGTTGTTTGAGAGACCAACCTGCGCAATAACCCGTAAGCATAGACAAATCGTGAATGTGAATTTGTGCCTCGCGGTGTGCTTTTGCGATTTCGTCGTCGTATATTTCGCTGAGCCAGTAGTTTGCCGTGACCGCGCCCGAGTTGGAAAGGATAAGTCCGCCGACGGAATATGTAACGGTGGAGTTTTCTTTAACGCGCCAGTCGTTTATCTTAAGATAGTTGTTGACGGTGTTCTTGTAGTCGAGCATCGTCGAGTTCATTTCGCGAAGTTTTTCGTGTTGTTTTCTATAAAGTATATAAGCCTTTGCGACTTCTACATAACCCGATTGAATGAGAACGACTTCGACGGAGTCCTGAATATCTTCGACGGACACGACGTCGTTTTTGATTTTGTCGTTAAACGTTGCGGTAACGCGCAAAGCAAGCATATCGAGGATGTCCTCGCTGTAGGTTTTGCCCACCGCGTTGAACGCTTTTTCGATTGCGACCTTTATTTTGTTTAGATTGAACGGGACGACGCTCCCGTCTCTTTTTTTGATGTTCAACATTATATTGAACCTCCCGTGGAAAATTTGCCTCTTTATTATATCAAGCACGCGTAATATGTCAAGGCAAAAACGCAAAATAAAGTGTGAAACATTTTTGAGAAACACTACATATTGTGTTTTTGTCAAAATTTGGTATTTTTTGCGAATTATACTTTTCGTGTATCGAAAACGGCTGTTTTTGAGTATGTAAACGGGTATGAGAAAATGCAACCTATATTCTAATTGATTTTTTTGAAAACATGCCCGACACAAGATATTGTGGTCGAAAATTTTTATTTATAAAATAAAAGAGGCACGCGCCGCGTGCCTCTTTTATAAAAAATACAATTTTATTTTTCTTCTTCCGTGGCTTTTGCTTTCTTCTCGCCCCAGTTACGCATAACGAGGAATTTGTTTCCGAGGAAGCTCATTACGAGACCCGCGATACCCGAAACCGCTTGCGCTACGAGGTTGAACACCGTTCCCGACAAGAACGTGCTTGCATTCGGAACAGCATTGTTGAGTGCGTTGAGGATTGCGCCGCAGACGAGAGTCTGAACGAATATAATCGCAACCGCAACGATAGTGTACATTATGCCCGAAACCACGATGTTGTTGGTGCATTTGAAAGTTTTCTTTCTGTTGAGGATAAACGTAAGCACTTGACCGACGATAGAACCGACGAGGAAGCCGATAAAGTCGGATACGCCGCCGACGCCGTCTTTGCCGAGGTATTGGAAAAGAGGAACCGTTCCGATTGTAAAGCCGGGGAATGCCGCTTGCAATACGGGGCTGTCGCTCAACTTGAGGAGCATCGGCAAAATCAAAGTGATGATAAGCTGTGAGCCGCCACAGATAAAGCTGAACAACGTAAATACGACCATTTGGCGCACGTTTTCGTTGGCGTTGATTTTGTCTACGAGTTTTTGCAAGCCTTTTGGCAATTTAATTTTCTTTTTTGTCTTTCCGTCCGATTGAGCGGATTCGTCTTGCGTTTGCTCCGTCGCAACGTCGGCGTTTTCCGTTTCGTTGTATTTGTTTTCAACAACGTCGGTATTCTCGACGGGTGCGTCTTGCGCGATTTGTTCTACGTCCTCGTTTTCAACGACGTCTACGACCGGTTCTGCCGCAACATCGGCGGCAACGTCGTTGACGACTTCTTCCGTGACGTTTTCGTTTTTGGTTTCGTCCATAATAATCTTCCTTATCCTATTAGGATTTTTATAATAACAAAATGTATTATATATAATAATAAGGCGTTTGTCAATCAGAGGATTTTTGCAGAATGCTCACACAAAAGTCGGCTGTCAGCGTCATTTCCTCGCGACTTTTCAGCCTTTCGATTGCGTCCGCAGGCGCGCGGTAAACGTACGGCGTCATCGTCAGCAAATCGGATATTCCTTTCTTATCGAGGGAGAACGTATAAGTGATTTCTTTACGTTCCGTTTCTTTGAATTCGTTTTCGGGCAGAGGGGTTGCCACTTTTCGCACGTTTTCGTACAGCGCGGCGCGCAGTTCTATCAGATGATTCTCGCAAGGATAAGCCACGATAAGCAGTCCGCCGTTTTTGAGAATGCGATAGTATTCGGTCATCGCGTAAGGGGAAAACACGCACAAAACCACGTCTGCGCTGTTGCTTTTTATAGGCAAATCGTATACGCTCGCAACCGCACACATCGCTCTTGCGTTGCGTTTGGCGGCAATCTTAACGGCGTGCTTGGAAACGTCTACCGCAAGATACGCGTCGTTCTCGTTTTTGCGCTTTTCGATGATTTTCGAAAGATAAAATCCCGTACCCGTGCCTGCGTCAACGAGCGTTATCGGGCGGTTGATTTCATCAATCGTCCGCGCGATTTCGTCGGCAAGCGGAGCATAGTATCCGCCGTCCAAAAAATCTCGTCTTGCACGAATCATTTCTTTGTTGTCGCCGGGGTCTTTGGAATTGCGCTTGTCGGGTTTGAGAAGATAATAATAGCCCTCTTTTGCCTTGTCGAAAACGTGTCCGTTTTGGCAAACGGCACCGCTTTGATTTTCGTCCATCGGACGTTGGCATACGGGGCATAAAAACTGTGTCATAAAACAATTATATCAAAAATATTTGCTTGCGCAAGTCTATTGCTATGAATGGCCCCGTGTGTTATAATAAAAATATGTTAGAACTATTGGCTCCCGCAGGAGATACGTCGGCTCTCGACACCGCAATAAGATGCGGAGCGAACGCCGTTTATCTCGGACTTGACGGTTTCAACGCTCGTATGAAAGCGCAAAATTTTAACGCCGACAATATCGGCGAGGTTGTTGCGTACGCTCATTTTTACGGCGTAAAAGTATACGTTACCATAAACACCATTGTGCAGAACGACGAGTTTAACGACCTTATTTCGCTCGTTAAAACCGCTGTTGCGGCAAAAGTCGACGCATTTTTGGTGCAGGACCTCGGTGTTGCGAAATTTTTGAAAGACACTTTTGACGGCATCGTTTTGCACGCCAGCACGCAAATGGGTATACACAATCTTCAAGGTGCGAAAGTTGCCGAGAAAATGGGCATAAAACGCGTGGTTTTGTCAAGAGAAACAAAACTCGAAGATATAGAGAATATAAGAAAAAACACTTCGCTCGAGATAGAGTATTTCGTGCAAGGCGCGCTGTGCGTGGCGTTTTCGGGCAACTGTTATCTGTCGTCCGTCGAACAAGGCGCAAGCGGAAACAGAGGGCTTTGCAAGCAACTTTGCAGACTTAGATACACCGCTCGGACGGGCGGAAAAACGGATAGCGGATACCTGTTGAGCGCGCGAGATTTGTGCCTTGCAAAAAGCGTGAAACAGCTTGCGGAGGCAGGCGTTTCGTCATTCAAAATCGAGGGCAGATTGCGCCGAGACGGTTACGTTGCCGAGGCGGTGCAAACGTATAGAAAAATTATCGACGAAGTGGAAAACGGGCGCAGAATCGACTTTGACGACAGAGACGAGAACAGATTGAAAATCGCGTTTTCCAGAGGAGATTTCCTTGAAAGAGCGTATCTCGACGACGGCGTTCCGAAAGCTATCGAAAAAAGATACAACAATCACACGGGCGTTAAAATCGGAGCGGTTAAGGACGTAAAACCGTTCAAGAACGACTTGTATGAGATTACCGTGTCGAGCAATCGCAAACTCAACAAGGGAGACGGTATAAAGTTTTTTGACAAAGACAAAGAAAGCGCAAGTCTCGGCATCGGCGAAGCAAGAGAAAAAGGCAACGGACTTTATTGCATAATAACCGCCGCAAAAGTTAAAGTCGGTTGGGAAGTGCGCCTTATATCCGACGCTTGCAGAGAAAAAGAATTGCAAAGCGCAAAAAGATTCGTTCCCGTAAAGTTCAAGGTTCGGGCGTTGTGCGGAAAGCCGTTGCGCATAGTTGCCTCGACCGTAAGAAACGGCTCGGAGATTTCCGTGACAAAAGAAAGCGCGGAAGAATTGCAAAAAGCGATTAACGCGCCTACGGACGCAAACGAAATCGCAAAGCAATGCGGAAAAGCGGGCGACAGCGGTTTTTGCACGGAAGAAGTGGAAACGACCACGGACGGCGTGTTTGTGGCAAAATCCGTTTTGAACGGTCTGCGCAGAGAAGTGCTTGACGAATTGAAACGCAAAATAATAGATTTTGAAAATCCGCATTCCGTACGAATAGACGAAGAAAAACTCGCGCTCGAGTTGCAAAAGTTGAAAGAGTGTAAACGGATAAATTCACAATCTATCAAAATTATCGACTCGGAAAGCGAAAACAGAAGCCTGTTTTTGAAAAAGGGCGACAAAGTGGCAATCAGACCGTCGGTGTGGAGCGTTGCCGCAATAAAAAGAACTCTCGACTTGCTCGATTTGGAGCAAAAAGACGTGGCTCTCGATTTGCCTATCGTTGCAAACGGAAAAGACGTTGAAGTCATAAAGAAAGTGCTTGCCGAACTGAAAGACGTGAAAACGCTTGTCAGCGAAAACGTGTACGGACTCGATTTCGCAAAAGACGGATATACCGTCGTAGCGGGGCAGGGACACAATATCGCAAATACGTTTGCAATCGAAGCGGTAAAGGCGGCAGGGGCGGCGGCTTACGTTCCGTCTCTCGAATATCCGTTGTTCGAGGCGCAAGACGCGCTTGCAAGGCTCGAAGCGGACGAGAATATACCGCTTATGACGTTTGCGCATTGTCCGTACAAAACTATGTTCGGAAACGATTGCGACAAATGCTCGTACAAGGGAGATATGACGTTGCAAAGGGAAAAACATATATACAAAGTACGCCGCGTGCGAATATCGCAATGTTACTTTGCGTTGTATCCCGAAAAATAGAGCCAAACTCTTTTTTATGCTTGTCAAAATATGCGCCTTGTGTTAATATAATCTCAAGCGAAAGCGAATCTATTTTGTAAGGAGATAAAACTATGCCCAGAGTTATCAGCGACGAATGCATCCAATGCGGCGCTTGCGCAGATACTTGCCCGGTTGGTGCAATTTCGGAAGGCGACAGCAAGTACGTTGTCGACGCAGACCAATGCATCGATTGCGGAGCTTGTGAGGACGGTTGCCCCGTCGGCGCAATTACCGAAGCGTAATAAGACAAAACAAAAAAATCACACACTCAATCGGGTGTGTGATTTTTTTGTCGAAAAATGATTAAAAAGTTTGTGATTCTTATTGGGCAATTATTTTATTGTGTGGCGCCCGTGTTGAAGTGCGTGTGAGACGTAACCCACTTTTGCATTTTGATAGGAATCCAAAGCGAATAGATGCCAACGGTTATCAAGCTAAGCAACAACCATTTTATCCATTGTCCGAAAAGACCTGCCGCCGTTCCGTCGAACAAGAGGCGTTGTCCGTCAAATGTTTGATGTTCGGACATCCAACGTTGTTCTCTGACGATGGCCCACGGAGTGCAGATTCCGAGAGTGCAGACGATTATCAATGCGTTGACGATGCGCATTCCCAAATAAGAACCGACTTTGCCGTCAAATTGACTTTGTCCTCCGTTTGCGCCTGAAACGTGTGTGTTTTTGGTTATCCAGTCCATCTTTTTGACGGGTACGAACAACGCATAAATTCCGCACGTTACGATGCTTAAGAGCATCCATTTTACCCATTGACCGAACAAGCTTGCGGCTTTTCCTTCGAACACGAGCTTTTTGCCGTCGATAACTTGATGCTCATAGAGCCAAGTGTATTCTCGACGAATTGCCCACGGCGTGCAAAAACCGAGGGTAAAAATTATTATTAAGCTGTTGACGAAATTCAGCCAAATTTGACTGAAAAGTCCGCCGGTAAACTCGCTTTTACTGCTTGAGTTTGCGGTTGTAACCGGCATTTTTTGTGCTTTTTTGCTCATAATTGCTCCTCCTTAGTATCATACTATACAATAATAGTCTCATACAAAATTGTATATGTCAACACAAAAATATGCAAATTTGTATCATTGTGGTATGATGACCATAAGCATAAAACATAACAGAATTAAAGAATTGAGACAGGAAAAAGACCTTTCGCAAGGACAACTTGCATCGCTTGTAGGTACGACGCAGGCAAATATTTCTCGTTGGGAAGCAGGCATAATCGTACCCAACGTGTTGGATTGTTGGAAACTTGCGGAGTTTTTTGGCGTGAGTATCGATTATCTTGTCGGGAAAGAGGGGGATTGACGACGTAAATATTTCGAATACAAATAAAAGTCGCGCGCTCGATGTGCGCGCGATTTTTGCTTTTGCAGCGATGTTTGCTCCTAAACACGCGTCACTATCTTTATAAGATAAGCGACGCGTGTTTAACGTTCGGCGCGATTATTACAAATCGTCTGCGTCTTGCACGGGTTTTTCGCCGTCGGGAACGTCGGGATAGCCGTTCTTTTCGGGAACGCCCGTCCAACTGCCGTTGGGGTCAAAATGCGAGCGCAGATTTTCGTGTCTCGAAAGATTGCTGTGAGACAACGGCGGTTGATATTTTCTTTTTCGTTTCGTTTTCATAGTCGTTCTCCTTTCGTTGTTTTTTCAAAGCGTAGCGTGTGCTAATCTTAAAGATTTATTAATTTCATTAATATTTCGTAAATATATAGAAAAACGTACAAATATATGATAAAATACATTTTGCAATATAAAAGAAAGGTGGTTTTATGAAAAACGGCGGTATTGACAAAAGAGTCATAAAAACCAAAAACGCAATTTTCGAAGCATTTAAGAAACTTGTCCAAGAAAAAGATATGTCGGACATCACTATAAGCGAGCTTACTCAAAAAGCAAACATCACGAGAAGCACGTTTTATATGTACTACGACACCGTCGCGGACGTGCGCAACGATATTGAAAACGAGATAATCGCACGCATCGACAAGATTATGAGCGAAGCGGATATGGCGGAAGCGATGTCCTCTCCTTACGTTCTTTTAAGCACGCTTGCCGACGAAATCGCAAGACAAGACCAAAACAACAGATACATACTTTCCTCGAGTACGTCGGGGCAGTTGCTCGACAAAATCAACGAGCGCATAGTGGCGGCGTATATGCATCGCATCGGCGAGACCTCGGATAAAAATCTCGATTTGGGAAAGGTCAGGTATTTCATCGCATTTGCGGCGGCAGGCATCACGGAATGTTTCAAGATTTGGTTCAATCACAAGAGCAGTATCACTCTCGAAGAACTGTGCAAGAACATTTCCGACGCTGTGCAAAAAGGCGTCGGATTGGTGCCGTTGACAAAAACGCAAGACTAAACGCGCGTATTGTCCGCTACAAAAGAGGATGACTTGACAAAAGTCATTCTTTTGCGTTCTATCGAAAGCAACATAACAATCGCAAGATATATCCGTATATGAGAGGTGAATTATGCTTCAACTCAAAGAAATCGTAAAAGATTATCCGACCGCAACGACCACGGTACACGCGTTGCGCAAAGTGTCGCTCAATTTCAGAGAGAGCGAATTTGTGGCTATTCTCGGCCCGAGCGGATGCGGAAAAACCACGATGCTCAACATCATCGGCGGTCTTGACAGATATACGAGCGGAGACCTCGTTATCGGCGGCGTGTCCACGGCGGAGTTTGACGACGAACATTGGGACGCTTACAGAAACGCGACGATAGGTTTCGTATTTCAAAGTTACAATCTTATTCCGCATCTTACCGTACTCGAAAACGTCGAGCTTGCGTTGAGCCTCGTCGGCGAAGGCAAAAAGACTCGCAGAGCAAAGGCGGTTGCCGCTTTGCACAAAGTCAATATGCACGAGGAAATCAACAAACGTCCAAATCAGTTGAGCGGCGGACAGATGCAGAGAGTCGCAATCGCAAGAGCTATCGTCAACGACCCGAAGATTATTCTTGCGGACGAACCGACGGGTGCTTTGGACAGCGAATTGAGCGTGCAGGTTATGGATATTTTGCAAGAAATATCCAAGACGAGACTCGTTATAATGGTTACGCACAACGCCGACCTTGCATATCAGTACGCAACGAGAATCTGTCGTTTCAAAGACGGACAACTTATAGAGGATACAAATCCTTACAATCCCGAAACTGAAGGCGACGCACAAAACAGCGACGCTCCCGCCGAAGAAAGCGCGGGAAACGAAGTGTCGCAAGACGACGAGACGATTTATGTCGAGGACGACAACGGAAACGTACAAATCGTCACGACCGACACTTTATCGTTGCAAAACGATGACGTAAACGCTCAAATCGAGCAAATCGACGAAGAAAACAAAAACAAGAAAACGTCCAACCGCAAGCGTAAACTTGCGATGAGAAAAATCGGCATCGAGAGCAAAGCGATATTCGACAAGCTCGGTCTTAACAGTCTTTCGAAGAAAAGAAAACGCAAGGACAAGTCTTTCAAGCCCACGTCTATGAGCGCGGGTATGGCGTTTGCTTTATCGTGGAAAAACCTCATCTCGAAAAGACGTCGCACGTTCTTTACGATGTTTGCGGGAAGCATAGGCATCATCGGTCTGGGACTCGTGTTGTCCATTTCAAACGGATTCAACGTATACGTCAAGAAGATGGAGAAAGAGATGTTCTCAAGTATCCCTCTCGGCATATATCAGTACAACGTTTCTAATTCCGCCGTTATGGATATGATGATGAATATGCAAAAACAGGACGACGCCAACGCATATCCCGACAAAGATACTATCGGCGTAACCAAGAGCGAAGGCGGTATCGACAGTTATATTTCGAGTTTCACAAAGCCGTTTATAGAGGGTATAACCAAAAACGAGATTACTCAGGAATTTACCGAGTATATGAGAAATATGCCCGAGGACTATTATAAGTCTATGAGCATAAACTACGGCTTGAGATATAACTTCATACGAAAAACCTACGACGAAAACGGAAGGGAAACGTACAAAGACATATCCAAATCGCCCGAACCCATAACCGCTATGGCTATTGCAAGCACCGTACTCGGAGAGAACGGCTTGCAGTCCAAATACTGGCAAGCACTTGCAAAAGACGAGAAAACGATGCTTGATTCTTACGATTTGTTGAGCGGCAGGTATCCGCAGAACAGAAACGAGATTTTGCTCTGCATCGGCAAAGACAACACGGTATCGTCAAGCCTTCTCAAAGAATTCGGAATAGAATTGTACGAGGAGGACGAAGATTGCGTATTTATCCCCGACGAGAACGGAAAACCTATTCCCATCGACGAGCAAAACGTGTCGTTCGAGCATTTTATCGGTCAGAAATTCAAAATGATTCTCAATGACGACTATTATAGAAAGTCGGGAGACGAATACGTGAGTATGAGTTTTGACAAAGACGCTCTCACTTGGGAAGAAACGAGCGAAACCAGATTGAAACAACTGTATGAAAACTCTACGACGGAACTCGAAATAGTAGGCATCATCAGACAGCAAAAAGGCGGTTTTTCGTACGTCAATTCCGCGCTTTGCTATCTGCCCGAATTTGCCGAATGGGCAATGGACCAAGCGTACAACAGCGAAGTGGCGCAACGCCAACGCGAGTTGACTCCGAAAGGAGAAACCATTTGGGGCGCATTTGAAGAAATCAACAACAGAGGATTTACCGACGAGGATTTCGACAGCGAAATGAGCAACCTCATCAGCGGAAAGGTATTGACGCTCGACTACTTCGCAAAAGCGGTCGGAGCGGACAGAGCGGCGAGCTTTATAACCGTGTTCCCCGGCTCGTTCGAGCAGAAAGAATCGGCTATCAAGTATATCGAGGACTGGGACAAGACCAACATCGGCTACTTCGACGTGTCCGCAATGTTCCTCTATAACCTGTCGATTATGATAGACCTCGTTTCGGCAATGCTTATCGCGGTGGCGTCTATTTCGCTCGTGGTATCGACGGTTATGATAGGCGTTATTACGTCCAACTCCGTCATCGAGAGAATTAGAGAAATCGGTATATTAAGGGCAATCGGCGCGCGAAAGAAGGACGTTCGCAACGTGTTTATAGCCGAAACCGCAATAATCGGCTTGAGCAGCGGACTTGTGGGAATTGCGTTGACGTATCTGCTGTGTCCGCTAATCTCGTTGATAATCAAGGCGGTTACGGGCATAGGCTCGCTCTTGAATTTCCACCCGTTGCACGCCCTTGCGCTTGTCGCCATAAGCCTTGTGCTGACGATTATATCGGGTATTATCCCCGCAATCAACGCGTCAAGAAAGAACGTCGTCGACGCATTGAGAGTGGAATGACGAAAAAGCATAAGAAAACGCTTGTCCGAAAGGGCAAGCGTTTTTAATTTGCAAACTATTTGATTTATATAGTTTTAGCGTTGCGCCGCAAGGTTTTTATAGCCGTCGGCGGCGGATAAGGCAAGTTTTATTCTTCCTTGTCGGACATTGCGTCGATTTCGGCAGTAGACTGTCTTTCTCCTATTTTCATATCATCGAGGGCGTAAGTCTTGATGTCGAAACTGCCGTCTTTGAGCATAACTTTTACTCTTGCGGTCTGTTTGATGAGGTCGTTGGATTCCACGGTGCCTTCGCCGTCGGGAGTGTGAACTTTGCTACCTACCTTGGGCATAAGTTTGTACACTTCGCTGTAGTAGGCGTTTTCGTATTTGAGACAGCACATAAGTCTGCCACAGACTCCGCTGATTTTTTGAGGATTGAGGCTCAAACCTTGCACTTTTGCCATTTTTATGGACACTTTTTCAAAGTCGGGCAGGTGGGTAGTGCAACAGCAGGGACGGCCGCACGGCGCAAGCGCGCCTCTCATTTTCGTATCGTCTCTTTCGTAAATCTGTCGAAGTTCTATACGCACTTTGAATATGGAAGCAAGCACTCTGACGAGTTCTCTGAAGTCCACTCTGCCTTCCGCGGTAAAATAGAAAATGAGCTTGGAGCGGTCAAAAGTGTATTCCGCGTCCACGAGTTTCATATCCACGTTCATTTCCGCCACTTTTTCGCGAATGACTTTGAGCGCGTGTTCTTTGTCCTGATTGTTTTTTTCGACGCGCTTCAAATCCTCTTGCGTCGCTTTGCGCACGACGGGCTTTAAGGGTTGAACGATTTCTTTTTCTTCGACGTCCTTGTTTGGAATGGTGCAGGTTGCGTATTCGAGACCGCGCGCAGTCTCTACGATAACGCCGTCGCCTTCCTTAAATTCGATACCTTTGGGGTCGAAGTAATACACCTTGTTGGTGTTTTTGAATTTTATGCCGACTATTATTGCCATTTGTGTCTAACCTCCAGTATGGAAAACAGCATATCGTCAATCGTTGCGATAGGGCTGACGTTGAGAGCAAGTTTCTTGCGCACGGAGTTGACTTTTATAATTATCTCCGCAAGCGCTCTCACGCTGTATTTTCCGCTCAAATTTATTATGTCCTCGCTAACGTGTTTGGACAACATCATTTTTTCGTTTTGCTTGCATACGAGCATATCTCGCAGTATTATCGACAGCACGTCCAAAAAGCCTTGCAAATCTTCTTCTGCGGCAATTATTCCGTCCACTCTCACGACGTCGTTGCTTCGAGAAAGATTGTTGAGGACGTAAAGCGCGCTCTTGTATAAATCCGCATATTTGGGGGATTGCGCGATTTTGCGAGCTTTGCCGAGTTGACCCTCGCTACACGCCGCCGCAACCGCACTCAATTCTTTGTCGAGACCGAGCGCAATCATCGCCTCGTATACTTCGTCCTCGTCGAAAGAGTCGATAAATATTTCCCTCGTACGCGATTTTATGGTATCGAGCATACCCGCTTCGTTTGAAACGCCGAGGAAGATAGTGACGTCTTTCGGCGGTTCTTCGAGAGTTTTGAGAAGTTTGTTTTGCGCCTGCACGTTCATACAGTCCGCTCTGTGTACAAAATAAAGTTTGCGCCCCGAGAGCGATTTTACGGAGACGGTGTCGAGCATAAGCTCGATGTCCTCGACTTTGATTTTGTCTTTGAGAGGGTAGAGATGATATACGTCGGGGTGGTTGTTGTGAAGCACCTTTTTGCATTCCGCACATTCGAGACAAGCCTCGTGCGAAGGGCAGAAAACGCTTGCCGCCGTAAGCGTAAAAAACTCGTCCACGATTTCGTCGTCGGGGGACACAATCATATAAGCGTGTCCGAGACCGCATTTCAAATCGCCGAGTACGAGCGAAAACGCTTTTGACGAGCGCAAAGCATTTTCAAAGGTAATTTCACTCACTTTATCGCACCTCTTTCTTTCAATGCGTCGATTATCTTTTGAGACGTTACGTTTCTGTCAAAATCGGGTTTTATACGCACGAATCTGCCGTTTGAACGCTTGATTTCGTTATCGAAACCTGCATAAACCTTGTCGAAAAACTCGTTGGATTCCTGCTCGAGTCTGTCGTCGGGCATTCTGAAAGTGCGCCACGATTCGCTCGGCTTGAGGTCGAGGAAAATCGTTACGTCGGGCAAGCAACCGTCTATTGCGGGAGCGTTGATTTGCCATATAGTGTCTGCGCCCAGTCCTCTGCCGTAGCCTTGATACGCAACCGAACTGTCGACGTATCTGTCGCAGATAACGAGTTTGCCCTCGTCAAGCGCGGGCTTGATGACCTCTCGCACGAGTTGCGCGCGACTCGACGCATAAAGCAATGCTTCCGTCATATCCGTCATCGCGGTGTTTTGCGGATTGAGAATGACTTTGCGAATTTGCTCGCTTATATCCGTGCTTCCGGGTTCGCGAACGTACACCGCTTCTTGAGAAGTGGAATCGAGATAGTTTTTGAGGAGTTTTAGTTGCGTGGATTTGCCTACGCCTTCGCAACCTTCAAACGATACGAACATAATGCCTCTTTGTCTTTTTGATTTTTGTATTGTATCACAAAGCGAGCCGTGTGTCCACAATTACCCGCTTGTTTTGCACGGCTTATAGCCAAGTGTAGTTTTGACGAAGGATATAATAGTCCTTGTCGAGTTCTTCGAGGCTCTTTTCGCTGCTGCCCGAAGTGTTGAAATGCGCTATATACGGCTTGATGCAATCCGTCAGGGAAGTGTTCTCGACGTAATTTTGCGAATTGTGCCTTGCCCAGATAGTCGCGATTTCGTCTTTGGTCATAGTTTGGAAATTTGCCTGTTCGTCTATATTTTCGACGGATGGGTTGTAATTGAATATACCCCAAGAGGAGTGTTTTGCCGCGTGCTTGAAATTCCAAGTGGTAAAGTTCCAGCCGAGGCCGCAATAAAGTTCCATAACTCCGCTCCACGCTTCGCTTTCCGTTTGTTCGGACGTACGGTTGCTCCATTTGTCGCTGTTAAGTTTATCTTCGTGGGAGTCGGGCCATACGTTAAATTCGCCTATGAAAACAGGCACGCCGTGAGCGTTGTCGTTTACGTCTGAGATAAGGCTTGCGTAGTAATCGTTGTTTGCCGTTCCGCCGCTTGCCCAGTTATAGTGATGATACTGATAGACGACGTTCGTCCAGCCGTAATCCGACGGAGAGGGCATTGCAAGCGCGTTCCAGCACGCTTCCATACAGATGACGTGTACGGAATCGACGCCGCGAATCGCGCGATACAGTTCGTCGTGATACTTTGCCGTCGTCGAGTTGGTAAGTTGTCCGACGATGGGATATTTTATCCCCGGTTCGTTGATGAGGTCGTACATCGCTACGCATTGTTTGTCTTTGTAGCGATTTGCCACGGCAACCCAAATTTCTTTGGTTTTTTCACGGCAAATACGTCCCGTTTCGTCGTTGCCCCAAAGCAAACCGCCGTCGGGATTCGAGATGTCGCCCGTGTGGTCGTTTCCGCTTTGAGAACCCACCGCGCCGTGCATATCGAGTATGGCGTAAAGTCCGTATTTTTCGCACATCGAAAGCGCCCAGTCCAAGCGAGAGAAGCCGCTTTCTTTAATTTGCAAATCGGCGTAAGGCGTGCGGACGTAACTTTGCGTGGTTTCGTCGTAAGATACGGCGTTTGTGAGATTGAGATAAGTGAAGGGGATGCGCACGCAGTTGAAACCGACGTTTTTGATTCTTTCAAAATCCGTTTCGGTAACCCAGTTGTCCTCGTATACGGAGAGAAGCTCTCTCATACCGTCCTCGCCGAAACGATTTGCGAGAGTGAGCATCATCTCTATCTGACCGTATACTCTGTCTATTTCCGTCGGTACGAGCCAACTTTCTTGAACGAGCCAGCCGCCGAGGTTGGTGCCGTAAAGCCCGATTGCATTGCCGTTTTTGTCGATAATGCGCGTGCCGTCGGTGTGTACGAAATCGGCAGGATTTGCCTGTACGGACGCTTTCGGTTCGGGTTCTTTTTCATCGCAGGCAATCAACGCAACGGCGCAAACGATAAGAACGGATATTAACAACGAGTATAAGAGTTTTTTCATAATTCCCCCTTCGGTTACGAAACGAATTATAGCACGCCGCCGAAAGTTTTGCAATATCGGTCTCGTTTTCGGCGCAAAAAAAGCACGCCGTTTTTGCGGCGTGCCTGCGGTTTAAGTTTTGTATCTTCAGTTTTGCTCGAAGTGAGTATGTTCCGTAATCCATTTTTGTTGTTTGATGGGGAGCCAGAAGAAGTAAATACCCAAAGTTATAAAGCCCAAAAGCACCCATTTTATCCAATGGCCGAAAAGACTTGCCGCCGTACCCTCGAACACGAGACGACGTCCGTCGATAACTTGATTTTTATAAAGCCATCTGTACTCTCTGCAGATAGCGCACGGCGTGCCGAGTCCCAGCGTAAATATGATGAGGAGCGCATTCGAAAGATTGAGACCGATAAGGCTCCAAAGTCCTCCCGTAAACTTGCTTTCTCTGCTCGTATGGGCGACCGACGACGGTGCGACGTTTGTCGTGACGGGAACCGCTTGCACGGTAACGGGAGCGGCAGGATTCGTCACGGGAACGGGCGCATTGTATTGTGCGGGCGCGATGTTTGCATTTGCAACGTCGTCCGTGTTATCGAACGTTACGGGCTTTTTGCAAATGACCAAGGTCTTGCAACTCTTTACCAGCAAAGCAAGGCTCAAGCCGAAGCAAACGATGTAAATGACAAGGAAAAGCAAAAGTTGCCACGAGTATAACAACACTTTCAAACCGATGCCGGAATATCTTATTTGAACAATAATCGACATAGCGGAGGATGCGATGCAGTCAATGAATATCAGGACGAGGAAAAGCGAAAACGCTATTTGCGCGCCCATAAGAGCTTTTGCTTTATCGGTATATCCGTCCGATGTCGCTTTGTTTGCGGAATTTGCGGATGCGGACAACGCAAGGCAGACTATCGCAAATATAAACGCAAAGAATACGGGAATCGAATATAATATTTGGTAAATTCCGTAGTCCAACAGTATTCTTTGCACTGCCGACATCGTTTCAAACGCAGTCAGTATCAGCGCAAATACGAAAGTGGAAATAGATATGCCGAGCATACTTTTCGTAAGACCTTTGGTGCTTGTTCTTGCGGCAGAGTCTCCTTCTTTTTTGGCGTCCACGGGTGCGTATACGGGGATAGGCGCGCCGTTGTTTGACGGAACGTAGTCCTCAGCGTACTCGTTTACGACTTCGTCGTCGGTTTCGCTATCCGTATCGTCCTCAACGGATTCGTCCTCGTCCTCGAAATCGTTATCGTCGTCGGACTCCTCGTCCGTTTCCGATTCTTCCTCGTCGTCGACGGATTCTTCTTCGTCGGAATCGTCGTAAGAGTTTTCTTCTTCGCTCGGAGAGACGGGCGCAGAGTTTTGCTCGTTTTCAATCGAATCTGCCTGAGGTTGTTCGACGGTATTTTCGTTTTTGGGTTGTTCGATTTCCTCGGGTTGTTCAACTACTTCGGGTTGCGCTACCGGAGGTTTGTAAAGCGGATTTTTGTACTGTTTGTGACAGCTTTTGCATTGTAAAATTTCTTGCGTTTCATCGATTTGAATCACGCCCCCGCAAGCGGGGCAACGAGTTTTTTTCATATCGTCCTCCCGATAATTTTGATATATCTATTTTCGCACTAAGCGTACGCTATGTCAATAAAAAAATAACAATGTGTACGATAAATTCAAGGCGAATCGCACGGCGCGAGCGCGTTCGGCAAAACGAGGCGGATTGCGGAACGCGTTGTGATATTGCCGCTTGACAAAAAAGAGTATATGGTATTAAACTAAATATTATTATTTTAACGCTATAGGAGCGCTTAAAGTTTATGGACTATAAGCAGATTGAAGCAAAATGGCAGAAAAAGTGGGCGGAAACGGGACTTTATAAGTTCGACCGCTCGAGAGTGGACAAAAAGTATTATTGTCTCGAGATGTTTTCGTATCCCTCGGGCGCAAAACTCCACGCAGGACATTGGTACAATTACGGACCTGCCGACACGTTTGCTCGTTTCAAGAGAATGCAAGGCTACGAAGTGTTTCAGCCGATGGGCTTCGACGCATTCGGTTTGCCTGCGGAAAATTACGCGATAAAGACGGGTATTCATCCTCAGGAAAGCACGCTCAAAAACATCGAAACGATGGAAAATCAGCTCAAACGCATCGGCGCAATGTACGATTGGGATTATGAGATAAAGACTTGTATGCCCGATTATTACAAGTGGACGCAATGGATGTTTTTGCAACTTTACAAAAAAGGTCTGGCATATCGCAAGGAAGCACCCGTCAACTGGTGTCCTTCCTGCAATACCGTGCTTGCCAACGAACAGGCGCAGGGCGGCATTTGCGAAAGATGCGGAAGTCAGGTCACGCACAAAAATCTCAATCAATGGTTTTTCAGAATAACCGCTTATGCGGACGAATTGCTTGACGATATAGACAAGCTCGACTGGCCCGAAAAGACCAAACTTATGCAAAAGAACTGGATTGGCCGCAGTTACGGCGGAGAAATCGAGTTTGCGGTTAAGGGCAAAGACTTGTCGTTCAAAGTATTCACGACGAGAGCGGATACGATTTTCGGCGTAAGTTACGTCGTTCTCGCTCCCGAAAGTCCGCTCGTGGACCTCGTCGTTACCCCCGAAAACAAAGAGGCAGTCGAGGCGTACAAGGAAAAGAGCGCGAAAGCCACCGAAATCGACCGTATGTCCTCCACGAGAGAAAAGACGGGCGTGCTTACGGGTGCGTATGCAATCAACCCCATTAACGGCAGAGAAGTGCCGATTTTGGTTGCCGATTACGTTATCGCAAGTTACGGCACGGGCGCGGTTATGGGCGTTGCGGCTCACGACGAAAGAGATTTCGTGTTTGCGCAAAAGCTCGGTTTGCCCGTGGAGAGAGTCATCAAGGGCAAGGACGGACAAAACGACGAATTGCCGTTCTGCGAATACGGAATACTTTGCAACAGCGGAGAGTTTGACGGATTGACGAGCGAAGAAGGCAAGCTGGCGATTCTCAAAAAACTCGAAAGTATGGGCAAGGGCGGTCTCAAGACCAACTATCGTTTGCGCGACTGGCTCGTAAGCCGTCAGCGTTATTGGGGCGCGCCTATCCCGATTATCCATTGCGAGCATTGCGGAGACGTTCCCGTACCCGAAAAAGATTTGCCCGTGCTTCTTCCGCACAACGTCAATTTCACTCCCGACGGAGAATCTCCGCTCAAAAAGTGCAAAGAGTTCGAAGATACCGTATGCCCCGTTTGCGGTCGTCCCGCAAAACGCGACGCGGATACTCTCGATACGTTCGTTTGCTCGAGTTGGTATTTCTTGAGATACCCCGACGCACACAATGCGGAAAAACCGTTTGACAGCGAGTGGATAAACAAGATGCTCCCCGTCGACAAATATATCGGCGGTGCGGAACACGCTTGTATGCACCTGCTCTACGCCCGTTTCTTTACCAAGGCGTTGAGAGATATGGGTTATCTCGATTTTGACGAACCCTTCCTTTCTCTCGTCCACCAAGGCACGATTTTGGGACCGGACGGCAACAAAATGTCCAAATCTCGCGGCAACGTGGTGTCTCCCGACGACAGCATCTCCAAATTCGGCGCGGATATATTCAGAGTATATCTTATGTTCGGATTCAACTATATCGAGGGCGGTCCGTGGAACGAAAACGGCCTCGACTCAATCAACCGTTTCTTTGACAGAATCGAACGTATAGTGAAGAAGTGCTACGAGATAGATTTTGAAGAAAAACCGCTCGGCAAGCCCGAAAAAGAGCTTAACAGAGTGCGCCACAACACCATTAAATGCGTGACGAACGACCTCGGTATTTTCTCGTTCAACACGGCGGTTGCAAGACTTATGGAATTTGTCAACGCAATCTACGCCTACGAAGCCAACGTAAGCAAGAAAAACGCTTTCTACAAAGACTGCGCCAAAGACCTCGTGTTGTTGCTTGCTCCGTTTGCTCCGCATTTTGCGGAAGAACTTTGGGAAATGCTCGGACAAGAGTACAGCGTTTTCAATCAGGCTTATCCGAAGTTTGACGAATCCGCAATGGTGCTTGACGCGGTTGAACTTGCGGTGCAAATCAACTCCAAGATGAGAGGAAGAATTACCGTCGCGAGCGACGCGAGCAGAGAGGACGTCGAAAAGGCGGCTCTCGAAGCGGTCAAAGACCAGTTGAGCGGCGCACCCAAGAAAGTTATCGTGGTGCCGGGCAGACTTGTAAACATCATAGCATAAGCGCATAGCGCACAAAATAGACAATAAAATCATAGAGGGATATATGTTAGACCTTATCAGAATCAGAAACAACCCGCAAGAAGTGGTCGACGCTCTTGCAAAAAAAGGATATAAAGCGGATTTTACCGACGTGATTAAGTGGGACGACGAAAGAAAAGCCACAATCACGAAAATCGAGCAACTCAAAGCGCAAAAAAACAAGGTTTCCGCCCAAATTCCCGTTCTCAAAAAGGCAGGTCAACCCGTCGAACCTATTTTTGACGAGATGAGAAAGCTCGGAGACGAAATCGCGGAGGGCGACGCGAAAATCAACGAATTGATTGCAAAAATCAACGATACTCTCGCTTGTATGCCCAACATCCCCGACGAAGATTTGCTCCCCGGAGAAAAGGAAAACAACAAGGTTATAAAAATCGTCGGCGAACAGCCCAAATTCGATTTTCCGCTCAAAAATCACGTCGATATTTGCACCGACCTCGGTATGATAGACTACGAAAGAGGCGTAAAACTCTCGGGCAACGGTTTTTGGATTTACAGAGGAGTGGGCGCACGCTTGGAATGGGCATTGCTCAACTACTTTGTGGACGAGCATCTTAAAGACGGTTACGAATTTATTCTTCCGCCTTATCAACTCGGATACAACTGCGGCTTCGGCGCAGGTCAATTCCCAAAATTCAGCGACGAGGTATATTGGCTCGATTGCGACGAGGACAGAAAGCGCAACCGCTTTATGCTTCCCACCGCAGAGACCGCACTCGTCAATATGTACGCAGGCGAAATTATCGACGAAAGCAAGTTGCCTATGAAATTCTTTGCGTATTCTCCGTGCTTCAGAAAAGAAGCGGGTAGCGCAAGAGCGGAAGAAAGAGGTATGATAAGAGGACATCAATTCAACAAAATCGAAATGGTGCAATACGCTCATCCCGAACACAGCAAAGAGGCTTTTGAAGAACTCGTCGAGAAAGCGTCTCGTCTTGTCGAGCAACTCGGCTTGCATTTCAGAGTCAGCAAACTTGCGGCAGGCGACTGCTCCGCTTCTATGGCAAGAACGTACGACGTCGAGCTTTGGATTCCGTCGATGGGCATTTATAAGGAATGTTCGTCCGTGTCCAACGCAAACGACTATCAGGCTCGTCGCAACAACACTCGTTATCGCGACTCCAAGACGGGCAAACCGCAATACGTCCACACCCTCAACGGCAGCGGACTTGCAACGTCGCGCCTTATCCCCGCAATCGTCGAGCAATTCCAAAACGCAGACGGCAGCGTAACTATCCCCGAAGTGCTTCGCAAGTATATGGGCGATATGGAAAAAATTACCAAATAACATAGGTTTTGTGTGCGAGCGCATAATTTTTGCGCTCGCATTTTATAACAATAAAAAGATAGTGAGGAAATTATGAGAGAAGAACTCAAAAAGTACGGCGACGATGCGTACAAGATGGTGGAATACGCCGCAAACGAAATCGGGCCGCGCCTTCCCGGGTCTGCGAATGAAATCAAGTATCACGAGTATATGTCCGACAAGCTCAAAGAAATCGGACTCGAACCCGTAACCGAAGATTTCGTGTTTGCGCCGCACGCGTCCATCGGCGGACTTCCGTACGCAGGTTGGGCAGGCATTATAGGCTGTGTGCTTACGATTTTGGCAACGATTCTTGCACATTTGAGCGTGTACGGCGGCGTTGCGATGCATTTCGTCTGCTCGGTGTATTTGATTTTCGTGTGGATTTGGCTGTTTGTCAGCGTATTCAAATATCACACTTGCTTTGACTGGTGCTTCAAGCACAAAGTGTCGCAAAACACTTATGCGGAACTTCTTCCCGAGGACGGAAAATACGATTATACAATCTTCCTTTCGGGACACACCGACACGAGTTGGACTCTCAAGCTCAGCGCGTCGCAATATAAGCTCGGATTCGTAGGCGTAGTGTTACGTCTCGGTCTCGGCGCAATCGCGGTAGGCGTGGTTACCATTGTAAGTTTGATTATGCTCGTGCTTTCTATGATGATGCTTTACGGAGATTATTCGATAGAAGTTACGGCCAACGTTTTCAAAGCATACTCCGTTATGTCGCAAATCGCGCTTTACGGTTCTCCCGTAGCAATCGTTTGCGCATTCTTGCTTACGATGTACAACGAAAAGACGGAAGAAATCGCCTCTCCCGGCGCAATGGACAATGCAACGGGCGTTTCAATCGCATATCAAGTGGTCAAATACTACAAAGAAAACCCCGACAAGATGCCCAAAAACTGCCGTATCGTCGATTGCAACGTAGGTGCAGAGGAATCTGGTTTGCGCGGTTCAATCGCTTTTACTCGCAAACATAAGGACGACGGTATGCTCGACAACGCATATCATATCAACATCGATTCCATTGCCGACGCAGAGCATTTCGAGGTTATCCACGGCGACAGTTGGCTTTGCCCGCACTTCGACAAAGATTTGGAAAAGATGTTCTTCGACGCAATGAAAGAAGCAGGCATTCAAAAGCCCGGCAACATTGCCAACCCCGTCGGCGGTTGCGACTCCACGCCTTTCCAAAAAGCAGGCGTCAAGTCAATTACCTTTGCCGCTCAAAATCCCGTAATGTCCGATTATTATCACACCTTCCGTGACGTACCCGAGCGTTTCAGTCCCGAAACGGTGGGGTTGGGGTTGGATGTGGTTCTCCGCGTAATCTCCAAAATCGAGGAAAGCCGCACCAAATAGCGAATAACTGTGGACGCGATTGACGCATAGCGTAACAATCGCTATTCCGTCACTTCGTTCCTTACAACGCCCGTCCGCTCCAAAATCACGTACTAAATGTACGTTTGGTTTTGTTTCGGACGGGCGTTTCCTTGTTCTTCATCTATTTGGCGCGGCTTTCCCCCAAAAAATATATATTTAGTGCGGCTTTATTAAATAAAACTAACAATTTTTATTTGCAAAACAAGGAAAAATAAAATATTCAAACAATTTTCAAAAACCGCTTGACTCTACCCTTAGGGGAGGCAATATCGTCTTTTTGAAAGAGGCAAATATGTTCAAAATCGGCGAATTTTCAAAACTATGCAAAACCACAATCAAAACGCTCAGGTACTATGACGAAATCGGTATCTTCAAGCCGTCGTACGTCGAAAGCAACGGTTATAGGTTCTATACCGTGGACGATCTTGAAAAGATTGCGCTCATAAGGCAACTGCGCGCGCTCGGAGTGGGTGTAGAGGAAATCCGAAATGTGCTTGACGGCAAAGACCTTGTAGCCGTCTTGTCGCAGAGGTCTAAGGATATTCAAAAGGAAATTGCCAAAAAACAGGACGATTTGCTCCAAATCGACTATATCGTCAATAAATTGAAAAAAGGAGACATTATGCAAAAATATCAAGCGGTAAAAAAAGAAATACCGTCTTTCAACGTGTATTATCGCCACGGAGTCATTGCTTCTATGGCAGACATTCTCGACTTTGCGTCGCAAACAATCGATGAGGCAAAGAAAAACAACCCGACCTTAAAATATAAAAACTATTGCTACATAACCTATGAGGCACCCGAATATCAGGAAAACGACGTGGAACTCGAATATGTTCAAGCCGTAGAATCTATCGGCAACGAGGGCGAAAATGTCAAGTTCAAAACAGCACCTGCTATAACCGCCGTATGCGTCGAGCATAAAGGCGCATACGCAAATCTTGCCGACGCGTACGCTTACGCTCTCGGTTTCGTAAAAGAAAACGGTTACAAGATAGTCGGAAAAATCAGAGAGGTTTATATCAACGGTTGTTGGGATAGAGACGACGAAAACGATTATTTGACGGAGATACAGATTCCTGTCGAATGATTTATTCGTATTGCTCGACGATTATTTGAAAAGGCGCGCTTCGGCGCGCTTTTTGCTTTAGGAAATCTAAAGATTTATTAACTTGAAAAAATATATAAATATGTTATAATCAAACCATATAAAGCGTGAGGTAAGATATGAACTTCAATATTATGCTTGCAGAGGATGACGAGGATATAGTCAAACTGCTAAAACTCTATCTCGAAAACGAAGGTTACGGCGTGCTTTGGGCAAAGGACGGCGTGGAAGCTACGGAGATTTTCGACAAAGAAAAAGTCGATTTGGCTCTCGTAGACATTATGATGCCCCGAATGAACGGATACGAACTTACCAAATATATCCGCAAAAAGAGCAATATACCCATTATCATTTTGTCGGCGGCGCAACTTGACAGCGACAAAATTTTGGGGCTTAATCTCGGCGCGGACGATTATATGGTCAAGCCGTTCAATCCTCTCGAATTGATTGCGAGAATCAATGCGAACCTGCGTCGTTTTTACAAACTCGGCAACGTCAAAGACAGCGACGACAGCAAACTTTGCATAGGAGATTTGTCTCTCGATACGCATATGCTCACGCTTGAAAAGAGAGGCGTTCCCATCAATCTTACCGCAACGGAATACAAGATTTTGGTTATGCTTATGAAGTCTCCCGGCAGAGTGTTTACCAAAATGCAGATATACGAGGAAGTCAACGGAGACTACTATTCCAACGACGACAACACTATGATGGTGCATATCTCAAACCTCAGAGACAAGATTGAGGACGACCCCAAAAATCCTCGTTACATAAAGACGGTCAGAGGACTCGGATACAAGATTGAAAAACAATAAAAACGCACAAAACGACGTTTATACGCAAGATTCGGACGATAAAACCTCCGAATCGGATATAAACACTCAAAAAGGAGCGAGCAAAGGCAAGGCAAAAAAGAGCAAACGCACGCCGCCTGCGCGCATTGACAACGCAAGTTTTCTTGCGTTGCTTATTCGTAGTTTCGTGTCGTTTTCGCTTATCATTATTCTCGGTGTGGTTGCGATTTTCGGCGTTGTGAGTTGGGCGGTTACCAACCAGAACGTAAAAATGAAGCAGGAGAGCATTGCCGATTACTCCGCAAAACTCAAGAGCGGAAAATACGGCGACATACCCGTCGAAAAACTTTTGGGCGAAAACGGGTGGCTCGAAGTTGCCGACAAAAACGGCAACGTGGTGTATTCCACCTTGCAGACGAAAGGTTCGTACACGAAGGGAGAGATTGACTGGATTCAAAAATTCGGCTCTAACGAAACTATCGAGCTTCACAGATTGTCCGACGACGGTCCTTACTATTATTTGATTGTCAAATCTTATTACGACGACAACGGAGAAAAGCAGGACCAGTTCCTTGCGCTTTCGTCAAGTTACGCGGTGTTGTCGGGCAACATTCCCACGACGGGCAAAACCTCTTTTACGCAACGCGAGTTCGATTTTCTGACTTACAACGCAACTCACGGCAAAACTACGCTTACAAAGTTTGCATACGTTGCCGACGACGGAGAAACCTATTACGCCATTACTCTCAACGAGAACTTGACCAGAAACACGGCGGCTTACGTCGTGGTAATAATTATCGGCGCGTGCATTCTCGCGTTGTTTGCGGGCGTTATGGTGCTTTATATAACCTATATCAACAAACACGTTCAAAAACCGCTTGCGATGCTCGAAACGGGTATGGCAGGATTTGCAAAGGGCGACAAGATAGGTCATCTCGGATATAAAGGCTCCAAAGAATTCGAGCATCTTTACGACAGCTTCAACGAAATGGTGGATATGCTCGGCGCAAGCGAAAAACAGCGCAAAGCACTCGAGGAGGACAAACAACGTATGCTTGCGGGTCTGTCCCACGATTTGAAAACGCCCGTCACGATTATTCAAGGTTTTACAAAAGCCATAAAAGACGGACTCGTCAGCGAGGAGGACAAGCAAAAATATTTGCAGATTATCCTCAACAAATCGACGCAGATGGTAGAGTTGATAAATCAATTCTACGAATACAACAAATTGGAGCATCCCGATTTTGCGCTCGATTGCAAGCCTTGCGACGTGGCGGAATGCGCCCGTTCTTTCCTTGCGGGAATATACGACGAGTTCGAACTCGGCGGATACAATCTCGACACGCAGATAACGGAGCAACCGCTCGTTTGCAACGTGGACGAAAAACAGATATTGCGAGTGTTCGAGAACATCGTAGGCAACTTCTTCAAGTATACGCAAAAGGGTGCGACGCTTGCGTTTATAGCCGAAAAACAAGACGACAAAGCGATTATCCGAATTGCGGACAACGGCCCCGGAATCAGTGACGAATCCAAAAAAGACGTGTTCGAAGCGTTCGTCGTCGGAGAAAAATCGCGAAACAAACAAGGCTCCGGACTCGGGCTTGCCGTGTGCAAAAAGATTATCGAAATGCACGGCGGAAGCATCTGTCTGTCCGACGAACCCGTTGAGGGATATAACACGCAGTTCGACATTACGCTCGATTTGATAAAAGAAAAATGACGGAAAAGATTTTCACGGCAAAAGTGCCTGCAAAACTCAATCTATCTCTTGCCATAACGGGCAAAAGAGGGAATATGCACACTCTCGATATGATAGTGTGTCCTTTTGATAAATACGAGGATAGCGTGAGTTTTATACCCTCCGATAGCGGAGAAAGCGGCATAACCGACGTTCGTATAGATTGCGATTTGCCGCTTTTCGACGAGAAAAAGTTTTTGGCGGGAAACGCAGGCAAATTCGACGAAATTGCAAAGAGAGCAAACGTGTGCGGAAGACTCGAAATCGTCAAAAAAATTCCTCTCGGCGCAGGTATGGGCGGTTCGTCGGCAAGCGTGGCGGCGGCGGTAAAAGCGATTGAGAAATATTGCTGTTCCGTCGGTAAAAATATTGCGTTAGATACACGGTTTTTGCTGTCTTTGGGTAGCGACGTGCCGTATATGCGCAAGGGCGGAGTATGCCGTGTGAAAGGCGTCGGAGAAGAAGTGGAAACTCTCGAATGCGACGCTCTCCCGAACTTTGAAAGCGTTGTCGTAAGCGGCGGCGCGGACAGCGGCGAATGCTACGGAATTTTCGATAAACTCGGCAAAGATTATAGCGATTTGCCGATTCCTAAAAGCGTGAACGACGCGCTCGAAATCAACAGAAACGACTTGTTCGAGGCGGCGTGTATGGTCAATCCGTCTATAGCGGACGAAGTGAACAGGCTTAAATCACGGGGTATAGACAAAGTTTTTATGACGGGAAGCGGAAGCGGACTGTTTTTTGTAACGAAATAAAAATTTTAACATTTTCCGCAAATAAAATTGCGTTTTTTACAAAAATCGCAAATTCGCGATTGCAAATTTATGATATTTGCAAAAAAAGTTGCGATTTGCTATTGTGCGTGCGCGCGTTTTTTGCTACAATAAACCTAAAGTATCATAAAACAACAGACAAATTTTGTTTTACGGAGAGTTTATGGCAAAAATGAAAGACAGTTATGCAAGTTATTTGTTCCACGAGGGAACGAATTACCAAGCGCATAAAATGTTTTCTCCGACGCCCGACGTCGAAAACGGCGTTGACGGATGGGATTTTTCCGTGTGGGCGCCGAATGCAAAACGAGTTTCCGTCGTCGGAGACTTTAACGATTGGAACGTCGACGCAAATCCGATGCAGATGCAAGACGACGGTATATGGACGACGTTCGTTGCGGGCGCGTGCGAGTTTCAGGCATACAAGTACGCAATCACTTCTCAAAACGACCAAACGGTGTACAAATGCGACCCGTACGGTTTGCATTTCGAGACCGCTCCTGCCAACGCGTCAAAACTTTACGACCTTTCGGGTTATCGTTGGAAAGACAAAAAGTGGATGAGGGAAAGAGAAAACTTCAACCCTTACGGCAGTCCTATCAACATTTACGAGATTCATTTCGGCTCGTGGCGCAAGTACGCCGACGGCAATTACATCAATTACAGCGCAATGGCGGACGAGCTTATTCCGTACGTCAAAAAGATGGGCTACACGCACGTCGAAATTATGCCGTTGACGGAATATCCTTACGACGGAAGTTGGGGGTATCAGACGACGGGTATGTTTGCGCCTACTTCTCGTTACGGCACGCCGAAAGACCTTATGGAATTTGTGGACAGATGCCACCGCGCGGGAATCGGCATAATCCTCGACTGGGTGCTTGCGCATTTCCCCAGAGACGAGCAAGGTCTGCGCCTTTTCGACGGCACGCCTCTTTACGAATACGCCGACCCTCGCAAGGGCGAGCATAAAGAGTGGGGGACGATGGTTTACGATTTCGGCAAGAACGAAGTCAAGTCTTTCCTTATATCGGCGGCGATGTTCTGGTTCGATACCTACCATATAGACGGCATTCGTTGCGACGCCGTTGCGAGTATGCTTTATCTCGATTACGGTCGCAAGGACGGAGAGTGGGCGCCCAACCAATTCGGCGGAAACTACAATCTCGAAGCAAAAGATTTTCTCAAGCAGATGAACACCGCCATACTTTCCAAGTATCACGGCGCGCTTACCGTTGCGGAGGAATCCACCGCTTATCCGATGATAACCAAGCCTGCGTACGACGGCGGTTTGGGCTTCAACTTCAAATGGAATATGGGTTGGATGAACGACAGTTTGCATTATCTGTCTCTCGACCCGTTCTTCAGAAAAGACAATCACAACAATCTTACTTTTGCAATCACTTACGCGTATAGCGAAAACTATATTCTTCCCATTTCCCACGACGAGGTCGTTCACGGAAAATGCAGTATGATTAACAAAGTTCCCGGAGATTACGACGATAAGTTCGAGGGGCTTAAGGCGTTTTACGGTTTTATGATGGGACACCCCGGCAAAAAACTCAACTTTATGGGCAACGAGTTCGCGCAATTTATCGAATGGAATTACGCACAACAACTCGACTGGTTCCTGCTCGATTATCCGCGTCATCGCACTTTCCAAAAATTTATGAAGGACCTCAACGAGTTCTATCTCGAAAACAAGGCGATGTGGCAACTCGACTGCACGTACGACGGGTTCAAATGGATAGTGGTGGACGACAACACTCAAAACGTCGTGTCCTTTATGCGCAAGGCGGCGGACGGAGAGTATGTGATTTGTATCGTGAATTTCTCTCCCGTGGAGCGTCTCAAATACGTTATGGGCGTGCCGGAGGGAGTGACGTACAAGGCGGATTTGTTCTCCGCTCTCAAAAAGTACGGCGGAGAGGAGGAGCGTCGTCCCTCGTTCAGAGCCACGGCAAAGCCCTCTCACGGCTATCCGTACTCAATCAAAGTAAATATTCCGAAAAATTCGGTTATGTTTTTGAAACCTGAATACAAGGAGGATAAATGATGGGCAAAAATACTAAAAAGGAATGTATCGCAATGTTGCTTGCCGGCGGACAAGGCACGAGACTCGGTGTGCTGACGTCCAACGTCGCAAAGCCTGCCGTTCCGTTCGGTGCGAAATATCGCATCATCGATTTTCCGCTTTCAAACAGTATCAACAGCGGTATCGACACAATAGGCGTGCTTACTCAATATCGCCCCTTCGAGTTGCATCAATACATAGGCAACGGACAACCGTGGGACCTTGACAGGTTGAGCGGCGGCATCTACGTTTTGCCTCCGTATATGGGTGCGAAATCGGGAGAGTGGTACAAAGGTACCGCAAATGCGATTTATCAAAACATCGACTTTATCGACAACTATAATCCCGATTACGTCGTGATTTTGAGCGGTGACCACATCTACAAGATGGATTATCACGATATGCTCAGAGAGCATAAACGCAACAACGCCGATTGCACTATAGCGGTGCGCGACGTGCCTATCGAGGAAGCAAGTCGTTTCGGTATCCTCAATCTCAAGAAAAACAGCAAACAGATAGAGGAGTTCGAGGAAAAACCCAAACACCCAAAAAGCACCAAAGCGTCGATGGGTATTTATATCTTCACTTGGGAAAAACTTCGCAGTTACCTTATCGACGACGAAAACGACAAGGAAAGCGAGAACGATTTCGGCAAAAACATCATTCCCAAAATGCTTGCAGACAATCAAAGAATGTACGCGTATCAATTTGACGGATACTGGAAAGACGTCGGTACGATTTCTTCTCTTTGGGAAGCGAATATGGACATTCTCAACGGAAGCGAACTCAATCTCGACGACGATAAGTGGAAGATTTACGCAAGAAATAATGCCGAGCCGCCGCACTACGTCGCTCCGACGGGCAGAGTTATCAACTGCCTCGTCAGCGAAGGTACGGTCATAGAAGGCACCGTCAGAGACAGTATCGTGTCCAACTCCTGCAAGATAGGAAAAGACGCATACGTCGAATCGTCCATTATTATGCCCGGCGCGGTTATCGAGGACGGCGCGGACGTAAGATATTCCATAGTCGGCTGGAACGCCGTCGTCGGCAAAAACAGTATGGTTGGCGAGACTTTGCCTCATTGCAATCCCGGCGAGTGGAAGATAAGCGTTATTGCGCCCAACTACAATCTTCCCGCAAACTCCGTCGTCGGAGCCAACGAAATGATAGGTTAAGGAGGAGAAATTATGAAAAACAATACGATGAGCATTTTGTTTGCGTCGGACCCCGATAGTCATCTCAACGATTTGACTATTCATCGCACGACTGCGTCCCTTCCTTTCGGCGGAAGATACCGTCTTATCGACTTTGCGCTTTCCAACCTCGTACACGCAAACATCACGACGATAGGCATCGTTACCCGCAACAACTACAATTCGCTTATGGACCATCTCCGTATGGGTCGCGATTGGGACTTGAACAGGAAAAACAGCGGTCTCACGCTTTTCCCGCCCTTCGTCTTTAACAGCGAACACGAAGTGTATAAAGGCAAAATCGAAGCGTTGTATAATTTGCGCGGATACCTTATGAACAATAATGAGGAATACGTCGTCATTTCCAACACGAACATCGCTTGCAATATCGACTTTGACCAAATCGAAGCCTTCCATATCAACAAGGGTGCGGACATTACGGTTTTGACTTACAAGACGGACAACCTCAATTCGAGAAAACTTATAATAACCGCAGACAAGAACGACCGTATCACGGATATGAGATATGCCGTCGCAAGCGACGCGGGCAAACAACTTTGCAATCTCAATATGTACTTTGTCAAGAAAGATTTGCTCATTTCGCTCGTTGACAACGCGTACGCGCACGGTTGCTACGATTTTGAAAAAGACATTCTGCAAGCAAATCTTGCCGACCTCTACATAATGAACTACGAAGTGAAAGAATACGTTGCCGTAATCGACCGCATTCCCACCTACTTCAAAGCCAGTATGGACTTGCTCAAACCCGAAGTGAGAGAGGCTCTGTTCTACAAACATTCCACCATTCTTACAAAGGTCAAAGACAGCGTTCCAGCAAGGTATAAAGAGGGCGCAAACGTCAAAAATTCTATCATCGCAGACGGCTGCGTCATCGACGGAACCGTTGAAAACTCCATTCTTTTCCGTAGCGTCAAAGTCGGCAAAGGTGCCGTCATCCGCAACTCAATCGTTATGGAGGACACCATCGTTATGGAAAACGCAACCCTCGACTATACCATTACCGACAAAGACGTCATCATTCAACCGAATCGTGTGTTGAGCGGGTATGAGACGTATCCTATGGTTGTCGTCAAAGGCAAAGTGATTTAATAAATTGCGCCGAGTGCTAAACACGCGTCACTTATCTCTTTGAGATAACTTGACGCATATTTAGGCGCAAACGTCCTGCACAAAAAGCAATCGGAGCATTGCTTTTGTGCATAAGGTTTCGCAACCTTGAGGCGGCTCGGCGGTTGCTCAAACGGATAGTTGATGCTCACAACAACTTTTCGTGGAGTTATAAACTACGCCTCCGCCTGTCTACGAGCAACGCTTATTAAACGGTAACTAATCGGCGCAATTAACGAATACTTATTCAAGGCGTACCTATAAACGGTATATGCAACTTCAAAGACGTAACACGAGCCGCAAGGCGGCGAGCTTGTCGAGTGCCAAGCTTGACGATAAGTACAAGCGACTGCGCCGTATTGTTGCGTAGCTGGCGCACAAAGCGCAGTGGCATAAAGAGAGAAATGCCCCTATCTATGCGCGTGCCGAGTGTTGCCCCCGCGGAGCGGTTCCGTGGGTTCCCTCAAGCATTGCGCAGAGGGGGAACGGAATAGGGGAAACACCTGAGGAAGGGGGAAAGTTGCATTTATGAAAATATTTGGTTGCTTTATTAAAAACAAAAAACTCCCAAATAGGAGGAGAATATGAAAATATTATTTGTCGCATCTGAAGCAATGCCGTTCGTACGTTCGGGCGGTCTCGGAGACGTTGCCGGCGCATTGCCGAAAGCACTCAACGCTTTGGGCAACGATTGCAGAGTGATTATTCCGTTTTACAAAGAGGAGATAAGCGAAAGTTTCAGAGACACTTTCCGCTTTGTCGCTTGCACCTTTGTGGACTTGAGCTGGAGAAAGCAGTACTGCGGAGTATACGAAGCGGTTTACGACGGCGTGACGTACTACTTTGTGGACAACGAGTATTATTTCAAGCGCAAAGGACTTTACGGACACTTTGACGACGGCGAACGCTTTGCGTTTTTCTCGAAAGCGGTTTTGGAGGTTTTGCCTCTTATCGACTTTTATCCCGACGTTATCCACGCCAACGACTGGCATACCGCGCTTACGCCCGTATTCCTCGACGTGTTCTATCGCTTTAACGAGGATTATCGCAATATAAAGACGGTATTTACCATTCACAACATCGAGTTCCAAGGCAAATACGGAGACGGACTTATCAACGACATTCTCGGTTTGCCCGACTGGGCGCGTCCGCTCGTTATGAACGGAGATTGCGTCAATTATATGAAGGGCGGAATCGAGTCGTCCAACGCCGTTACCACGGTCAGCGAAACGTACGCAAACGAGATTCTTGACCCGTTCTATTCCTACGGTCTCGAAGGCATTTTGAGCAGCCGCAGATACAAACTTCACGGAGTCGTCAACGGTATAGACCAAAAGGTATACAATTCCGAGACGGACAAACGTTTGTTTGCAAACTACAATCTCAAAAACGCGTCCGTCAAGAAAGCCGAAAACAAAAAGGCTTTGTGCGAGATGATAGACCTTCCGTTTGACGAAAATCGTCCGCTCGTTGCTATGGTTACGAGGCTTACCGAGCAAAAAGGTCTCGACCTTGTCGCAACGGTAATCGACGACGTGATGCGCGCGGATATTCAGGTTGTCGTCCTCGGAACTGGAGATTGGAAGTATGAAAATATGATAAAATCCGTAGAATCGAGGTATCCCAACAAATTCCGTGCTATACTTGCATTCTCGGGAGACCTTGCAAGCAAACTTTACGGCGCAAGCGATATATTCCTTATGCCGAGCAAGTTCGAGCCGTGCGGATTGTCTCAACTTATAGCGATGAAATACGGCTCCGTACCCGTCGTGCGCGAAACGGGCGGACTCAAAGACACCGTCCCCGCATTCAATCCCGAAACGGGAGAGGGCAAGGGCTTCACGTTCAAAACGTACAACGCATACGATATGCTGGATGCGATTTGGCGCGCGTACGCAACGTACAACGACAAGGACAACTGGAATAAGATTATGGCAAACGATATGAATTCGGATTTCGGTTGGCAAGTCAGCGCAAACAAGTATCTCGACATTTATAAGAATCTGTGATTCCGAACGCCGAGGCTACGCGGCGCAATCGTAGCCGATAAAGTCAAATACAATTATCTTTCGTCCGAGGGGGAAGCGGAAGAAAGGAATAAAAATGAAAACAAACATTACCCAAAAAGAAGTCAAGTCAAACATTTCCGCCGTGCTTACGAGTTACTTTGGCGTAAAACCCGAGGACGCAAGCAAGGCTCAAATCTATCGCGCCACCTGTATGGCGTTGAGAGATTTGCTTACCAACAAAAGAGTAAACTTCAAAAAGGTTTGCCACGAACAGAACGCAAAGCAAGTGTATTATATGTCGATGGAGTTTCTCCTCGGCAGGTCCTTGCGCAACCATCTTTTCAATCTCGGTATAACCGACGTGTTTACCAAAGCGGTTGAAAGTTTCGGCGTGAGTATGGACGAAATCTACGCTTTCGAACCCGACGCGGGTCTCGGCAACGGCGGTCTCGGCAGACTTGCCGCGGCGTATATGGATTCTCTCACTTCGTGCGGATATCCTGCGAGCGGCTTTTCCATTCTTTACGATTACGGCATCTTCAAGCAAGTTATCGTTGACGGCTGGCAACTCGAGCAACCCGACGATTGGCTCAAGGGCGGAGACGTGTGGCTTGCGCCTCGCCTCGAGGAAATCTATCAGGTCCGTTTCGGCGGCGTCGTCGACCAAGATTGGTCCGACGGCAAGCTCAAAGTTACGCAAAGAGATTGCACCGTTGTAGACGCTGTACCTTACGATATGAACATCTCTGGCTACGATACCGACGCCGTAAACCGTATCAGACTTTGGCATTCGCAAGCGCCGCAAGACTTCGATATGACGATGTTCTCGAGAGGAGAATACGTCAAAGCAAGCGCGGCAAAGGCTATGGCGGAGGCTATCAACAAAGTTCTTTATCCCGCAGACGACCACATCGAGGGCAAATCGTTGCGCCTCAAACAGCAATACTTCTTCGTCTCGGCGTCCATTCAATCCATTTTGCGCCGCCATCTCAAGACGAATCCGTCTCTCGACAATCTCGCGGACTGCGTTGCGATTCACATCAACGACACGCACCCGACGCTTTGCATTCCCGAACTTATGCGTTTGCTCCTCGACGAGTACGGCTACGGTTGGGACAAGGCGTGGGAAATCACGACAAATACCATTTCTTACACCAATCACACCGTTATGGCGGAAGCGCTTGAAAAATGGCCGCAAAACCTGTTCCAAAGTCTGCTTCCTCGCATTTATCAGATTGTGCAGGAAATCAATCAACGTTTCTGCGGAGAGCTTTGGGAGTATTATCCCAACAACTGGGACGTTGTCAACCGCAATGCGATTTTGTCCAACGGACAGGTAAAAATGGCAAATCTTTGCCTCGTTACCTCGCATACAATCAACGGCGTTTCCGCATTGCATAGCGAGATTCTCAAAAACGACGTTTTTGCGGATTATTATCGTATGCACCCCGAGAAGTTCACAAACGTTACCAACGGCATCACGCACAGAAGATGGGTTGCTCAAGCCAATCCTCGTCTTGCGTCGCTCATTAACGAGCTTATCGGAGACAAATGGCTCAAAGAAGCGGACGCTTTGCAGGATTTGCAAAAATATATGGGCGACAGACAAGTCCTCGACAGACTTGCCGACATCAAACGCGCAAACAAGCAAGACCTTGCAAAATACATTCTCGAACACAACAACGTACAGGTTGACCCCGACAGCATCTTCGACGTGCAAGTCAAGAGATTGCACGAGTATAAACGTCAGCTTCTCAACGCGCTCAACATTCTCGATTTGTATCTGCGCTTGAAAGAAAACCCGAATCTCGACATTCAACCGCGCACGTTTATTTTCGGCGCGAAAGCCGCAAGCGCATACTATATGGCAAAGCAAATTATCCGCTTTATCTGCGCGCTCGGCAATCTCGTCAACAACGACCCCGACATCAAAGGCAAACTTAAAGTCGTTTTCCTCGAAAACTACAGGGTTACGCTTGCCGAAATCATTATGCCGGCGGCGGAAGTGAGCGAACAAATCTCTCTCGCGGGCAAAGAAGCGAGCGGTACGGGAAATATGAAGTTTATGATTAACGGCGCACTCACAATCGGTACGCTCGACGGCGCAAACGTCGAGATACACCAAGAAGTGGGCGACGGCAACATATTCCTGTTCGGTATGTTTGCCGACGAGGTCGAAGCTCTTTGGAAACAAGGCTACAATCCGTCGTACTATTATCAGACCAACCCGCGCATCAAACGTCTCATCGACACTTTGCGCCAAGGCGTCAACGGAATCTCGTTCGGAGAAATCGCAGATTCTCTCACAATCGGCAGAGGCGGTCAGCCCGACGGTTATATGGTTCTTGCCGACTTCGACAGTTATTCCGCCGCACAAGAACGCGTCAACGCCACCTATCAAGACAAAGAGACGTGGAATCGTATGTCTCTCGTCAACATTGCCAAAGCAGGCTTTTTCGCAGCCGACAGGGCTGTGGAGGAGTATGCTCAGCGCATCTGGAATCTTAAAAAAGTGTGCAAATGAGCAAATAGCTTTGTCAGACGCACCTTGCCGCCAAGTCACGTACGCATAGTACGTTAGGCTTGTCGGCAAGATACGTCTTTCGCGCTCTTTATCTCATTTGCGCACTTTTTGATACACGATATGAGAGAATGTCTGTGGCATCGCAGATTTCACTTTTCTGAAGACGGAACACGAGCCGCAACGGCGGCGAGCCTCTGAGTGCCGAACTTGACGATTAGTACAAGTGAGCAAACGAGTGTTGTTCTTTTCGTTTGCGAACGAGTGACATAACAAGTGAACGATACTTATCTATGTGAGTGCCGAGTTCCCCTCTTGCGAACGATGTTTGCTTAAAAAGAGAAATAGCATCTATTTGAGCAATAGGGGAAAGCCCGAAGGGAAGGGGTGATGTTGCATTCAAGGAGTTATGGCTTAGAGGTTTTATAAACAACCACCCGTTGGATAAGGCTTCGCCTTCCAAAATTATTAATTATTAATTAATAACTATTAATTCAAAACTCTATGTACTCGCCTCTTATTCACAAAAAGCCTTATGGCGCAAGCGTCGCAGGACAACCTACGACTATCACTTTCCCTATCGACAGCAATATGCATATCGGCAGGGTGTTTGTCGTATTGCGGCAAATCTTCGGAAAAGACGGAGAAGTGCTTTGCGGCCATAGTGAACGCATAGAATTGCCCTTCTCGCATTCGCAAGACGGACTCGATTATTTTGTCGGCGCATTTGCGCTTTCGGACTGGGGAATATGGAAATACCGCTTTGAAGGAGAGTTGCCGAGCGGAGATTTGGCGTTCTTCGGTAGGTCGCTCGACGGCACGGCAATAAGAGGAGATTGGTTGCCCGAATGGCAGTTAACCGTTACAAAAACAGACTATAAAACCCCGAATTGGGCAAAACGAGGCGTTATTTATCAAATATTTGCAGATAGATTTTGCAAGAAAGGCAACGTGGAATTTAATAAACGCGGACGACTTCATTCCGATTGGTACGAGCGTCCCGACATTGCCGAGGACGGCAAAGATTATCGTGCGGACGACTTTTTCGGCGGTAATATAGAGGGTATAATTTCAAAGCTCGATTATGTTCAAAGTCTCGGAGTCAAGTGTATTTATCTCTCTCCGATTTTCAAGTCTTGCTCCAACCATAGATACGATACGGGAGATTATCTCGAGATAGATTCGCTGTTCGGCACGGAGGCGCAGTTCGAGACGTTGATTGACGAGGCAAAAAGCCGAGATATAAACGTTATGCTTGACGGCGTATTCAATCATACTGGAGCGGACAGCAAATATTTCAATCGCGAAGGCACTTACGACACTCTCGGCGCATATCAGAGCAAACAATCTCCGTATTACGACTGGTATTATTTCACGCATTATCCCGACGAATACGCTTGTTGGTGGGGTAGCACGGTCGTACCTACCGTAAACAAGCAAGCGCAAGGATACAGAGATTTGATTCTCGGAGACGGCGGAGTTATCGACAAGTGGTCAAAGCTCGGCGTAAAAGGTTGGAGACTGGACGTCGTTGACGAATTGCCTATCGATTTTACCGACGTCTTGTGCGCGCGTATTAAGAGCGAGGGAGACGATATGCTCGTCGTCGGCGAAGTGTGGGAGGACGCGTCGACAAAGATTGCGTACAGCGAGTGGAGACCGTATTTTATGGGAAACCAACTCGATTCCGTGATGAATTATCCTTTCAAAGAAGCGATTCTCGCATTTACGCTGGACGGTAATAAGAACGAATTTATATCAAAGGTTACGCAGATTCTCGAGAATTACCCCAAGCAATCTCTCGATTGTCTGATGAATCTTATCGACAGTCACGACACCGCGCGTGCGCTTACGACTCTTTCTGGAGTCAAACCTCCGCACGCAAAAGCGGACAGAGCGTCATTCAAGCTGTCGGCAGAGCAATACGACAAAGCAAAGCGCAGATTGAAATTCGCAAGCGCGTTGCAATACGTTTTGCCGGGAGTGCCGTGCTTGTTCTACGGAGACGAAGCAGGCGTTCAAGGGTGGGAGGACCCGCTCAACAGAGGCACTTATCCGTGGGGCAGAGAAGATTGCGAACTTGTGGAACATTATCGAAAACTCGGAAAATTCCGCACGGAATACGCAATGTTTTTGCAAGGAGAAACGCATTTCGTTCCCGATGCGGACAGCCTCGTAATGGAAAGAGTGTGCGACGAGGGTACGATGCGAGTCGTGGCAAAAGATTTGAATATCTGCGTTCTCGTCAACGGTCAAACGGTGCTGAATATTCAATAAAAGTCGCGCAATGCGACGAAAACGGTGCGTCGGAAGTCATAGAATATAGATATGGAGGTAATGCTATGTGTATATTCGACTTATTGGACGCGCTTTTTTCAACTCGAAATACGAGCGTTCCCAAAACCGCTATAAAATATAAATCGTCTTTCTCAAAAGACGATTGGCTTGACGAATGCATCGAATGCGACGAACTTGTCGAGGACTGCGAGTGCGAAGATTGCGGAGACGAAGATTGCGACGAGTTTTGACAAATCGATATTCGAAAACTCGTTGTTTGCGGCAATCAATATCCTCTCAGACCGATTTTGGCAACTTTGCCGTCGAAAAACGCTTTGAAATTTTCCGCTTCGTCTTTTTCGATGGGAGAAAATCCGTGCGAGATGCACTCCTCGTTGTCCTTGTATTTTTGCATAAAATATCTTTGTGCGCCGTTTATCGTGTCGGCGATTTTTTCAATATCCTCTGCGGTGTGAAATTCCTTGATAAGAGTGGTGCGGAATTCGTATTCGACGCTGCCTGACAAGAGCGTATCAATACTTTCTTTTATTTTTGACGTGTCGACGCTTTCGAGTCCGACGGTAACGGCATATTTTTGCAAGCTGTTTTTTACGTCCATAGCGACGTAATCGACGAGTTTTTCTTTCAAAACGTCTTTGAGTACGTCAGGACGCAAACCGTTGGTGTCGAGTTTCGTGAGATAGCCCATATCGCGCACTTTGCGCAAAAAATCTTTCAAATCGGATTGAAGCGTGGGTTCTCCTCCCGTCACGCAAACCGCATCTACAAGTCCTTTGCGTTTTTCGAGATAATCGAACACTTCGTTTTCGTCTATCTGTTCCGCTTTGACGTTGCCGACGACCAATGCGCCGTTGTGACAAAACGGACAGCGGAAATTGCACCCGCCGGTAAAAACCGTGCAAGCGATTTTCTCGTCGAAATCGACCATTGAAAATTTTTCGTATCCGCAAACTATCATATTTTCATTTTATCACACGAGTGGCAGATAGGACAATAGATTTCTTTACTTTTACAAAATCCGCAAAAATACGGTATTTACATTTGTCGCGTTTTCCTCTATAATATACTCGTATTTGTTTTTGCGCGAGTGCGTATGGCGTGCAAGCGCGCGACGGCAGATAACACATTGAATAAAGGTGAAGTTATGAAGAAAAAAGAAGCACCCGCTCCGATTTTGGACGAAAAGGGCAGACCTCCGCTAAAACTCGACTATCCCCAGACGTTCAAAGTTGGTTTTGCGTTTGCAATCATTATGCTGTTTTGGACCGCATACGACTTTGTCGTGCCTCTCCTGATAGACAACGCTTACGGCTTGCCGAGCTGGGCGCGCGGTCTTATTATGGGACTTGACAACTTGCTTTCGCTGTTTATGTTGCCCGTATTCGGCAAGCTCAGCGACAACGCAAAGGGCAAACTCGTCAAAAAATGGGGCAGACGTACTCCGTTTATCGTTATAGGTACGGTTTGCGCGGTTGCGCTTATGGTGTTCGTACCCGTCGTTACGCTCAATCAACAAAAGCAATCCGACGATTACATAAAGAAGGAAGTCACTCAAAATCTTGCCGACGACACTTATATGAGAGATTTGCTCGGAGATTGGTTCGATTACGCTGTGGAAGTTAAAGAAAAAGGTTCCGCAAACGTAGACCAACTCTATAAAGCGGTCAGCGCAAACGATTTGTGCGACCTCGAATACCTCAAACTCAACGGTTACGATTATACGAAAACCGAAGTCGACGAAAACGGCAATCTTGTCAATAAGGCGCGCGACTTCTTTACATCCATTCGTCATTACGAAAAACTTACCTCGAAAAAAGCCATACTTAATATGCTCGGAAAAGAGACGTATTACTATGGCGACGACGAAATTACGGATATGAACGCGATTTGCGCAGAAACGAAAGTGTCTTACGAGGCTATGAAACAAAGCAACAAAGATTACAAAACCTACGTTGCTTCGGGTATGAACGCATACAAGTCATTCCTCATCAGACAAGCGAGTATCGACGGCGGACAGGGGAGCGAGAATTATCAAGGATTCTACGGCGTAAAGAGCCTCGTCGTATATATGGTTATTTTGCTCCTCGTGCTTGTTGCGATGGCAACGTTCCGTTCTCCCGCGGTTGCGCTTATGCCTGACGTTACGCCAAAGCCGCTTCGTTCGCAAGCAAACGCAATCATCAATCTCTGCGGCGGCGTGGGCGGCGCGATAGCGTTTTTGATTTACACGGTCGTGCTGTTCGGTCAACGCCTCTCCAACTACGTTATCATTTTCGGCGCGGTTGCAGGCGGAATGCTCTTGCTCCTCGCAGGCTTCCTCGCACTCGTCAACGAGCGCAAGATGGTCGCAAAATGCCAAGAAATCTGCAAAGAGTATGAAATTGACGACTTTGCCGACGGCGAGAACCCCGAAGCGGAAAAGTTTGCCGAAGAACTTATTGCCGAAGGCGACGCGGATTACAATCTTGACAGTAAGCCTTCGGGAGACGCACAAGTCTTGATTGACCAAACTCCCGAACAAGATAAAACCGCTCCCGAAACGCTCGAATTTGCGCAACAGGTGGTTGAAAACACCAAGAAAAAACATCAAACGCCCAAAGAGTGGTGGAATTCGAAGAACGACCTCGAAAAAGGCAGACTCAAATCGTTCGCGCTCATTCTCGCGTCAATCTTTATGTGGTTTATGGGCTACAATGCGGTATCTTCCAACTTGTCCATTTATACCACCAAAGCCCTCAACCTCAACGCAGGCACCGCTTCAATTATATCGGGTGTTTCGATGGGCGTAAGCGCAATCGCATTTATTCCCGTCGGATATATGGCGGCAAAAATCGGCAGAAGAAAATCTATTATCATAGGTTTCGGAATGGCTGTAGTCTCGTTTATCCTTATCTTTGCGGCGTTGCGCCCGGGATATGAAAACGCAGTAAAAGCCGTGCTGTTCTCGCTGTTCTACCTCATCGCAGGCTTCGGTCTCATTATTGCAAACGTCAACACGTTCCCGATGGTAACCGAGCTTTCCACGGCAGAAACGGTCGGTCAATATACGGGTTACTATTATATGGCAACTATGTCCGCGCAGGCAATCACGCCCGCAATCGGCGGCGCAATTATGGACGCAGGCGGAAGCAAATATTTGTTCCTCTATAGCGCAATCTGCGTCGTTATCGCAATCGTGCTTATGATATTCGTAAAACACGGCGACAGCATTCAAACCGCAAAGGGCAGAAAACTTACCAAAGAAGAAAAGAAACAAATAAGACTTGACGCACTCGATGCGGACTAAGAACTAAAAAAGCGATATGCTTACGGACGGCACGCAATGGCGTGTCGTCCTTTTATATATTGCTTTTTTAGTTCTGCTACCGCGCAATCGATACACGCTATCAGTTTAAGCAAGGATAAAAACTCCTGCCACAATTTCGCTATATCGCTTGCTTGGTGTTTTATTGCGCCGAATGCTAAACACGCGTCACTTATCTCTTTGAGATAACTTGACGCATATTTAGGCGCAAACGTCCTGCACAAAAGCAATCGGAGCATTGCTTTTGTGCGTAAGGTTTCGCAACCTTGAGGCGGCTCGGCGGTTGCTCAGACGGATAGTTGATGCTCACAACGACACTTCGTCGAGTTACAAACTACGGCTCCGCCTGTCTACGAGCAACGCTTATTAAACGGAAGAATATCAAGCCGATAATTTTGCGAAATAGTGGCAAATGTTATGGTTTTGCCTGAAATAATAGCAAAAATTATCGGCGCGATTAGAAAAGCAAAATGCAAATGCGATATATGGCAATAAACGAGTTTATTGTCATCATCGCAATGACGGATTTTGCGTAGCGCAATATCAAAAAAAACACGCTGTTGCGTGTCTTTTTTTAACGTATTTCAAACAAATCGTTGGGCGTTATGTCGAGACGATTGCACAAAAACACTATCTTTTCATAATCTAATTCTATTTTTCCCGTTTCGTATTCGCTGTAATCGGGTTGATATTTTCCCATTTCTTCGGCAAGTTGTTTTTGCGTCAAACCTGCGGCTTTGCGTGCGTTTTTGAGATTGCAACCGACCTTTTCTCTTATGTTCATAAACTTCCTCCCGTGATTCCTCATATCGAAAATATAGTAAAAAATCCATATTTGGCGTTGACATATAGGAATTATTCCTATAAAATTTAATAAACTATATATTTACATAGGAAAGGAGTTTACAATGGGGAACAAAATTGTTAAGTGTCCCAACTGCGGAGAAGAACTGCAATTAAACGAAAACTTCACAAAAGGTTTTTGTCTGTATTGCGGCTCTCCTATAGTTGCCGACGCACAAGAAGAACAAAACGAACCCGACGAGAATCTTTACGAAGAAAGATTGCACGCTTTTGAAAACCTCAAAAGTGAAGGCAATTACGTTGAGATGTTGTCGGAGAGCAACACTGTTTTGCAAAACGACGGCAAAAACGCCGTTGCAAATGCTTATGCGGGACTTGCTCTTGCACACGGCGCAGATTCAATGAATCAAATGTCAAGCGAATGCTTTGTCAGACAATTATCCACACCGAATCCGATGAACATCGCTATGCCGGACTTCAATAATTGCTATTTCAAATTGCAAAGCAAAGTTTCCGAGCATTTTGCCAAAGCGCTTTCGAGCGGCGACGTGAATGCCGTTAATGTCGTTTTTGACGTTATCGACGAAATCGCGCAAGACTTCGACGATACTTCCGCAACGGGAATATACCTTGCCAACGGAATATCCGATTGCCAAAATACGTTGGCGTTGAAAGTGACTCGTCGTACGGATTTCATAGCGAATAACATCGTGTGGTTTTTGCAGACGATATTTGAAAACAGACCCGAAAACGACGAGTGCGATGCGATAGCCGAACAAAGAATTTGGCAAATCTGCGAAGAATTCGAGCAAGTCATTGCGGACAAAAAGAACAAAGCGCTCGTGCCGACGGTTATGGCTGTCGTTGCAGGACTGAAATACGATTGTTTCGATATAGCGCCGAAGAAAAGCGTCGCTCACGACCGCACTACACCTGTTGCGCCTGCGGTAGCACCTGTTGTTGCTCCTGTAATCACACCTGCAAAAGTCAATAACCCCTCAATCAGCGACGCGCTTGCAGCGGCAACCGCCGCAATTCACGGAGAGCAACCTCCGCAAATCGATTCGGACGATACCGAAAGAGAATATGCGATTAGCATAGACACAGCCGCGGTTATGCGCGATTTCGGTCCCGACAGAGCAAGAAACGACGAGTTCTTCGGAGACGACGGAGACGACCAATCGTTTGCCGCAAGCAGCGATATTCATCATATAGACGAAGATTCCGTTGCACCGACAAACGTCGGACACAATCCGAAAGAGGACAAGAAAAACGCGAAAAAAGCGAAAGCGGCAGAAAAAGCAAAAAAAGAGAAAAAACTCAATTTTTTGAGAGATTGGGGAAACGACATCAAGCAACTTCCGACGGTATACATAAGTCTTTTGGTAATGGCACTCGGATTTATGATGCTCGTATGCTCTCTCAATCTTCCGTTGTTGTGCATAATCGTGCCGATTGTTTGGATAATTATACTGAGTGTGCAAATCAGCTTTTATAAACGCAGCGTATGCAAAAAGTGTAAATCTTATCTCGACGGAGGCGACTACGGTTATCACGAAGTCAGTAGGAGAGAAAAGCATACCGATAAATTCGATGATTATTATATAACGTACGAATTTGAAAGAGAGTGTCCGCAATGCGGGGAAATCAATCGCTTCAAAAAAGAATTCCGTGTCGCTCAAGCGGATAAAGAAAAGGGAACGTACAAAGAAAACGAGATTAATCTTGACGAGTATGCAACGCCGACTCGCATATATAAACCAAAAGAAAAGAAAATTTACTTTGTGGTTGGCATAATTCTTTCGGTCATAGGCTTGGCAATGATAATAGGCGGCTCGATTTTGCTGGCTAAAGGCGGCGGCTCGAGCGCTCTCAACTCGAAAGGAGACGACCCGAAAGACTATTACGGAACTTACGAATATGTCGATAACGAAACATACGGCAGTTTAACGTTGGACAACGACGGCAGATGTCTGTACAGAAACGGAAGCAACGCGGGCATCGGTTCGGATTATGCTTACGAATACGTTTCGTCAAAATGGGCTTGCAAGAATTACCCCGACTATCGCAATAGTTCTTATAGCGAGTATGACGCGATTGTCGTATATATATATGGTAAAGATGACCCTTCGACGGTTCTTCTGTTCGCAGTCAAACCCGAAAGTAATTTGTTTGAAAAAGAGTATACGTTAATCTATCCGGGGAAAGGATACCGTCTTACAAAAATAGCGGGAGACGGAAGGAAAAACAGTGTAGACCCGAAAAATTACTATTACACTTATACTTATAATTCGCGTAACATTATAAGATTCTATGAAAGCACGGCAGCGTATACGCTTAACGGAAGCACTACTTATTACAACTATGAATATGTCCAGAAAGAATATATCAAACGCTATATTCCGTCTTTGAGAAACGCAAGCTACGACGTATTGTTGCTCAAAGTCTCGAGTACTCAATATATCGTTTTCTATGTTGTCGGAGAGTATACTTTGAAAACTACAGACAATTTGATGTATACAAGGTCAACTACCTAAAAAGCGATATGCTTACGGACGGCACGCAATAGCGTGCCGCCCTTTTATATATCGCTTTTTTAGGTCTGCTATTGCGCAACCGACTACGAGCAACGCTTATTAAACGGAGAAAAATATCAAAAAAGACACGCAACGGCGTGTCTTTTTTTTTGATGATTAGTCGTTTAGTTTGAGCATCGTAAAACCTTGTTTTGCCTTGCAAAGCGGACACATATCCCACGCTTCCTTGCTTTCGGCTTCGTAACCGCATCCCGCGCATTTCCATTTGACGGGCTTTTCTTTTTTGTATATCGTATCGTTTTTGAGTTGATTGTACAAATCCTCGAACATAAGTTTGTGGCAATGCTCGACGCTAGATAGCATTTTGAATGCGTTTGCGATTTCCTCGAAGCCTTCTTCACGAGCGGTTTTTTCAAAAACGCGATAGGTTTTGACTTCGCTTTCTTCGTCCTCGGCGGCAAGTTTGAGATTTTGCTCCAAATCCCATTTCTCCTTGAACGGATAGCCTGCGCAGATTTCGATATTCTCTATGGTTTTGTTGCTTGCTTGTTGTATGAACGTATACAGAACTCTGGCGTGGTTAAACTCGTTGTAAACCACTTTGTCGATGACTTCGGCAAGGGCGTTGTAGCCTTCGTTGCGCGCGCCGTATTCGACAAATTTGTATCTCGTCATAGCTTGTGTTTCGCCCGCATAGGCGCGAGCGAGGTTTGAAAACGTTTTGCTGTCTATCAGTTTCATATTGCAATCTCCTTATGTTGGCATTGACAAGATTATTGCTGTTATTCGTGCGTTTTATACGGCGCAGGCGTTATAAATTTGCAAATCCGAGCAAGATATGAATTTTTGCAAAAAGACTTTTATAAATCGAGTTATAGTGGTATCATAATTAAAGAAAAAAAGTTTCGACTCAGGTCGTAAGGAGTATATATATGAGCGGATGCACACACGATTGCGGTTCTTGTTCCAAGGACTGTTCGTCGAGAAGTTTGATAGAGGACCAAAACAAACTTTCAAACATCAAAAAAGTCATTGCAGTCGTCAGCGGAAAGGGCGGCGTAGGCAAATCGCTGGTAACGTCGTTGCTTGCTGTAGGAAAATGCAAAGAGGGCAAATCGGTCGGTATTTTGGACGCGGATATAACGGGTCCGTCCATTCCGCACGCTTTCGGAATAAGCGGCGGCGTCGAAGGGGATGCAAACGGCATTTATCCGAGACAAAGCAGTTTGGGCGTGAGATTGATTTCTTCAAATCTCCTTCTCGATGACGAAACAGACCCCGTTATATGGAGAGGTCCCGTCATCGCAGGTATGGTAAAACAATTTTGGACGGACGTCGTGTGGGGCGACCTCGATTTCCTTTTTGTAGACTGTCCTCCGGGAACGGGAGACGTGCCTCTCACGGTTTTTCAATCTATCAAGCTCGACGGCATCGTCATCGTCACGTCTCCGCAGGACCTCGTGTCTATGATAGTAGAAAAAGCCGTGAAAATGGCAAATAAAATGAACATTCCTATCTACGGTATTGTGGAGAATATGAGTTATATCGAATGCCCCGATTGCGGAAAGAAAATTGACGTTTTCTGTACGAGCAACGTAGACAAAATCGCAAAAGATTTTGACCTTAAAGTGCTTGGCAAACTCCCCATAGACCGCAATATCGCAAGTGCCGTCGATGCAGGCGCGGTGGAGCAGCTCGACGCAAGCAAGTATATTGCAGACGCATTGTCGGCAATCGAAAAGTAATATGACGCGGCGCGAGATAGCGGAGAAAAACTTTATCGACGGCTACAGTTGCGCGCAAGCGGTGGTGCTTGCTTTCTCGGACGTCACGGGGTTTGGCGGCGAACAAGCGTTGCGCCTCTGCTCGTCTTTTGGCGGAGGTATGGGTAGGCTTAGGGAAGTGTGCGGCGCAGTTAGCGGTATGTTTATCGTTGAGGGGTTGTTGGAAAGATACGACTATCCCGACAAACCCGATGCAAAGCAATGCAAAACAGCTCATTACGCACGCATACAAGAACTTGCGCACCGCTTCAAACAAATCAACGGCTCTATCGTATGCCGTGAGATTTTGGGCGCACGCGCAAGCACTTTACCCGTTCCCGACGACCGCACACCCGAGTATTACAAAACGAGACCGTGTGCCAAAATGTGCGGAGATGCCGCCGAAGTGCTTGAAACGTTCTTGCGCGAGCGTGGAATAATAGAGTAAAACCCGACGGATACTAATTCAGAGGCGTACTTAATAACGGAATGTGCTTATTCGAAGTTGGAGGCGCAAGGCACCGACCGCATCGAGCGCCGAACTTGACGAATCGTACAAGCGACTGCGCCGTGTTGTTGCGTAGCTGGCGCACAAAGCGCAGTGGCATAATTAGAAAAATGTGCCTATCTATGTGAGTGCCGAGTGTGTCCCCCTGCGGAGCAGTTCCGTGGGTTCCCTCAAGAATAGCGCAGAGGGGGAACGGAATAGGGGAAACACCTGAGGAAGGGGGTAATGTCAATTTTCGCGTGGAGTGATATTGCATTAAACGAGTTTGGCTACACTATATTAGTGTAACGCAAAAGGTACTTTATATGGAATATTGTAATAAATAAAGTGTCAATTTGTACAGAATATGCCTATGAGTTTTTACGATATAGTATATGAACAAGTAAAGAAAATCCCAAGCGGGAAAGTGGCAACCTACGGACAAATCGCGGTGTTGTGCGGCTCTCCGCGCGCCTCTCGTGCGGTGGGATATGCGCTTCATTTCAATCCCGACCCCGAACACGTTCCGTGCTTCAGGGTGGTCAACCGTTTTGGCAGATGCGCCCCTGCGTTTGCTTTTGGCGGTCCCGAGGTGCAAGCAAATCTTCTCCGTGCAGACGGCGTCGAAGTGGATAAAGACGGCTACGTCGATTTGAACAAATATCAATGGAATCCGTATATCCGACAATAATACAAAAGCATACAAAGTAAGAAAGAGTGCATTGATAGCGCAAGTGTGGCAATTTAGGCGTTAGCCGCATAGTTCAATATTTTCAAAATAAAAAGCGCACCGTATCGGTGCGTTTTTCATTTTATTTTCAAAATATCGTCTGCGGAGCAATCCAGAAAATCACACAGTTTTGCAAATGTCGTCAACGACGGCATAATCCGTCCCGAAAGGTATTGCGAAACGGTCGGTTTCGATACTCCGATTGCTTTTGCAATCTCGCTTTTCGATTTTCCCGACAATTCGATTTCTTCTTTCAGTCGTTTGCTTATGCGTTCTTCCAAGTCTATCATTTTTCGCCAACTATTATGTGTAATGATATTCTTATTATTAGGCATTACTTAATTTTTATCTTGACAATTAGGTATGACCTAACTATAATTTGAATAAACAGGAGGAATTTATAGTGAACGAAATTAGAAAAAATACTGAAACAGAGCAAATACTTGCTTCGGCAAAATGCAAAATGCCAAAATTAATAAAGGCGGTATATATTACGCTTATATGTTTTTTGTCATTGATGTTATTGGTATATTTAGTATTGGCAATATGCGTCGATGCTTTTTACGCTGCATTACTTGTTGTGTTTTTGGTAGGTCTTATTTTTACGATATGTGCTTTTATATTAAATAAAAAAGCAATCGCAAAATCAAAGTGTGTTGTAACAAATAAGCGCATTTACGGCACTCGCGCTATGTTATTCATTTGCAGAGATTTTAGCTATAGACTTGATATGATTGACAACGTAGAAGTTTTGAACAGCTTGGGAGTAAACACTCTTGTTATCAATTTTTCACAAGGCAATGGAAATCAAACTGCTGTTCGACTCGGCAATGTCAACGCAAATATGCAAGGCGCAAACGTATTTATTATGAGGTATATTGAAAAAAGCGATGAGTTTTTCGACGCCGTGTCAAATGTCCTAATGAGCGTGAAGAACGATAAAGACGTAAAAGTCGATATTGAGGTAAAAAAGATTGAAGCGCAAGCAAAACAAGCGGACGCATTTGCCAAAATTGCAGAGAATATTTCGACGAAACAGCCAAATCATACAGAAAACAAAGACGATTATATTTCACAGTTGCAACGATTAAAACAGTTGTTAGATAGCGGCGTAATCACTCAGCAAGAGTTTGACGAAAAGAAAAAAGAATTGTTGAAGTAAAACATCTGATTCGGTATTTATACTCATTCAAAACAGCCACCGATTTTTCGGTGGCTGTTGATTTACGTTATGTTTTGATTTGTTTTTATATCAGTTTGCCAAATTTGCCATATAGGCAAGGTATTGTTCCGCAAGGGCGGTTGCTTCTGCTTGAGTGGGCTTGCTCGTTGCGACGTAAAATTTGAGCTTCGGCTCCGTTCCGCTCGGGCGGACGCAAATCCAGTCGCCGTTTTCAAGATGAATTTTGAAAGCGTTGGTCTTTGGCAGGACAATATCTTCGATTTTTCCGCAAGAGTACGTCTTTTTGCGAGTCACGAAGTCGCTTTGCGCAAGCACTTTGACTCCTGCGATTTCGGTAAATGCGGTGGCGCGAATTTTGTTCATAATATCCGCCATTTTCTGCATTCCGTCCAGACCGCCGAAGGTTATTGACTTTGCTTTTTCCACATAGTAACCGAATTTTCGATAAATGCCTTGAAGCACGTCGTATACGCTTATACCTTTGGACTCGAAGTAGCACACCATTTCGGCAAACATCATACTTGCGACGACGGCGTCCTTATCTCTTGCGTGCGTGCCGACGAGCGAGCCGTAGCTTTCCTCAAAACCGAACAGGTAGGTGTATTCGCCGTTATCTTCCCATTCCTTGATTTTTTCTCCGATAAACTTGAATCCCGTAAGCACGTCGAACGTCGTAACGCCGTAGCTTGTCGCAAGCACTCTTGCAAGTTCGGTCGTGACTATAGTCTTTACGAGTGCGCCGTTTTTGGGCATTGTGCCGCTTTCGGTTTTTCTCAAGAAGATATAGTTGGCAAGCAACACGCCGATTTGATTGCCGTTGAGAAGCACGAATTTTCCCTCGTCGTTGCGCACGGCAATGCCCATTCTGTCTGCGTCGGGGTCCGTGCCGATAACGATGTCGCTGCCGATTTTATCGGCAAGTTCCACACCGAGGCGCAGGGTGTCGGCTTCTTCGGGATTTGGAACGCGCACGGTTGAAAACTCAGTATCGGGCAACGCCTGCTCTTTTACGACGTTGACGGTTATGCCCATTCTCGAGAGGATTTCGGTTACGGGAACGTATCCGCTTCCGTGTACGGGAGTGTAGACGATTTTCACGTCTTTGCCGTATTTTTCAACCGCTTCGGGAGACAGGGAAAGTTTGCCGATAGTGTCGAAGTAGGCGTTGTCCACGCTCTTGCCTATGACTGTGATATGCGGCGCAACCTCGACGTTGTCAAGCCCCTTGATGCTTGCCGCAGTCAAAACCGCGTTTTCTTCTTCAATGCCGAAATAAGGGGTTTTATCTATAAATTCCACCACTTTATCCGTCGATTCAGGCGACATTTGCGCTCCGTCCTCTCCGTAAACTTTGTATCCGTTGTAGATTTTGGGGTTGTGCGAAGCGGTTATCATAACGCCTGCGATTGCGTTCAAATGTCTTATTGCAAACGAGCACATCGGGACGGGATGCACCGTGTCGAAAAGGAAAGCCTCGATGCCGTTTTTTGCAAGCACTTTTGCCACTTCAACGGAAAACTCGCTCGAATATTTGCGCGTGTCGTAGGATATAACGACGCCTCTTTGCATAGCTTCTTTGCCGAGCGTTTTTATGTATTCGGCAAGACCTTGAGTTGCGCGTTTGACGGTAAAAACGTTCATTCTGTTGGTGCCGACGTCGAGAACGCCTCTCATTCCAGCCGTGCCGAATTGCAGCGGACAGAAAAACATTTCTTTTTTCTCGTCCTCCGTCAGGGACTGAAGTCTTGCTTTGTCCTCGGCAGAAACTTCGTCGCTTGCGAGCCATTGTTCGTAATTTTTCTGATAATCCATAGCATACCTCTATGTTTTCGTTTGTTAAATTATACCGCTATCAACCGTCCTGTGTCAATGACGAATGTGACGCTCCTCTCAAAACGATGCGTTTTTGAGGAAAATAAGTGTCTTTGCGGATAAGCACGGTTTTTATCAACTTTCCGTTTTCGTAGTATTCCAAAAAGCCTTGCGAGCGCAATCCGTTTTTGCCGTAAGTGTCGATAACTTCTTCGTCGGGTTTCAACGATTCGTCTATGCGGTATTCCGTCTCGAAGGGCAGGCTTTCTATTGTTTGGGAACGTCGTCTTATCACGCAGGATTCCACGCCGTACATCTCGGCTTTGAGATACTTTCCGTCCGTACTCATACTTATCGTTACGGGAGTCGAGAGTGTGTTGACAAACCTGAGGTCGCTTGCGCTCGACACCATTGCGTCGAAAGACGGCGCAACGTAACTCACGGGCAGAGAATGCGCTCTGACCGACGTTACGGCAAGGTTTGCCAAAAGCGCGCAGTTGTAAAGGGTGCTGGACACCTGACATACGCCTCCGCCCACGCCCTCGACGAATTCGCCGTCTTTTATGATGTAAGCGGACTTAAAGCCGTTTTCGACGGTGCGCATTCCCACCACGTCGTTAAAGGAGAACTCGTCCTCGGGGTATAGCACCGTGCCGTCGATTTTCCGCGCCGCCAAAGCGACGTTGTCTTTGCGGTTTTGTTTGCTGTCTCCGTAATAGGTCGAAAACTTTGCGATGACTTTGTATTCTTGCGATTTTGCTTTTGCCACTTTATCGCTGTGCATAATTCCTCCGAATGCCGTCAAAAGAAAAGCAAGCACCGAAAAAATGCAGGCAAATACGGCTGTTTTCCGATATTTTTTCATACCTATATTATGTGTGCAAAAGCAAAAAAGAAACAAAATCCGCAATTTTTTACGCAATGGGTTGTGAAACGAGCAGTATATGTTATATACTGTTGAGCGAGAGAGAATAAAAATGAATACTTTAATTTTAATATTATCACTGGTCGCAGGCATTGTAGGCACGGGACTCGGCGGTATAATCGGCGTATTGCTCAAAAACAAGGGCAATAAGGTTATGGGCAGAGTCTTGAGTTTCGCAGGCGGAGTAATGGTCGGCGTAGTTACGTTCGAGATGTTGCCCGAAGCGGTAGGTTTTGCAAAAATCGAGGGCGCGATAGCGCAATCGGGTATATTGATTGCCGTTTCCGCTTTGATTGTCGGTATGCTCGTTATTTTCGGACTCAACAAAATGATTGACGTCATCGAAAACATGAAGGATACGCACAAAAGCATTGCGGAACTGCATCACGAAACCGCCGTTATCGAAGCGAACGACGCATTGAAAGCGGACGGCTCGGCGGCCGTTGCGGTCGTCGGACAAAATATTGCGGCGGCAACGAGCGTAGACAAAAAGTCGCTTCTCAAAGCAGGCATAATAATGCTTATGGCTATTGCGCTTCACAATCTTCCCGAAGGTATGGCAATAGGCGCAACGGGTGCCTCCGACGAAAAGACGGGCATACTCATTGCGATTATTATTGCGGTACATAACATTCCTGAAGGTATGGCCATTTCGGCTCCGCTCGCAAGCGGTGGCGTTAAGGGGTGGAAAACCGTGCTTTTGACAGCTCTTGCGGGCGCGGCAACGGTTCTCGGCGCGGTTATAGGTCTTGTCGTGGGCGGAATAAGCGATTTGGCAAGCGGAATATGTATGGGGCTTGCCGGCGGAGCGATGCTCTACGTTACGTTTTGCGAGATACTTCCGCAATCAATACTTATGGAAGAAGGCAGAGTGCCTGCCGTCAGTATGCTCGTGGGGATAATCTGTTCGATGATATTCGTATTTGCGTTTTAGAGGTCTGAATGAAAAACGTGCTTTCAAAAGAGGGAATAAAACGGTATCTCGTTTCGTCGCTCGACGTCGAAGCGTACGACAGCGTGACCTCAACCAACGATTTGGCAAAGGATATGGCAAAATCGGGAGCGAAAGACGTTTTGCTCGTCGCAAGGGAACAGACGAAAGGCAGGGGAAGATTTGCCCGTAAGTTTTATTCTCCCAAAGACGCGGGCGTGTATTTCAGCCTGATAATCGAGCCGACTTGCAAAGAAGAAACGGCGTATATCACGCCTATGTGCGCCGTTGCGGCAGCCGACGCGATACGCGCCGTTTGCGAGAAAAACGCCTTGATAAAATGGGTCAACGATATTTATATCGAGCAAAAAAAGTGCGTCGGAATACTTTGCGAGGGCGTGTCGTCGCACGGAGCGGAGATTGACAGAGTTGTGTGCGGAATCGGCGTGAATATTCGTCCCAAAGACGGCGGAGTCGACGAGGAAATCAAAGACGTGGCGGGATTCGTCGGGGAAAAAGACGACGTGTCCAATCTGCTCGTCGCGACGATTTGCGACAATCTTATGAGATTGCACGAAAGTTTTGACGAACATTATATCTCGTCGCGCTACAAAGAAATGTCGATGCTTATAGGAAAGAGAGTCGAAGTCTCGAAATTCGACGAAAGCAAACCTGCCGTTGTCAGAAACATCGATGAAAAGTGCCGTCTCGTGGTCGTTTACGACAACGGAAGCGTCGAAACGCTCGACGTAGGCGACGTAAGGATAAAGATTTGAAAAAGTTTTCTGCAAAAAGCACGTCGAGGACGTTGCGCCTCGTCAGAATAGCCGTTTTTCTCGCACTCATCATTGTGGGTGCGTTTATAAAGTTCCCGATAGGAATAGTTCCCGTTTCTATGCAGTTTGCGTTTTGTATGTTCGCAGGGTTGATGCTCGGCGGTACGGACGCGCTTATCTGCGTTGCGCTGTACATCGTTATGGGGCTTATCGGCATACCCGTGTTTTCTGCAGGCGGCGGCGTGTTTTACGTCTTGCAACCCACGTTCGGATATATTCTCGGTTTCCTTATCGGCGCACCCGTTTGCGGATACGTTGCGAGAGGTTTTAAGAATGAGGCGCGTCCGTCGTTCGGGCGTATGCTGGCAGGCGCGTTTTGCGCATTGGCAATCGTGTATTCGATAGGCGTGTTTTATATGTATCTTATGCTCAATTTTTACGTCGGCAAGGCTATGTCGATGTCTAAAGCGTGGATGGCAGGTTGCGCCGTGTTTTTACCTACGGACGTTTCTTGGTGCGTCGTAGGGACAGTCGTGTCTTATCGCGTACTCAAAAGACTGTATCCGCTCGGCGGTTCAGTCAAGAAGTATTCGGGATACGAGTATTTCAGACAGACTGCGGACGAGTCGGACGAAAGCCGATAAAATATATTGCTTTTTCAAAGCCGAACGACGTCGATTTGCCTGTCGAGGCAGGTAAAATATGCGCTCAAACGCACTTTTTGCTATTGTAAATAAGTGCCGAATGTGTTATTATTGTTTATATTAAACTTAATAGGAGACTATTATGCAACACGAAATTACTCAACCTACCGATTTGTTGAACGCAGAGGGTAATATCCTCGAACCGGGTTACGCGAAAAAAATGCTCTACAATTATAATCGCGAAAACGTGAAAGCACCCAAAACTCGTTTGAAAGAGTGGGATTATTACTATATTTCCAACAAAGAGTTTGCGCTTTGCCTCACGATAAGCGATATGGGATTTATCGGCGCATTGAGCCTCACGGTTATGGATTTTGTCACTCCTGCGCAATTTACCAATTCCGCAGTCTGCCTGTTCCCGATGGGAAAATTCAATATGCCTCGCACGAGCGAAAAGGGCGATTGCGCGTGGAAAATCGGCAAGGTTGAAATGAAATTCGAAAACGACGGAGAAAAACGTCATCTCACAGGCGTTTATCCCAACGCCGACAAGATGGGAACGACCGTGAAGTGGGACGTCGTCATCGACGAAGTACCCGAAGAAAGTATGGTCATCGCAACGCCGTTTGACAAAGCAAAACACTTCTATTTCAATCAAAAAATCAACTGTATGAGAGCAAGTGGCAGTTTCTGGCTCGGAGACAAAGAGTGCAAGTTCGATTCGTCCGACAGCCTTGCCACGCTTGACTGGGGACGCGGCGTTTGGACTTACGACAATACTTGGTATTGGGGCAGTTTGCAAACTCGTCTCAAAGACGGTTCGACTTTCGGCTGGAACATCGGCTACGGTTTCGGAAACACCGAAGCGGCAGGCGAAGATATGTTCTTCTATAACGGCAAATCTCACAAAATCGGTCGCACCGAGTTTATTATCCCCGGCGACAAAGAGGGCGAGCCGAGATATATGGAAGACTGGAAGTTCGTCAGCGACGACGGTCGTCTCGACTGCACGTTCCACCCGCTTATCGACCGTTACGAGCCGTTTGACCTCAAGGTTATGTGTATGATTCCTCATCAGGTTTTCGGTTACGTTTCGGGAAAATGCGTGCTTGACGACGGCACCGTTATCGAGCTTGACAACGAACTCGGCTTTGCCGAAAAGGTGCATAACAAGTGGTAAAATTGCAAGCGCAAGGCTTGCAAAGCAATCTCGCTTTAGTTTGAGGTAAATATGGAATACAACGGAGAAGGTATACACGCGCTCGTTTGCGCCGTGGAAGATTTGCAAAAATCCAATTTGATTTTCGTCGACAGAAAAATCAAACCGCTTTTGAAATGCCTCGCATATTATCCGGAGTTCCGCAAGGTTTTGTCTTTGTGCAATCAAGGCTTCGATTACGACGCGGAAAAGCGCAAAGCGTTTGCAAAACTCGGAGACAGCGATATTTTCCGTTTGCCCAAAAATCCCAAAACGCTCGTGGCGTTGATTTCAAATATGCTCGTCGAGTTTGACTCGGGCAGTATGGACGTGGTTACTTTTTCAAGCAGGTTTTTCCCGACGGAAACGAAGCAGGCAAGTTTCGAGCAGTTCTGCACGAGAGTTATCGAACCGTTCAAACTTACGCTCGTCAGCCTCGTCGTGGACGGCGTTGAGGAGGACGTGCAGACGGTGGAAAGAACGGTTGAGTTTGCCTCGAGCGGACTTCAACAACAGACGGAGTATCTGCTGGTCGCAATTTACAACGCCGTGCAGGACGCACAAATGGACGAAGCGGACAGACAGGATTATATGATTATGCTCGAAGGTTTTGCAGCCGCTCTCGACGCAAGAGATTCGCTTATGATAAAGGCGGTATGGCTCGGGCTTAAAAAAGCGCTTTCCGCTCAAAAACTTTGTGCGAAAGAGATAGAAAAAGTCAACGATACGTTGCGCCTGTATCTGGTAACGAAATAAAACGAAAAGAATAAAACGAGGGTTTATCTTGCAAGAACAGAAAGATTAACCCTTGTTTTTGTATAATGAGGAAGATTATGAAAGGAAAGAAAATTGTTGTCGTATTGCTTGCGCTCTGCGTGCTTTGGGTTGCGAGCCTCTCTTTGGTCGCGTGCGGAGAGCGCGAGGAGGACGGAAGCGTAGAAGTGCCGCAAAAAGATAAAGCCATAATATACGTTACGGCGTTGTTTGCAGGCGGTCTTTACGACAAGGAAACGCAAGAGGCTAAATGGGAACCCTTCAAAACGGAAATCGACGCCGCCAAAGTTATGACGGGCGAGATTCCTATCAGCGAGATTTTGGAAATATACGATGAAGAACTTCCCGACATCGTAACGCTCGTTACGGAGGCACTCGATTACACACCGGGTTCCTTGCTTTGGGATTTGACGCTCGACAACGACGGCAACGGTTACAATCCCAACGTCGTGCCCGCCAACGATTTGCCCAAATATATGGATATTGACTACGGCGTGTTTGGAATCTACCGCAACTTCGCAGACAATATCTCCAAAAAATACGGCGACGAATACGACGTGTTCGTATACAATCAGGACTGGCGCATATCTCCTGCAAAGAGTGCGCAGGAACTTGAAAATTATATCAATCGCAAGGGCTATAAAGACGTTATTTTTATGTCGCACAGTATGGGCGCGCCCGTAGTCAACAACTACCTTGCAAGAAGCCAAGCCAACAGAGACAAGGTCAAACTTTATATGGGATTTGCACCTGCAACGCTCGGTTCGTTCGACGCTTTGGCGGCACTTGCCTGTCCCGACGTGTACGTCAACAACTTTTTGGAAGGCGTCGATTTGAGCGGACTTCCGTCTTGGATAAACATCAATAATATCGTTGGGTCTTTCCTCAACGGAGAACTCGGAGATTTCTTCCGCAACAACCAAGGACTTATGTCGCTCGTGCCGTCGTGGCAACTTATCGATTCCGACCAATACGACGACATTTATCCCGCAATCAGCGTAGACGACGAGCCGATAACGTCCAAAGAGCAACTTTACGAACTTTACGCTTCGATGCGTTGGGCAAAATATCTCACTCCCAAAACGCAAGAGGAAAAAGAAAGCCCCGATTACGACGGTCTTTTGTACAACAGAGTGCTTGCAACCGAAGGCCAGCCTGCCGATAAGGACGGTTATCGCATCAAAGACTTTGCGGCTAATCTTTCCGATTATTTCGACGGTATGTTCGTAAACGGCAAAATCGCGTCCGAAAGCGTCAATTCTTATTACTTCCTCGGCACGAATATGTACAATACCATTACGGGAATGAATCTTACCACCAAAACCGACGCGCAAGGCAACGTGCTTTACGACGAGTACGGTTGCGTCCAATACGATTACGAATTGCTTACGGGCTACGGCACGGGCAAGATGGGCGACGGTACCGTTCCGTATTACAGCTCTATCGGCGGCAATACCGCAACGCCTGAATACATATCTTCGCTCGGGGACAGACTCGTCGAATTGTCGGGTAAAAACCACGGTATCGTCGGATGCAGTTGGGATTTGCTCGGAACTTACGTTATGAATTTGCTCGAGCAATACGCATAATAATCGTTATTGCCTGTAACTTAACAGAAACTATAAAAAACAGCGCGATTTCGCGCTGTTTTTTTGTGACGTTTTTTCAATAAAGAAATCATCATTTACCGTATTTTCGGAAAATTTGCAGATATTCGGCTGTCTTTGTGCCGAATTCGTCCTCGAGTCCCAAAATGCAATCGGCGGAAACGTCAAAAATACAACAAAGTTTTTTCAGACTCTCGACGTCGGGTTGCGTGCGACCTTGCTCCCACGACGCATAGCAGTTGGGAGAAACGCACAAAATCGTATATACGTCTTTTTGCGTCATATTGCGTGATATTCGTATTTGTTTTAGATTTTCGCCGAATTTCATAACGTCATAATATACGATTATACCCAAAATGGGTTGACGATACCCAAAACGGGTAGTAATATATAAACGAATAAGCCATCCGATAACCAATGGTTTTATTCAATCCTCCGGAGTAATAAGACTCCAAAGGAAATAGCGTCGATAGCGACGCTATTTCCTTTTCTATGAAACGAAGCGACATAAAAGCAATATGATTGCGCGAAGTGATGTAAAAAGCAAGACGATAAAAAGAGAACGCACCGAGTAGGTGCGTCCTCTGAAAAATCGTGCGAAAATGAAAAAGTGCGAAGCACGAAGTTCAAGCAAGCGGAGTGGCGGAGGTGTGGCAGGAGAATTTGTCCTTGTAAGATTTGAGAGCAACACGCCGATTGCGCGAAGGAATGTAAAAAGCAAGACGATAAAAAGAGAACGCACCGAAAAGGTGCGTCCTCTGAAAAATCGTGCCGAAAGGAAAGAGTGCGAAGCACGAGGCTCAAGCAAGCGGAGTGGCGGAGATGCGGCAGGAGAATTTTGTCCTTGCGTGATTTGAGAGCAACACGCCGATTGCGCGAAGTGATGTAAAAAGCAAGACGATAAAAAGAGAACGCACCGAGTAGGTACGTTCTCTGAAAAATCGTGCGAAAAGGGGAAAGTGCGAAGCACAAGGCTCAAGCAAGCGGAGTGGCGGAGGTGTGGCAGGAGAATTTGTCCTTGTATGATTTGAGAGCAACACGCCGATTGCGCGAAGGAATGTAAAAAGCAAGACGATAAAAAGAGAACGCACCGAAAAGGTGCGTCCTCTGAAAAATCGTGCTTGCTTTTTACATGTGCGTCGTCTTATCCTCTCCGATACCTATCATTCCGTCGACAACGTATTTTTTGCCGTCGGTGTCGGTAACGTAGCCGCTGATTTTGCCGTAGGGCAATGCGTAGTAGCACATAAGCGGAATGGGCATATAGAACACTTTGCTAATCTCAAATTTGATGTCGACGATACTTGCGCCCGCTTCGTCTTTGATGTACCAGACTTTGGCTTTCTTTTTGCCGTTTTCGTGCGAGAACACGACGGGAGGCATCGGGAAAGATTTGTCGTCAACCCAAATAACGTTTTCGTTGTATTGATGTTGGTCGACGGATTGGTTGCGAGTGAGGTTGAACGCAAAGTATCTCTTTACGCCGTTATCGTCGATTTGTCCCATTGTCGTAAGCCAATCGTAGTGCGCGTTGAACGGATAGAAGCCTTTGTGGTCGTCGATGATACCGACCGAACGCTCGTTGGTGGTGTACACTTTGCCGTTGACGGTAATCGTACCCGTGGCTTTGAAAAAGTCCTTTTCGCTGTACAGGGCGTTGACGAAATTGCCGTCCTTGTCTTTACCGAGGGGCATAACGCCGTTTGCAAGCGGAGAAATACGCTCGAAATTTATATCGATTGTAAATTGACCGTTTTTGCCTTTGGTAAATCCTTTTGCGTGCGCTTTTCCGTTGAGAAAATCGTTTTCAATCTTGTATTCGCTGTTTTTGGTCTTGCAATAGCAGTAGTCGTTTACGAGTTGAGTCGCAACGTGTGCTTTTTTCTTCGGAACGAGATTGCGCCAGCTGTAAATCTTGTCCTCCGCTTTGTCGTACCACACGAAGATGGAAAAGCCCATAGGACCTGTGTTGTAAACCGCGCTGATAAGTGCGCCTTCGTCGAGATGCACTTCAAACGCTTCCCATTCCACGAGGCGTGCGGGTTTCAAAAAGTCGGGCATATTTTTTCCGCAAGGTTTAACGCAATCGAGAAGATTGAGATTTTCAAACGGAGCGTCGAAAGTGCCGAAATGCACTTGTCCGTTTTCGACGATAGACTTGGGCGTAGGTGCCGCCAAACGAGTCTCGCTTATGTAATCGGGTAAATTGCTCATATCGTTTTCTCCCTTAGTATTGTAATCAAATATTATCACAGAATGTGATTGTTGGCAATATATGAAAGCGATTTTTTTGCACAAATGTAAGATATTTTTTCAATTACGTCATCTGTTTGGACTCTTTATAGTGAGAAATCGAGTTTAGAAACGCCGCAAGCGGGAAATAATTGCCGAGAAAAAGCAAAAGGAGATTTATATGGCTTTCAATCCGTTTGAACAAAAACCCGAAAATATCGACAAACTGTTTATAGACTGGAAAAATATGTATCCGCAGAGTTATTTCAAGCACGACGTGCATCCGTTTACCAAGTTGCGTTGCATACTCACAAACGGGGCGGAATACGAAGCGGTGTGGTTCTCGCATCAGTTTTTCCGTCATTGCCCCGACAACGATTTGCGCAGACAACTTGCTCTCGTAAGGAAAAACGAGCAAGCGCAACAGAAAATAGGCGCGTGCCTCAAGCCAAAGGACGAAACCGTGCTTGAAACGACGATAGGCTACGAGCAACTTGCCGTGGAACTTACAGCGATGCTTGCGATGCGCGAACCCGATAAGCACGTCAAAGACGCGCTCGATTTTGCGCTGTTGGAGGACTTTGACCACTTGTACAGATACGCCGACTTGTTGGATATGGAACACGGTACGCACGCGGAGGACCTTGTGGGAGACCTTACGGAGATTATGCCTGCGAGACCTACGATAACGCATCACAGACACCCGTACGACGAGGCAAAAAAGCCGATAAACAACAAAAAAGCAAGCCCGATAACAAAACTTGACGTGGCAATAATTACCGCGGCGGAACAGCAAACGATGAACTATTATATGAATCAATGCGGTTTTTACACGAGCGATTTGGGGCGTAGGTTGTATCAGGAAATCGCAATGGTGGAGGAGCAACACGTCTCGCAATACGGCTCGCTTATCGACGTAAAGGAAGGTTGGCTCGAGTGTTGGCTCAATCACGAATACACCGAGTGTTACGTCTATTATTCGTGCTGGAAAGACGAGACGGATAAGAACGTAAAGAAGATATGGGAACAATGCTTGCGACAAGAAATCACGCATCTGCATATTGCGGCGGAGTGCCTGAAAAAATACGGCAAAAAAGAATGGCAACAAGTTATTCCGTGCGGAGAATTTCCCGAGCCGTTGGCGTTTAAGTCCACCAAAGATTACGTTCGCAAAGTGATTGCGGACACGGTGGAAAATACCGCCTTGAAAGAGGGCTACGTCAACGTCAACGATTTGCCTTGCGACGCCGACTTTTTCAAGTATCAAAAAATCGTAAACTCAAATCGAAAAATGGTGCCGAGTCACAGCGTTATAGAAGCTCGCATCGACAAATACGGAGAAGATTACAGATACGAAAACGCGCCGAATCCCATTCCGTCGTTGCGAAAAAGAAACGTGGACAACACAAGTCTCGGGCGTGAAAAAAGTTGCAACAAATAACGAAACAAAAAGATTATACAATCAAAACAGCACGATAAACACGTTGTATTGTCGTAATAAGAATCGTCCGTCGTAAGCGCGGGCGATTTTTGCCGTGTGAGCGAATTGTGTTGAAAATAAGAAAAATGTTTGGTATAATTATTGCAAGGAGCAGTAAATTATGCAACTCAACGAAAAGTATTTTCAACAAGGCAAAGACAAAAATATACAGACAATAGAACAGTCGCTTATGCAAGGAGAAAACATCTTGTGGCAAGGCAAACCGCAAAAGAAAGCGTTTGTCCTCAACAACGTTTTCAAGATGCTTCCCGTTGCTCTTTTGTGGATTGCGTTCGACGTGTTTTTCATCGTTATGCTCGCAACCACCGCGGACGGCTTTCCCACCTCGATGATTGCGCCGATTTGCATATTTTTCGTATTGCATCTCGCGCCCGTGTGGATATGGATATACAAGTGCGTTACCGCAAGCAAACGCCACAAAAACACAGAGTACGCTTTTACCGACAAGCGCATTATCATTCGTCAAGGTACGATTGCCGTTGACTTCAAAAGCATAGAATACAAGGACGTCTCTGCCGTCAATATTCGATACGGCGTTATAGACAGACTTGCCAAAGTCGGAGATATTTATATAACTTCTACCGGCAAAGCCTCCGTCCTCGAGGACCTTGAAAATCCCTCCGAGATTTCAAAGATTCTTCAAGACGCAATCTCCCAAACCAAGCAAAACGTATCTTTTACCGTCGGTGCAAAAGTTACCTTTGTCAAGTGCAAATATTGCGGATGCAAGAATAAGTCGACGGATACGGTATGTTCTTCTTGCGGCGCACCTTTGGAATAAAGCGTCCAAACAGCGAATAACGGCGTCAACACCCCATTGCCATCAACTCTTTACGTCTTGTAAATTAGGGTTGCTGTCAATGGGGTGTTTCCTTTTATTCGGGCGACGCACAATGATGTGTGGTCGAGGCGTTATTCTCTAAATAAATTAATGTAACTTCCCCCTTCCTCAGGTGTTTCCCCTAAATTAACAATCTAATAGAGTGTTGTCGTAACTCCTCTAAATAAATAACCCCCTCTTTCCGGACACGCCGGTATTTCTCCCGCCACTCGTATAAGGACAATTCTCTACAACATTATCCGTCGCTCGTGGGGGCGACACTCGGCACTCACATAGATAGGGATATTTCTCTCATTATGCCACCGTCCTTTGTGTGACTGCTACGCAACAACACGTCACAGTCGGGCGGTACTGCACACACAAGGCTCCCACACACAAAAGACAAGCGAATTGACGTTTGACACAAAAGATGAAAGCGCAGTCTTTTGCGTGAAGGGAAAGAGGAACACCAAGGCAAAAAGCAAATAATTGACAC
>DLKM01000008.1:0-175 GCA_002478945.1 Christensenella sp. UBA7588
AATAAAAACAAGCGACATATCGTCGCTTGTTTTTTGTTGGAGGCATCACCCAGACTTGAACTGGGGGTGAGGATTTTGCAGACCCTTGCCTTACCTCTTGGCTATGATGCCGTATGCTGTGCATTGTGAAGCCGAATCCCGTCTAATGACTTATATCATTTTCAGGTTTTCGACT
>DLKM01000008.1:269-411 GCA_002478945.1 Christensenella sp. UBA7588
ATCGTTTGGAGCGGGAGACGGTGTAGCCATCTTCGATGGCGACCTTGCGGTGCGAACCCGCGCGAGTCTGTGCATACTGCACCCTTCACTCCGTGAAGCCGAATCCCGTCTAATGACTTTCATCATTTTCAGGTTTTCGACT
>DLKM01000008.1:439-45146 GCA_002478945.1 Christensenella sp. UBA7588
ATCGTTTGGAGCGGGAGACGGGATTCGGACCCGCGACTTTCACCTTGGCAAGGTGACACTCTACCACTGAGTCACTCCCGCATTTCGTTTGCTTTAACAATATATCAAAAACAAACGAATATTGCAACAACTTTTTTGAAAGTTTGCGATATTATTTGGTCTATTCCTGTCTGCCGCACAGAGCCGTGGCAAAATCGGACAACTCCTTTGCGTTTGCAAACGTCGACGCCAAATCTATTGCCTTTTGCGTTTCGCTCTCGAGAAGCGCGCGAGTTTTGTCTTTACCCCACAAACCTGCGATACTACCCTTATCGTCGTCGTCAAGCAAGTCGTCCGCAAGTTGGAAAGCTATGCCGACGTTCATTGCGTACTCCCCTATCCTCTCGATTTGTTCATAGTCGGCTTCCGCACAAATCGTGCCTGCGCAAAATGCGCCCACAATCAAAGCGGCGGTTTTTTGAGAATACATATCGAGAAAACTATCCGCACACTCGCAACCCTGCAAATCGTTTGCCTGACCGAGAACCATACGTTTTGCCGCTATGGTTATCTCTTGCGCCGCCCTTGCAAAGTGCGAGCCGTACTCTCTCGCTCCGTCGAGAAGCACGCAAGACGCAAGCGTGAGAAGTTGGTCGCCGATAAGTATTCCGTTGGCGTGTCCGAACTTTTTATGAACGGAAAGTTTGCCTCTGCGATAATCGTCGTTGTCCATTGCGGGCAAATCGTCGTGAACGAGAGAATAATTATGGATAAGTTCCACCGCAACGGCAAGACGGACAACCTCGTCCACCTCGGCGTCTTTTCCCGTCGAGCGCGCGCCGTAATACACGCAAAGCGGGCGCACGCGCTTGCCTCCGTCGAGAGCGGCGTAACGCATACCCTCGTCGATTACGGAATTGCCGTACCCTATTGCGTCTTTGAGCGACTGCTCGAATACGAAAAGAAATTCGTTTTTGTCAATGGTCGAGATTTTCATAGTCAGTCAAGTTTCATCTCTTGCGTGAGATTGTTGATGTCGTCCACGAGCAATTCGAGTTTGCCTTTTTCGGCTTTCAGATTTTCCATACAGACTTTGCTAAGCTCGATGCCCTTTTGAAATGCGTCCATTGCCTCGTCGAGAGGAATATCTCCCTCGAGTTTTTTTACGATGGCTTCCAATTCCGCCAACGCTTCTTCAAACTTCTTAATTTCTGCCATATCAGTTCTCCTCGTTGAGTTCGATTTGTGTGATTTGTGCCGTTGCCGAGCCGTCTCCGCCGGTAGCCTTAATATACTGACCGACTTTGAGCGTTGCGACTTTGCTTATCGTGGTATCTCCGCTTTGTATGCGGAAGTATCCCCTGCCGAGAATTTTCAGAGGACTGAGGTTATCCAAAGACGCCGCGGCTTTTTCCGCTCTTGCGGCGGCAACCTCCACCTTTCTTTGCGCAAGATATTTTGCCCTCTCGAGACAAGTCTCGACTTTGTGTTGATGCGAAGTATAAAATCCCGTCGCAAGCCTTTGCAACTGCGCGCAGGTAAGTCTAACCTTTGAAACGTTTTTATCGTAGCAACGCGTTGCTCCGAAGCGCAACCTTGCAATATCGGCTTCGAGTTGCTCTTTCATCGCATAATAATCGTATGCGACAAGTTCTCCCGCGGCGGTCGGCGTTGCCGCTCTTGCGTCCGCCACGAAATCACAAAGCGAAAAATCCGTCTCGTGTCCGACTGCGGATATGACGGGCGTGTTCATAGCATACACCGCTCTTACGAGTTGCTCGTCGTAAAACGGCGCAAGGTCCTCTAGCGAGCCTCCGCCTCTTGCGATGATTATAGTATCGTAGCCGAGGGTATCTACCCTTTCAAGCACTTTTGCGATTTCCTTGCCTGCGCCTTCTCCTTGCACCCTAACGTCTTTCACGACGATGTCGATAACGGGATTCTTGCGTCTGACGGTAGTAACTATATCTCTGATAACCGCTCCCGTTTTCGACGTTACGACAAGCACTTTCTTCGCAAACTTCGGAATAGGCTTTTTATGCGCTTCGTCAAACAAACCTTCCGCAAGCAATTTTGCCTTGAGTCTCTCGAACTCCAAAAACAGCATACCTTTGCCGACGGGTTGAATGGACGACGCCTGCAGAGACAATCTGCCGCCCTTGAGATAATAATCTAGAGAGCCTTTTACGATAACGCTTTCTCCGTCTTTGGGGTTGTAAGTCTTTGCGGCGTAAAAGCAAACGCAGGACAGTTGAGAATCTTTGTCCTTTAACGTGAAGTAGGCGTGAGGTCCGCTGAACTTAAAGCCGGAAACTTCGCCGAAAACTTCCAAACCTTTGAATATCGGAGCGTCGATACACGCTTTTATCGTTGCGTTTACTTCGCTTACGGATATTGTTTTTTCAGAAAATGGGGTTTTATCTAACATAATCGACACTTTATGCACCATTTTTGCAGTTATACACCGATTTTTCGCTGTTTTTGAGTCAAAAAATCCCGAATTATCATACATTTGTCTCGTTTTGAAGGCATATATGACAGCTCGGGATAATCTTTCGTTATTTGACGTCTTTTACTATTTTGGCAAGGACGCCGTTTACAAACGCACCCGACTTGTCCGTGCCGTATTTCTTTGAAAGTTCCACCGCCTCGTTAATAACAACGGCGTTGGGAGCGGTATGCTCCAAAAGTTCGTACGTTGCGAGCAACAACACCGCATAATCGGGACGATAAACTCTTTCGAGACGATAGCCCTCGAGATGACTCTCGATAATCTTCTTCAGTTCTTCTTCTCTCGTGACCACGCCGAAGTACGTCGAATTGATATAATTCTTATCGTCCTCGGTCAAATCGCTGTCCACGAGCAACAACTCCAAAGTAGAGTCGTTGACGACGTTGTAAAACGTGTATTCGAACACCAACTTAAATACGTTTTCTCTTGCAATTCTTCTCATAATCTTATTGTGCGACTCTGACGTTCATAACCTGAACGTTGACTGATTGTACTTTGAATTTCGTTGCGCTCTCTATCTGGGATTTTACTTTTTCCTGAAGCACCGCAACCGTGGACGGAACGGCGTAGCCTTGTTCGATATTGATAAACAAATCGACAACGACTTTTTCATTTGGCAGAACGTAGACGGACGTTGCGCCTTTGTTGCGCTTGGAATTGAGAAGGCATATACCCTCCACGTCCTGAGCGGCTTCGCTTGCAAGCGACACCAACACGTTGCTCAATGCGTTTGAAACTTTTGTCGCATCTTTTGCCATATCGACCTCCGTTTTGTGTATTATATCACATACGAAAAATTATATCAATCGTTAGCGAAAAATATTTGTCTCGCAAAACGGCGTCGACGGCGTGCTTTCCTTATATGTGCCGAAAAACGAAAAAGTCCGTCGCGGTAACGCGGCGGACGTAACGTCTATGTTTAGATTAGTTGTACGGAATAACTTTTACCTCGGAAGGCTTGAACGTCGTTTCTCCGAGTACGTCGGACAAAATCTGATTGGCTTGTTCCGCGCTGAGTTCGGCAGAGTTTACGACGATGCTGACGCCCTTGTCCCCTATCGTTACGATTACGTCGTCAAAACCTCTTGCTTTGATAAGCGTCTCGAGAGCGAGTTCTTTTTCCATACGTTCCACCAAAGCGAGTTTCTGCTCTTGCGCGGTGGTTTTTGCGCTTTCCGTGCTTGAGTCGGATTGCATTATCGCGTCGAGATAAAGAAATTCGGACTCTCTCGTGGAATCACGCTCGCTTTTCGCTGCGGAAAAGAACGTTTGCGTAACCGTGTTTTGGTCAAGGTTTGCGTTGTCTGTCGATTTGTTGAGTTTGTCGCTCAACACAAAGTTCAGCACGCCCGTCGCTACGAGCAACGCTACCATAACCGACAATACGATGATTTTCTTGGTTCTTGGTTTAATTTTCATATATTCCTCCTATAGGTTCGCTAATTTTGTTTGCAAAGCACGCTGATTACGTCCTCGCTCACTCCGAGAGCGGTTGCGCTTGCCTGCATAAGTTTGAGCCTGACGTACGGATTTTTCGCGCCGTCCGCTATTACGAGTACGCCGACTATCTGTCCGTCCGTTCTCGTTATCATAGTTTGCACCTGTCCTGCGCCGTCAATCTGCGAAAGTATGCTCGACAGCCTCTGTTCGTCCTCGCTTTGCACGGTTTGCTGTTGCGATTGAGAGACCGTTTTGCTTTCCCTCGACGCCACTACGCTAGAGTATATGATAAGAGCGATTGCTATTATGAATACGACTGCGATAATTCGTATATTTTTGATGCTTTTAAGTTTTTTGACTATTGCGCTGTTGCCTATCCGTTGCGCTAATCCGTCTTTTCTCTTATCTTCGACTTCCATCGCTTCCTCTGTAAAAATATATATGCGCACCTCGATTGCATATTCTCAAAACGCGAAAATCTCAAAAATATCGCTTTTTTCGACAGTCTTTCGCTACGTTCGTATCGGTCGCGCGCGTGCGCGCGCAACGTGTATGCGCACGCATTATTTTGTTAGTGCGTGCGCTTGTGCGCGCGCACGCGCGCGTAACGATTCGCGCATTGATTTATTTGTAAAACTCGTAAAGAACGTTTACTTTAAGCGGCGATATTGCAAGCGTTTTCGCAACTATGTCGACAATCTCCTCTCCCTTAAGAATCATATCGTACACCGTAACGTCCACCCCTTTCACAACGCCGTCCTCCGTTGTGATTTTGACTTGCGACTCACACCCCCTCTCCTCCAATGCGCCCTTAACCGCGTCCTCGAAAGACGCTTTGTATGCGTCGACGTAATCGTCCTGTCGCGAGACCGTAAAAGCGTCCGTTTTGACGCTTATATCAAAATCTTTTTTCAACAGACTCGGCAACGGCGCAACGATTGCAAGCACCACGAGCAACGAAAACGCACCTTTGATATACTTTGCCGTTTTGCCCTCCGGCAATACGATTTCGAGCAGTATTCCGAGGCATATAACTCCCGAGATAGATAATATCCAAGCCCCCATATCACAACCCCATATTGCAAGACGAAATAAGCAACATCAACGTCAGGAAGAACAGGAAAGCAACGCCTGCAAGCGCGGTTATCAGGAGATTGAGATTCTTTGATACGCCGTAAAGCAGTTTTGACACTCTGTCGTCTCCTATAGGTTCCGCTATCGCTCCCGTAAGTTTTGCGGCAAGAGAAAACATAACTACCTTTACGAGCGGAAAAGCAACCGTAGCGCACAATAGCACCGCCCCCGTATACCCTACCGCGTTTTTTACGAGAACGAGAGACGCAGACATAAGGTCGAATCCGTCGGAGAGATAGCCGCCGAGGATAGGAACGTAACTCGACACGGCAAACTTTGCTATGTTGAAACCGAATCTATCGATTACGCCGCCCGATATTCCTTGCATCGTCAAAAAAGTGGCAAATATCCCGAACGTTATTCCTACAAGCCACCCTGCCGCCGATTTCACGAGTTTTGCGAGTTTGTCGAGTTTTACGTTTTTGGACACGTTCCCGACAATACCGAACACTATACACGCAATAAACGCAGGCAACACCACCGCCGTTATGAGTTTCATTATAAAGCCGCACAGCACCGCCATAAGCGGAGAATACCCTGCCGCGCTTGCTGATGCGCCCAACGCCGACAAGAGCGTCAACAACACGGGAAAGAGCGCGTTTGAAAGAGATACGAGAGCGTTTACCGTGTTCGTTACCGTCTCGATTACGGTCGCCACGCCGCTCATAAGCACGATGACGGTTGCGCAATAACAAACTATGTTTACGACCTCGGTGGTGGACTTATTGAGAAAATCTCCCGTAAGACCGCTGAGTATGTTTTTAAGCAGACAAATAATCAAAATCGTAACGAACCCCGGCATAAATCCGAGAAAATATCTGCCTGCCGATTTTGCCAAAAGATTAAAAAAAACGTCGAAGAATGCCTGCCCTTCCCCTCTCGCAAGTGCTTTAAGCGCAGAGCGCACGTCGCTCATCGATATTGCTTGGCTTCCCTCTTGCGACAATGAGTTCAAAAAGTCTTGCAACGCTTTTAAGTCAAGGCTGTCTATTGCCTTGTCGTAAGCGTCGGTAAGCTCTTTTTTTATCTGCTCGTCCGTCTTTTCTTCGCCTGCGGCGCAAACGCCGTCAACCGCAAAAAGCAATGCGAAAAAACACGCGAAAAAGCATAAAATACAAGCAAAAACTCTTTTTTTCATAGCATATTCACAAGCGTCGACACCAAATCGACAAGAGAGGACACTATCGATATGCTCATAAGGAAAATTACGATTTTGCCTCCGAATTGCAGTTTTTGCGCAATGGAATCGCACCCTGCGTCAGTAGCGACCGAAGAAGAATATTCCGTGAGATAACCTATGCCGATAATCTTCAAAACGGCGGAAAACACTTCGTCGTTTATGCCGCTTTTTTCAACGATTTTATCAAAAGCAAGCACGACGTCTCTCAATGCGGAAAGCATCGTGATTATCATTATCACGCCCGTCGCAATGGTTGCAAAAACGGCAAATTCCGGCTTTGCGCTTTTGAGCAAAGTCACGGTAATCACGCCGATAATTGCAATTCCGATAAGTTTGAAAATCATAAAGCGAAACGACCTTCGTCAATACAGCGACAAAAGCGACTTCAGCGTATCGAAAAGTCCGCCGAGCATATCTATGACAAGCACGGCGACGATAATCAGCCCCGCAAGCGTCGCAAACGTTGCAATCTCGTCTCTGTCGCTCTTTTTTAGTATTACGCAGACGATGGCGGTAAGCAGCCCCACCCCTGCGATTTTGAGTATTATACTCGTATCCATAAGCACCTCACGCCAGTATCAGAATTATTGCGATTCCGAGCAGCACGCACAATTTGAAATACATCGAACCTTGCTTTTTGCTCTGCGTTTCGCACTCCGTCGTTTTTCTGTCGAATGCCTCTTTATAATGCTCGACGTGCGCGATTTGGTCTCTTAAATCCGTCTTGCCGAGCGTATCCAAAAAAGTGGCAACGTCTTTCGTTTCGTCGTTTTTGAGCAGTTTATATTTGTCGAAGTCGGAGTTTTTGCCGAGTTTTGCGTTCTGCGCCCACTCGCAAAGCAAGTCCTCGAACACGCCCTTACGCCCTGCCGTAAACTTGGATACGACGGCAGGAATCGGCGTTTTTCGCATCGACAATTCATCGCTCAACATAATGCAAAACGCCGAAGCGGATTTGAAAAACGTAACTCTCGAGGCATATCTTCGTTTGATTAACAAGCCGATATAGCAACAAATCAACGCAAGCAGTCCGCCTGCGACAAGCCTCAAAATTTCGCTTTTCATAATCGCACCTTTTGGCAAATCTCGCCGACGGGAGACTTGCAAAGCACCACCGCAAAATCGAAAGAATCGAACAACGGTTTATAAACGTCGTTGCGCTTAACGCTCTCAACGCTGTCTCCGTGCAACGAGGCAAAAGCCGTAACGCCGCTCCTTATCACGTCGCAAATGGCGTTTACGTCCGACGTGCCGAACAATTCGTCGGTTACGATAACGTCGGGATTCATCGCTCTCACGCAGTTTTGATACGCAATACGCTTCGGCACTCCGCTTATAACTTCGGCGTCCGCAACATCAAGCGTAGGCATTCCGTCGTTGCAAGCGCACAACTCGTATCGCTCGTCTATCACGACCACGTTGAAACGTTCGGACGCAATGCGCGCAAGCTCTCTCAACAAAGTGGTTTTGCCTCCGCCAGTAGGAGAAATGACAAGAGTGTTGAGTGCTTTTCCGTTTACGAAAACGTCGCTTGCTATTTTGTCGGCAACGCCCTTGATTTGGTGCGGTATGCGGATAACGAGATACGATATGTTTTTTACGGCAACGTAGTCGTCGGTGTCAAACACACCCTCTCCCCCTACGCCTATGCGGTAGCGTCCGCAAGGAATATAACCCCGTTTCATTTCGTCGGACGCGCTGTACAACGACATATTGGTTGCTCTCGACAGCACGCCGTCAACGTCGCTTTTGCTTACGACGTACGGCAAACCGAAATGCCTCCCCACCCGTCTCGTTCCGTCGATATTACAAATCAACAACGGACGAGAAATGCGCAGGCGCACCTCCGCAACGTTTTTCTCGTCTCCGACGATACTTGCAATATCCGCCCCCACCAAATCTTCGAGCATAGCAAAATATATGAAAAATCGACCGTGCAAATAGCACGCTCGCAAAAAAAGACAAAAACAGAAGTTTTGTAAAATAATATGAGTAAAGAATGTCTATTCCTTGAATACTTATTATGCTAATTAATAATTAATAGTTAATAATTAATAATTGCGGGTGGGCTTTGCCCACACCCGAATGTACACTAATTCTGAGGCGTACTTAATAACGGAATGTGCTTATTTGAAGCTGGAGGCGCAAGGCACCGACCGCACCGAGCGCCGAGCTTGACGATTAGTACAAGCGACTGCGCCATTCTGTTGCGTAGCGGCGCACAAAGCGCGTGGCATAATGAGAGAAATGCCCCTATTTATGCGAGTGCTGAGTGTGTCCCCCCGCGGAGCGGTTCCGTGGGTTCCCTCAAGCACAGCGCAGAGGGGGAACGGAATAGGGGAAACACCTGAGGAAGGGGGAAACTTTATTTTTAATTTTATTTGTAAAACTACAGTTTTTAGATGAAGAACAAGAAAAGCGCGCCTTGCAACCAAGCCAAGTGTACTTTTGTGTACACGACTTGGGACAAGACGCGCTTGACGCAGTATATCGCAGTTATGTACTCTACACTTGTATAACAGCCTCAAATAGATGAAGAACGCGAAAGCACCCGTCTGCTACAAAACCCAACGTACACAAGCGTACGTGATTTTGTAGCAGACGGGTGCTGACAAAGTTATTCGCTATTTCAGAGTGTTATACTTGTCTAAGTGCATCAAGCAGTGATAGACAAGAAAAGCGCGCCTTGCAACCAAGCCAAGTGTACTTTTGTGTACACGACTTGGGACAAGACGCGCTTGACGCAGTATATCGCTGTTTGATGCGCTTAGACTCTGGACATATATTCGCCGGTACGAGTATCAATACGAATCGTATCTCCCTCGTTTACGAACATAGGAACTTGAAGTTCGTATCCGGTTTCGACGGTTGCGGGCTTGGTTGCGTTGGTGGCGGTGTTGCCGGCAACTGCAGGTTCGCAAAGCGTGATGAGAAGCTCGACAAAGTTTGGCGGTTCAACGGAGAACGGAGAACCTTGGAAGAATTTCATCGTGACGTTCATATTTTCTTTGACGAAATTGAGTGCGTCTTCGACTTGATTCTTGTTGAGCGGAATTTGCTCGTAAGTCTCTGCGTCCATAAAGTAATAGAACTCGCCGTCGTTGTAAAGATATTCCATAGTCTTGGTCTCGATGTGAGCAAGTTCAAACTTTTCGGTGGGGTTGAAAGTTTGCTCGAGAACGGCGCCCGTAACGACGTTTTTCATTTTCATACGAACGAAAGCCGCACCTTTGCCCGGTTTGACGTGCAAGAAATCAACGACCGTCATAATCTTGTTGTCGTAAAGGAAGGTAACGCCCTTTCTCAAATCGCCTGCCATAATTTGTGCCATAATGATATTCTCCTAAAATGTGTTTTGATTGGGATGCACTTTTATGCCTTTTATAGGCATATTTTAGCACCATATTCTCTATATTGCAAGTTTTATGCAAAATTTCTCTCGCATAAGGCATTGCTTTACGTTTTTACAGCCTCGATAAAACTTCACTTTGGCTCTTGCGAGGGCAAAAACCAAAGCGAATGTTCTTATTTTGCGTAATCTACGCTACGAACTTCACGAATAACGTTGACTTTGATTTGTCCCGGATATTCGAGTTCGTTTTCGAGTTTCTCTGCGATTTCTCTTGCGAGGAACACCGTGCTTGCGTCGTTGACTTGTTCGGGTTTGACCATAACGCGAATTTCTCTACCCGCTTGAACGGCAAACGTTTGGTCAACGCCGTCAAACGATTTTGCGATTTCTTCGAGTTTCTCGATACGTTTGACGTAAGTCTCGACTGATTCGCGTCTTGCGCCCGGTCTCGCGCTCGAAATAGCGTCTGCCGCCTGAACGAGAACGGCGTCGATGGTTTGAGGCTCGATGTCGTTGTGGTGAGCCGCGATTGCGTGAATGACTTCGTTGCTTTCGCGATATTTCTTTGCGATTTCCACACCGAGTTGAATGTGAGTGCCTTCGAGTTCGTGGTCAACGGCTTTACCGATGTCGTGGAGCAAGCCTGCTCTGCGTGCGATACGGGGGTCAACGCCGAGTTCTGCCGCCATAACAGACGCCAAAGACGCGACTTCGACGGAGTGTTTAAGCACGTTCTGACCGTAACTTGTACGATATTTGAGTCTGCCGAGAATCTTGATAATCTCGGGATGCAAGCCGTGAACGCCGACTTCGAAAGCCGCCTCCTCGCCTGCTTCTTTGATACCTGCCTCAACCTCTTTTCTTACCTTGTCTACCATTTCCTCGATGCGAGCGGGATGAATACGACCGTCGGTAATAAGTTTTTCGAGAGTGAGTCTTGCGACTTCCCTTCTTACGGGGTCAAAGCTCGAGAGAGTTATAACGTCGGGAGTATCGTCGATAATGAGGTCAACGCCGGTTGCGCTTTCGAGCGCGCGGATGTTTCTGCCCATACGGCCGATGATTCTTCCCTTCATCTCGTCGTTGGGAAGTGCGACTACGGACACGGTGTTTTCGGTTGCGTGGTCCGCGGCGCAGCGTTGAATTGCTTGAGAAATAATGTTTTGCGCCTCTTTTACGGCGTTGTCTTTTGCCTCTGCAATAAGCGTTTTCGCATCGTTTGCGGCGCTCTTTTTAACGCCGTCGAGGAGTGCGTCTTTAAGTTCTTTGCAAGCCTCGTCTTTCGTCATTCCGGCAACTCTTTCGAGTTCCTTTTGCATCTTTTCCTGTGCGTTGCCGAGTTCCGCTTCGATGCCTTTGAGACGTTCTTTGGTTTCTTCGATTTGCTTTTGAGATTTTTCTACGTCCTCGATTTTCTTGTCGAGAACGGCGTCTTTCTTATCGAGAGTGTCCTCTTTCTTGTCGAGAGCCGCTTCTTTCTGAGCGAGGCGGTTTTCGGTGCGTTGCCAATCCTGTTTGCGCTCTTTGGTTTCGTTTTCGAAATCGATGCGCATCTTGTTCATTTGTTCTTTTGCCTCGAGCATACCGTCTTTACGAATGGTTTTTGCTTCGAGATTTGCTTCTTCGATAATTCTTTGTGCTTCGCGTTTTGCATTGCCGATTTTATTTTGAGAATAGACTCTGTAAATAATCCAACCGAGCAAAGCACCCACGACAACCGCGATTGCCGCCGCAATACCTGCAGCCGCACCCGGAGTGAGAGCGAGCAAATTGATAAAATTGCTGGTCATTTCGTGACCTCCGTATATATAATCAAAACCGATTGAAAACCAAAATACAGTTATATCGAAAAGATTTAACGCACAAATACGCCCAAAACGGCACTATTCATAATGAAATCTATATTATATCTATATCGACAATGTTCTCAATATATAGTTTTGTCTTATATAGTATATACTATTTATAGTCTTTCGTCAACGCCGACCGCAAAAAAAAATCGTTTTTCGGCGTTGAAAAACGATTTTTATAAGATTTGATTTTATCTATACGTTCGACGCTTATTGCATCTCGTATTTTTCGCGGATTTTCGCGTCGACTTCGGCAAAAACTTCGGGATGATTCTTCAAAAATTCCATAGCCTTGTCTCTGCCCTGGCCTATCTTTTCGTCGTTGTAGCTGAACCAGCTTCCGCTCTTTTGCACGAATCCGTTCTCAACCGCAAGGTCAAGCACGCAACCGAGGTTGGATATACCCGTGCCGTACATAATGTCGAATTCCGCAACCTTAAACGGAGGCGCGACTTTGTTCTTTACGACTTTTGCTTTGACGTGATTGCCTACGATGTCGCTGCCGTCTTTGATTGTGTCGGCTTTGCGCACTTCGATACGCACGGAAGCGTAGAATTTGAGAGCTTTACCGCCCGTGGTCGTCTCGGGATTGCCGTACATAACGCCAATCTTTTCTCTCAACTGATTGATAAAGATAATCGTGCATTTGCTCTTTGAAGTTGCCGCCGTGATTTTGCGAAGTGCTTGCGACATAAGACGAGCCTGCATACCGACGTGGCTGTCGCCCATATCTCCGTCGAGTTCTGCTTGCGGAGTGAGTGCCGCAACGGAGTCGACGACGATAATATCGATTGCGCCGCTTCTTACGAGCGTTTCCACGATTTCGAGAGCTTGCTCTCCGCTATCGGGTTGAGAGATGTACAAATCGTCGAGGTTTACGCCGAGTTTGCTCGCATAAGCGGGGTCGAGGGCGTGTTCCGCGTCGACGTATGCCGCCGTTCCGCCGATTTTTTGCACTTCGGCAACGCAATGCAACGCAACGGTCGTTTTACCCGACGATTCGGGTCCGTATATTTCGATAATTCTTCCCTTTGGAATACCGCCGATGCCGAGTGCGACGTCAAGCGTAAGACAACCCGTCGAAATCGCTTCGACTTTAGGTATTTCGGTTTCGCCCAAACGCATAACCGCGCCTTTGCCGAAATCCTTTTCTATCTTGGCAAGAGCAAGTTGCAGATTGTGCGCTCTGTCGTTGGATTTGTCTTGAATTTTTTCTGCCATTGTTTTTCTCCTTTATATCCTTGTTGCCGTACGGCTTGAGGTTTTGTCTTATTAGATAATTATTATACTGCGAGTTATGCACCGAAAACGGTACATTTCGCAGATTGTTTTCGCTTTACAGTCTCAAAATATCGCCTTTGAGGTAGCGTATCAGATAAAACAGCGCAACGTTTGAAGTCGCTTCCCTTATTTCGTTGCGACTGCCCGAAAAGCGTCTTTCGAATACCGTGATAAAGTCTCCTCCGCCCACGCCGATATACACGAGTCCGACGGGTTTCCCCTCGTCTCCCGTAGGTCCTGCAAGTCCCGTCGTAGCTAGAGCAATATCCACGGGTCTTTTGCAAAGTCCTTTTACCATAGCGTACGCAGTTTCTCTCGATACCGCGCCGTAATCTGCCAAAACGGATTTCGGCACTCCGAGCCTATCCGCCTTTGACATACGATTGTAGCACACTATGCCTTCGTAAAAATTTGCGCTTATCCCTGCGACGCCCGTAAGTCTCGAGCAAATTTCTCCGCCCGTGAGGCTCTCTGCCACCGCAAGAGTGCGATTGTTCATTTTGAGAAGCCTTGCCGCGATTTCCTCGAGCGAGCCTTCCACCGCCGAGTATACTTCTTCCTCGAAAGCGTTGTAAACTCTGCTCTTGACCATCTCGAAAGTCTGTCGAGGAGCGTTGCTCGTCATAGTTATGGTTGCGTCGAGACACTTTTCTTGCAGGGAAAACTCCACGCCGAAACCGTCAAACTTCGTCAGTCTGCTTTCAATCTGCTCTTTATCAAGCCCGCAAATTTTTACGATTTCTTTTATCATAACGTCGTTTTCGATATTCTATCCGATTGTTTTTGCAAACGGTCAGTCTTTTGCTTGTTCTTTTTCGTCGTCTTGTTTAAGAACGTGCTTGTTCTTTACGACGTAATTGAGTCCGCTATACACCGCCAAGATTGCACCGACATAAAACACTATGGTGCCAATCCACGCAAGCGAAACGTGCAAGCCTGCAAGCATCATAATCGTTACGCCGACGTCGAGACAAACGGTCTTGATTTTGCCGAATATATCCGCGGCGAGAACCAATCCTCTGCTTGCCGCAATGGAGCGGAAAACGCCTATCATCAATTCTCTCGAAAGTATTATTCCCGACAGAATCGCAATGACGAGCGTGTTATACGCAAACGCATCGTCGAGACCGTCTTTGAAATAGACGAGCAGAAACAGCATTATTACTATAACTACCTTGTCCGCAAGCGGGTCGAGCAGTTTGCCGAGCATCGAAACCGTGTTGGTTTTTCTCGCTATATGTCCGTCCACGAAGTCCGTAGCGCAACATATCGCAAACAATGCCGCCGACAACACGACGAGCGCAATATACGCCGTTCTGCCTGCGTTTAGCATCTGCGCCAAAATGAACGTGATAAGCGTAGGTATTATCAAAAATATTCTTGCTATTGTTATTTTCGTTGCGAGAGTGATTTTCATTCTATAACCCTCCCTGTCAAATCGATACCGTCGGTGCCTTCCACGAGTACGTCGTAGAAATTGCCCACCTGCACTCTCTGCTCCGACGTAAAGTATACGACGTTGTCGATGTCGGGTGCCTGCGTTGAGCATCTACCGACGAATTTTTGTCTGTCGTAATCGATGTCGTCGTAAATCACTCTAAGGCGTTTACCGACGAGAGTTGCGTTGCGCTCCTCGATGATTTGCGTTTGAATCGCGCCGAGTTCGTCCGCTCGTGCTTGCTTGACCGCTTCGTCGAGATGTCCGTCGAGCCTGTCGGCAGGCGTTCCTTCTTCTCTCGAATACGCAAAGAAGCCTGCGTAGTCGAATTTTGTTTCCTTCACGAAATCTTTGAGTTTTTCAAACTGCTCCAAAGTTTCCCCGGGGAATCCGCAAATAAACGTGGTACGAATCGTAATGCCCGCTTTTTTGAGTTTCGCAATCAATTCTCTCACGCTCTTTTCGTTCGTGCGTCTGTTCATTCTCTTTAACACGACGTCGTCGATGTGCTGAAGCGGAATGTCCATATACTTGACGATTTTCGGATTGTCGAGGACGTATTTTATCAAAGCGTCGTCAACCATTTCGGGATAAAGATAGAGCAATCTTATCCATTCGAAATCGAGAGCGGACAGTTTGTCCAAAAGTTCCGTCAAATGCGGCTTTCCGTCCCAATCCGTGCCGTATCTCGTAACGTCCTGCGCCACGAGGATAAGTTCTTTCACGCCGTCGTCGGAAAGTTTTTGAGCCTCTTTGAGCAAATCTTCGGCCTTTTCCGAGCGGTATTTTCCTCTTATCGACGGAATGGCGCAATAAGTGCAATGATTATCGCATCCGTCTGCAATTTTCAAATACGCATAGTGGTAAGGCGTGGTAAGCACTCTGCCGTCGTAAAACTTGTCGAGATTTGCGCAGTCGTACACTTTATTGCCTTTGCAAACGTTTTCCACGGTCGAGACAATTTCGTCGTAATCGGCAATTCCCAAAATCGCGTCGACTTCGGGAAATTCCTTTTTCAAATCGTCGGCATAACGTTGCGCAAGGCAACCCGTGACGATGACCTTTTTCTTTTTACTGCCGTTCTTTGCGGAAATCGCATTCAAAATCTCGTCGATTGATTCCTCTTTTGCCTTGTCGATAAAAGCGCAGGTATTGACGATAATGACGTCCGCTTCTTCCTCGCTTCCGACGAGCGTATGTCCGCTTTGGGTAAGGCGAGAAAGCATTTTTTCGGTATCTACTCTGTTTTTATCGCATCCGAGCGAAATTGCGCCGATTTTCATTCTTCGCCTCCTTCGCTCTGCTCTGCCGCCGCTCTCAATTCGGCAAGCTCCTCACGAGTGATGTTGACTCTCTTTTTCTTCGGGTCGTGTTCGTCGGGAGAGAGATAACCCATCAAGTCCATTTTGTCGAAAATCTTTGCGGCTTTCGGCCAGCCCCAACCTAATCTGCGTTGCAAGAACGACATACTGATGGGCGAATCGTGTTCCTCTCTCATCTCGATGCCGAGTTCCAACGCGTCGAACAAATCGGGCGGAATCTTGTCTTTGTCGTTGCTCTTGCCCTCTTTTGCGGCAGGTTTTTCTTCTTCTTTGTCTTTGAATATCGCGTCTTTGATTGAATTGTCAAAGAATGCGTCGTTCTTCGATTTGACGAAATCGACGACTCTCTTGACTTCCTCGTTGGAAATAAACGCGCCTTGCATACGTTCCAGTTCGTTTGCGCCGGGCATCATATAGAGCATATCGCCGTAGCCGAGAAGTTTGTCCGCACCGACGGTGTCCAAAATCGTCTTACTGTCGAAACTCGACGTGACTTTGAACGCCACTCTGCTCGGGAAGTTGTTCTTTATCGTACCGCTGATAACGTCGACGGACGGACGTTGAGTTGCCAAAACGAGGTGTATACCTACCGCACGAGCAAGTCTCGCAATGCGGTTGACGGTGTCCTCGACAGCCTTTTTGCCCGTTGACATAAGGTCTGCGAATTCGTCTACGATAATCACGATACGCGGCATTTTTTCAAAGCCGTTTTTGGCGCAATCCGCATTGTATTCGTCAATATCTCTGTAGTTTACTTCAGCAAGGAATTTGATACGTCTTTCCATTTCGCTGATTGCCCAGTTGAGCGAGCGGATAGCCTTGTCGGTATCGCAAATAATCTCGTCCATAAGCAAATGCGGAATGCCTGCGTACACGCTCATTTCTATACGTTTGGGGTCGATGAGAATGAGGCGGACGTCGTCGGGAGACGCTTTGTAAAGCAAACTTACGATAATAGAGTTTATGCAGCAGCTCTTACCTGCGCCCGTTGCGCCCGCAATGAGAACGTGCGGAAGTTTGCGCACTTCCACCACTCTCGCGTCGCCGTAGAGGTTTTTGCCGAGAGCAAACGTTGCGGGAGCTTTTGCTTGATTAAACTCGGGAGATTCGATAATTTCGCTGAGGTTGACGTTGCGACGATGTTTGTTCGGCACTTCGATACCGACTGCGTTTTCGCCGGGGATAGGCGCGATTATACGCACGCTGCCCGCTTCCATTTTCATCGCGATGTCGCTTTCCAAAGAGGAAATATAGCCTATCGTTCTGCCCTTTGGCATCTCCACTCTCAGTTTGTACATAGTAAAGGTCGGACCGACGAGAATATCGATAACTTCGCCCGTAATACTGAAGAAATTGAGAGTTTTGATAATCTGCTCTTTCTTTTGTTCGTAGTCCTCGTTTTGGTCCACTTCGGGAGCAGGAGGCGTGAGCAACGACACGGGAGGCGCAACGTAAGGACGCTTGGGCGTTGCTTGTGAAATGGCTTGCTCCATATTGACTTGAGTCAAGCGTTCCTTGCTCGCCGTTTTCTTGGGCGCGTCGGTGTTTTGCAGACCTCTGCCCTGAGAGGCTTTCATCTTTTCTTCTCTCATCAACGCTTCGCGTTCGTATTGTCCGACTTGCGGAGTTTCTTTGATTGCCTGTTTGATGTTTTGAATGCGAGCGGTAACTTCGGCGTCCTCTATGTTTCTTGCCGATTGTTTCGCTATAGCCGTCGTAGACTGAATTGCCGTGCGAGACATATCTCCGCCCGTAACTTTTTGCTGTACGGGAGCAGGCGCGCTCGGAGCGTTTCCGCCCGTCGTCGCGTCTTTGTCGACGTATTTGGGACGAGTATTTTCAAGCGTGGCTTGAGACATCTCGTATTTTTTCACGGGTTTGGTCTTGCCGATACCGCCGAAGAAATTAGTCTCGGTCTCCTCTGCTTTCGGATTGTTTTCAACCGCCGTTTGCGCAAATGCGCGAGGAATCTTTGCTTCGCCTTTGACGGATTGATAGCCGCTTCTGTCCATATCCTGAATATTCGCAGGTTGACGAGGAACGACCACGGGTTTTTGAGCCTCTTGCGGGGTCTCTTGTTTCGGCGAAGTTGTCGGAGCGGGAGCAGTCGTTTGCGTAGGCGCAGCCGTTTGAGCAGGAGCATTGTCTCTTGCGATATAAACCATATCCGACTTCGGCTTGTCGTACGCCTCGGCGGTAACTTCTTCCTTGACGACGGGTTTCGGGGGTTCTTCTCCCGAAATCGCTCTGTTGAGCGCGCCGAGCATACCGACGTTCACTTGAGGCTTGTTTACGGCGTCCTCCGCTTTTTTAACCGTGGATGACAAACCGTCTTGGTCTCTCGACACGACTTTCGTCGGCTTCACGACCTCTTTCTTGACCGGTTCGGCAATCAGACACGCCTCGTCCTGTTGTTCGAGATGCACTTCCGCCTCGAATTCGGGCTTTGCGTACATTTCTCCGAAGCGAGCGATTTGCTGTTGCTTGAGAGCGTTGAAGTCACGTTTGAAATCAACGGGTTCGTCTTTCTTTTCGACGGGTTTTGCCGTGTCTTGACGTTGAACCGTAGACGGAGCTTCCTTCTGCACGGCTCTGTATCTGGACATAAAGTCCTCTCTTATGGCACTCGGAGTGGTGTCCACGCCGAGCTTGTTTTTCAATTCGTTTCTGCGCACCGCACTATACGACGGACTTACGTTTGACAACGCGTTTCTCGGGTCGCTTACGCTGTCGAATCTTGCGAGATTGTCTTTGCTCGGACCCGAACCGAACAGAATATCTCTTGCAACGCCTCTTGCCGAGAACTTGTCGGAATCGTATTTCGGCACGCTTCTCACTTCGTCCTCCATACCGCCCTGCGCGTTTGGATAAAGAGGATTGAAAGAGCCGAGCGGCTTGTATCCGTCCGCTCCGAACGCCTTTTTGTTGCCTTTTTGTTGCAAGGGGTCGCCCTCTACGTCGACGACGTACAAACCTCCGCCGTTCGTAACGTTGGAAAAGTCGGTAATCGTGGGAGACGTTCTTACGTCCACGGGTTGACCGACGGGCGCGGCTGTTTTATCGGATTTTCTCGAGAAAAACCTGCGTCTGGAGCGTTTTTGCGAATTATCGGAATACGGAGCGTTTCCGCGCATTTGTCTGTCGCGCTCTTTCTTGGACGCAACGGTATAGGTAACGTTGCGCTTGAGCGACGGATAAATTGCCAAAAACGCCACTACGAAGAAGGAAACGCAAACTATGACGAGTGCGCCGACCGACGTAACGGCTCTCATAAGCGGATATGCGGCAACGCCGAACAGCATACCGCCCGCGGTATTTGTATTGTCATAGCAGTTTCTGAGATAACCGCCGTAATTCGCGCCGATAATATGTGCGCTCGAGGTATAAACGTGCAAGGCAAAAATGCCGATAAACAGCAAGGCAAAATAAATCAACGCTTTTGACGGACGAATTTTGACGCGTACGCCGAAAGTCACGGCTATACCGATGATAAGCCCTGCAAGAGAGTACGCATAAGCGGCGAGACCGAAAAATCCCGCCAAAAAGCTATACACCATTCTGCCCACTCCTCCGAGTGCGCCGACGAGCGAGAGGAAGCAGAACAGAGATACGATGATAACCAAAATCCCTGCCGCAATCCTATTGCCTTTGTTTGCTTTTGCCTGCCTTGTATCCGTCAAGATATACCTACCTGTGAAATATATAATATTAGTGTGATAATTATACCATAACAAGCGCGCGATTACAAGAGAATTATCACAAATATCGCAACAAATAAATTCGATAATCTATCCGCATAAAACGCAAAAACGAGCGTCGTTTTTACGCTCGTTTTTTATCATTAAAAACACAATTTTAGATATTCTAATCAGTTAAATCCGCATTTTTGATTGCAGACAAAATATCGACGTCGTCGTCTTTTGCAACTATGCTCGAACACACCTTGGAAAAATCGAAAACGTCCTTTGCGACGTTCAAAATATCCTCGCAGGAAGTAGCGTCGATTTGCGCCATTCGTTTGTCGAAATCGAGCAACTGCCCCGTTGCCATTGCGTGCGAACCGAACGTGCGCATCATTGACGAGGTGCTTTCCTGTCCGAGAACGAGAGACATTTTGAGTTGGTTCTTTCCTTTTTCGAGTTCCTGTTCCGTAACGCCTTTTTCGAGCAATAAATCTATCTCCATACGAATGGCGTGAACCGCTTTGAGCGCATTTTCGTGGCTCGTTGACGTGTATATTACGAACGCGCCGTTATTGTCATACAACGACGGATAACCGTAAACGGTATAGCAAAGCCCCAGTTTTTCTCTTACGCTCTGGAATAGTCTCGACGACATTTCGAGGCTGAAAATGACCGTCAAAAGTTGCATCGCGACCTTTCTGTCGTCCATATACGAACAGTTGGGAAAAGCAAACGCTATATGAGTCTGTTCAATGGATTTTTTCTTCTTTACGGACGCGCTGTGAGCGTGTCTCGGCTCCTCTGCTTTCTTTTTATAATCGTCGGTATTTGTATCGAATTTACTCTCGAAATAGTCCTCTGCGATAGCAACGGCTTCTTTTTCGGTCAAATTGCCGACGATGGACAATACCGTGTTTTTAGCGACGTAATGAAGATTGTGATAGGCTCGGAGCGTATCGCTGTTCATTTCTTTGAGCGTCTTTTTAGTGCCTAAAATCGGTCTTTCGAGCTGACTGCCCTTAAAGAAATTTGACAACAATCTTTCGATGCACAAATCTTCGGGAGCGTCCTCGCATTCGTTGATTTCCTCGTATACGACTCTGCGTTCTTTCTCGAGTTCGGATTGATTGAAAGCGGGATTGAAATACATATCCGACAGCACGTCTGCGCACTTGCGAGCGTTGGTGTCTATGGACACGGTATGGAAGCAAGTATAACTCTTTGTGGTATAAGCGTTGATTTGCGCCCCCAGCGTGTCGATTTCGTTGACTATATCGAAACTCGAACGTGTTTTCGTACCTTTGAACACCATATGTTCGATAAAGTGCGAGATACCCGATATATCGGGCGTTTCGCTTATTACTCCTGCACCGACGAACACTCCGATTGCAACGGAACGCACCGCAGGATTCGGCAAAAACACGAGTTTAAGTCCGCTTGGGAACACTTTTATTTCGGGCATAATTACGTTTTGCAATAGCGTACGCATTAAGCGTAAGTACCGCTCCCCTTTTTATTTTTGCGTCGAAGCAATTTCATAAAGTTTTGCCTCGTAAACCGTATTATATCACATAGTTTTCAAAGCGCAATCATATTTTATGGTATGAATGAAACGAGATTCCGCACTTTTTGCGCAAATTTTGTCATATTGGCAACGCTGTTTCTGACGTTCGGTATCGCTTTCGTCGCGACGTATCCCGAACAAGTTCCCACGCAAACCGTAAACAACGCAATATACGAGGGCAATCAGGACTCGGGAAGCATATCTCTTATGTTCAACGTGTATGAAAACACCTCAAACGTTCAGGATATAGCGCGGATATTTGACGAATACGGTTTCAAAACGACGTTCTTCGTAGGCGGAGTGTGGGCGGCAAAAAATCAGGACGTGCTGCTCAAACTTTCCGCAGACGGCTTTGAAATAGGCAATCACGGCTATATGCACCGCGACCACGCAAAACTAAACCTCAAACAAAACGTAGACGAAATTGCCGTAACGCAAAAAATAATCGATTCTTCCTTATCCGCCCTCCCCGAATACAAAAACTGTATGCTCTTTGCGCCTCCGAGCGGAAGTATCGGAAACAGAATGTTCGAAGCATGCGACAAACTCGGATACAAAGTAATTATGTGGACGAGAGATACGATAGACTGGCGCGATAAAAACGCAGATTTGATTTATAACCGAGCGATACGAGACGTAAAGGCAGGAGATTTGATATTGATGCATCCGACCGACGCAACCGTCTCCGCCCTGCCGAGAATACTCGAATACGTTAAATCTCAAAACCTCAAAGTAGATATTGTAAGCAATGTAATATGAAAAAGTCGAATAGACACATACCGTTAATAAGTTCTATTCTTGCGGAAGTCCTAAGCGCAATATTTAGATGAAGAACAAGAAAGAGCCACGCACTCGGCAACCCTAATTTACTAAACGTAAATGAGTTGTCGAGGCGTGGCTCTGCCGAAGTTATTCGCTAAATAGTGCTCTTAGGCTTTCGCAAGCACTTCTTTGAGGCGAAGGTCAACACGATGTTTCTCATCAATCTTAATAACTTTGACGAGAACGATGTCGCCGACGTTGACTACGTCCGTGACTTTCTCGACGCGTTGGTCAGAAAGTTTGGAGATGTGAATCATTCCGTCTTTGCCGGGTGCAAAGTTGACAGATGCGCCGAATTGTCCCTTGTCGTTTTCCATAATCTTGGTTACTTTGCCCTCGTAAACGTCGCCGACTTCTACGTCACGGACGATGTTTTCGATTATGGTGCGAGCTTTCTTGATTGCAGCGTCGTCGCTGGATGCGATGAATATCATACCCTCGTCGTTGATGTCGATTTTTACGCCGGTATCTTCGATGATTTTGTTGATAGTCTTACCGCCCGTGCCGATTACGTCGCGAATCTTATCGGGGTCGATTGAGAAGGACACAATCTTGGGAGCAAACTTGCTGAGTTCTGCGCGCGGAGCGGGAAGCGTTGCGAGCATCTTGCCCAAAATCTCGAGTCTGCCGAGACGAGCTTGTTCGAGAGCGCGAGTGAGAATTTCCTCATCGATGCCCTTAATCTTGATGTCCATTTGGATTGCCGTGATACCTTCGGTGGTACCTGCGACCTTGAAGTCCATATCGCCGAGGAAGTCCTCGAGACCTTGAATGTCGGTAAGGACAGCGACTTTGTGGCTTTCTTCGTTCTTGATAAGACCCATTGCGATACCTGCGACAGGTGCTTTGATGGGAACGCCTGCGTCCATAAGAGCGAGCGTGCTGCCGCAGACGGACGCTTGTGACGTAGAGCCGTTGGAACTCAAAATGTCGGATACCGTACGAATTGCATACGGGAATTCGTCCTCACCGGGAAGAACGGGTTCGAGAGCGCGTTCTGCAAGTGCGCCGTGTCCGATTTCACGACGACCGGGGCTCTTGAGAGCTTTTGCTTCGCCTGTGGAATAACCGGGCATATTGTATTGATGCATATATCTCTTGTAGTAATCGTCGTCGAGACCTTCGAGCTTTTGAGCTTCGCTAATCGTGCCGAGCGTGCAAGTGGTCAAAGCCTGCGTTTGTCCTCTCGTAAAGACTGCGCTGCCGTGAACTCTCGGAAGCATACCGACTTCGCACCAGATAGGACGAATCTCGGTAAGTTCTCTGCCGTCGGGACGTACGCCCTTGTCCAAAATCTTTGCGCGGACTTTTTCTTTCTTGAGATAATAGAGGCTGTCGAGGATAAACTTGGTTTTCTTTGCTTCGTCGTTGAATTGGTCTGCAAAATGAGCCAAAACGTCCTCGTTGAGAGCGTCCTCTCTCGCTTCTCTTTCATAGCGGTCAAACGCTTCGAGAACGTAGTCCATCTTCTCGTTTGCATACGCTCTTACTGCCTCGTTGATATTGTCGGGGATATGTTCGAGTTCAATGTCGAGTTTGGGCTTGCCGACTTCTTTTTGAATTTCTTCTATGAAAGCGACAATCTTTTTGATTTCTTCGTGGCCGAACATAATTGCGCCGAGCATTTCTTGTTCGGTAATCACGTCTGCGCCTGCTTCAACCATCATAATTGCGTCTTTCGTGCCTGCGAGGTTGAGCGTGAGGCGAGATTTTGCACGTTGTGCGCTGTCGGGGTTGATGACGTACTCTCCGTCTACCATACCTACGACCACAGAACCCGTCGGACCTGCCCACGGAATGTCGCTGATTGAAAGTGCGACGGAAGAACCTATCATACCGAATACTTCAGGCGGAATGTTGGTGTCGACCGACAAAACCGTTGCGATAACCGTAACGTCGTTGTAAAGTCCCTTCGGGAAAAGCGGACGAATAGGACGGTCGATAAGACGAGACGTAAGAATAGCCTTGTCGCTTGCTCTGCCCTCTCTTTTCTTGAATCCGCCGGGGATTTTACCGATAGCGTACATTTTTTCCTCATAGTCTACGCTGAGAGGGAAAAAGTCCATACCGTCACGCGGTGCTTTGCTCATCGTTGCGTTGACCATAACTACGGTGTCGCCGCAACGCACGATGCAAGAACCGTTGGATTGTCCGCAGTATGCGCCTGTTTCGACGGTCATTTCTCTGCCGCCTACCGTTGTTTTGAAAATTCTTTTTTCCATAAAATGTCTCCTTCTGGGAATTCCGTCATTCCCGAAATTGCCTTTCGGCATTGTGTTTTTATTATTATGCGGATAATTTCCGCAAAAAAAACGGGTGCGAAAATCACACCCGAAATTTTTACTTTCTCAAACCGAGAGCGTTGACGATTGCACGGTATCTTTCGATGTCCATATTCTTGAGATAATCCAAAAGACCTCTCCTGTGGCCGACCATCATAAGAAGTCCGCGACGGCTGTGGTGGTCTTTGGGGTGATTCTTAAGGTGTGCGGTAAGTTCGGAAATACGAGCGGTCAAAAGCGCGATTTGAACTTCGGGAGAACCGGTGTCGCCCTCTTTGCGAGCATATTTTGCTATAATTTCTTGTTTCGTGGTTTTATCCATTGTTTTTGCCTCCTTCGTTGGATAAATGATTCGCTTTCAACCAAGTAACGACTCGGAGTATTGTCGCAACCTCGTCGAAAGTACGTTTGTATATTAACATATAGAAAAAACAAAGTAAACCGTTTTTGAGTGGTTTTTCAACTTTAATTACATTTTTTGTCAGGACCAGAACTCGTGTTGCCGCGAAAGCATTTCGTCTATATGCTTTACATACTCCAACGGCTCTTTGTAGTTTGCGCAACGGGTAATCAGATTCTGCTTTTTATTCCACTTCTTCGATATTGCGTTTGCGCCGTTTGCGATTATGGACGTATCCTCCTCCATAATGTCGACGTTGTAGATACAAGCCTTGTTCGGCTTTGCGTAACCGACGTTTTCGAGGTTGCCGCTCGTGTATTTCTGACGGTACATATAATACGGCTCGTATCCGCTTTCCGTCAGCTTAGAATACGCATAATCCACCATTTTCGACGCCGTGTCGAAGTCGGTGTTGTCATATCCGCATTGCTTGAGCGCGGAGCCTTTTTTCATATACAGCGTATGCACCGTGACGTTTGCGGGATTGAGTGCGACGGCAATATCCACGCTTCGTTTGAAGTCCTCGAAAGTCTCGTTGGGCAGACACGCAATCAAATCCATATTCACGTCGAATTTGTCTTTTACCAGCATATACGCATTGTAGGTCTGTGCGCTCGAATGACGTCTGCCGATAACTTCGAGTGTCTTGTCGTTGAACGTCTGCGGATTGACGGAAATACGGGTAACGCCGTGCTTTTCAAGCACTTTCACGACGTCCTCGTTTATCGTATCGGGACGTCCTGCCTCGACGGTAAATTCCTTCGCGCCGAAATGGCAATGCTCCAAAACTCTGTCGAGAGCTTCCGCTCCTATAGACGTGGGCGTGCCTCCGCCGACGTACACCGCTCTTATCTTCAATTTCTTGCTTCTAATCAACTCTTTTGTTTGTTCGAGTTCTCTTATAAGGCATTCGACGTACGGCTCGACGAGTTTCTTTTGCTTGTCTATGGGAAGTGATACGAACGAGCAATACGCACATCTCGTAGGACAAAACGGGATAAACACAAACATGTCGTATTCTTTGCTCGATTTGTTGCGTATAGGCGTTTGCACGTTTACGATTTTTTCGACGAGATTGACTTTGCCCTCGCTGACGCTGTAATCTTTCAAAAACACTTCTCTCGCGCTCTTTCCGTAATCTTCGAAATCGTTTTGAATCTCGAGAAACAGTTTGGTCGGTCTTATACCCGTAAGGCAACCGTAAGGAAGATTGACTCCCGTAAGGAAAGAAAGCGTGCGATATATCGCAATCTTCAAAAAACGCTTTTCTTTGCGTTTGCGTTCAAGTTCGTCTCTGCTATTTATGGAAAAAGTGTAATTCTTTGCAAAATTGTCGAAATAATCGGAAGAAATCGATATTCTAATCGCATTTTTTTGCCTCGTATAATCTACGTTGAGCGTCAAATCGACGTCTGTTCTGCTTTCGAACGGACGCACGAGTTCCATCAAGTCGTTGAGGTATTCTTCGTTTGCGATATGAAAATCAATCATTTGCTTCTGCTTTCGTTTTGTATTTATTCTATGGGTTTGTAAGCGTTTTTCTCGATTATCGGATTGTTGTTTCTTTCAAAGTCGAGCGTCGTAGGCTCGCCGTGTCCGGGTAAAAGCGTATAATTGCCCTTGAGAGAAAAAAGTTTGTTTATAATCGAATTTTTTATATCTTTGGCATTGCCGTCGTAAAAGTCCGTTCTGCCGTAAGACGTGAAAAATATCGTGTCTCCCACAAAAATCTTGTTGCCGACAACGTAGCACACGCTGCCTTTTGCGTGACCGGGAGTGTGAATAACCTTCACGTCGAGTCCTGCGATTTTCAGCGTTTCTCCGCCCTGCAACAGCACGTCGGGAACGAACTTTTCCACCTTTACGTCGACGGAAAAGCCCATATTTTTGTAAGAGTTTATCTTTTCCGCCTCGTCTTTATGCAAAAAAACCGCGGGGGCTTTGCTTTCGTCGTAATTGCCGCTATCGTCCGTGCAAACGATTTTCAAAAGCGGAGCGACGCCTGCGATATGGTCAAAATGCGCGTGAGTAAGCAATATTGCCTCAATCTTTGCTTTTGCGTCTTTGAAAATCTCGGCAATCTGCTCTGCGTCTCCGCCCGGGTCCACGACGAAACCTCTGTCGCCGTTGATAACGATATAAGTGTTCGTTCCGAGTTTGCCCGTATACAGATGATAAAAGCGCAAATCGTTCATCTATGCACCTCAACGACGCCGTCGATAGCGCGAATTTTCTTGACGAGTTCTTCAAGCACGCTACCCTGTTTTATTTGCACCGTAACCGTAAATTCTCCCAGTCCCGTTTTATCTTCGAGCCTTGCGTTTGCGGCAACGATATTCAATCTTGCGTTTGCGATAAGCGCGGTTATGGAAGCGATAACGCCGTCTTTGTTCTCAACGGTAATAATGAGCGTGGCGTTGAACATCTCGTCTCCGTCGTTGTCCCAGCTCGCCTGAATAAGACGTTCTTCTTCCATTCCTTTGACGTTGGGGCAATCCTTTCTATGCACGGATACGCCTCTGCCTCTCGAAATATATCCGATAATTTCGTCTCCTGGAACGGGAGAACAACATTGCGCCATACGCACCGTGAAATTGGCGTTGCCGTTGATGAGAACGCCGCTCTTTGAGTGTTTGTGCGGCTTCTGTTCCTGAACGGGCAGACTTTCGACGACGTTTTGAGTGTGGTCCTCTTTTTTGAATCCTTCGATGATTTTGGTAAGAACCTGATTTGTCGTCAATCCGCCGTAACCGACTGCGGCGTACAAGTCCTCCTCGCTGTTCATTGCGTGACGTTGCAAAATACCGCTCAAAATATCGGGCGTGAAAATGTCCGCGAGAGCATAACCTCTGCGTTTTGCTTCTTTTTCGAGCATTTCCTTGCCGCGAGCGATGTTCTCGTCTTTCTTTTCTTTCTTGAAATATGCGCGGATTTTCGAGCGAGCGGAAGCGGTATGAACGTACTTGAGCCAGTCAAGACTCGGACCTCTCGAAGCGTTTGACGTGAGAATCTCGACGATGTCTCCGTTTGCGAGCTTCGTAGACAACGGCACCATACGTTTATTGACTTTTGCGCCGATGCATTTATTGCCTATTGCGGAGTGAATTTTATACGCCAAATCGAGAGGCGTCGAGCCTACGGGCAAATCGAACACGTCTCCCTTTGGCGTAAATACAAACACTTCGTCGTCGAAAACGTTGATTTTGACGGCGTCCATAAATTCTTTTGCGCCGTCGATGTCCTTTTGAGCGTCCATAACCTCGCGAAGCCAACGAACTTTGCTGTCCAGTTCGCTGTCTTTGCCCGTGGTACCCTCTTTATACTTCCAATGCGCCGCAACGCCGTATTCGGCGATTTTGTGCATTTCGTAGGTGCGAATTTGTATCTCGAAAGTTTCGTTATACGGAGTCACGACCGTAGTATGCAAGGACTGATAATTGTTTGCTTTCGGCATTGCGATATAGTCTTTGAATCTACCGGGGAGCGGCTTCCACATCGTATGGATTTCTCCGAGCATCGTGTAGCAATCCTTGACGGTATCGACGATGATACGCACGGCAAGCAAATCGTATATCTGGTCAATGTCTATATGCAGATTGTGCATCTTTTTATACACGGAATAAAAGTGCTTCGGTCTGCCGTTCACTTCTCCGTGTATGCCCATTTCTTTGAGTTTTTCCTCTATCTGCTTGCAAATCTTGTCCAAAAAGCCCTGTCTTTCGCTACGTTTTTTGTTGACGCTCTCCGCGACGTACTTGTACTCTGCGGGATAGAGATATTTCATTGCCAAATCCTCGAGTTCGCACTTGAAGAACGAGATACCGAGTCTGCCTGCAAGCGGCGCGTAAATATCCAACGTTTCTTTGGCAATGCGTTTTTGTTTTTCTTCGGGCAAATATTGAAGGGAGCGCATATTGTGCAATCTGTCGGCAAGTTTGATGATAATAACCCTCAAATCTTTTGCCATTGCGACGAAGATTTTGCGGAAGTTTTCCGCCTGCGCCTCCTCTCTGTTGACAAATTGAAGTTTGTCGAGTTTGGTAACACCCTCGACGAGTTCGACGATTTCGTCTCCGAATTCGTCTCGCAACTGCTCGTAAGTTACCTCCGTATCCTCCAAAACGTCGTGCAAAAACGCGGCTATGACCGTTGAACTGTCAAAGCCGAAGTCCGCCAAAATCTCGACAACCGCGCACGGATGAATAAAATAGTCCTCTCCCGAACTTCTTTTCTGTCCCTTGTGGGCTTCTTTTGCGAAGTCGTAGGCTTTTTTTATTTCCGCATAGTTGAACGGATACGTTTTTCTGAGTTTTACAAGCAATTCGTCCATATATTCCTCTTGCGTTGCAAGATATATTCTAACAATTGATTATACTTTATAACCGATAATATTGCAATAGCAACCTCAAAAAGTGCCGCTATTTTTTATTTATGCTCCAAATTGCGATATACGACGCTGTCGGAAAGATTCGTTTTCTTTCTCGAAATCGTCAGCACGCCTCTTTCGCTTATCGAGACGAGAGACAGTTGTTCGAAAATCGTCATCGCAACGTAAAATTCGCTTTCTTTAACCTTGTATCTCGAGCATACCGCAAGATACATCTTTCTCAAACTTCCCTGTTTTCCCGTTAAAGACGCAAGGTTTACGATTTCTTTATATATCGAGCGCAACCTGTCGTCGGATATGCTCATTTTCTTTTCGCTTACGTCCCCGAGCGCATAGCAAGACGTTTCTTCGGCGATTTTTGCCAAATATCCGTCGCAAAGCGGTCTGCCCGCAATCAAAACCTGCTTATAGAATGAAAAATCGAAGCATTCCGCAGGACATACCACCACGCAATTCTCGGGATTGAGACATCTCGGCGTGGCTATAAGCAACGGTAAAGTCTTGATTTTCGGATACTTATCGCAAACGGTTTCGTATTCCTCTTGCGAGAAGCACACGATTGCGGTTCCGAAGGGTTCGCTCAAGCATTTTTCAAGCATATCGTCGTCTGCATTCCTCAAGTTTGCCTTGCCCGTACAACCGAGTTGATGCAAGTTCATACACTCGCTCTCTTGAGGCGTTATGCGCACGTTCTCGAATTCCAAAGTTTGTATAATGCCTTGCGCCGTCTCCCTGTTTTGGAAAACGTTTACGCCGAGCGTAACTTCGAAGTTCGTTTTGCCCGTCGTCGGGAAAAGACAAGGCGCAAACTTTGAAAAGCCCATAAGTTCGACGTTCTTTCCGCTATATTTGACGTGTTGCGAAAAACCTATTCTCTCAAACTTAAGCCCTTCCGCCTCGAGCAAAAACGACGGTTTGGGATTGCCGTACCCCGTAGGCTCGAGCATTTCGAGTTCCTTGGCAAAAGACAAAAAGTCCATATCCGAGGGCAAGCTCATTTCGCATTCCACGACGTGAGTAAAATCGGACACGTCGTGCGTTGCGAGCAACGCGTCGTTTGCCGCCTTTACAAAGCCGTCAAACGAGGATACGTCCATACTCACGCCTGCCGCCTGAGCGTGTCCGCCAAAAGCCGTAAAGTACTGCGAAAGCCCGCAGAACAGCTCGAATATATTCACGGAAGGCACCGAACGAGCAGAACCTCTCAATTCGTTTCCGTTTTTTGCAAAAAGCACGGTCGGACGCTTAAATTCCTCCGTAAGTCGCGCGCACGCGATACCTAATATACCGGGTTCCCAGTTTTCGCTGTAAAGAGCGATAATTCCCATTTCGTCGAAGTTTGCGCCCTTAAGCATTTGTTTGGCTTGGTCTACGGCTTCTTCGCACAGTTGCTGACGAGCGGAATTGTCTCTTGCGAGTTCTTCCGTGAGCGTGCGAAGCAGGAAATAATCGTTTTCGAGGAACAGCCCCACCACTTTCATTGCGGAATTCAGTCTGCCTGCGGCGTTCATTCTCGGAGCGAGGCGGAACATAACGTCCTGTGACGATACGGTTTCCTGATTCAGCAACATTTTTACGCCTTTACGAGGAGAGGCCGTGATTTGCTTAAGTCCGAAATATGCGATAATGCGATTGTCTCCGACGAGCGGAACGACGTCCGCAATCGTTGCGATTGCCACGATGTCGAGATATTTGCACGCTTCTTTTCTGCCTGCAAGTGCTTCAACGAGTTTGAGCGCGACTCCCGCGCCGCACAAATCGTAAAAACTTTTTTTTGCGACCTTCGGGTCAACCACGATGCAATCGGGAATTTTTTCCTGCGGTTCGTGGTGGTCGGTAACGATTGTATCTATTCCTCTCGATTTGAGATACTCCACTTCGTCGATTGCCGTAATGCCCGTATCCACCGTTACGACGAGGCTCGGAGAATGGTTGGCAAGTATCTTTTGCAATGCCTCCACGCTTATGCCGTAGCCGTCCTTATTGCGGTCGGGAATGAAATAAAACACGTCGAGCTTATCTTTCAGATACAGCATCAAGGTCGATATTGCGCAGATACCGTCGCAATCGTAATCTCCGTAAATAAGGACTTTTTCTTTGTTTTCTATGGCTTTTTTGATGCGTTCTGCCGCCTCTTTCATTCCGTCGATTTCAAACGGAGACGCCAACGCCTCGATAGACGGATGCAAAAACGCAAAAATATCTTCCTCTTTCATTCCCCTGCCCAGCAACAACCGCAAAAAGTCGCGAGAAATCCCGAGACGTTTCGCAAAATCGAGTTGCGATTGAGAAAGATTGAAAGACGATGTTTTTACTCTGTATTGCATACCGATATAAAACGACGCCCTCACGTTTTTGTGAGGGCGCAAACGTTATAAACTGTTATTTCTTTTTCTTGAACTTCGTATTCTTTTTGGAGTACTTATAAACGTTGTTTGATTTTTTCTTTTGTTGTTGTCCTGCTTTCTTGACTTGAACGGGAGCGACCACTTGTTCTTCATCGTCGTAGACGGTAGCGTCTTTGTCGTCCTTCTTGTCGTAAGATACGGAATTGCGTTTTGCGTATTTCTCTTTGGTCTTGTCAAAGGAAATGCTCATTGCCGCCCACAACGGAGTTGCGATGGTCAATGCCGAATACAGACCTGCAATCAAACCGAGAATGATAGGCACGCAGAACTCTCTTATGGATTCGCCGCCGAGAATTGCGAGGAACACAACCGTAACCATCGTCGTCAACGTCGAGAACACGGTACGAGTGAACGACGCTCTGACAGCTTGGTCGCCGATGCCCTTGTAGTCGATATTCTTTTGACCTTTGAGGGGTTTAATCATTTCACGGCAACGGTCGAAGATGATAATCGTGTTGTTGATTGAGTACGCAACAATCGTAATCATTGCGGCGACGTAGGAGCTGTTGATTTGCACTCTGCAAATAACCGTGAGAGCAAACATTATCACGATGTCGTGAATAAGCGCGATGATTGCCGCAAATGCGCTCATCAGCGTAAATCTTATCATAATGTACACGAGGATGAGTGCGAGCGATACTGCAAGCGCGATACCTGCTTTGGAGAGCAAATCGCTTGCCGCGGTTGCGCCGATAGATTCGTAAGTAATCTTGTCTGCGAGGTTAATATCGGGGAAAGCGTTCTTATCGACCGCGTTTCTGATTGCTTCGTTCATTGCCGCGATGTCCGCGTCGTTGTCGAGAACGTTTTTGTATCTGAATACGATTGCGGTTTTATTTACGTCGTTTGCTTCTTGCAACTGCGAATAGCTTACGACGACTTTTGCGCCTTTGTATTCGACGTCTTGAATCGCTTTGATGATTGCGTCGCGGTTGGAGTCATAATTGTCTTTTGCGTCTTGACCGAGCGTAACGGTAAGAATCGTACCGCCCTCGAAGTCGATACCGATACCGACCGCGTCGGAGAAGCTGCTGCCCGGTCTCGTGCCGAGACCGACAATCAAGAATACTGCGACGAGAACGATTACGATAGGAAGAATCACAGCAAATTTAACATTTTTGCAAACGCTGTAGTTGTTGCAAAGATTGCGGAAGTTTGTATTTTTCATAATTACGCCTCCTCCTTTGCAATTTTGTTCGAAGCGGTGTTTTTCGCTTCGTCGTCCTCTTTGACTCGTTTAAGTCCGTAGAATTTTTCGCTGGTGCTGTTGAGCGGGATAAACGCCTTGAGGATAAGTCTCGTGCAGACCAAAGACGCAAACAGCGAGAGGATAATACCGATAAACAACGTCACCGCAAAGCCCTTGATTGACGCGGAACCGAGAATCCAAAGCACGATTGCGCCGATAAGTGTCGTAACCTGTCCGTCGATGATTGCGGCGGCAGAGCGTTTGAAACCAATCTTGATGCAAGTGCCGATAGGCTTTGACGAATGTTTGTATTCGTCCTTCACTCTCTCGAAGATAATTACGTTGGCGTCGACTGCCATACCGACGGAGAGCAAGATACCTGCGATACCGGGGAGCGTGAGTTGAACCCAAGGCAATACTGCGCAGAACCAAATCAAAAGCACGATATAAATGCAAAGCGAGAGGTCCGCCGCGATGCCGAGTCCGCGATACCAAGCGCCCATAAAGATGAAGATGATTGCAACGCCGATTGCGCCTGCGATGAGTGCGACTTTAATCGAATTTTCGCCCAACGTTGCGGAAATGTTTCTCACTTCCGAAACTTGAAGCGTTACGCCGAACGTACCCGATTGAAGCTGGGTTGCGAAGTCGTACGCTTGCTCGTAAGTGTAGCTACCCGTGATAACTGCGGAACCGTTTGTGATTGCGCTGTTGATTGTGGGCTCCATTATTTTTCTTCCGCCGACGTAAATGTAAGTCTTTTTACCATTGTTTTCGGAAGTGGCTTTTGCAAACTTCGTCGTGCCGCTTTCGTTAAACTTAAGACCGATTGCATATTGAGTGCTGTTGTCTGCCGTGGTAACGTAGGCGGTTTCGAGGTCCTCACGGCCTCTGATAAACGCTTTGTCGTAGAGTTCGTCCTCGGCTGCTTCATCGCCCAAATCTTCGAGCGTGAAATACAACGATTGCGGACGGCCGATAAGGCTAAGAACTTTCTCGGGGTCGTCAACGTCGGGGATTTCAACGCGAATCGTCGTGCTACCGTCGCTGCTGGTGCCTTTGGTTACGGTTGCTTCCGTGTATCCTTTGGACACGAGCAAACTTTGCAACGAACTTATCGTACCGCTGATACGAGTATCGAGGTCTCCGAAATTGTCGTTTTCGACTTTGAAAACTGCAGATACACCGCCCGACATATCGAGGCCTAATTTGATTGTCCTTGCATAACCGGTATAATCATAAACCGTGCCTGCAATCTCAAAGTTTACGAGAGCAAACACTGTCATCAGAATTATGAATATACTCACTATGCACAAGACGACTATCGATTTCTTTTTGTTCACAGGAATATTCCTCCATATAGTAAAACATAAGTATTATAAACAATGTGGCACTTTAAGTCAAGAAATTATGTTTGATTATATTGATATTTAACACTATTTTTGCAAAAATTCCCCTCAAATATTCCCTCACGGGCATATCGCAACCCGATACGTCATAGTTTTTGGTATGGAAAAAGCAAAACTTATAAAAAACGACGTCTTTGACGTTCTCAAAGCAGTATTGTTCGCAACGCTGATTTCGCTTGCGCTCGTCCTCGTTTTTGCAATCGTAATACGCTTCGCGTCCGTAGAAAACAAAGTGATAATGCCCGTAAATATCGCCATAAAAATCGTGTCGATATTCGTCGGTACGCTGATAGGTTTCAAACAACCTCAAAACGGCTTGCTCAAAGGCGCGATTTCTGGACTTGCGTATATGCTTCTCACTTTTTTGATATTCTCTGCCCTTAACGGCTTCAAGGACGTGCAATTCAGTTGGATTGACCTCATAACCCTCCCCGTTGCCGGCGCAATAAGCGGAATAATCGCGGTAAACATAAAAGGACGGAAAAAATGAGCAAAAATCATCGCTGTGGCAACGACAATACGCACAAGTGCGTATTGTCGAGAGCCACGCTTGATTTATTGCTCTGCTACCGCGCAACCTGAGGCGGCTCGACGGTTGTTCAGCAGACGGAGCGGACTAACTAAACGATTACTCTTTCAAGGCGCACTTATTAACGGAATGTGCAACTTCAAGGGCGTAACACGAGCCGCAAGGCGGCGAGCTTATCGAGCGCCGAACTTGACGATTAGTACAAGTGAGCCGACAAGTGTTGTTCTTTTTGTCGGCGAACGAGTGACATAACAAGTGAACGATACCTATCTATGTGAGTGCCGTAAGGAGCGAAGCGACGGAATAGCGATTGTTACGAAGTCAATCGCGTCTTTCCCCTCTTGCGAACGATGTTTTTTAGATAGAAAATCATACTTATTTGAGCAATAGGGGAAAGCCCGAAGGGAAGGGGTGATGTTTTAATTTTTGATAAAATTTCGATAAAACTATTTGAAAAGTGTTTTACACAAAAACACACTTTACGATGCATAAAAATAAACATAAAGTGTCGATTTTGACAAAAATTCGATATTTTTCGACAAAAGCGGTTTTTGAAATATCGCATAAAAAGAGGTATGATTTTTCATAGAGAGGTAACTATGAAAAAGAAAACGACGATGAGATTTCCGCAAAGCAGAAAAGGGTATGACATTGACGCGGTAGAAAGTTATATCGCTCTTGAAAACGCAAAGTGCGACGAGGTGCAGGCAGAGCAAAGACAACGCATTGCCGACCTCAAAAAAGAATGCGACGAATTGCGCTCGCAAATAGGCGTGCTGAAAGGCAGAGAAGAACAGATAAAACTTGCTTTCGTAAACGCCACCGACAACGCCGAAAAACTCACTCGCGACGTAAGGCGCAGATACGAAAACGAGCTTGAAAGACTGCGACTTTTCAGGACGAAATGGACGGGGGCTTACGAGCAGCTGAAAGAGCGATACCACTTCGATAAAGACGCGCTCAACGTCGAGAGCGTTGCCGTCAACGTAGAGGTGGAGTTGACCAAGTTTCTAATGCAGGATTTTTCGCTCAACAAGAGCGTTTGCGAGGACGAAATGGAAGCGCATTTCAGACGCGAAATCGAGAGGCTGACAATGCCTGTTTGCAGAGGCGCGTCCGACGAGATTCCTCCCGAAGCGAAAGAGATTCAGGCAAGGCTGAAAGACGCCGAAAATCGCAAGAAAAAAGACGAGAGAACGTCCGTGGCTTTTGACATTAACGAAGCGTTGAATCCGACTGACGACATAAACGCAACCTGTCAAGCACTCGGACTTGCAAAATAACGAAATCGGACGAAATGTAGTTTTGAGAATACTTTTCGTGTCGTATTATTAAAAAATATTTTGCAAATCGTATGTAAAAAAATGCCATCGATTTTTGATACAAAAGCACTCTAAAGAGTGCTTTTTTTGTCAAAATTTCGACTTGTCGCACGCAAAAGAAAAAGTCGTCGCGTAAAATATTTAACTTATTTTCAAGAATGCCCATTGATTATTTTGTCGAAATGTGTTAGCATATCTTGAGAGTAAATCTATAAGTGCGCGCATATAATGATTATAGTATAATATCGTTCGGCGGTCGCAGTAGATTGAAAACCGTGCATAAGCGCGGTCGAGAGGGGAATCGTTGATGATTTACGACGTACAAAAAGCGAGTGTTTTAAAGAGGGCTTCCGCCTTTCTTTTGGACATCATTCTCGTTGCCGTTTTGGCCACGGGATTTATGGCGCTTTTGTCCGTGATTTGCAAGTACGACGCCCATTATCAGAATTACACGGAAATTTTCACGCAAACGGCAAACGAAATAAACGAAAAGTACAAAGAAATGTACGGCATCGATTTCAACGTATCCGAGGACGAGTATAACGCATTGCCCGAGGACGAAAAGGCGAAAATCGACGCTCATAAAGACGAGGTAAACAAAGATTTTTCCGACACTCTCAAAGCAAATCAGGAGTTTGTGAAAGAAGCGTCTTTGGTGCCGGCGTTGTCGCTTATGATAACGTCAGTCGGCATTTTCCTTTCTATGCTTATTCTCGAATTCGTATTTCCGATTTGCTTCAAAAACGGTCAAACTATCGGTAAGAAGGTCTTTGGCATAGCCGTAATGCACACAAACGGCTTGCGTGTAAGACCTTTTTCTATGTTCGTTCGCTCGATTCTCGGTATGTACGTTTTCGAGATTATGGTGCCTGTGCTAATCATACTTATGATGGTGTTCGGCACTCTCAATATGATTGTGGGTATCTGCGTTTTGGTGGCGTTGTGCATTTTGCAACTCGTGGTGTTTATCGTGACGAGAAACACGTCTCGCTCGTTCTTGCACGACCTTATCGCAAAAACCGTTACCGTCGACCTCGCAAGCCAGATGATTTTCGACACCGAAGAAGAAATGCTCGAGTTTAAGAAAGCGGAGCAGAACGCGCTTGCCGAAAGAAACAACTATAGAGAAAACGGCGGATTCGATTTTTACAACAGCTCGCTCAACTATCGCAAGGGCAAAAAGATAGTCGACGAGAACGGAAACAATATCGAAAACAAGCAGGACGAATCCGTTTGCTCGGATATGGCTCCCGTCGAGCCGACTGCTTCGGACGCAACAGAGCAAAGTGCGAACGACGGAACTTCCGACGTTACGACGCAAAACGACGAGACGAAATAAGCGTCGTATATATATGGTAATAAAGACAATCTGTCTTTTTATATGAAAACAATATAAAGGATATAGGGATTATGAAAGTTGTACTCGAAAATTTGACCAAAGTTTTCCAAAGCCGTCACGATAAGGGCAAGGAAGTCGTTGCTGTCAACAATTTTACCTTTACCATTCCCGACGGTAAACTGGTCGGACTTCTCGGACCGTCCGGTTGCGGCAAAAGCACCACGCTTTATATGATTTGCGGATTGCAAAAGCCCACCGGCGGAAAGATTTTCTTCGGAGACGACGACGTTACGGCGTTGGCACCCGAAAACAGAGGCGTCGGTCTCGTCTTTCAGAACTATGCGCTTTATCCGCATATGACGGTTAAGCAAAACATTTTGTTCCCGCTTCAAAACCTCAAAGGAGAGGACAAACTTTCCAAAGAGGATATGCTCAAGAGAGCTTACGACGCGGCAAGACTCGTTCAAATCGACGAACTTATGGACCGCAAACCCAGCGAATTGTCGGGCGGTCAACAACAACGTGTCGCAATCGCTCGCGCACTCGTAAAGATGCCTCGCGTTCTCTTGCTCGACGAGCCGCTTTCCAACCTCGACGCACGTTTGAGATTGCAAACTCGTGAGGAAATCAGACGCATTCAGAGAGAAACCAACATCACGACCGTATTCGTCACGCACGACCAAGAAGAAGCAATGAGCATCTCCGATATGATAGTCGTTATGAAGCTCGGCGTAGTGCAACAAATCGGCAAACCCCAAGACGTTTACGACAGCCCCGCAAACCTGTTCGTCGCAAAATTCCTCGGCACGCCTCCTATCAACGTATTCGAAGGCGAAGTTAAAGACGGCAAAGTCTATATCGGCGAGGACGCTGTTTTGGACGTTCCCGGTCTTGCGGACGAGGACGTTTACGTCGGTATCCGTCCCGAAGGCTTTATCCTCAACGACGAGGGCGCGTTCACTTGCAACCTCAAGAGCGTTGAAGTTATGGGACGCGACGTCAGCATAGTTTCTACCAACGAACACGCGCTCAGCCCGCTTATTCGTTCGATTATAGACGCAACGAGCGTTGTGGACACCTCAAAAGACACCGTTCGTTTCGACATCAAACCCAACAAGATTTTCATCTTCTCGAGAAAGAGAGTGGACTGGGAAGCAGCGACGGAGCCGACGACCGTATATCAATGGAATCCGACCCGTCAAACGCTTTATACCGAAATCGAAGGCAAGACTTTCGACCTCGGCACGCTCAAAACCGTCGAAGTTGCGACGAAAGACGCCGCTGCGGCAGAGAAGAAAGCAAATCAACCCAAATTCGTCAAGAAGATTGTCAAGTGGTTCGAAAACAAGTTCGATAAGATTATCAAACTTTGCACGCCTAAGGCAAAACCCGTCGCTATCTCTTTGAATACGGAATACCTGTGCGTAACGGGCGCAACCGAAAGCGGCACCCCGATTTACTTTGCAGGCGTACAAGACGGCAACCTTATTACGACTATCGACATCGACGAAGCCGTTAAAGTCGGCGTAATCGAGGCAGTCGGCAGCGCAACGGTCGAGACCAAAGAAGTCGTGGAAAACACCGAGAGCGGCGAAGTCGTCAAGGAAGAATCGGTTGTCGCAAACAACGGTTACTACGCTTACTACACGGCAGGAGACGCAACCGTTTATCCGTCGTTCACGGTACATAACGCGGCAAGAGACGAGCAACGTATTTTCCTCAGCCCCGAGGAGGAGGCAAAGTGCTTCGAGTATATGGCAAACGAAATACAAGAACCCGTTGCCGAAGAAACTAAAGAAGAAGTTGTCCAAAACGTTGAGCAAACTATCGTAGAAGCATCCGAAACTCCGGCAGAAGCGGCTGTTGAGACGGTCGTCGAAGAAAAAGTCGAAGAAGAATTGGTCGGAGCAGAGAATAACGACAGCGAGGTAAAATAATATGGTAGATTCCAAGCATCAATGGAAGGCGTGGCTGTATCTGGCACCCGCACTCGTATTGTTGGCTATCTTTACCGTTTGGCCGATAATCAACACGGTGCGACTCGCTTTTCTTGAAAATTACAGCTTGCAGGCTTCACTCAGAGGCAATATTACATACAGCGTAGGATTCGGAAACTTTGAAAAAGTCGTTCAGTATCCCGGCTTCCTTACTTGCCTTAAGAACACGGTGTTGCTTTGCGTATTGACGGTCCCGATTTCAACGATACTCGCATTGCTTATCGCAGTCGTGCTTAACTCAATCGGCCCGCTCAAGAGATTGCTCCAAACGATATATTTCTTGCCGTACGTTACCAACTCAATCGCAATCGGTATGGTTTTCGCAACGATGTTCAACATCGTCGGAAACGCTTACGGTACGGAAAATCAGATAATCCAAACGGCAGGTATTATAAACAATATTATTATGGCGTTTGGCGGAGAGCCGGTAAACTGGGTAAACTTCGGTTCGACTTATTGGGCAAATATGTTCGTTATGGTGGTTTACATCGTATGGAACGCATTGCCGTTTAAGATTCTTATTTTGCTCGGCGGACTTCAAAGCGTCAACAAACAATATTACGACGCGGCAAAAGTCGACGGTACCTCAAAATTCAGAACGATGACCAGAATTACCGTGCCGCTTCTTTCTCCGATGATAGCTTACGTCGTAATCACGGGCTTTATCGGCGGATTTAAGGAATATACGAGCGTCGTAGGTATTTTCGGCGAGAATATGGGCGCACCGGGCGCAAAGAACTCGCTGAATACTATGGTCGGTTTCATTTATCAATCGCTTTCAGGCTCGCATCAGGGCAGAGCAAGTGCCGCTGCGTTGATACTGTTTGCAATCATTCTTGCCGTCACAATGATAAACTTGTACGTCAGCAAGAAGAAAGTCCACTATTGAGAGGTGTATTATGGCAGATTCATTGGTTGTAATGCATGATAAAAGCATAAAATCCGTTACCAACAAGCAAAAAGTGGTTGGCGTGTTCGGTATGATTTTGCGCTACCTCTTTTTGATAGCGGTCGCTGTTGCCGTTCTGTTCCCGTTCTATTGGATGATAAACTCCTCCCTCAAGACTATGGAGGAATACAGACTCACGGTTCCGACGTTCTGGCCCAAACAAGTTATGTGGGAAAACTACGCGGTGGCGTTTTCCGTCGGTAATCTCGGCACGTTGTTCAAAAACACCGTGATAGTCGGCGTCGTATCCACGATTTTGTCGTTGGTAGTTACCGTTTTGTCCGCATTTGCGTTTGCAAGACTCGAGTTCAAAGGCAAAAACGTTTTGTTTGCGGCTTTGCTTGCTACGATGATGATTCCGGGCGAAATGTTTACCATCACAAACTACATAACGGTGGTTAAATTCAACTGGCTCAACACTTACACGGCTCTTATCGTGCCGTTCCTCGTAAGCGTATTCTACATCTATCTGTTGAGACAAAACTTCTTGCAGATTCCGAACGAATTGTATTTGGCTGCAAAAGTCGACGGAACGAGCGATTTGAAGTACTTGTGGAAAGTTATGATTCCGCTTGCGCTTCCGACGCTTATATCCATCACGATTCTCAAAATGATGGGTGCGTGGAACTCTTACGTCTGGCCGCGTCTTGTCGCAAACGACGAAATGCACAAACTGGTATCAAACGGTTTGCGCGGACTCGCGTTTACCGACGCGTCAACAAACGAGACCAACTATCCGCAACAAATGGCGGCAGTTGCAATCGTATCCGCTCCGCTTTTCGCAGTGTTCGTTTTCCTCAGAAAGTACATTATGAAAGGCGTGTCGAGAAGCGGTATCAAAGGTTGATTTTTGCGTGCGTGTATGCGCAAACGTATGCGCACGTTAAAATACGGTTTATAACCGAAAGTATTTTTTAAGGAGAAACGAAGTATGAAAAAAGCATTTGCAATTATAATGCTGGTAGTAATCGTCGCCGCGTCTATGTCTATTATGGTGGCTTGCAACAAAAAGACCACCACTATCGGCGCAAACTTTGACGTGCCGGAAGGCGGATATGACGGAAGCGATGTCACCATCAAGTTCTATCACACGATGGGCGACACGTTGAATGCGGTCTTGAAAACGCACATCGCAAAATTTAACGAATTGTATCCCAACATTCACGTTGAAGATTCGCAAATCGGTAAATACGAGGACGTCAGAGACCAAATCAACACCGAACTTACCGCAGGCGAACAACCCAACATCGCATATTGCTATCCCGACCACGTTGCGGTTTATAACTTGGCAGGCGCAGTCGTACAACTCGACAACCTCATCGCAAGCAACATTGTCCAAACCCGCGCAGACGGCACGACTGAAGTCCTCGGTCTTACACAAGAGCAAAAAGACGACTTCATCCCCGGTTTCTACAACGAAGGCAAACAATTCGGCGATGACTTTATGTATATGATGCCTTTCTCGAAGTCTACCGAAGTTCTTTACTACAACAAGACGTTCTTTGACGATTATAACGCAATGAACGACAAAAGAACGGAAGGAAAGACCGCAAGACTCGAAGTTCCGACTCACTGGTGGTGCGACCCCGCTATCGGATGCGACGAAAACTGCAACACGAGTATGGAAAAAGTCGCAAGACTTCTCAAACAAATCGACAGCAACTGCATTCCGTTCGGTTACGACTCCGAAGCAAACTGGTTTATCACTATGTGCGAACAACTCGGTTCTCCTTATACCAGTTCGGACGAAAACAATCACTTCCTCTTTAACAACGATACCAACAAATCTTTCATAAACAGATTCCGCGGTTGGTACAACGAAGGTTTGTTCACGACTCAAACCATTTACAAGAGCTACACGTCAGGTTTGTTCAACACCACGACTGAAAAGACCAGAAGCTATATGTCTATCGGTTCTTCCGCAGGCGCAACGAAACAAAGACCGACGAAGGACTCCAACGGCAAATATCCGTTTGAAGTCGGTATCGCTCAAATTCCGCAACAAAACCCCAGCAACCCGAAGGTTATCTCCCAAGGTCCGTCCGTATGCATCTTCAATAGCGATAACGCACAAGAAGTAGTTGCATCATGGCTCCTCGTCAAGTACCTCACGACGTCCGTTATGTTCCAAGCAGAATTTGCAGACGCACAAGGTTACATTCCGGTATTGAATTCCGTATCTCAAAACCCGACGTTCGCAGGAAATTTGGAAAAAGCAAACGGCGGCGATAAGATTGCTTACTTGTCTATGAAGGTCTGTATGGCTCAAGCAAACGCATATTACACCTCTCCCGCATTCAACGGATCTTCCAAGGCCCGTGACCAAGTGGGCGACTTGTTGGTAAAATGCCTCGACAGAAACACCGATATTAACAAGGCATTCTCCGATGCAATCGCAGAATGCGAATACGCAATCTAATAGGTAATTTTCGATAAGCAAAAATGCATAAATGCGGTTTTTTGACAAAATAAACCGATAATCGCATAGTAAGTGTTTCATAATAAGATTAAACAATAAACAAATTCGCGCGTTCGGACTCCTTCCGAACGCGCGGAAAAACCGTATTTTAGGAACTATGAAAATGAAAAAGTTTCTCAGTATAATCACGATAGCGTTGCTCGTAGTCGTAATGGCGTGTTGTCTGTTTGCTTGTGACGATAAAAACGACGGAGGCGGAACGAATCCTTCCGACGTTAAGCCGTCAGAAGAACATATCGATTACGTCGACCAACTCAAGCTCGACCTCAATTCGGAAACGGCAAAAGTCATCAATCCTCCCGTCAGAAGCTATATCGACGGAGATACGACGCACTTTGTCGTAGACAATTCCGTTATCGAGGGCGGTGTGCTTAAAGCGCGTTATCTTGCAATCGATACGCCCGAATCTACGGGCAAAATCGAGCCTTACGGCAAAAAAGCGTCCAAATTTACCAAAGAAAAGATTTCCACAGCCGTGTCTATCGTTATCGAAGCGGACGGCACAACGTGGGAAGCCGATTCTACGGGCAGCAGATATATGACGTGGGTGTGGTATAAGCCCGCCGAAGACGCGGACTATCGCAATCTTAACGTCGAAATCTTGCAAAACGGACTTGCAATCGCATCCAACACGGCTCAAAACCGCTACGGTCAAACCGCTATGGCGGCGTTGCAACAAGCAAAGAGAGAAAAACTCAACGTTCACTCGGGCAAACCCGACCCCGATATGTACAACGGTGCGGCAATCGAGCTTTCATTGAAAGAATTGAGATGCAACGCACCCGAATACGTCGACAAGAAAGTGGCGTTTGAGGGCATCGTCTCCAGAAACAACGGAAACAACTCCGTATACGTCGAGAGCATCGAACCGGACCCCGATACCGGATTGCGTTACGGTGTATCTTGCTATTACGGATTTAATATGTCCAGCGCAGGTCTGGAAGTACTCAACGTGGGCAATCACGTTCGCATCGTAGGTACGTTTGCTTATTACGAAACGGGCGGAACGTATCAGGTGTCGGGTATGACGTGCAGCGAGTTCGACCCTGACAACAAGGACAATATCAAAGTGATTGACGACCAAAAATACGAGGCCGCATATTCTCCGATTGACGCAAATATGTTTGCAAATCAGACGGAAATCGAAATCGAATTTGAAGAAAACGACAAAATCACGAAAAAATCGGTTGCTTATCCCGAACTTTTGATGTCCACGACGGTTTCGTTGGACGGATTGACGGTTAAGAGCATTTATACGACGACCAACTCCGCAAGCTCGCAAAAAGGCGCAATGACGCTCACTTGCACGACTTCGACGGGTCTTGAAATTACCGTGCGTACGGCTGTTTTGAAAGACGAAAAAGGCGAAATCGTAACGAAATCAGCGTATTTAGGCAAAAAAATCAATATCAGAGGCGTTGTTGACTATTACAGCAGCGATTCCGATTATGCACCAACCCAAAACCCTTATCAAATCAAGGTGTTTGACGTAAAAGATATAACGGTAGTGGGCTAACCATTGCTTTTATATAACAAAAAAGAACAAATAATAAAAAAGGAGAAGCAAAATGAAAAAGGCTTTTAATTTCAGAAGCGCCATAGTATGCGTGCTTGTGTTGATTATGTGTCTTACGGCATTTGTTGCTTGCGACAAGAACAAAGGCGACCAAGGTCAAACCGACCCGCTTCAAGGTCTTAACAAAGCAAGAGACTATGTCAAACAGCTCTATATCAACAACAACGAAGAAACGGCAGCAGACTACACGGTTGTTTCGAAAGTAAAAATCGACGGTGTGACGTATCCCGTATCGTGGACAGTCACGATTAAGACCGAAGGTGCATCCGTTGACGACGTTAAAGTCGTAGCCGGCGAGAGCAACGTCACGATTGACGTTATCGATATGGCTGATAACGATATAGAATACACCTTGACGGCAACCGTAACGGACGCAAACGGCAATACCGCAACTGTTGATTTCAAACGTAAAGTTCCGAAATTCCACGTTGCAACGTGGGCGGAATATGCAGAAGCTGCAGACGGAAAACTCCTCGTCGTCGACGGTATCGTAACGATGTTTACGAGCGTGAAAGACGGAGCTAAGTCCAACAGCATGTACATCCAAGACAACGACGGTGCTTACTATGCATATTCTATGGACGAAGACCCGAAGGATAAGAACATCGCTGTCGGTATGAAGGTCCGCCTCGCAGGTACGAAGAAGAATTACAACGGCACTTACGAACTCGAGAAAGTTCTCATCAAAGAAGTTCTCAGCACCGAAATCGTCACGATTGAACCTATGGACGTAACGGAACTCCTTAAGAGTGCAGAAAGCGTAAAAGCAAAATCGCTTACCGACTTGCAAGGCCGTATGGTTACCGTTAAAGGCGCAATCGCAGTTGAAGTAGACACCGAAAACAAGTATTGCTACTTCTCGATTGGCGGCATAAAGGCTTATA
>DLKM01000005.1 GCA_002478945.1 Christensenella sp. UBA7588
AAGCTGGTGGATTTTTATTTACAAACTTAAAGCCTTGTGATACAATTATTTTCGCAAAATACAAGGTGTGGTCGGAATTCAATTTTCACCATAAACAAGCCGGAATGGCGGAATAGGCAGACGCAAGGGACTTAAAATCCCTCGATGGAAACATCGTATCGGTTCGACCCCGATTTTCGGCACCAAACGTCCCGTAATCTTAATACGGGACGTTATTTTTACGTTTTAGGCAAATTTCGCTTTGTATGGCAAAGTTTTCATACCTTTGTCGTATATCGGTACAGTTGTACCGACAACGGACGATTTTCAAAACAAAAAACCTATTGCAAAGCTATGCGCGCGATGCTATAATTATAGAGTATATTGAAGTACTATGCGTATACGCACTTGCGTGCGCAGGCGCAATGAGGCAATATGAATTCCACCACTTACGCAAAACGAACGCTTTACAAGCCTATCGACTTCTTCTTCAGGGGAGTTGCCGATTCTTCCACCAAAAACAAAAAGGTGGTTTTCGTCGATGCGTTTCAGGTTATGAACGACCGTTATCTCGGCAGAATGAGCGTAAGCAACTACTTTTACATTGCGGAGAGTTCGGTTCGTATAAACGAGCTTAACGTGATTGCGCTTGAAGAACTTCGCAATTACGACCTCGTTATGCGTGAGAATTTTCTTATTCCCGACGTGACGTACAGCCTTGCGGTGTCCACTCGTTTTTTGGATAACGACAAAGATTTTGACATATTGCTTTCCTTGCTCAAAGATTGCGGATATAAAAAGAGCAATCTGATAATTTCGTTTTTTGTCAGTTCGTTGGTATCTTTGGACGAAAACGGCAAAGCGCGCTACAATCGTTTGCGCAAGGCAGGGTACAAGGTATGCGCTTCTGCGTACGGCGAGGACTACAATTCGCTCGACGTGTTCGGAGAGTTTAATTTTGATTATTTAAGATGCGAGGCGCAATACTTCGACGCCACGCCCAACAAGAAAAAAGTGCTTGCAATGCTTTTGAATTTTTGCAAGACGAATAAAATCGCTTTCGTTATGGAAGGAGTGGACGCACCTGCACAGTATGCAAGATACAAGCGCGAAGGCGTCAAACTTATGACGGGCAGAGCGGTATCGAAACTCTCTCGTTGGGTTACCAACGAATTTTTGGGAGTAAAAGCCCCCGTCGGCAAGGAAAAGGACGCATATCTCAAGAGATTGCAAAAAGACCTCGACGCAAAGAAAAAAGCGGAGGACGCAGAGCTTGACGCGCTTCGTCGCGTGGCAATCGAGAAAGCGCAAGCAGAGGACGGAAGCAAAGTTATGCCGACGGCACCTCGACCCGAACTTGCAAAATCTCCGTACCAGATTAGGCTCGAACAACAAAAACTCAACGCAAAGAAAGCGGCGGAGGAGAGATTGGAGGCGCAGGCACGTCTTATCAATCAGCATCCCGAGGATACGAGCGAAAAGGACAAGAAACTTATTACCGAAATGTCTCGAATGAGATATGAGGGAGACATACAGAGTGCGTTGGCATTGTCGTTCGCATCGCAGAAAAAGAGCGAACTCGGCGTAGACCGCAAACTCGACGACGTAAAAATCGCAGATGAGAAGCCGTCCAAACGCAAGGCAAGCGAACCTGTGAAAGAAATCGTCGTCGACGAGGAAGAAAACAGCGTTGCCGCGCCGATACGTCCCGAAACTCCGAGCGGTTTTGCCACTCCGAAAAAGCCCAAGAAAATCAAAGCAAATTTCGAGGGAGAGAAGAAACTGTACGACGAGTTCAAAAACGATAGTTTGTTCGGCGGTCTCGGAATGGGAACGGGAATGAAAGGTTTCGGCGTTACGATGCACATCGAGAGTAAGAGCGAGGACGAACCCGACCTTGTCGGCAAATATAACGAAAAAGGTCAATGGGTTGACGAGGACGGCAACGTCTTTAACGGCTACTTCGACGTGGACGGCAACTGGGTTGAATACGAGCAATTCGACGTAACCAACGAAGGTCATTACAACGAAAACGCACAATGGGTTGACAAAGACGGCAACGTTTACGACGGTTATTTCGACGAAGAAGGCAGGTGGATAGATTATACCTACACCGACCAAAGCGGCGAAATCGTAGACAACGGCTACTTTGACGATTCGATAGGCAAATGGGTGCCGTTCGGCTACTTTGCGGGCGACGGAACGTATCATAAATTCTGAGCAAAAATCGTCGCTATGGCAACGACAACCCGCACAAGTGCGTATTGCCAAGAACCAAGTATGGTGGGCGTTGCCCACACCTGAATTTATGTCATTCCGAGGAACAACGAACGGTGCGACGTGGGAATCCGGCGCAGCGAAATTCAAAAAACATCTGCACGTTCGTGTGTAGTAGAGACAACAAATGAGCGAAGAACAAACTCAAAACACCGATATTACGCAAGATAGCGAGCAACAGGATTCTCTTGCCGAGCAAGAGCAACCCGAGGAGGCTCAATCTTCCGAATACGGCAAAAAGGGTAAGAAAGGCAAAAAAGACAAGAATTCTGCCCAAAACGCCGAGAAAGAACAATCCCGTCTCAAGAAGGAATGGGAAGATTCTATCGTTGCGTCAAAAAAGGTCAAGAGGGAAGAAACTCGTCGCAAAGTCAAACGTGCGATGCTCATTTTGCTCGTCTTTTCGCTTATCGTTACGTCTATCGTCTATATGATGCTTTTGTTCGTTCAAGAAAACAGCGTTCGCATTACCGCTCGTTCGGAGAATAAAGAAAAGGCCATATCGATGTCCGTCGACAACGAGTATTGGACTCCGTATCTCAACATCGAAGGACCCAAACAGATGTGGGATTTGAGTTATAACCCGATTTACAACAGGGAAAAAATCCCCACCGTCGACGAAGTGCGCGAATTGTTGACTGCAGACGACGTCGAAACGGGCGTTATGAACGGCAACAGATATATTCAATTTGTGTTTATGCTCAAGAATACGGGTAGCGAACCTGCGTTTGTCAATTACGAAATGACGCTCGAGTTTGACAAATTCAATCTTCAGGACGCTGTCAGAGTGATGTGGGGCGAATCCTACAAGAGCAATCCGACAGCGGACGTAAGCGTATATGCGGCGTTGAGCAACAATCAGCGTCTTGCTTCCACCGCAATAAACGCAGAACGCACGGTAGAGGACGGATTTATCGAATACGTCGCATATCCCGTCGGTTCGGACAGGGAAAGTTTTAGTCTTGCCGAATACGAAAACGTGAAACTCTCAACCGACGAAGATAAAAAACTTGCCGCACAGGCAGGGTATTTCGCAACCACGCCGTTTGCGTCCGACGAATTTGTTTTTCAACGTGACACGACGCTTGCCGTCGGAGATATAATGTATTGCTACGTCAGTATATGGCTCGAGGGTAGCGACTTCGATTGCAACGATGCGAGACTCGGCGGATACTGCAAGCTCGGATTAAACTTCTTCGCTTATTGATTTTCAGGTCGCAACATTATCGGTTTTATTGCGTTTTCACTACGTTTTTGTGGAAAAATCGCTCTTTCGCTTATAAATTTATTAAAAAACTTATTGCGTGTTTGACCTGCGCGTGCGAGCGTATGCGTGAGAGCGCACGATGTTATATAAAATGCATATTAGAACTTATATAGCGCATAAAGCGAAAGAAAAGTGAATATCGATGCATAATGATGTATATTTATACAAAAATCAAAAATCGACAAAATTAAAAATGTGTATTAAAATCATACACTTGATGTAAATAAAATCGGTATTTTTGCATCGAAACAAGTTGAAATATAAAGAAAAATTTATTTTGGTGTTGACATCGATGCATAAAAGATTTATAATTCGTGTATAAACAAGTCGCATCTGCGCGCACCCGTACGCATATAATGTGGCGTCGGCAGGGAAGCGTCTCCGTGGAATTTTGCGAAAAAACGAAATTTGACGAATGGACTGCACCTCACGGCAAAGCGACAATCGGTAATCAAAAATAAAAATAAATATAGGGCATCTTGTTTTAGAAAGGGCAAGACGCTCGATAAGGAGAAAACGATGAAAAAGAAAGGTTTGATTATTTCAACAGTCGTTATGGTTGTTGTCTTGATTGCATCTCTCACAACCGCTACATACGCTTGGTTTACGGCAACGGCTGAAACGACCATTGAAAAAATCGATTTCAGCGTCAGTTCAGGTTCCGACGTATCTATCGGCTTGAGCAGTACAAATATTTATCAAGCAGGTGCTTCGTCCAGCGCATTCCGCTCAGGCACGACCACAATCGGCAACGCTTATGCGACAACCGACGATAGCGGCACTTCTGTTCCTAACGAGGTTCTTCAAGCTGGTAACGGTTACTGGGAAGGCAACAACGGTCTCGGCAACAGAATCGATATGCAGTTGAGCTTGACCAATATGACCAAAGCAGTCGGTACGGGTAAATCCGGCGCAACGGCAGACGGCACGTTCAATTTGGCGGCTATCAGAACGGTTGCATCCGCAAATGCTACGGGTATGGTCGTTTCCGAAGGTCTTGCAGAAGTTGCATCTACAAACGGCGCAACTCCCGCATACGGACAAAAAGACTATTTGGACGTCGTTATCGGTGTTCAAGCGGCAGCGGCAGACTTGTACAGCATCATCTGCAACGTTACCATCAACCCCAACTCCGGCGACATCGACCTTGGTATGAACGCGGCAATTCACGTTGCGTGGGCTATTGACGGAATGATTGGCGCAGATACGCCCGCAAATCAAGTCGTAGACGCATACGGTAGCAACAATCACTACAACACGACCACCGCAAGTCTCGCAAAAAAACTCGTTGACGGAAACACTAATACAGTAGCTTATGGCGGAAACGAATCTCAAACGTTGAACAACGGCGCAACGAACATTCCGATTACGATTGCAGGAGACCCAAATACTCAAACTGGAACCGATTATCTTGACAGGTCAACGATTTATCAAATTCATCTTTTGATTTGGATTGACGGTAATGACGGAGACTGCAACGACCAAGCAAAAGGCGTTTCTTCTTCAATCTATATCAACTTCGGTACGACGCATCCTCAAAGAACTCAACAAGGTAACTAAGTATCAAAGTAACTAAACAAAAAAATGCACGGCTCGAATGAGCCGTGTTTTTTTGTGCGGAAATCGAATTCCTCGATTGCAGGGAAGGAGTTTGTTTTTTGTTTTTGCGAGTAAAATGCTATAAAAAGCTGCAAAACGCATTAAATTCTCTAAAAAAAATTCGAACTATGACTGTTTGAGCCGTCGTAGGCAAAATTTGCTATTGACATCGTCGTTTAGATAAGTTAAAATCTATATGTATAGTTATAACTATACGCTACAGCAAAATCATTCGAGCAAAGCGGGGCAGTACGTCTCGTTCAATGGCAATAAGTATGGCTCGATGACGTCAATAGCATTTGTTCTCCTCTCGGTTTCGCTTGTGGCGAGGCATACGGCAATAAGTCTTGGGTTGAGGGCAGAGAAGCATCAAAAGGAAGGTTATTTATGAGCATCAAGGAAAAACTTGCTTCCACAGCAAAAGAGAAAAAACAACTCACACCCAAACAGCAAAAAGTGCGCAACATTCTCAACTGGGTTGCCACGGGTGTTTGTATCGTAGTTATCGTATTTGCATTGGTCGTAGCGATATTTATGATTTCGAGTGCGTCGAACGAAGAAAAACTTATGAAGTTCGGCAAAAAAATCTATATGAACGTCGTTTCCGATTCTATGTCTCCCGTATTTACGAAGAACGACGTCATTATCGTAGAATCTTTTGATAAAGACGTTGATTTGGACAAAATCAAAGTAGGTCAAATCGTTACCTACAAAATGCAAAAGGGGACTCATTTCTATTTCAATACCCACAGAATCATAGCTCTCGAATATGACGAAAAAAACAACTTGAGCAAAGTTATCACTCGAGGCGACAATCAGAACGGCACTTGGCAAGCCGCCGCTGAAGAATACGCAAAGAACGGTTCCGCAGGCAGTTTCGATATTATCGGCGTAAGAGAGTTGGTAGACATCGGCGCAATTCGCGGAACGTGGGGTTCTGTCAACGAGGACGGCACCTATACGGCAGGCAAAATGCTCAAAGGTTGCGGCGCATTCTCCAACTGGATTCAAGACCAAGACCCCGAAAGCGGACATTTCGGCGAATGCATGAAGGTGCGTTTCTTCTGCATCGTAGTGTTGCCGTTGATTTTGCTGTTCGTCGTTTACGCATTCGTGCTTATCCGCACTCTCGTTATTGCGAAACTCGAAAATCAAAACAAAGTCCAAGCAGAGCAAGTTATTACCGTCGACAGTTTGTCCGATGAGGAAAAACGTCGTCTTGCTCAAGAATATCTTGCTTCGTTGGCGCAGGATACTTCCGACCCGACCAAAGTCGTTCAGGACGCGCAAGAGGGTAGCGACAAAGTTGTTGCCTCCGAGCCGCAACCGACGACTGTCGACGACGAGCCTACACTCGTAGACGAAAAAGTCGATACGGAAAGCTCCGACGATAAGCAGGACAATCAATAATGCGTTTTACGCTATCGCACGCTTTTGCGTGCGATAGGCGTTTGCTTTTTGACGATTTTATATCTTTGATATAACGTGCGACGGGAAAGTTGTGCGCATATAAGCGCACGCGCCTATATTCGTCCTATACTGCGTTGTTATTGCTTTCGAGGGGACGTTTCGCAATCGTGCAAAAATCTCTCGCTCGGCGGGAGTCGGCCGAAGCCTTTCGGGTTTTGTCCGCTATGCATAAATAAGCAATTATATGAACATCAATCTTGTATTTGAATTTCTGAAAGCATTTTTAGGTGCGTTTTACGACAAAGGCATCGGAAGTATCTTTTGGGGCATAATTCACATCTTCTACAACGACGGCTACTCTGACGCGTTCAAGAACTACACCGAGTATTTCGGTGCGGGAGAGTGGGCTGTTGCCATTATTTTCATCATTCTCATCGTGGCGGCTATCGTGGCGGTGCTTGTGCTGATAGGGTTCGGTATCCGTAAACTCGTCCGCATAAGCAGAGCGAAAGTCCTTCCGCAGGACCTTGTCGACGAATGCGCCAACCTCAAAAAACAAATCATCAAAATGTCTGCCGAAAAAGACCGCATTCTCGGTATGCGAGTGAGCGACATCGGCAATTACGAGGGAGAGGAAGAAGAAAAAGGCGAGGAGAAGAAAGAAGAACAATCCCCGACGGGCGAATCCCGTTTCTACAAACTTACCGAAATCGACAAAATTTACGAAAACTACGTTCCGCCCGTTTACGACGACGAAATCACGTTGCCCGAACTTTGCGACCGTTTCCGCAATTTCGCTTGCTCTCGTATGAAACTGTACTACAATCCGCGTATTATAAGGCTGTTTATTGCGGGTATGTCCACGTCTCGTCTTATGATACTGCAAGGTATTTCAGGTACAGGTAAAACGTCGCTTCCGCACGCTATGGGTATATTCCTCAACAACCCTGCGACGATTGCGTCCGTTCAGCCGTCCTGGCGTGACCGTACCGAACTTTTCGGTTACTTCAACGAATTTACCAAACGCTTCAATGAAACCGAAGTTTTGAAAAAGATGTACGAGGCAACTTGGAACGACCAGATTTATCTGACCGTCCTCGACGAAATGAACATCGCTCGTGTCGAGTACTATTTCGCGGAAATGTTGTCAATTCTCGAAATGCCGTCCCGTGACGAGTGGATTGTCGACCTCGTTCCGTCGGGGTGGGCAAACGACCCCAAACATATCGATAAAGGTCGTTTTAGACTTCCGCAGAATATGTGGTTCATCGGCACCGCAAACAACGACGACTCGACGTTCGCGATTTCGGATAAGGTTTACGACCGTGCTATGCCGATAAACATCAACAGCAAAGGCGTTCCGTTTGACGCTCCGTGGGCAGATAACATATTTATCAGTTACAAGCACCTCGAAGCGATGTTCAAGGAGTCGCAAGAGGTCTACAAGGTCTCGCAGGACGTTCTTGACAAAGTCAACAAATTGGACGACTACGTTATCGAGCATTTCCGCCTCGCGTTCGGTAACCGTATCGTGAAGCAGCTCAAAGAGTTCGTTCCGTCCTACGTCGGATGCGGCGGAACCGAAATCGACGGACTCGACTACGTTCTCTGCAACAAGATTTTCCGTAAGTTCGAGTCACTCAACTTGTCCTACATTCGTGACGAAATCGACGGCTTGATTTTGTATCTCAGCGAGCTTTTCGGCGAGGAGAATATGCAGGAGAGTAAGGAGTATATCAACCGCCTCAAGAAACTGTTCTAAAATGTGCTAAACGGCGAATAACGGCGTTAGCGCATCTGCTCATCAAAATCACGTACGACTTGTACGTTGGGTTTTGATTCGCACATACGCTGCCTTGTTATTCATCCGTTTATCCCACTTTAGTCTAAAAATGCATTATTTTGCGCTCTGCTTTGTCAGCCGCACTTTGCCTGCAAGTCATGTACTTCAGTACATTTGGCTTGTATTCAAAGCACGCCTTTCGCGCATAGCATCAAAATACTGCATTTTAGCGTCCACAAACAAATTTTAGCGTGGCAGTAACTTACAAAAATAACAAAAAATAACGGATATGGAAGACAACAAAATCACAAGAGAAGTGTACAAAGCGTACGCAGATAAGATTGTTTCCGTTCTCGGCACAGAGGGCTTTTATCAGCAATTCAAAGACCGTGTCGAGAAAGGGTCTTCCGTGTTCAAATTGGCAAAAAAACGCCTTATTCAGGACATTTCGATTGACTGGATAGATACTATCGAAGGCATTCTTCCCAACCTCGATACGATTGTGCGCAATCCGCGTAAATTTATCGTGCAAGAGGAAGATATTGTCGACGTTTCGCTGGCAAGAAGTATCTCTACGGAGTCCGTCAAGTATCTTGCGCAGCACACAAATATGATTTCGAAAGTGGACGAAAAGACGGGAGACGTTACTCCGTCCAAAATCCTCAATATCACGAAAGAGGAATCTTTTGAAATCTACGAAAACCGCTTTATTTACACGTTGCTTTTGAAGTTGAAAGACTTCGTTACTATGCGTTACGACAAGATTAAAAAAGCGTCGGCAACGCAGGATGTACTCGAACTCGACATCGAATCTCGTTTTAATTTACCGAGCAAAAAAATCACTTATCGAACGGAATATTTTGCACAGTTGAGCTTTGACGAAGTTATGAGGCTCGACCCCGATACGCTTACGAAAATCGAGCGCGTCGCAAAAATCGACCGCATTATCACGGACTTTTTGTCATCGTCGTTTGCAAAGTCGATGCGCAATTCCGCGCCTGTCAGACCACCGATTATGCGTACCAACGTCATTTTGAAAGAACCGAATTTCAAAAAAGCGTTGACTTTGTGGCAATTTGTCGAGACGTATCAGGCAACCGCGGGATTCTCGACTTCGGACGAAGTGGAGGACTATCCTATCGAGGACGACAGCGCAAAACGTTTGCGCAGTATGATAACGCTCAACACGATGGTGTTCGAGAGCCTTTACGACCAATGCGAAACCGATTTCGATATGGAGGACAAGGAATTTGCCGACTTTATGCGAGTGGGTCAAATGGACTTCCAAAAAGACGAAATCGAGCGTGACGAATATGCTCAAAAACTCGACAATAAAGAAGAAAACGACGAGGAACAGGAAAACGTCGAGGAAGTGAAGCCGCAAGAGCAAGAGGACGCGGAAAAAGAAATTCCGCCCGAAGTTTTGCCCGAAACCGAAAAGGCGGAAGAACCTCAAGAACAGCAGGAGACCGAACAAGAACCCGAAGTTCAACAAGAAGAAGTCGAAAAAGAGGTCGAAAAGCCGCAAGAAATAGAAAAAGAAGTGGTTGTAGAACGTCCCGTCGAAGTGGAACGCTTCAAGGAAATGCCTCCTAAAGCCGAACAGGAAGAAGTGGACCTCGAACCCGATGCGGAGAAATTCGACCAGCACTTGTTTGAAGTGCGTAAAATATTCAAACGTCCCGACGACGACAAAATCAAGCAAGAGGAGATTATCAAAGTCAAGGACGCAATCGACCGTTGTCTTACCTCTTATCGTCGCATCAAACAGGAAGAACTCGAAGAAAGAGACAGACAAGAGCGTATCCGTCGTCGCAGAGAGGACATCGAAAAACGCGCCGCCGCATTCAAAAAGCAGCGTGAAGAACTCGAAAAGAATTCGGCAAATATCGACGATTCCGCTCTGGGTATGGACCCGTTCAGTTATCAAAAAGCAAAAATCGCAAGAGAAAAGAGTGCGGAAGAAGCGAAAAAGCGCAACGCAACCCTCAAAGTCGATAAAAACGAACGTCTCGAACTCGAAGACAAGAACACCGAGCCTATCAATCAAGCCATTGACGAAATGGAAAAGGCGCGCGCCAAAAAGGCAGAAAGAGACGCGAAAATCGACGAACATCTCGACAATATCGACGCGATTATGCCTCTTGAAAACGACGTTCCGCTTGTTGCGAGAACGAGAAGAAAGAGAGATTATTCCATTGCCAAACAAACGGCGCAAATATCTCAAAATACGGCGCAAAGCAATGACGAAACCGCTAAAATCGGCGACAAAAAGCCCGTTATCCGACTTGCGAAAGATACGCAAATCAACCCGTGGGGAGTTGAAGGCGAAAAGAAACGCCGCATAAATCTCACGCCTGTGGACGAGAGCAAAGTCGCTGTCGGTCAAGTGCATATAAAAGACGACGACAAAGTCGTTTTGTGGGGCGGAAACGCAGACCTCGGCAAACTCGACGAGCCGAAAACGGACGCTAAACCCAAGAGAAAATACACTCGCAAAGCCAAAACCGAAGCAGGAAACGTCACGGACGAAAACGTCGAGACAGCAGACGTAACACAACCCGCAAACGCTGAAAATCGCGACGAAAATACCTCGAAAATCAGCGAAAAACTGCCCGAAAACGGCGTGATTTCCGAAGAAAAAGCGACGGAAAATCAAGCGAAAACCGCCGAAAATTCGCAAGAAAAAGCACAGGAAATCGAGCAAAAACCGCAACGTTCGAAAAAGAAAAAAGACAAAAAAGACCCGTGGGAATTGAGCGCAACGACGCTCAATCAAAAGTATACTTTACCCAGCGGAAAAGAGAAGCATTTCGACGCAATAGACGAGAGTAAGGTGGCTGTCGGAGGCATCAGATTTAAGACGGGCAGCGGCATACTCGACCCGTTCGGCAGCGTAAATCTGGCTTCTGCCGCAGAGGCGAGAACCGCACGAGACGAAGCGGAAAGCGAAGAAACGAGCGACGATTCGGAGAATGAGGATTGATAGTCGTCGATATAACGACAGGAGTTTCGATTGAGTTTGCAAATCTATGATTTGCACATACGACACATATCTAAATATCAAAGAGCATTTTGTATGGCAGATAAAACTTCAAAAAACGGCAAAGCGAAAAAAGTTTACGGCATCGTTTCGACGATAGCCGTCGCTTTGATATTCGTATTTTTGGTTATTACCGTCGCCGTGATGCTCATACAGAAAAAGAGCGGAGGAGAGAGTCAAATCTTCGGCTATTATATGTACGACGTATTGAGCGACAGTATGAGCGGCACGATTGAAAAGGGCGAAGTGATTCTTTGCAAAAAAGTCGAGGACGTAAACTCATTGCAAGAGGGAGACATAATCACTTTTATTGCGCCGAGCGGACCGCTCAAAGGATACAACGAAACTCATCGTATCGTTAAAATCGTGCGTAACGAGGACGGCTCGATAAACTATATCAAAACCGCGGGGGATAAACTTTACGACGGCAATACCAAAACCGACGAGTGGGATTTGAAGCCCGAAAACGTCAAGGCAAAATACGTCAAAAAGTCCGTTTTCGTGGGCGGATTGAGAAAATTTTTGTCGCATTGGTACGGCTACGTCGTGCTTATCGTAATTCCGTTTTGCATAGTTTTCGCACTTCTCGTTTCGGGGTTCGTAAAGGACAGAATCGCGCTTGAAAAGACGGACGAAAAGCCTAAAGTCGCGCTCGACGACTTGAGTGACGAGGAAAAGAAAAAACTGCTCGACGAAGTCGTAAAAGACAACGTCGACGAGAGCGATAATAAAGAAAATAAAGAATAAAATCGACTTTTGTCGGTGGACGAGTATCGATACGCTTGCGTATCGATTTTTTTATGCGTTCGCACGGCTCGTTTCATTTTTATTTAATATAAAAGAGGTATGCTGTTTTCGATGAAAAAAATAAAAACAGCGTAAAAATATTTTTTGCGGTATCTAAACGCATATCCGATAGTTACATTCGTGTTTTGCCGAAAACGGAGGGTATAAATACTATTGCGTTTTTCGTCGGCTTATGCTAACATAAATAGACTTATAATATATATAAGGGGAAATGTTATGCTCGCAAAACTTATGAGTTACGCTCTCGACGGTCTGACGGGATATGCGGTTGACGTCGAAATAGACATCAACAGCGGCCTCCCCGGCTACGATATGGTGGGGCTTGCCTCCACGGCTACGAAGGAAAGCAAAGAGAGAGTTCGCTCTGCGATAAAAAACAGCGGTTTTCAATACCCCGCAAAGCGAATAATCGTCAATCTCGCTCCTGCCGACACGAAGAAGGAAGGTCCGTCTTTCGACTTACCCGTGGCACTCGGCATTATGGCGGCTACAGGTCAAATAGAGAACAAATCTTACAAAAATTACGTCATTATCGGCGAACTTTCGCTTGACGGTCAGTTGAGGCACGTCAACGGAATAATGCCGTTGCTTATCTCCGCAATGCAAGACGGACACAAGCAGTTTATAATTCCTGCGGAAAACGCAAGGGAAGCAAGTTTCATAGAGGGTATCGACGTGTACGCCTTGCCGACGCTCCGCGACGTCGTGGAGATGTTGAGCGGCGTGGTGTATGAAAAAGTGCCTACCTCGACGTACGAGTCGGCTTGCGTAAACCACGGCTACGGCGTGGATTTTGCGGACGTTAAGGGGCAGACGGTTGCAAAACGAGCAATGGAGATTGCCGTCGCCGGCGGACACAACGTGCTTATGATAGGACCTCCCGGCGCAGGCAAAACGATGCTTGCAAAATGCGTGCCGACGATTATGCCCGAGATGACTTTCGAAGAAGCCATAGAAGTGACAAAGATACACAGCGTCGCAGGAATACTCGACAGCAACATCGGTATCGTCACGACAAGACCGTTCAGAACTCCGCATCACACGACCACCGTTCCCGCACTGGTTGGAGGCGGCGCAAAGGCAAAGCCCGGAGAAGTGAGCCTCGCAAACCACGGCGTACTGTTTTTGGACGAGATGCCCGAGTATTCGCGCCACGCGCTCGAGACGTTGAGACAGCCTCTGGAGGACAGAAAAGTTACGGTATCGAGGGTGCAACAGACCACCGAGTATCCTGCAAACTTTATGCTCGTTGCGAGTATGAACCCGTGTCCTTGCGGAAATTACGGCTCCAAAAATCAAATCTGCCGTTGTACACCCTCTCAAATACACAATTATGTGTCGAAACTGAGCGGACCTCTTATGGACAGAATAGATTTGCAAATCGAAGTTGATAATATCACATACGACGAGCTTCGAGGCAAACAAAGCGGAGAAACGTCCGCACAGATAAAAGAGCGCATAAACAGAGTGCGCAAGTTGCAAAGAGAGAGATTTGCAAACGACGGAATACTTACCAACGCGGAAATGGGTTCGAGAGAACTTGCAAAGTATTGTCAGATTGACAAAGACTGCGAAAGGTTGTTGCAAAAGGCGTTTGACAAGCTCAATTTGAGCGCAAGAGGCACGACTCGTATCCTCAAAGTGGCAAGAACCATTGCCGACATCGAAGGCTCCGAGAATATACTGCCTGCGCATATTGCCGAAGCGATACAATATCGCGGACTTGATAGGAAGTACAGTTGATGGACGCAAAAGATTGGAATAGCAAAGTTTTGCTTGCGCTGTCTTGCGTAGACGAACTTTCTTTGAAAAAGAAGAACGCGTTGTTCGACCAAATCGACGCTTCCGAGATACAAACCGACGAAGCGAGGGAAATCGTTTTCAAAACCTTGGGCGACGAACACGCGACGGACTTTTTTAAGAAGTTGCAAAGCGTAGACGATATAATCGAAGGCCTTCAAAAGAAGGACGTACACTATATCACTTGCTACGACGACGAATATCCCGAGGGGTTGAATTCGGTGTATGACAGACCGCTTGTGCTGTTTGTCAAAGGCAACGTTTCCGCTCTCAACAAGAGGTGTATTTCGGTGGTGGGGACGAGGCGTCCCACGAGATACGGCGCAAAAGTCGCGGAGGAATTTTCCAGAGAATTCGCAAAAGCGGGGCTTTGCATAGTGTCGGGTTTTGCGAGAGGAATAGATTCCATTGCGCACAAAGCGTGCGTCGACAACGGTTCGGAGACGATAGCGGTGTTCGCGTGCGGACTCGACGTGGTGTATCCTGCGGAACACAGAGGTCTTATGGACAGCGTGCTTGCAAACGGCGGCGCAATCGTGAGCGAATATCCGTTGGGTACAAAACCGTTGCAATATCACTTTCCCGAGCGCAACCGTATAGTGAGCGGAATAAGCGAAGCGGTGTTTCTGCCTCAGGCGGCAACCAAAAGCGGCTCGCTCATCACGATAAGACTCGCAATCGAGCAAGGCAAAGACGTTTACGTCGTGCCGAGCAATATATACGACGAAGAAAGCGCGGGCAACAACGAATTGCTCAGAGAAATGCCTCACGCTTTAGTCATCTCTCCCGAGGACGTACTCGATTCGATGCACGTTTCGAGAGAAGTTATCGAGAAAAAGACGATAGAATTGAGTTTGGTAGAAAATCAAATCGTCGAATCTCTCAAAGACGGCGAACGCCATATCGAAGATTTGATTGAAATTACAGGTATGAACGTAAGCGAACTTACCACCGTGCTTTTCAACCTCGAAATCGAAGGGCTTATCGAAAAGACGGCCGGAAACTATTACGCGCTTGCGTAAAATAAACGAGAAAATCAAGTATGGGGCATAGCCCCGAGGAGAAATAATGAAACAACTCATAATAGTCGAGTCTCCGCACAAAGCCAAAACGATACAGAAGTATCTTGGCAACGACGCCGCGGTGCTTGCGTCCAAAGGACACGTTTGCGATTTGCCGACACGTTCTTTGGGTATCGACGTGGATAACGGTTTCAAACCGCAGTATATCGTTACGCCGGACAAGGAATCAACCATCAAACAACTTTCTCAAGCGGTAAAAAAATATGACAAAGTTTACCTCGCAACCGACCCGGACCGCGAGGGAGAAGCCATATCGTGGCACTTGAAGAACACTCTCGGCGTTACGGGAGATAAAGTGCGTATCGAGTTTAACGAAATATCGCCGAAAGCGGTTCGTGCGGCAATGGAAAATCCGCGCGAAATCAATATGAATCTCGTCAACAGCCAACAGGCAAGACGAGTGCTTGACAGACTCGTCGGTTACAAAATATCGCCGATTCTTTCTCGCAAACTCAAGCCGAGTTTGTCCGCAGGTAGAGTGCAGTCTGCCGCTCTCAAAATGATTGTCGACAGAGAGAAAGAAATCAGAGAATTCAAACCCGAAGAATACTGGACGATAGGCGCGTTGCTTTACAAGGACGGCGCAAAAAAGACCAAAGCAAATCTTTTCAACGCTTCTTTGAACGATAGAAACGGAGAAAAAATCAAGCCGACGACCGCCGACGAAGCATACGCCATTGCAGACCAAATGAAAGAAAGCGATTTTCACGTCGACGAAGTGAAAAAGAGCGTTTCCACCTCAAAACCCGCACCGCCGTTTACCACGAGTACGATGCAACAGGAAGCGAGTCACAAGCTGAATATGACCGCCGAGAGAACGTCGAGAGTGGCGCAACAACTTTACGAAGGCGTAAATATCGAGGGAGAGGGACAACACGCGCTCATAACGTATATCCGTACGGACAGCGTGCGTATATCTCCCGATTTTGCGAGAATCGCGCTTTCTTACATCGCAAAAAATTACGGCAGCGAATACGCTCCAAAGACGCAAAATATTTATAAGACCAGCGACAACGCCCAAGACGCTCACGAGGCTATCCGTCCTATCGATTTGAACCGCACTCCGAAATCTTTGGAGGGTAAGATGGACAGAGACGCTTTCAGACTCTATAAACTCGTTTACGAGCGTTTTATGGCTTCGCAAATGACGCCTGCGCAATATAACACTATGCGCGTTCATATCGTCGGCGAAAAGGACAGAGACAAACTCGGCTTCGTCGTAAGAGGCAAGAGCGTCAAGTTTAAGGGATATACGGCAGTCTATTCGCAGACGGTCGAGGAGGACGAGGAAAACAAAGAACTCGATACGATGCCCGACCTCAACGAAGGAGAGCATCTCAATCTCGACGACGTTGCGTGCGAGCAGAAATTCACAAAGCCGCCGGCGAGATACAACGACGCGACTTTGGTTAAGGCTCTCGAAGAAAACGGCATAGGTCGCCCGAGTACTTACGCAAGCATTATCTCGGTTATCGCAAAGAGAGAATACACGCAAAAAGTGCAGAAAGCCATTGCTCCGACGCAGCTCGGAGAGGCCGTTTGCGAGTATATGGAGAAGAATTTCCCCGACATTATGAACCTCAACTTTACCGCACGTCTCGAAGGCGCGTTGGATAAGGTTGCGGACGGCAATCAGCAATGGCAGGAACTTATCGGAGCGTTCTATCCGAGGCTTATGAAGTTTGTGGAAAGAGCGGCAAAGCAGGGCGGCGGAAACTATATGCCCGACGAGGAGAGCGACGTTGTCTGCGATAAGTGCGGTGCAAAAATGGTTGTACGCCACGGCAAATACGGTCCGTTCCTCGCTTGCCCCAACTACCCGAAGTGCAAAAATATCAAGAAGATAGTGGAAGTCGTCGGCAAATGCCCGAAGTGCGGCGGAGACGTGAGCAAGAGGGTGTCCAAAGCAGGCAAGACTTTCTACGGTTGCACAAATTATCCGAAATGCGACTTTATAAGCTGGGATATACCTGCGCCGTACTTCTGTCCCGAATGCGGAAGCACTATGAAAGTGGTCAAGCGCGACGACAAGACTTATTACGTCTGCACCGACCATAAATGCAAGCACAGAGAGCTTGTGAAAGACGAAACGTCTGAAAATTAATAATTGCGGAAGGCGTAGCCTTACTCAATAATAAACAAAAAACTATGGCTGAACACACGATAAAAATCATAGGCGGAGGGCTTGCAGGGTGCGAAAGCGCATTGCAGTTGCTCGAAAGAGGCTTCAAGGTCGAAATGTACGAAATGCGTCCTCAAAAAACGACGGGTGCGCATAAAACGGACGACCTTGCCGAACTCGTGTGTTCAAATTCGCTCAAATCGTGCGAACCTTGCACCGCGTCGGGGCTTTTGAAAGAGGAACTCGATTTGCTCGGTTGCAGATTGCTTGCAATAGCAAAAGAGTGCGCCGTTCCGTCGGGAAGCGCGCTTGCGGTTGACAGACAAAAGTTTTCCGAAGCGGTTGAAAAAGCGTTGTTTGCGTATAACGATTTCACGCTTGTGAGGGAAGAAGTTACGACGCTTGACGACGAACGTCCGACCATAGTTGCGACGGGACCGCTTACGAGCGATTCGCTTGCTAACGAAGTCGGCAAACTTACGGGAAAAGACAGACTGTATTTTTACGACGCTATCGCTCCGATTGTGGAATTTGACAGTATAGATATGTCAAAGGCGTATTTCGGCGGCAGATACGGCAAGGGCGGAGAAGATTATCTCAATCTGCCTATGCAAAAGGACGAATACGAAGTTTTTTACAACGAACTCGTAAACGCAAAAACCGTGGTGCTTCACGATTTTGAGAAAAAAGAACTTTTCGACGGCTGTATGCCCATAGAAGAAATGGCAAAAAGAGGCAGCGACACGATTCGTTTCGGACCTCTCAAGCCCGTAGGGCTTCGCAATCCGCTTACGGGAGAAAAAGCGTATGCGGTGGTGCAACTCCGCAAAGAAAATATCGCAGGGGATTGCTACAACCTCGTAGGGTTTCAAACCAACCTTACCTACGGCGAGCAAAAGAGAGTTTTCAGCCTTATTCCCGCGCTTAGGAATGCGGAATTTGTTCGCTACGGCGTGATGCATAGAAACACATACATCAATGCGCCGAACGTAATCGACGATACGTTCAGATTGAAAGGAGACAAAACGCTGTACATAGCAGGGCAACTTTCGGGAGTCGAAGGATATGTGGAAAGCATAATGAGCGGACTTATCGCAGGGCAGGCTATGGCTCGCGAATTGCAAGGAGAAGAATATCGTATTCCGTCCGACGTAACAATCGTCGGCTCGCTTTGCAGGTACGTTTCGCAAATGAGTCTCGACTTTAAGCCGATGAACGCAAATCTCGGAATATTGCCGTCGATAACGGGCATACGCGACAAATCGAAGCGTAAACAGGCGTATCACGATAGGGCAATAAATTCGCTGAAAGAACAACTGAGCGAAAAAATTAATAATTATTAATTAATAATTGAGGGTGGGATACCCACACCCCCGAATTAAATTAAAACTGAACGTCCGAAAAATCGGGCAATGAATTAAACAATCAGGAGGTATAAAACTATGGTTGAATTTCGCGGAACTACTATTTGCGCGGTAAGGCGCGACGGACAAACCGCGGTGGCAGGAGACGGTCAGGTCACGATGGGCGAAAGCGTCATTATGAAAGGCAACGCCGTCAAAGTCAAACGCATTTACAACGATAAAGTAGTCGTAGGATTTGCAGGTTCCGTCGCCGACGCTTTTGCGTTGTCGGAAAAGTTTGAAGCTATGCTTCAAAAATATAGCGGAAATCTTATGAGAGCCGCAGTCGAACTTGCAGAACTTTGGAGAAGCGACAAGGGCGGAAGAAAGCTCGAAGCCTTGCTTATCGCGGCGGACAGCACGGCTATATACGTCATTTCGGGTACGGGCGAGGTTATCGAACCCGAAAACGGAATTTGCGCAATCGGAAGCGGCGGAAACTATGCGCTTGCCGCTGCTCGCGCGCTCGTGGACGCTACGGATTTGAGCGCGAAAGAAATCGCGTACAAAGCACTTAAAATCGCAAGCGAGATTTGCGTATATACCAACGACCATATCACGGTCGAGACCGTTTGAGAGGTAAAATATGGACAATAACGTTATGACTCCGAAACAAATAGTTGCGGAACTCGACAGATACATCATCGGTCAGCACGAAGCAAAAGTTGCCGTGGCAATCGCACTCCGCAACCGCTATCGCAGAAGCAAACTCCCCGAAGAAATGAGGGAAGAAATCACACCTAAAAACATCATTATGAAAGGACCGACGGGCGTAGGTAAAACCGAAATCGCACGTCGTTTGGCAAAAGTGGTCAAAGCTCCGTTCGTAAAGGTCGAAGCGACCAAATTTACCGAAGTCGGCTACGTCGGTCGCGACGTGGAAAGCATCATTCGCGACCTCGTGGAAGTGTCTATCCGCCTCGTAAGAGACGAAAAATTCAAAGAAGTAATGCCCAGAGCAACCGAAATTGCGGAAAACAAGCTCTGCGAAATTCTTCTTCCCATTCGCAAGAATGCTGCAGGCGCAACCGAAAAGAGCGACGCACAACTCAAAGAGGAGTTGCTCCAAGAGATTCGCGCGGGACATCTTGACGGAATCACAATCGAGATGGAGATTCGTCAACAGCCCAAGCCCATTCAACTTCAACCCGGCAACGCTCCCGGCAACGAAATCGACCTCGGAAGCATTTTCGGCGGTATGATGGGGAAAATGCCCGTTAAAAAGAGAAAACTTACCGTCAAACAAGCGATGGACTTCATTGTCAATCAAGAGGCGGAAAAGATGGTGGACGAGGACGCAATCACGCAAGAGGCTTTGCAAAGAGCAGAGCAAGACGGCGTTGTGTTCCTTGACGAAATCGACAAAATCGCAACGGGCGCGAATGCGTCTCAACAAGGTCACGACGTATCGAGAGAGGGCGTGCAGAGAGATATTTTGCCGATTGTTGAGGGAAGCACCGTACAAACCAAATACGGCTCTATCCGCACGGACTTTATTCTCTTTATAGCGGCAGGCGCATTCCATATCTCGCGTATGGAGGATTTGATTCCCGAGCTTCAGGGCAGATTCCCGATAAGAGTGGAGCTTGACAATCTCACGAAAGAAGATTTCGTCAAGATTTTGACCGAACCCGACAATGCGGTACTCAAGCAATACAAGGAATTGCTCGGCGTAGACGGAGTGGAACTCAATTTTACCGACGAAGCCATAGACGAGATTGCGAGAGTTGCGTTTGAAGAAAACGAAAACAGCGAAAATCTCGGCGCGCGTCGTTTGCACGCAGTACTCGAAGCACTTTTGAAAGACGTGCTTTACGAGGCGGACGACAACGTGACCAAACAAATCAATATCGACAAAGAATACGTCGAAGCGCACATCAGCGGAAATCTTAAAGAAAGAAATCTGCGTCGTTATATTATCTGACGACAGAAGGAAGAATTATGATTAGCATACCAAAAGGCACAAAAGATATGTTGCCGCAAGAGGCATACAAGTGGCATTACGTCGAAAACATCGCAAGAGAGACTGCGGCGCAATTCGGATTTAAGGAAATCCGTACGCCTATGTTCGAACATACCGAATTGTTTTTGAGAGGCGTCGGGGAAACCACCGACATCGTTACCAAAGAAATGTATACTTTCGACGACAAGGGAGGAAGAAGTATGACGCTTCGTCCCGAAGGCACGGCAGGCGTTGCGCGCTGTTTTATCGAAAACGGATTGCAACAAGGCGTTATGCCTATGAAAGCGTACTATATCGCGAGCGTGTTCCGTTATGAAAAGCCGCAAAACGGCAGACTGCGCGAACATCATCAATTCGGCGTCGAATGCTACGGAAGCGACAGCCCGAGCGCAGACGCGGAAGTTATCGCTCTTGCCGCGACTCTCCTCAAAAAAGTTGGTCTTACGCAAATCGAGTTGAACATCAACAGCATCGGTTGCGCAAAATGCCGCGCGGAATACAACAAGGCTCTCAAAGAATACATCGGCGCAAATCTGCATCTTATGTGCGGACAATGCCAAGCGAGATTCGAGAAGAATCCTTTGCGTATTCTCGACTGCAAAGAGGAAAAATGCAAGGAAATCACGAAAAACGCGCCCAAAATTCTCGATTATCTCTGCGACGATTGCAAGGCGCACTTCGAGAAAGTGCAACAAATCCTCAAGTCTATGGGTATTGCTTTCAAGGTCAATTCGGGTATCGTCAGAGGACTTGACTATTACACCCGTACCGTATTTGAATTCGTATCTACGGACATCGGAGCGCAAGGCACGGTTTGCGGCGGCGGAAGATACAATCGTCTCGTGGAGGAAGTCGGCGGAAAACCGACTCCTGCCGTCGGCTTCGGAATGGGGCTTGAAAGATTGCTCCTCGTGCTTGAAAACACCGATAATCTCAAAGCCGAACCCGAGTGTATAGACGTATACGTTGCGTCTTTGGGCGAAGCGGCGCAAGACGCGGCACGCAAAATCGTTATGGGTTTGCGCGAAAAGGGCGTTAAAGCGGAAAACGATATTATGGACAGAGGCATAAAAGCGCAAATGAAATATGCCGACCGCGTAGGAGCAAAATACGTCGTCGTAATCGGCGATGAGGAACTTCAAAACGGTGTCGTTAATATCAAAAATATGCAAAACGGCGAAACGCAAAGCCATACAATCGAGAATCTTGCGGGGTATTTTGCAAAATGACGGAGCGCGGCGTTGTATCCAAAGTCAAAGGCAATAAAGCCACGGTACGTTTTGAGAGGCGTAGTGCGTGTGACAAATGTCATATGTGCGCCGTAACCAAAGACGGAATGAAAGTGGAAGTCGTTATCGAAAACTCCCTCGGCGCAAACGAGGGCGATTTCGTCGAGGTGGAAATGGGCGAAAAATACGTTTTGACCGCCGCAACGATAGTGTACGTCATTCCGCTTATTCTCACGGGACTCGGAATAGGTCTCGGCACTCTTATAAACGAGATAGCCCAGATTTGTTTTGCCATAGGCGGACTTGTGATAGGCTTTGTCATTGCGATTTTGCTCGACAGGCTTGTAATACGCAAAAAGAAAGGCTTTGTTCCGACTATGAAAAGTATCTGTGATTTTGGCGGTCAAGGTACGGATGAAACGAAAAAATAATTGCGTGTCGGCATCGACACGCAAACGTGCGCTTATTCGAAGCGTATTTATTAACGAAATGTGCTTATTCGGAGCTTCGAGCCGCAGGGCGGCGAGCAAATCAAACGCCGAGCTTGATGATTAGTACAAGCGACTGCGCCGTATTGTTGCGTAGCTGGCGCACAAAGCGCGTGACATAATGAGAGAAATGTCCCTATTTATGCGAGTGCTGAGTGTGTCCCCCCCCCCCCGCGGAGCGGTTCCGTGGGTTCCCTCAAGCATCGCGCAGAGGGGGAACGGAATAGGGGAAACACCTTGAGGAAAGGGGAAAGTCTTATTTAAGAGGGGAATTTT
>DLKM01000023.1 GCA_002478945.1 Christensenella sp. UBA7588
TATAAGCCTTTATGCCGCCAACCGTGAAGTAGCAGTACTTGTTTTCGGTGTCTACTTCAGCTGCGATTGCGCCTTTAACGGTAACCATACATCCTTGTAAATTTGTGAGAACTTTATCTTTTACTGAAGTCGCATTTGCAAAAATTTCTTCAATATTGATAGGTACAACCTCTGCAATGGACATGTTGATAATCTCTTTGATAAGCACTTTCTCAAGCTCATAAGTACCGTTGTAGTTCTTCTTCGTACCAGCGAGGCGGACCTTCATACCGACAGCGATGTTCTTATCCTTCGGATCTTCGTTCATAGAATATGCATAGTACGCACCGTCGTTGTCTTGGATGTACATACTGTTGAAGGACTTACCGTCTTTCTTACTGTTGAACATCGTTACGATACCTTCGACGACAAGGAGTTTTCCGTCTTCAGCCTCTGCATATTCCGCCCACGTTGCAACGTGGAATTTCGGAACTTTACGTTTGAAATCAACAGTTGCGGTATTGCCGTTTGCGTCCATTACGGTTGCCGTCAAGGTGTATTCTATATCGTTTTCAGCCATATCGATAACGTCAATCGTGACATTGCTCTCGCCGGCTACGACTTTAACGTCGTCAACAGATGCACCTTCGGTATTAATCGTAATTGCCCACGATACAGGATACATCACACCTCCGATGTTGACTTTTGAGATAACCGTATAGTCTGCTGCCGTTTCTTCGTTGTTGTTGATATAGAGTTGTTTAACATAGTTTTTTGCTGTGTTAAGACCTTCAAGCAGGTCTGTTTGGTCATTATCGATGTCAAACGCTTTGTGCATAACGGTATCGAAAACGTATGAGAATTTATACGATTGAGACATATCCGCCGCCATGTTTTTCGTCTCGTCCTCGAACTTATACTCCATCGTTGCCTTCGATGCGTATTCAACGACCTTGCCGTCTTTGACCGTCACGGACAATTTGTCGGTTACATCCATAACGCATCCTTCTTCTTCAAGCTCTCTGTTTGCGGCAAAAAGCAATTCAAACGTAACCGAGCCGTCCTCGTTTTGAACGAACGTAATGGAAGCAGGTTCGATTCCGTATCCGTTCTCGGGGTCGAGCGCAGCCGCTTTGACAGCCGCAATAAACGTTTCGTAAGTGTCGCCTTTCGTTATAAAGTTTTCCTCGTCCGCAATTATGCTTTTGGGGCAAATGCGGAAGTTGGCGTTTCTGCAATCGGGTTCTGCTTCGTTATCCCATTTTTCGAGGACTGCGCCGTTTTCGGCCTGCTTATAAAACATCTTTGTTTTTTGAGTGCCGTTTTCGTCTACGAGGCGCAATACTTCAACAAGTTCTTCAACGAGTTGATATTGTGCGTTTTCGTCCATAGCATAAGTGTTTTGAACGTAGAAATACTTGTTGTTTCCGCCCCAAGACTCGGTATTTTCGCCTTTTGACTTATTTTGCGAGTCGTTATTGACGCTTGTATAACGCGTTGTAAAAACGCCGTCGTAATTCATAGAAAAGTCTCTGCCGACAACCCATTTCGCAAACAATTCCTCTTGTGTGAATGGGGTCGGTTCTTCTCTTGGTCTATCGCACGCTGTAAAAATAACAGCCAGAGAAAGCAAAAAAATTATTGTAATTATTACAATCCAAATTCTCTTTCTTTTCATAAAAACTCCCTTCCTATCCGACAGTATATTTATATTTTTGCCGATTTGACACATATCTCACGGCAAATCCTATCGGTCAATTCCACAATAACATATAATATAGAAAATTGCAAACGGAGATTTTTTCGGCTATTATTCTTATAGAAAGCGTTAAATATTCTTCTACTAAAAGAAAAAGCGACTTTGTCGCTTTTTCTTTACACATATCACTTAATTGAAACCCAAATTGCAGGTCTTACTCCCATATCCATATATCCAGCAGCACAATCATAACCGTCAGTCCCTATTTCACCATCCGAGTTTACATAAGCAAATCTCAGTTGAAGCGCAACTTGCGTTCCTTTTTCAGGTTTTGAACGCGTCCACCAATTATTTCCACTACCATTTGCACTTGCATATTTTGTTGCATGTGCTTTTCTATTATCCGTGCTATTAAAATATCTCCTAACTTGGCTCGCACTCAACAAAAATATTTTATCAACGGAATATCCGCAATCGGCATCGTTAATAGTTGTATCACTTATGTATGCAATTTCGTCGTCAGAAAAAGCAGTTTTCATAAACGTACTGTTGAGCCAATTCCTTATATAACTGTTACTCCATATTTGCAATGTTGAATTACTTGTCGTGTTAGGATAAATGTATTTGGCATCTAGAATGTATCGACTTACCAATAGTACGTCGTTTCCACTTTTATCGACCACCAACCATTCTATCATATCTTTTTTATTGTCATTTTTACTTTTCTGCTGATATTTGCCAAAATGAACAACATCACCTAATGTTGATTTTGAAATTTCAGCAATTTCTTCATCAAGCGTTAATTCTTTTGATTTGTCATCATTACAAGCACTCAACATTAGAATAAAAGTTGTTACAACAAATAAAACTAACAATGTGATAATGAATTTACAATTTTTTGATCTACCCATATATTCCTCCTTAAAAATGGTTTTCAATAGTATATCCTACATTATGTAGGAATGTCAACATTTTGTAGGACGAATTGATATATTTCTTGTATGAAAAACAATATTATTGGTTTAGCAATTAAGGAATTAAGGATGCAAAAAGGAATGTCGCAAAAAGAACTTGGCGAGGCTTTGGGATTTTGCAATCAAACTGTCAGTTTTTGGGAATCCGGACAGCGTGAACCCGATTTAGACACCCTTGTCGAAATATCACTGTTTTTTGACGTATCTACTGATTATTTACTTGGAAGAAAAGAAATTTAATATATTATATCAATTTTTATAATTATTATAAAAAAGCAACGGAAGCGCAGTGCGCTTCCGTTACTTTTTGAGAGAGAATATAGATTGTCGTATTGCTACAACATATCTTCTGATTTTTGCGTTTGATTTTGTCGGTTATTAATTATTCAATCATTCGCAAAGAGGGGGTTTAGTTTTGATTATCTTTATTGTTGGCTTCTTCGGCTTCCTTTTGTTGTCTCAATTCTTCTTTGCGTTTTGCAACGAGTTCGCTCCAGTCGACCTTTTGGTCTTGATTGCAACAATGTCCGTTGCATTGTCCTGCGTGAGAACAACCTGCGCAATCGCTTCCGAGTGAGGGTTTGCCTTTGGCTTTCCTCACTATGGACGCTATCGCGACGCCTACCACAATCGCAACCGCCACAACGATTGTAGCGATTCCGATTGGGTGCATTGCCGACAATATCGATTGAAATACTGCGTTTGTCATAAATCACTCTTTTTTACGCAAAGTCTTTATTGCGCATTTTGCGCGACTTATGCGTTCTTTTTGATTTTGAGTTTGCTTCCGAGGGTTTGGAAGAACTTCTTTACGTCAATCTTGCCTTTGTTGTCAAGCACGATAAGCGTGATAACTGCTGCCCAGATTGCCGCGAAGATGAACACCGTCCACCACCACGTACCGATGAGGTAAATCATAGTAGATACGATGTAGCTCGTTCCTATCCAGAAAAGCAACGTCATATTGAATGACTTCTTGGTGGGAAGTTCTGCCTTTGCGGTTGCGACTGCCGCGAAGCACGGAATCGTGAGCATATTGAATGCGATGAATGCAATCAAACCTGCTACGTTGATACCGGTTGCCGCAATCATAGTTGCCGCTGCGCCTACGCCGCCGTCTGCTTCTACGTCAATCATACCGCCGACGATGCAAGCAGCAAGCGTACCGAACGTTGCGATAACGTTTTCTTTTGCAACGAGACCCGTGATAGCCGCGACTGCGAATACCCAGCCGAATGCTTTAAGTTGCGAACCGAATCCGAGCGGTGTGAACAGAGGTTGAATGAGTCCGCCGATACCTGCAAGGATTGATTGGTCCATTTGTTCGTCTGCAAGGAATTGCCAAGTCCAGCTGAAGTGGCTTACGAACCAAATGAGGATTGTGGACGCAAGGATGATTGTGAATGCTTTCTTCACAAAGTGTTTCGTCTTATCCCAGAGGTGAGCCGCAAGGTTCTTGGGTTGCGGGACGTGGTATGCAGGAAGTTCCATAATGAACGGAGGAACTTCGCCTCTCATCGTAGTTGCACGCATCAAAATGACTGCTGCGATTGCGACCACAACGCCCAACACATACATCAAATATGTGATTACGTCAGGATGAGAGAATCCGAATTGAGTTGCGATACCGCCTGCGATTGCAGTAAGGATAGGCAATTTTGCGCCGCAGCTGAAGAACGGAATGACTCTGATTGTTGCGATTCTTTCGTTCTCGTCTGCGAGTGTACGGGTGTTGATGAATGCAGGAACTGCACAACCAAAGCCCATAATCATAGGCATAAACGCTCTGCCCGACAAACCGAATCTTCTGAAGATTCTGTCAAGGATGAACGCTACACGCGCCATATAGCCGCTGTCTTCCAAGATTGAGAAGAACAAGAACAGCAAGAGGATTTGCGGCAAGAAGCCGAGGACTGCGAACAAACCGCCAAGCACGCCGTCTACGATGAGACCGATGCACCATTCGGGTGCGCCTGCCGCCACGAGACCTTGATTGACGCATACGCTCAAGAATTCGGTAAACGTATTGAGGATGTTTGCAAGGATGACGCCGGGGCCGTATACGCTTTCTTCATATCCGAAGAACGTTGCCGCACTTACACCGGACGAATACTCGTCGATGAGGCTATCGAATTCATATCCCCATTCGCCTTCGTCGTCCTTTTCGACGTTAACCAACCACTTGCCTTTTTCATCTGCATAGTATTTGGCACCTTCGACGTACTTTTCATCCATCGTATCGAGATAAATGAGATTATGGGAAGCGTCGTAAACGTAGGGTTTTGCTTCTACGGATTCGAGATTGCCGTCTTCATCGAAAGACAACTCTGCTTCGAAACCGTCTTCGGTGTAATACGTCCTTCCCGCATCGTAAGGTGTTTCGGCAAAGTTTGCCTTTGTGCCGTCCGTGTCGAGGTATGCTACAGCAGGCTCATCGAATACGCCGCCTGCGCCGAGGAACAAGAAGTCCTCTGCAAACGTGAGGTGGAATACGAGGAACAAAATCACAAGGAAGATAGGAATACCCCAAATCTTGTGCGTCAACACCTTATCCACTTTATCGGATTTGCTGAGTTTTTCTTTTTCGGTTTTTTCTTTCTTTGTAAGAACCGTCGAATAGTTTTTGGATATGTATTTATATCTGCTATCCGCTACGATTGCTTCGAAGTCCGTTCCGAAAACGTCGTCTTTGAACGTTTTCTTGAATTCTTCGACCATTTGTGCCGCTTGCGGATGTTGTCCGACTTCGATTTCGTCGAGTTCTACAAGTTTTACTGCGTGGAACAAAGAATTTTCAACGCCTGCGCCTTCGAGTGCGATTCTGCAATCGTTGATGAGATGCGTAAGTGCCGTGCCTTCGAGAACGGTTTTGCCCTTTCTCGGTTGTTGAGACACTTCGTACGCTCTTTGCATCAATTCGTCAAGACCTTTTTCACGCAAAGCGGAAATCTCAACGACGGGCAGACCGATTTTTTCTTCAAGGCTCTTTGCGTCGATTTTGTCGCCGTTCTTTTCAACTGCGTCCATCATATTGAGCGCGATAATCATAGGAACGTCGATTTCCATAATCTGCGTCGTAAGATACAGGTTACGTTCGAGGTTCGTTGCGTCGACGATGTTGATAACGCAGTCAGGTTTTTCTTCGAGGATATAGTTTCTCGAAATAACTTCTTCCGGAGTGTACGGAGAAAGCGAATAAATACCCGGCAAGTCTACTATAGCGATAGGCTCGGCGCACTTTTTGTAAGTACCCTCTTTCTTATCGACCGTAACGCCGGGCCAGTTGCCGACGTGTGCGGTAGAACCTGTCAAACTGTTGAACAACGTCGTTTTACCGCAGTTAGGATTGCCTGCTAATGCAAATCTTTTCATTTTTCAACAACCTCCATCGTTACCACAGACGCTTCGTTTTTACGGAGCGTGAGTTCATAGCCTCTGATTGTAACCTCTATCGGGTCTCCGAGCGGTGCTTTCTTTCTGAGATAGACTTCCGCACCCGGCGTTACGCCCATATCGAACAGGCGGCGTCTGATTCTTCCGTCTCCGCCGACCGTCTTAATGACGCCCTGCTCTCCGATAATGAAATCACTCAAAAGTTTTTCCATTTTGTCCTCCTAAATTTATGCTACCAAAATTTTTGTTGACATTTCTTTATCCAAAGCGAGACGTCCGTCTTTTATAAGGCAAATGACGCTTCCTCCGCTTTGGGATATAACGCTAATCTCGGAATCGATTGTAATTCCGAGGCTTTCAAGATGTTTCTTGGTCTTTTCATCAGTCAAAATCTTGACTATTTTTAATTGCCTGCCTGCAGGCGCAAATACCAACGGCATATCTTCTCTCTCCTTATTCGATATAATCGTTAAGCCTGTAAAATATGAAACTTTATTCATATTTCGACTAAATAATACATCTCAAAAACGCACTTGTCAACGGATTGAATAAAAAATATGAAAAAAATTTCACTTTTCTTTTTAGTTGATTTATTTTGCTTTTGGTGTATAATAAAAATATCCTTATAAACGCGCGTATGTACGCGCAGGTAAAGCGTTATGGCACAAGAAGTCAGAGAACCAAAACAAGAACGTTCAATCGAAAAGAAAAACAAAATAGTCAAAGCAGGATACGAGCTTTTTTCCACCGTGGGTTATTACAACACCAACACGGCGCAAATCGCAAAACAAGCGGGCGTGTCCACGGGCATCGTATACGGATATTTCAAAGATAAAAGAGACATCCTTCTCGACGTATTGGAAATATACGTCAATACCGCTTTTGCGCCTATTTTGGAAATGATAGACGGATTGCACGCACCGTTGGACTTCTCTCAAATCGCGGCGCACGTTCTCGACGGCGCAATCGAAATTCACAAAAAACAAGCCAACATTCACGAAGCGTTGCACTCGATGTCGCACACGGACGAAGCCGTAAACAAAAAGTTTATCGACTTGGAGGACGAGCTTACGCTTGCCATTGCGGATAAATTCAAATCTTTGGGCGTAAACACTCCCGACCTCAACGAGCGCATTCACTTTTCTATGGATATAGTTCAATCATTCTCTCACGAATATGTGTACGACCACCATACATACATAAACTACGAAGCAATGCGCACGATTGTGGAAAATACAATCGTTTCACTATTCCAAGGCAAATAATGACGACGTTTTGTCAAAGAACACTCGATTTTTTATATTTCAACAACAAGCATAATTCAAAGGCTTGGTATGCGGAGCATAAAGAGGATTTCAAACAGTATCTTTACGCTCCGTTTTGCAATCTCGTTACGCAAATGACGCCCGATATGCTTCGAATCGACTCCGACTTCATCGTAGAACCCAAAAGCGTCATCTCGAGACTTTACAAGGACTTGCGCTTTGCCAAGGACAAAACGAGCCTTTACAGAGATTGTATGTGGCTCACTTTTATGCGCGACAAAAATCAGATGTACGGTCTGCCCGGGTATTTCTTCGAATTGTCCCCTTACGGTTTCCGCTACGGTTGCGGATACTACTGCGCCGACTCAAAAAGTATGGCAAGTATGCGAAATCTCGTTTTGGCAAATTCAAAATCATTCCAAAAAGCAAAAGAATGCTTTGAAAATCAAGACGTTTTCGAATTCGTTGGCGAAACGTACAAAAAACCGCACTATCCCGACTATCCGCAAGACATAAGCCTGTGGCTCGAAAAGAAAGATATGTGCTTCATAGCAAAATCGCACGATATAGACCTTCTCTTTTCCGCCGACCTTGCAAAAACCCTCTGCGAGCAATTCGAGACGATAAAGCCTCTCTACGACTTTATGATGCTTGCCGAGTCAATGACGGAAAGATAACTATACAATATTACAATAAAAACGCACGGTTTAACGTGCGTTTTTGTGTTTATAAAGCTGTTATTAGGTTATTTCGCTTTCTTTTTCAAATCGTTTGATACCGTGCGGATAACGTCGCAAACAAACGCCCTGTCATCGATTTCTTCCACAAAATACATAGGCTTTGCTCCGTCGTACGGCAACTGCTCTCGCATACCGAATTTTGCCCCGTTGGGCGTAATTTTCACAAGCAACCTATCGTCAAAAACGCCGCCGAAATATATCCCGTCAAAGTAGAGCAAATACTCGCTCATCATAGGTTTGTATGTCAGGTTCAACTCGCTTGCTTGCTCCAAAACGAAATCTCTGTATTCTTTACTGCTTGCCATTTTGTGCCTCTGTTCTTGATGCTGTAATTTTCAATACGAGTATTGTAGAATAAAAAAAACCGAATGACAATACAAAAACGAAAAAGATTTTGAAAATTCGACCGTGAGATTTTAATAAGAATAATAAAAACATCGCCCAAATAGACATATGACGCGAAAGCGCGCATCCGAAACAAAACCCAACGTACAAAACTTACGTGATTTTGGAGCGGATGCGCGCTGACAAAGTCAGATGCTATTTGGCAATGTTTTTGTCGAAGTTTTCGAGGGCTTTAACGGATATAGCATAGCAATCCGCCAAACATTCGGGATTGAGGTTATCGGCGGTGTCACGCATAGTGTGATAATAGTCTTGCAAGTTGTGGTCGAGTGCGGTAATTCCCGTGGACTTGAAACCTGCTTTGTTGAAAGCGGCGTTGTCGGTTGCTCCGCCAAACGGAGGAACCCACGTCTTGGTGCATTTGATGCCGAGTTCCTGTGCGGCTTGCATAAACGAATCGCTGACTTCTTTATCGGAAGCCACGGTGCCGTTGAGGTCTCGATAGTTTACGCCGAGGAAACGGCTTTCGTGAATCGTGTCGTAGGAATATATCCAAGTGGGAACATCGTCAAATTCGCCCTTGTGCGCTTCGCACCACGCCATTGCGCCGCGAAGTCCTGCTTCTTCACTACCCGAAATGATAACGCCGACTTCGGTATGTTCGAGTTCGATACCTTGGTCTTTCATTGCTTTGAGGATAGCGATGCCCATATAGCAACCCGTGAGATTGTCGTTTGCGCCGTCCGTGATGGTCTTTTCATCCCACATAAAGTACATACCGACAAGGCAAGGCACCATAACGAGAATCGCAATACCCATCCAGAAAAGCACGTCGCCGTAAAGCGCGGTATAATCCGCAAGCGCAAATGCCGTAACGGGTTTGCAACTTGTCTTTACTGCCGCGGCGATATTGAGTCCGAGAACGACGAGACCGCTGACAACGCTCGAAACGAGATGCGCAACGTGTGCCGTACCGCCGAATTTGTTGTTTACGGGCCAGTTCCATACCGCGTCGGGATGTCCGTTGAAAAACACTCTGCCCTTGACTTCGCCCGTGCATTTCTTGATTGCCGTCACGCTGTGTCCCGTTTTTTCGGGGAAACATTTGTCGACAAGTTTCTTGTAAAGACCAAATTGAACGAACAAAATCACAAAGCCGAGAGCCGTAATTATCGCGCCGAATATCGGAAGAAAGAAAAACGCCACCATACCGATAAGCACGAAAGAAATCGTAAAGTATATCCAACCGAAAAACGCGTTGGGGTTTTCCTTGAACGACTCGACGTCGCTACGCTCGCAACCGCAATCGTTCTTGAGGAAGTCCGCCATATACTCGCAAGCCATTTTTTCGCCTTCGCTACCGGAGTCGCGTTTGGGCATATCGTTGCAGATATGCGCGATTTCATCGCACATAAACTGCGCGCTTTGCGCCTTGTTGTCAATAAGACTCTGTAATTTTCCCATAATTTCTCCTATATCAAAAGATATATTTATTATACAATACAAAAGTCCGATATTTCAATATGCGCTTTCGACAAAACCCGACGTGAAAACCGACATAATTCGACATCTGTATTGATAAATTTTGTAAAAAATATAAAAGCGACCGAGTGGTCGCTTTTATTGCTAAAAGTTTTCAAATGAGTAAGTCGTAACTCCATTTAATGCAACATCACCCCTTCCCTTCAGGCTTTCCCCTATTGCTCAAATAAATGTTATTTCTCTTTTTAAGCAAACAGCGTTCGCAAGAGGGGAACTCGGCACTCACATAAATAAGTATTGTCCTCTTGTTATGTCACTCGTTCGCAAACGAAAAGAACAACACTCGTTTGCTCACTTGTACTAATCGTCAAGTTCGGCACTCAAAGGCTCGCCGCCGTTGCGGCTCGAATTTCCGTCTTCGGAATCGCTTGCAATAACTTCTTTGAGTTCAGGATAATCGTCTTCGATAATCGGCACGTCGTCGACTTCCGCGTCTTTGTCATCATACTGACTTTGAGGAACGTACTCGACGGACGACATCTTCATCATATACTTCTCGCGTTTGTAGATAACCGCCATAATAACGCCGTCCACGATTATATTGAGTATCCAACTTATAGGCCAACTGAGGTACAGCGTGGTCGGAGACGGATATGCCTTGCAAGCGGTGTAAATCCATACGATACGGAACACGCAGATACAGAAGAAGTTGGCAATCATAGGCGTGAACGAGTATCCCATACCTCTCATACAGCCGACGAGGACTTCCACTATTCCGCAAACGAAATAGATAGGCAAAATGATTTTCATTCTTTCGCAAGCATACTCGATTACGACGGGGTCGGGAGTATAGAGTCTTGCGATATACTGTCCTGCGAGCAACAGAATCAAAGTCCACGCGACGCTTATGATGACAATCATAACGGAGGCTTCCAAAGCGGTTTTTTTGATACGCTCGGGCTTTTTTGCGCCGTAGTTCTGCCCTGCAAACGTAACCGTTGCGTTGGACACCGCATTCATAGACGTATACACAAACCCCTCGAGGTTACTGCCCGTGGAACTGCCTGCAACGAGCGCATAGCCGAAAGAATTGAGGTTGGTCTGGATAAGCACGTTTGCGATTGAGAAAAACGAGTTGAGTATTCCGCTCGGCAAGCCCACTTTGATTATATCCGTAAACTCGCGCTTGTGGAAGCGGAGTTTCTTGAGTACGAGTCTGCAATATCCTTGCTCGCGCATAAGCGTTATCACAAGCAATATACAGGATATATATTGACTGACTATCGTAGCAATCGCAACGCCTTTGACGTCGAGTTTTGCCACGATTACGAATATCAGATTGAGCGCAACGTTGATTACGCCCGCGATTGTGAGATATATAAGCGGACGTTTGGTGTCCCCTTTCGCACGAAGTATGGACGCACCGAAGTTATAAAGCACGTTCGCAGGCGTGCCGATAAAGTAGATAAACAGATAATCCGTGGCTTTGTCCAAAATCGCGGGGTCGGTTTTCATCCACACGAGGAAATATTTTGCGCAAAACACGCCTATAAGTCCGACGACCGTGCCGCTTATAAGAGAAAGCAAAACGGAAGTATGCACGGTGTTTTGCGCCTTGTTCTCGTCCTTTGCGCCGATTGCTTGGCTCATAACCACGTTGGTGCCGATAGACAAGCCTATAACTACGTTGATGATTAGATTGATAAGCGCGACGTTGGACGAAACAGCCGCCAAAGACTGCGTGCTTGTCTCCGAAAACTGTCCTATAACAATCAAGTCCGCCGCGTTGAACAAAAGTTGCAAAATGCCTGAAAGTGCCAACGGCAAAGCCACCGCAATCAGCTTTTTGAGCAGCGGCCCGTTGGTCATATCCATATCTTTAAGCACGGAAGCATCGTTGTGATTATGCAATGGCTTCATACATTCCTCATCGGTAAAAAGCGATTCTCATAATTTCCCTTTTTAAATACCCTTACCCGATTTAGAGAATATATTTTATCACTTCCACACGCAAAGTCAAACAATTCTAATACATATCCATTATTAAAATAATGGAAAAAGCCCCGACCTTATAATAAGTCGGGACTTTAACAATGCTATTTCTCAACGACTCTTTTTTATTTTGTGACTTTTGTAAAAAGCCTCAAAATAGATGAAGAACAAGAAAACACCCGTCCGAAACAAAACCCAACGTACTTATGGTACGCGATTTTGGAGCGGACGGGCGTTGACGCAGTTATTCGCTATTATAAAAATGCGTCATTGAGATAAAGAGCGCGACAAAGCCCCTCGGACAGCAACCCTAATTTACTATGCGTAAATGAGTTGATGGACAAGGGGCTTTAACAAAGCTATTTGCTCAATGACACATTTTTATTTTGAGGCTTTTTGTGCCTCGAAACGGTCAAGTTTGTTCTTCTCAAGTTTCAAATACACCCACTTGATTGGCGGGCAAATCGCAAAGAGGAATTGCGCAAACGTAAAGAGTTTGGACGGATTGACAAATTTGCGCTTATGCTCCAAACCGCGCACCATACATTTTGCGACGTGAACGGGCTTTTGCACGGGGAACGGACGCTCGCGAATGACTTTGCCCTCTTGACCTTCGACGGCTTTTTTGAAGAAGCCCGTATCGGTGGCTATCGGATAGAGGCAAGTGAGCGAGATATTCTTCGGCAATTCGTAACGCAAACCTTGTTGGAAGCCCTGCACCGCAAATTTGCTTGCGCTGTAAAGCGTATAACCGGGCATGGCGAGCTTGCCGATTGCGGAAACCGTGATTGCCATTTGACCGGGTCTGCCGTTCAAATACTCTGCGAATTTCTGATATGTATAAATGGGAGAATACACGTTGACTTTGAATATATCTTCGATGCGTTCCCAGTTGACGTAGTCCATCGTCTCGTAATACGGGAAGCCTGCGTTTGCAAAGAAAATATCGATTCTGCCGAGTTTTTCGATTGCGGTATCGAAGATTTTGTCCACGTTTTCTTTGGTGGAAACGTCACGAACCATAGGAACGACTTTGTCGCTCTTGAGTTCTTCGATTCTATCCGTGCGCAAGTCGACTGCCAAAATTTGGTTGTCGCCCTTGACGAGCAATTTCAACGTCTCGAGACCGATACCGCTGTTTGCGCCGGTAAGCACTATTTTTTTGCCGTTTATCATAATATTCTCCTTTTGTATCCGTATTCGGATAAAGTTAACTTATTTACGATTTATTTTAGCACGCGCGTCTGATAAAAACAAGACTTTTTTTACGATTGTCCGTTTTCGAGAATATCGTCAAACATTATGCGTGCGCACTCTTGCAAGTTTTTCAAATCCTTGCCGTTATATATGACTCTCGTCGCATATTTTTGCAACGTACGATTCGACGGTTGCGCTTTTATGCGCGCGATAGCGTCTTTTGGCGCAAGTCCTCTTTTTTTCAGCCGTTTAACGCGCAGAACGAGAGGCGTTTTTACAAGCACGACTTCGTCAAAATCTCTCGCGCCGCTTTCGACGTAAAGCGGAAGTTCCGCCGCCAACGGAGATTTGTTGCATTTGCGTATTTCCGCCATTATCTCGGGATGCGCGACCGAATTGAGCAATTTGCGTTTTTCTTCGTCGGAAAAAACGATGCTCGCAAGTGCTTTTTTGTCTATTGCGCCGTCTTTTACAACGGACGGAAAAACGTTGGCAATTTTGCTTATATACGACGGCGTTTGCAAAAGTCGCGCGTTTATCTCGTCCGCGCTTAGGCAGAAAAAGCCTTTCTCTTTTGCGATTTTCATAACTTCGCTCTTACCCGAGCCTATTCCGCCGATTACCGCAACTCTCATTTCAGTTCGCCCCAGTTGTTCGCGCTCGTCGCTTCCGCTATGAGCGGCACGGACAGTTTCATCGCGTTTTCCATTTCATAGGACAATATCTTCTTCACTTCTTCCTGCTCGTCCTCTGCCGTGTCGATTATCAGTTCGTCGTGAATCTGAAGTATCATCTTCGATTTCATATTCTCTAGTCGTTTTTCCACTCGGAGCATCGCAAGTTTGATAATGTCTGCCGCCGAACCTTGAAGCGGCGTATTCATTGCCATACGTTCCGCCGACGAGCGCACCATATAGTTGGACGCTTTAAGGTCGGACAGATTGCGACGTCTGCCGAGCATCGTCAAAGCATATCCCCTTTCTTTTGCGTCCGAAACGCACTTGTCCATAAACTCGCGCACCTTGGGATGCGACACGAAATAGTTGTTGATAAATTCTTTTGCTTTGTATTGCGGAATCGACAGGTTTTCTGCAAGTCCGAAACCGCTTATGCCGTATATAATTCCGAAATTGACCGCTTTCGCGTCACGTCTTTGCGCAGGCGTAACGTCCTCGAGCGGTATACCCAAAATCTGCGACGCGGTTATTGCGTGTATGTCCTCTCCGTGGTTGAATGCGTTGATAAGTTGCTCGTCTCCGCTCAGATGCGCAAGCAATCGAAGTTCTATTTGCGAATAGTCCGCCGAAACGAGAACGTTACCTTCGCTCGGAATAAACGCCCTCTTTATATCCTTTGCCTCGTCGCTCTTTGCGGGAAGATTCTGAAGATTGGGATTTGTTGAGGACAATCTGCCCGTCTGCGTAATGCATTGGTTGTACTCGGTGTGAATACGTCCTCTGTTTACGAGCGGTTGCAACCCCGTAACGTAAGTGGACTGAAGTTTGGCGTAATGCCTGTATTCGAGAATTTCTGAAGCAATCGGATGCACGGCGGCAAGCGCGCTCAAAACGTCCTCTCCGACCGAATATCCCGTCTTGTTTTTCTTGCCGTGCGGAAGTGCGAGTTTGTCGAAAAGTATCTCTCCGAGTTGCTTGTTGGAGGCGATGTTGAACGTCTCTCCCGCAAGCTCGTAAATCTTTTTCGTTAGCCGCTCGATTATCTCGGAATACTTGTTTTCAAGCACTTTGAGTTCGTCCACCGAAACGCGCACGCCTCTTTCTTCCATATTTCTCAAAACGACGCAAAGCGGCTGTTCAACGTCGTAAAACAACTCGTTAAGTCCTTGTTGTGCGAGTTGTGCCTTGAGTTTTTTGCTTTCCGCAAGCAGTTCCGCCGCACCGATTTTATAGCCGTCCGCACCGAGTACCTGTTCTATATTCTTTATCGGCGCACTGCCTCGAGCAAGGTGTGCGGCAATCATAACGTCAAAGAATTTCGAGTTGTCGAAGCCGTATTCTTTGCTCAGTTTTTTGAAGTCGTAACAAACCAAAGTTTTGTCTTTAGCAGTCTCTTTCAACGTCTCGATAGCCTCGTCGAAACCTATACCTTCGCTGAACAAATCCTCAACGCAACTTATCTCGTATTCGGTTTGTTCGGACGTGGCAAAGCACACGTTTTGTCCGATGATAATTGCAACTTCGTCGCCTTTTAGAGCGTCGTTTATTTGCTCTTTTCGAGTCAAAGTCACAACCTCTTTTTTCATATCAACGGCTTCGATTTCTTCCTCTCCGTCCTCAAAAGTCATTCTGTCGGCAAGTTTGATTATTTCGAGTTCCGACAGCATTTGACGAACCTTTTGCGAATATACGGGCTGAAATTTGATGTCGTCGAGCGTGCATTCCACGGGAACGTCTCTGTTTATCGTGACCAACTCCTTGCTGAGGAGCGCAATGTCTTTGCTGTTTGCGATAGTCTGCCCCACCTTGCCCGGAATCTCGTCGGCGTGTGCCAGTATGGAGTCCAACGAACCGTATTTGTCGAGAAGTTGTTTCGCAGTCTTTTCGCCTACGCCCGCAATGCCGGGAACGTTGTCGGAGGTATCCCCTCTAAGTGCTTTATAATCTATATATTGCTCGACCGTAAATCCGTCGTCGAGCAATCTTTGTACGTCGTAAACTTCGATGTCGCTAACGCCTTTTTTTGTCCAAAACACTTTCGTCGTCGGGCCTACGAGTTGAAAACTGTCTCTGTCTCCCGTAACGATAATGCACTCGTCGTCAAAGCGTTTTGAAAGCGTGCCGAGAATATCGTCGCCCTCGTAGCCTTGCATTGCGACGATTTTTATACCCATAGCGGATATAAGCTGTTTGAGCGGCTCGACTTGTTGGCGCAATTCCTCGTCCATAGGCTTTCTCGTCGCTTTGTACTCGTCGTACATTTTGTGACGGAAAGTCGGGCCGTGCAAATCGAACGCTGCCGCAATATGCGTCGGCTTCTGCTCTTTTATCAATCTCAAAAGAATGCTCAAAAAACCAAAAATCGCGCCCGTATACAGCCCTTTCGTCGATTTGAGATTGGGCAATGCGTGATAGGCACGATGCATCAGGCTGTTTGAGTCCAGCAATAAAATTTTGTTTTGCGACATATATCCCCTTTGACGGCTTGCGTCGTCAGTCTTTATCGTTTCCAAACAGGAAATCTCTCAATCCGTTTTCGAGCAAATATTTGGCGTCGGCGTATCCGCTCGTCATAAACGTATGCACTCTGCCCGAAGAAAACGCCATTGCAAATCCCAAATCCTCTTGCGGCGTTATGTAGAAAACGTCAAGCCCTTCTTTTTCGATTTTGCGTTTGGGTTGTTTGCTTTGCGGATTCGTTCGGATTACCAAAATCTTTTCGTACCCGTTGCGCGCGAGCAGATTGATTGGCATATTGTCGTACACTCCGCCGTCTATATACTTTTTGCCGTCGATAACCTTTGGCGGAAAAATCGGAAAAGTCGCGCTTGCGATTATAAAATCCACAAGTTTTCCGTCTTTTATGCCTCCGAGCATCTGCTCGAACGGTTGCATATTGCTTATATCGAACGTAACGAGACCGAAATCCTTTCCGCTTTTTCTAATATCCGTTTCGTTTACGAGATTTTCAAAAAAACTTTGCGATTTTTGGTATGACGCAACGAGCATTTTGATTGTTTTCAGGCGTTTTTCCCTCAAAACTTTCAAAATCGCAGGAGTTACGTTCAGCCCTTTTATCGCCTCGATTTCCTCGTCGGTCAGTTCGTATATGGTGTTGGTTTTTATCTCTTTCCACACGTCGAGCATCTTATCGATGCCGCCGTCGAGATACAGCGCGCCGTTTATCGCTCCGATTGACGTGCCTGCTATACCGTCGAATGACACGCCGATTTCGTCGAGAGCTTTCATCGCTCCGACCTGATACGCGCCCTTTACGCCGCCGCCTTCGAGTACCAATCCGAGTTTTTTATTTTCCACCTTTCGTAAAATTTGCTTCGATTACAGTTCGATTCGAGAGGACAAAGCCCTCGAGAGGGTGCTTTCGTCCGCGTACTCTATAACGCTTCCCTCCGGCAAGCCTCTTGCGATTCTGGTAACTTTTATTCCCATCGGCTTTATAAGCCTTGCGATATACATTGCCGTTGCCTCTCCTTCGACGTCGGGATTTGTGGCAAGTATAACCTCCTCCACTCCGTCGAGACGGGCAAGCAATTCTTTGATGCGTATATCGTTGGGACCGACGTGTTCCATCGGAGAGATAACCCCTCCGAGAACGTGATATACGCCCTTGAAATCTTTGACTTTTTCAAGTGCGACGATGTCTTTAGGCTCCTTGACGACGCAAATCACGTTAGGCTTGCGAGTGGCGCAAATATCGCACACCTCGTTTTCGGTGTAATTTCCGCATACTTTGCAAAAATGCACGTTTTTCTTGACGTCTCTGATTGCGTCGATAAGTTCTTCCGCGTCCTCGTCTGGAGCGTTCAAAATCGCATACGCGTAACGCGCCGCCGTCTTTTCTCCGACGGACGGAAGTTTGGATAACTGTGCTATAAGCCTTGCAAGCGGTTCAATGTATTTCATAATAATTAACAGTTAACGATTAATTAAAACAAACCGCCCATATTGCCCATCGGACCCATAAGCTCTTTAGAGAGTTTGTCCGCTTGCTCGTTTGCGTCGTTGAGAGCCGCAAGTATCATATCTTCGAGCATTTCCACGTCGTCGGGGTCGACCGCTTCGGGTTTGATGCTGACGGAAACGGGGGTCTTGTCTCCCGTAAGCGTGATTTCAACCATTCCGCCTGCCGCGCTACCCGTAACTTCGGTCTCTGCGATTTCTTGTTGTGCCTCTTGCAATTTTCTTTGCATTGCTTGAGCTTGTTTCATAAGTTGTTGCATATTTCCGCCGCCAAATCCGCCGTATGCCATATTGTTTCCTCCAAAAAAAACTTTTTTATTTTATTTCCAGCGAAGCTCCGAACATCTCTTTGACAAAAGGCAACGCCTTGTCCTCGTCGAGGTGTCTTACCGCTTCTATAATTAACTTGTGAGTTTTGTCAACGCTGCCGAACGCTTTGTTGATTGCGTCTCTGTTGTTTTTGTCCTCGAGCAGATTGAGAGTCGCAAGGTCGGCGACTTTCACAAAAAACTCGTTTTCCGTCATATCGAGTTGCGCGTCCTGCGTGGAAAGCGCAATCAACGGGTATCCTGCCTGTCTCAATTCGGATGCTACCTTGAGCCACACCTGTCTCGCATCCATTTGGACAGGTGCGCAATCAAAACCCGATTTCCTCTGCGCCGCAAGCGCTTTCTCGAGCCTTGCCACTCGCATTTGCAATTCTTCCGCTTTCGAGTCGGAATCGCCGCCGAGGCACGCAAGCACCACGGACGATTCAAACAAAATGCGATGTTGCGCGCTGTATCTGAACTCGCCCTCGAGTTTCGACATAATCTTCATCACGCTCATACACTTTTCGGTGGAATACTTATCCGCCATATCTTTGAGCGAAGAATATATACTTTCGGGCAAAGCAAGCAACGTCTTTGCGCTCGAGCAGTTTTTGATATAAAGCACGTTTCTGAACAGCGTCGCAAGGTCTTGAGCAAGAATAGGTATGCTCTTTCCGAGGTCGCAGAAATGCGCCACATCTTTGAGAGCCTCGTCGACGTTGCCGTCTGCAATCGCCACGGCAAGTGCCTGCAATTTTTTGGGGTCCGCCGCGCCGAGAACTTCAAGCACCCCGTCATACGTCACGTTGCCGTTGCAATAGCTCACGCACATATCCGCAATGGACAAAGCGTCTCTGACGCTTCCCGCGCCTGCCGACGCAATGAGGTCAACCGCCTCGTTTTCGTACTTTACGGAAATGTCGTCAAAGATATAACGAATGCGTTTTGCAACGACCGCACTCGGCACGAGACGAAAATCGAAACGCAAACAACGAGAAAGTATCGTTGCGGGGATTTGATGTATCTCCGTCGTGGCAAGTATGAAAATCGCGTGAGACGGCGGTTCTTCGAGCGTCTTGAGCAAAGCGTTGAACGCCGCCTTGGAAAGCATATGAACTTCGTCGACGATATAAACTTTGTATCTGCCCACGGTCGGCGGAAAATTGATTTTGTCCGTCAATTCTCTTATCTGGTCAACGGAGTTGTTGGATGCGGCGTCGATTTCCAAAATATCGAAATTCGACGGAGAAGCAAGTTCGAGACAATTCTCGCACTTTCCGCAAGGAGAGCCGTCAACGGGATGCAGACAGTTTACCGCACGAGCAAAAATCTTCGCGACGGAGGTTTTTCCCGTTCCTCTCGTTCCCGTGAAGATATAAGCGTGTCCTACGCTGTCGTTTGCAATCTGATTCTTGAGTGTCCGCACGATATGGTCCTGACCGATGACGTTGTCAAAAGTATCCGGACGATATTTGCGATATAAAGATGTATATGCCATAGATAATAGTATAAACTAAATTATTTAATAACGCAAGCGGGAAATTTACTTGAAAACAACGATTATTTCGCGCAGTTTTTATGCGCGAAATAATCGTGAAAAATCGGTCAAATAGAGTTCATTAATGCGGCGTAGCAAAGAGTAAGCTGTACTGTCTGATACCTGACCGACGACGTTACGACGGGCAAAGTTCCATTCCAATCTACGTTGTCGAGAAGTGCCAGAGTCGTTACCAACGCAAGTTTTATCTGCGTAATTTCTTCCTTATCGCAATTTGCCGTTTTTTGATAGAAAACGGCTTTTATATCTTCGATTTGCGTATATAAAACCTTGATTTGTACTTTTGCGTCGTCAATCGACATACCTCCTCCGTTAAGTGCGTCGGAGGCTGAAAACAGCGCGTCGAAAGCAATGTCAAAGTATTTGAGCGCATTGTTGACAGCATCTTTCAAGTCGTCTTTACACCACTTGAAATTACCCTTTGAAACCTCGATTTTCTTTATGTACGCACCGCCGGCTTTTATGGCGGACAACGCCTCGTTTGCCCTATCATCGCTTTTATAGACGGCAAGAATAATCTCTACTCCGTCCGACGTCATAACGTATCCCGCGCCGCCGCGTTGTTTTATCAGTTCCGCATTGTTGCGTGCGAGCGAAACGTCGGAATAACCGCCCACCGCCACCGCATACAGCGTTTGCCCCTCTTGTTTGTACGATTTGAAAACGGAAAGAAACCCCTCCCCCGACAGCACGAGACACAGCGTCAGCGTGAGCATAAAACACAGCACAATCGTGCATACGACAATTATGTTTTCTTTGGCGTTTTTCCGCATAACAAATATTATGCTTTGAATTGAAAATTAATTATTCAAATAATTCAAAACAACTTAATGCAAGTTTCCCCCTTCCTCAGGTGTTTCCCCTATTCCGTTCCCCCTCTGCGCAATGCTTGAGGGAACCCACGGAACTGCTCCGCAGGGGGCAACACTCGGCACACGCATAGATAAGTATCGTTCACTTGTTATGTCACTCGTTCGCCGACAAAAAGAACAACACTTGTCGGCTCACTTGTACTACACCCACAAGGCTCCCACACACAAAAGACAAGCGAATTGACGTTTGACACATAAGATGAAAGCGCAGTCTTTTGCGTGAAGGGAAAGAGGAACACCAAGGCAAAAAGCAAATAATTGACACAAGTGGCAATTATGGCTAAACGCCTTGTGTGTGACGCAAGCTCGGCGCTCGATGCGGTCGGCGCCCTGCGCCTCCAACTCCGAATATACACATTCCGTTAATAAGTTTGTAAAACTGCGATATTTAGATGAAGAACAAGAAAGAGCCGTCCGAGAGGCAACCCTAATTTACTGAACGTAAATGAGTTGACTCTCGAACGGCTCTGCCGCAGTTATTCGCTAAATAGCGCAGTTTTTAGTACATTTCGGGAGCAGGTGCCGCCGCCGGTGCAGCTTCCTTAATATCTGTCACGAGGCTTTCGGTCGTAAGCAAAGTGCTTGCGACGGATGCGGCGTTTTGAAGCGCGCTACGCGTGACTTTGGTCGGGTCGAGAATACCTGCTTTGACCATATCGCAGTAGACTTCTTTTTGTGCGTCGAAGCCGTAGTTTGCTTTCTTGGAAGAAATGATTGTATTTGCGACGATGCCGCCGTCGATACCTGCGTTTGCGGCGATTTGACGGACAGGCGCTTCAAGAGCGCGAAGCACGATTTTTGCACCGGTTGCCTCGTCTCCTTCAAGTTTTGCGCACGCCTTTCTGACTTGCGGAATAATTGAAAGAAGTGCCGTTCCTCCGCCTGCGACGATACCTTCTTCGACTGCCGCGCGAGTTGCGTTGAGAGCGTCCTCGATACGGAGTTTCTTTTCTTTCATTTCGACTTCGGTTGCCGCGCCTACGCCGATAACCGCAACGCCGCCTGCGAGTTTTGCAACTCGTTCTTGAAGTTTTTCTTTGTCGTAATCCGAAGTGGATTCGGCAATTTGCGCACGAATGGACGCAACTCTTGCCGCGATTGCTTCGCTGTCGCCTGCACCGCCGACAATCGTAGTGTTGTCCTTGTCGACGCGAACGGATTTTGCTCTGCCGAGCATATCGAGCGTGACGTCTTTGAGTTCGTATCCGAGGTCGGTCGAAACGTAAGTTCCGCCCGTGAGAATTGCGATGTCCTCGAGATATGCCTTTCTTCTGTCGCCGAAGCCCGGTGCTTTGACTGCAACGACGTTGAACACGCCTTTGAGTTTGTTGACGATAATGGTCGTAAGAGCCTCGCCTTCGATGTCGTCGGAGATGATGAGGAGTTTCAAGCCGTTCTTAAGCACTTGCTCGAGAAGGGGAAGAATCTCTTGAATGCTGCTGATTTTCTTGTCCGTAATGAGGATAACGGGGTTGTCGAGTTCGGCAGACATCTTGTCCGTGTTGGTTACGAGATAAGGAGAAACGTAGCCTCTGTCGAATTGCATACCTTCGACGACGTTGAGTTCGGTGGTCATTGCCTTGCCTTCCTCGATAGTGATAACGCCGTCTTTGCCGACTTTTTCCATAGCGTCGGAGATAAGTTGACCTATATTCTCGTCGCCTGCGGAAATCGAAGCGACTTGTGCGATTGCGGTTTTGTCCTCGACTTCCTTGCTTATCTTTTTAAGCTCGTCGACCGCAACGCCCGTCGCGTACATAATGCCTCTCTTGAGAACCATCGGATTTGCGCCTGCCGCAACGTTCTTCAAGCCCTCTTTGACGATTGCCTGTGCAAGAACGGATGCCGTAGTCGTGCCGTCGCCTGCCACGTCGTTAGTCTTGGTTGCGACTTCGCGAATGATTTGCGCGCCCATATTTTCAAACGGGTCGGAAAGAACTACGTCCTTTGCAATGGTTACGCCGTCGTTGGTTACGAGCGGTGCGCCGTAAGGTCTGTCGAGAACGACGTTTCTGCCCTTGGGACCGAGAGTGATTTTGACCGTATTTGCCAATGCGTCGACGCCTGCTTCCAAAGCCTTTCTTGCGTCGTCGCCGTACTTAAATTGCTTTGCCATAAATAGCCTCCTTACTCAACGATTGCGAGAATATCCGCTTGACGAACGATAACTACTTCCTCTCCGTCAACCTTAAACTCGCTGCCTGCATATTTGCTATAAAGAACCGTGTCGCCGACCTTGACTTGCATAGTCACGTCGACTCCGTCTATCATACCGCCGGGACCTACTGCCAAAACTTTTGCAAGTTGCGGTTTTTCCTTTGCCGCGCCGGGAAGCACGATACCGCTTGCGGTTTTTTCATCTGTTTCGATTGCCTTGATGACAACTTTGTCAAACAATGGTTTGATTGTCATATTACGCCTCCGTTTTAAGTTTCATAATCATTTAGCACTCTATGTGCTTGATTGCTAACAGTTTATAACAACGGTTGCCAAATGTCAATATATTATGCAAGTTTTTTTCAATTTTTTATGGGTAAATTGAAAAGTCTTTGTTGAATATTGTATGTTTTCGTGCTAAACTCATTTATATCAATAAATATTGCGCGCAAGGAGCGGATATGAACAACTGGGACAAAAGATTTATGGATATGGCTGAACTCGTGTCGACTTGGACGAGTTGCGCAAGAGCGGGACGCGCAATAGGCGCGATTATCGTCAAGGACAAACGCATTTTGACAACGGGATATAACGGCGCGCCGGCAGGAATACTCAACTGCAGAGACAAAGGCTATTGTATGCGCGACAAACTCGGCATCAAGAGCGGTACTTGCGCCGAAAAATGCTACGCCGTTCACGCCGAACAAAACGCAATCGTTCAAGCGGCAAAACTCGGAATCTCCGTTGACGGCGCAACGCTTTACTGCACGCACCAACCCTGCACGATATGCACGAGGCTCATCATAAACAGCGGAATTAAGAGGGTCGTCTACAAACATCCCTACCCCGACGATTTTTCTATGGAACTGTTCGGAGAAGCCGGCATTTTGGTGGAACAGTTTACGGAATAAAAATTTGACAAAATCGTGCATTTAATTGCGCGATTTTTTAATACTATATTCAGAGGTGTAAAATGAATTTATCTGAAAGAATCAAATCAAACGGTTTCATAACCGCAATATTACTAGCAGTCGTAGGAGTGCTGTTTTGCACTTTGCGTTCGCAATTCGTCAGCGCGCTTTTGACGGTTGTCGGCGTTGTGCTTATCATACTCGGCGTACTCGACCTTATCGGCAAAAAATGGGCACTCGGCGCAATCGAACTTGCCGTCGGCATCATAATCATAGCGTGCGGCTGGACAATCGTAGACATAACGTTGCTTATACTCGGCATCGTGCTGATAGTATACGCGGTTTACGCATTTGCGTGCAATATGTCCAAGATAAAAAGCGCAAATAAATACGATAAAGTGCTTTTTGTGCTAAATCCCGTGATTCTGCTCGTTATAGGCATACTGCTCGTGGTTGCGAGATGGTATATGGTAGACGCCGTATTTATCGTGCTGGGAGTTATTGCGATTGTGGAAGGCATTATGCTTTTCATCGGCAGTCTCAAAGCGGACAAAGCGTCTAAATAATCACAAAAAATCAAATCGCTATCGCGTTTGAACGCAACCAAAAACAGCCCCGTTTCGAGGCTGTTTTTTATATCGTTCGTTTTGATATAAACCGTATCGATTATTCTTCGTCAAAGCGCAGATACGCTTCTTTCAGAATTTTGGCGCAGTTTTCCACGCCTATCGCCGTGCTGTTGAGCGTGATGTGGTAGTTGTCGCTTTCGCCCCACTCCGCGTCGGTATAATAGCGATAGTGTCTTGCTCTCATACGGTCGTTTTCTTTGATAAGTCTTTCCGCCTTTTTGGCGTCGTCCGTGCGACGATAAATATTGATAACTCTGTCTATCCTGTCTTTCATATCCGCGTGGATAAACACATCGAGGCATTTATACTTATCTTTCAAGACGTAATCGGCGCATCTTCCGACGATTACGCACGCGCCTTGTTTTGCAAACTTTTCTATTGCGTCCGCTTCGCTCGAATATATGCGCGATTCGATGTTTTCAAAGTTGCTTACCATATTTGCGCCGAATATCGACGGCGTAAACGCAAACGAGGATATTCCTCTCATTTTCTGCTCGTTTTCTTTGATGAACTCTTGCGCAAATCCCGAATTTTCCGACGCTTGAGCGATTATCTCTTTGTCGTAAAACGGAATTCCCAGCTCGTCTGCCAACAATTTGCCGATAAATCTTCCGCCGCTTCCGTATTGACGTGAAATCGTAACGATAGTTTTCATAATCCCTCCTTCATAGAGCCTTCGCTCTATTATATTATCCTTCGTTTTTTTATTTTCGTCAAGACTCAATTTGAGTCGAGTCGTCGTCGATTTTATCTTCTAAAGACATATTTTTGCAATACTCTTGCATCTTTTCTTCGACTGCGACGGCGTCGTCTCCGACGTCTATGGCTTTAATCTTTTTGTCAATCGCTTGTTTCAAGAATATTGCCGCAAAGATACAAGTCAACGCTTCGGCAATGAGAAACGTCCACCACACCGTCTTTGTCACGTCTTTCGTCAACGTAAAAAGATACGCCGTCGGGAACACGAAAACGACAAGCCTCAACAGCGACAACACGAGCGGTTTTACCGCATATCCGAGGGCTTGCAAAACGCCTTGCACCGCCACGACGAACCCCATAAACACAAAACTTATCGCGCCTATTCTCGTGGCTCTTTCGCATACCGCTATCAACGCCTCCGACGAGCCTTCCGACAATGCGAACAACTTTGCGAGCGGCGTCGCTATGCATTCAAACAAAACGGCGATTACCGCGCACACGATAAGCGTGTCCGTTACGCCGTATTTGATGCAATCGGTTGCCCTTTGACTGTCTTTCATACCGTAGTTGAAAGACAGTATCGTGATTATGGTATTAGACAGTCCGAAAGCGGAAAACAACGCTATCTGTTGTATCTTGTAATATATACCGAAAGAGCCTACGAGTATCGTCGTGTCCGCTTTTGCGGTGCCGAGTATGGCGTTCATTCCCGCCATCATCACGGAAAGCAACGCTTGCATAAGCGCGGCGGATACTCCTATCTTGTAAATGCGCCCTATTATCTTGAAATCGGGTTTTATATACTTTATATGTCCGTTTATCTCCTTATTTGTGCAATAATGGAAAATCATTGCGATTATCAGCGACGCGAATTGTCCGATTATCGTTGCCCACGCCGCGCCTGCGACGCCCATTCCGAGAGGAAAGATAAAAACGTAATCCAACACGATATTGCACACCGCGCCCGACACCTGTGATATGGTTGAATACATAGTCTTGCCAGTCGCTTGCAAGAATCTCTCGTATACGGTATAACCTATCGAGCCGAGAGAGAAACAACAACATATTTTCAGATAGGTCGCGCCCATTTCCACGACGGTTTCGTCTTGAGTAAAAAGCGATATAAACCACTTTGACAAAAACAGACCGAACAGCAAAAACAATGCGTAAATAATTATGCTCAAAAAGATGCCGTTGCCTGCCGTTTTGTTGACTCTTTCGCCGTCCTTTTCTCCAAGGCTTTTGCTTAGACACGCATTGATGCCTATGCCCGTTCCCACGCCTATCGCTATCATCATAATCTGCACGGGGAAAGCAAGAGTCAACGCCTGATTTGCGATTGCGCCAACACCCTCCATATTGGCAACGAAAACGCTGTCGACAACGTTGTAAAGAGCTTGAAGCACCATAGATACAATCATCGGCAATCCCATCTTCCAAAAAAGTTTTTTGAGAGGTTGCACCGCCATTTTGTTTTGATTCGTTTCTTCCATATTCCTTCCTTTCCGAGCAACAAAAAAATCGTGTCGCTCGGCAAAATCACTACAATCCGGATTTACGCCATAGGCAACACGATTTTCGTAAATATTTTATATTTTGGAATATTCTAACACTTTTTCGATTTCTGCGTAAGCGTTTTACGCCAAAACGCTTGTTTTTTCTTTTGACCTTTCTCGTTGTCTTTTTGTCGCGATTTTTTTATATTCCCTGTTCTCGACAAAAAAAAGAGAATCGCATTATCTAAATACGATTCTCAAACGATATAATCGTCATTTGCGTTTAGACAAAAGTTGCGGTCAAGCATAAGTCTTTTATATACGTCGGATAAAAGTCGCTTCCTATCAGTTTGATAAAAATCGCAAGCGAGTTGCTATTGTTAAAAGTGTTTTTGCCGAATACTCTTGCACTGCACTCCGTTGAAAAACTTATTTCGTTGTAATCGAGACCTTTTAATTCAACGGTTTTTGTGAAAAATGCTTCTGCGCTGCTATCGTCCGCATCCTGAAATACGATTCTTCTTTCCACCACACGATTAGGGTCGTTGCCGAATCCGGAATTTGGCGGACACGACATTTTGAAACTAAAAGTTATGCGAACTTTTCTGTCAAGATTGCCTGCAACAGCACTATATCTGTCCATATCTTCTTCGGTTACGTTTGCAGACAGTACCCTGCTTCCCGAAAACGAGAACGTGTTCCCGTTCCATTTGATTCCGTTCAAAACCGTAAAACCGTCTACGATGACCCATTGTGCGTAAAACACGTCGGGATAACTAAAATTCCATAACGTAGTTGACTTTCCGTTGCAATCGAAGTACTTTGTTCCGCCGTTTTTCTTATCGTAATATCCTTTTAGAAAATATCCCGATTTTACGGGAGTTGCCGAAGGCTTTATCGTTGCTATTTCATTTTCGCTAAGAGAAAATTTATACTGCAAATCTTCGACGAATACCGTTACGTCTTGCTTCTTTGCGGTAGCACCCGATATTTTGTCACAAGCACAAAAAAATACAAAAACGCAACAAATTACGAGGATAACCGCGATACAATTTTTTGCCGTTCTTTCCTGCATATTGTCAACCGCCTATCTTTTTTTGAACTTGCATACATAAGTAACAGTATAACTTTTCTTTGCTCGATAGATGTCTTTAAGTTGTCCCAAAAAACCGTTGTTGGCAACTTCTTCATAATAACCTACGAAATCGTACCCTTCCCTGTCCTTTGCGGCAATCAAATCTTCGAGTTTTTCGTCGATACTTTTTCCAAATACGGGGTCGGTGCTTCCCGTAACCGTTTCAGATACATATCTGCTTGAACTAAATAATCCCATTCTTCTCCTCCGTGATTCTTTTTGGCACATTTGCCTAACTACATCATAATCGTACAATGTACGATTGTCAAGAAAAAAATCAACCATTGTGCGATTATGAACATACTAAATCAAGAGGCTTATTATGGAATTAAAAGACATTCAATTTAGACTCAGAACCGCAATCAAGCAATGCGGTATAGAACAAAAAGATATTGCCCTCGCTATCGGGGTCTCTCCTCAAACCATTTCTAAGTATATGAGAAAAGACGTTTTTCCCGCACTCGACACGTTGGCAAAACTTTGTAGAGTCATCGACGTTTCGGCAGATTACATTTTGGGACTGGAACCCGTGTAATATCTCGGTTGCGTATATCGGTTGAGCCTCGTACGCATTGACTTTTGCGCAAATTATATCTATAATTCTATTATTATTTTTAGGCGGTGGATTATGCCATACAGCGTATATCTCAAAAAGGGAGAAGAAAAACGTGTAAAACAAGGACACAGTTGGGTGTATGCCAACGAAGTCGCACGAATCGAAGGCAAGGACAAAAACGGTTCTTTGGCAAGCGTTTTTTCTTTTGACGGAAAGTTTATAGGCAAAGGATATATCAATCATCTCTCCAAAATCCTCGTGCGAATCTTTATAAGAGACGAGAATCTAACGGACGACGAAAGTTTTTATCTTGCTCGCATAAAAGACGCAAACGACGCGCGTCTCGCTTTGGGATACGACAACTGTTACCGTATGGTATTTGCCGAAGCGGACAATCTCCCTGCCCTTATCGTCGATAAATACGACGACGTGCTTGTATGTCAATTTCTCTCGCTCGGGATAAATCAGCGAAAAGAACTCATAGTCAAATGCCTCGTCGAATTGTTTGCGCCACGAGGAATATACGAAAGAAGCGACGTTGCGGTGCGCAAAAAAGAGGGACTTGAAGAACAAACGGGCGTGCTGTACGGCGAAGTTCCCGACAGAGTTATAATCGTGGAAAACGGCATCAAAATGGCTGTCGACGTAAAAGGCGGACAAAAAACGGGATATTTTCTCGACCAAAAAGAAAACCGCTACGCCGCAAGAAGATACGCAAAGGACAAAACCGTGCTTGATTGTTTCTGCAACAGCGGCGGTTTTTCGCTCAACTGCGCAACGGTGGCAAAAGATGTTACCGCCGTCGATATATCTCAAACCGCGCTTGACAGCGTAAACGAAAACGCCTCCCTCAACGGATTTACCAACGTGCATACGGTGTGCGACGACGTTTTCGACGCCCTGCGCAAATACAAAGCGGAAAACAAAAAATTCGGACTTGTCATACTCGACCCGCCCGCATTTTGCAAAAGCGCAAGCGAAGTCAAAGACGCAATGCGCGGATATAAAGACATCAACATTCTCGGCTTGAAACTGGTTGAGAAAGGCGGTTATCTCATATCCTCGTCGTGTTCTCATTATATGACGTTCCCGCTGTTTGAAAAGATGCTCGTAGAGGCGGCAAAAGAGAGCGGACGTATCGTACGCACAATGGAAATAAAATCCCAAGCCCCCGACCATCCTTCACTTCTCTGCGCCGAAGAAACGCAATATCTGAAGTTTTTTGTGCTGCAAGTAATGTGAGAAAAAAATTAATAATTAATAGTTAATAATTAATAATTAATAATTAATAGTTAATAGTTAATAGTTAATAATTGCGGGTGGGCGTTGCCCACACCCGAGCAAAAACTTGTTGAGAGTGTACTTAATAACGGAATGTGCTTATTCGGAGCTTCGAGCCGCAAGGCGGCGAGCCTTTGAGTGCCGAACTTGCGTCACACACAAGGCTTTTAGCCATAATTGCCACAAGTGTCAATTATTTGCTTTTTGCCTGGGTGTTCCTCTTTCCCTTCACGCAAAAGACTGCGCTCTCATCTTTACATCAAACGTCAATTCGCTTGTCTTT
>DLKM01000029.1 GCA_002478945.1 Christensenella sp. UBA7588
TAAGCTGGTGGATTTTTATTTTCAAAAAACTGTGCGCCATCTTCGATAATCGAAACCGAAGCGGAAACAATGTAGGTGGCTCCTCCAAAGTTTCCCCGTGGCACACGCCAACGCCTGCTTAGTGCTGCTGCGGTCAAGCTCTGACACGGTTCACAGTATGACATTGCACGGGACCTTGGTATCTACACTCCTTGCACTGCGCAGCCAACCATAACAAAGACCTAGGATGGTGTTCGACACTGCTATAGCGGATTGCAGTTCACAGGGCACCGCTGGCTCCCCGTCTAGCACAGTGATATAATTATAGCATCTACCCTTGATTTTTGCAACATAAATTTTGATGTATAAAAAGTTATTTGCTCAACAATGGTAATAAAAAGAAATATTTTGATAAAAAGTGAATTTTTACTCGGGAAGTAGATTGATTATAAAGATGTATTAGTTTTGTTATTAGATAAAAAATGCGTAATACTATGATAGAAATAAGGCAGTATTTAGATGAAGAACAAGAAAGAGTCACGCTCTCGGCAACCCTAATTTACTTGACGTAAATGAGTTGTCGGTTAAGGAGCATTGACAATGCTATTCGCTAAATTATAAACAATTTTAAGGTAGAAATAAGGCAGTATTGAGATAAAGAACAAGAAAACACCCCTTGTGTGACAAACCTAATTTACTAGTCGTAAATGAGTTGGCAGACAAGGGGTGTTGACGCCGTTATTTGCTCAATAATGCCTTATTTCTTATTAGCTTCTTCTTCGCGCTTCTTTGCATCCGCAATAATCTTATCATTATTCATTGCAGGCACTTCTTCGTAGCGGACGACGTGCATTTCAAACTTGCCGCGACCTTGAGTCATAGAACGAAGGTCTGTTGCATAGCGGAACATTTCTGCTTGCGGAACTTCTGCGGTAATGATTTGTTTGCCGTTTGCCATATCGGTGCCGAGAATACGACCGCGACGTTTGTTCATATCGCCGAGGATGTCGCCGAGATACTCGTCGGGAACGGTAACTTTTGCTTCAACGATAGGCTCGAGGAAGCACGGACCTGCCGCCGCGATACCGTCTGCATAAGAAAGTTTTGCTGCGGTAACGAATGCGATTTCCTTGCTGTCGACGGGGTGATATTTGCCGTCGTAAAGCGTTGCTTTGAGGTTGACCATCGGATAACCTGCAAGTACGCCGTGTTTGATTGCTTCACGCAAACCTTTTTCGACTGCGGGGATAAATTGACGAGGAACCGCACCGCCGACAACTGCGTCGACAAATTCAAATTCTCCGTCTGCCGCGCCCGGCTCGAACTTAATGAAAACGTCGCCGTATTGACCTGCGCCACCGGATTGTTTCTTGTGTTTACCTTCTGCTTGAGCGGTCTTGCGGATAGTCTCGCGATAAGCGACTCTGGGTTCTTGCCAAGTGATGTCGATACCGAGTTTGCCCTTTACGCGCTTGCACATAATATCGAGTTGAGCCTCGCCCAAACCGCTGATAAGCACGTCACCCGTTTCAACGTTCTTTTCGACCTTGAAGGTTGCGTCTTCTTCTTGCATCTTGATAAGACCTTGAATGGCTTTTTCTTCGTCTTTGAGGGCCTTAACTGCGTAAGAGATAACGGGCTTCGGGAATTCGATTTTCTCAAATTCGATTTTGTTGTCTGCGGAAGATACCAAAGTATCGTTCGTGTTGGTGTAAACGAGTTTTGCAACTGCGCCGATGTCGCCTGCGTTGAGGCAATCGACGGGTTCTTGCTTTTTGCCTTTGAGGACGTAGAGCGTACCGATTTTCTCGGGTTTGTCAACGCTTACGTTGTAAACGGAATCGCCGCTGGAAAGTTTGCCGCCGAGAACTTTGAAGATAAGAAGTTTGCCGACGTACGGGTCAACGACGGATTTGATAACTTGCGCGCAGAACGGAGCGGACGGGTCAACGCCGACTTCGGTTTCCGTGCCGTTTACGATTGCTTTTATTTTATGCGCGCGTTGCGGATGCGGCATAAGGTCGACGAGTTTGTCCATAAGTCTGGAAACGCCCTTCGAAGTTTGGGCATTGCCTGCGACGAGCGGAACGAAAATCTCGTCTGCGATTGCTTGGTGCAAACCTTTTTGAATTTCTTCTTTTGTGAATTGCTCTCCGTCAAAGAACTTCATCATAAGTTCTTCGTCGGTCTCTGCAATCATTTCCATAAGTTTGCCGTTGAACTCCTCAACTTCGCCTTGCAAATTTGCGGGAACTGCGATTTCTTTGTTTTGGAGGTCGAAAGCCTTGTTGTTGAGAACGTCTACGACGCCGACCATCTTGCCGCCTTCCATAATCGGAAGCTCGATGGGGATAACGCTCTTATATTTTGCCATAATCGCTCTTGCGGTGCCTGTAAAGTCGCTGTTGTCTTTGTCAACTGCGTTGACGAAAACGAGAGCCGCAACTTTCTTTTCTTTGCAAAGGTCAAGAGCCTTTTCCGTACCGACGGTCAAGGAACCCGTTGCACTCGTAACGACGACTGCGCTGTCTGCCGCGTGCAAAGCCGCAATCATTTCGCCTTCGAAGTCGAAGAAACCGGGAGCGTCGAGAATATTTATCTTGGTGTTGCGATAAACGGCATAACCGAGAGACAAAGAAATGGATATTTTTCTTTTTACTTCTTCGTCGTCATAGTCCATAGTAGACGTGCCGTCGTCGACTTTTCCGAGACGGTCGATTGTCTTTGCTTCAAACATCATTGCTTCTGCGAGGGATGTTTTGCCCTCGCCGGAGTGGCCGATGAGCGCAACGTTGCGAATTGAGTCTGTATCAAAAATCTTCATAATTTACCTCTTTTGGAGTAGATACGATAATTATATAATAATTTTATAACATTTTCAACTACATTTTTGCGCGAATAAGGCGTATTTGCCGCATTTTGCACGATAAAACTAATTAGAATACGGAAAAATTTTTTCACGCGACTTCATTCGCTTTTTCGATTATTGCAAAACGATGCGTTAGATTATCGATTTTTAGTCGATACGATTGAACTGCGAAACGCATTGCGGAACGAAGTTATTGTCAAAACGTTCACATTATTCATATATATGCGTTGTGTCGGTTATCGGAATATATGACAGCGGAATAGGCGGTTTGACAACGTTGAACGAAATACGAAAAGCGTTCGGAGCGAACGATTTTTTCTATTATTCGGACAATCTCAACCACCCTTTCGGCGTCAAGACAAACGAAGAACTCAAAGAAATCGTATCGCAAGCAATCGAAAAACTGAAACAACGTTGCGACGTAATAGTCCTTGCGTGCAACACGGCGTCGTCGGTATACGAAAAAGACGACGTAATAAAACTCTTACCGCCCCTCGAGGAGGTCGATAAAGACAGTTCTCTGCTTATGGCAACCCAAAGCACGATAAATAACGTCGACGCTCGTTTTATAGCCACAGCCGACACAAAGGAACTTGCGTCGCTTATAGAAATTCAGGCGTTTTTGAATCAAAAAAGAGGCTCTCTCGATATGAGCGCATTGTCGATATATCTCAAAACGAAACTCTTTAGATTCAAAGGCGTAAAAACGGTTATTCTCGGCTGTTCGCACTATCCGTATTGCAAATCTCAAATAGAAAAAATACTCGGAAACGTAACTTTTATCGACGGCAATCGAGGCGTGATAAAAGCGTTGAAAAAGCAAAATCTCGACGGCGTGGGCAACGGAAAGATTACGTTTGAATTCAGCGGAGAAAACAGAGAAAAAGAATATCGAAAAATACTGTCGCTATATAGCAGTCAAAACTGATTTGTCCGTTTAGAATATCGAATTATACGCCGAAAGCGTCGTTTATTGCCTTTGCTATGACGTAAGCGCACAGCCCGACGGAATAATCGACGTCTTGCGGAGAAACTACGAATCTCGTCATTTCGTCAGCCATTTTTTGTCGCAAAGAAAACTCGTTTATTTCGGCGTTTTGCGAGCGCAGATAATCCGTCAAAAAATTGTATATACAGGTTCTTAACGACAACATCAGAGGCACTCCCACGCTTATCGTAGGCACACCCAATACGCTCTTGTCTATTCGCTCTTTATCCTGTCCGACTCCGCTCCCGGGAGAAATTCCGTTGCTCGAAATTTGAAATGAGCAACCGAGCCTTTTTACGGCACCCGTTGCGAGCGAATCCACGAGGATAACCACGCAAGGTTTTATTTTTTCGCATATTGCTGAAACTATTTGCGCAGACTGTATTCCCGTAGTTCCGAGTACCCCGGGAGATATTGCGCACACGCATTGTTTTTTGTTAAGACTCGCGCTTGCTCTGCCCGTCACGTTTACGCTTGCCGCAACCTTGTCTCCCAAAGAATCGCACACGATATTCCTGTTCCCCAGCCCTACAACAAGAACGGGAGCGGTTTTTTTGACGATTCCGACAAGCTCCCTTATGCTTTCGGATATACATCCTGCAAGATATGCGGACGAAGTTTTGCCCTCGATTACGTTCTTTTTGCAATCGAAGGTAATATACACGCCTCTTTCTTTGCCTATCTGTTTGGACAACTGAACGGACTTTACGTTTATAACGCGCTTTTGTATGCCGTTAGACAAGTTTTTAACGGTGCAAAACTGCCCCAAATCCACGCCTTCGGCACTCTCAACAATCATATCGCTGACATAATACTCGTTTCTCATAAGATTATTGTGCATATTCGCAAAAAATCAATGCAAAACGGTTGCAAGTTTTATTCGATTATGCTAATATATCAAAGATATTTAGTCAGTACAAAAGTACGAGGAGAAAAATATGCCAAATATTAAGTCAGCAAAAAAGAGAGTTATCACTTCAGAAAAGAGAAACGAAATCAACACCGCAAAAAAAGCGCGCGTTAAAACCGCTGTAAAGAAATACAATGCGGCAATCGAAGCAAAAGACGTTGCTCTTGCAGAGAAACTCCTTCCCGAAACGATTTCCGTTATAGATTGCGCTTTCAAAGACGGCATCTACAAAAAGAACACCGTTGCAAGAAAGAAAGCGACTCTCTGCCGCGCACTCGATTCAATCAAAGCGTAACGAATAAAATCGTCTTTTTTGAAAGACTGTTCTCGAAACAGTCTTTTTTTCGTTAGAATTTATGTGTTTTTCGGAGCGAAATTTAGCGATTTTTGTCCGTTTTTTTACGACGCACGACGATACACACCACGACAACGCATACTATTAAAAGCACCGCCGCGACGCACGATATGCAAATCGCAACGATAGTCTCAGTTTTAAGACTTGACATTGCCACGTCTTTATCGTTGTCTTGCTCCTTTGAAAAATCCGCAATAAAAGCGTTTCCGAATTGATTGTTTATACGCACGGATATAACCGTGTTTTCTTCTTTCTCAAACGTGTATCTGAACGTCTTGCCCTCTCCCGCGAGTTTTCCGTTGACAAACCAATATATCAGCGTATCGTCCGAAAGCGCGGACGTTTGTACGTTTGAAAGATAAAACTCGTATTCCTTGCCGACTTGCACTTTTGAATTTACGACGGCGTTTCCGTTGTTGTCGTTTGCTCCGAGAACGATGTTTTGAACTTCCTCGGGAGTCAACTCGATATACTTGACTTTCAACTCTATAACTTTGGTATATTCGCTGTAGGTTACGCCTTTTTGAGTAAAACTCCATTTCGCAACGACGTTCTTCGTGCATATTTCGTTTTTCAGAACGTACTCTATACTTTCTCCTTGTCCGATTTTGTCGGAGAGATTTCCTTTGTCGTCCACTTCGTACCATTCGATAGTTCCGTCATTAACGTCATATACCGACGAATTCATAACGAAACGCATCTTCACGGGTTTCACGTCGTTGATATATTGCTCGAACGCGCCGAGGCTGTCGTCTGCAAGCGCGATTTGCACTTCGGAAGCGTCGGCCACGAGTCTGTTTATATCGAATGCGGGATAATACTTACCTTTTTTTGCGCCGTATACACCGTTAACGTAAGCCGCAGAAACGACTTCGTCGTGAAGTTCCGAAGGACTCAACTCGTCGCGCTCGGAACGAGCGTTTGCATACGCTCTGCTCTTGAGCAATCTGAGTGCCGCGCCGAACGACACCACGGGAGTTGCCATAGACGTGCCGGGCATAGACTTATAACCGTCAGAAGTTGCGCCGTCTGCGCTGTAATAGTCGTTACCGGGCGCGCAAAGCTCGAAATCGGAGCCGTAGTTGGAAGTACCGCTGAGAATCTTTCCGTAAATAGAACTTTTGGAGTAATTCATAACGCCGATGCAATACTTGCCTGCGGCGGGATAGTATTTTCCCTCCGAGCCGTTGTTGCCCGCTGCCGCCACGAAAACCGCTTTTTGCGCATAAGACTGTTTAACCACGTTATAAAGAGTTGCATTTGCGTCAGGATGAGTAATGGACATATTTACGACGTTTGCGCCGTATTCGAGGGCTTTTTGGATAGCCTCGTCCATATCGACGTAAGTGAAATTTGCGCCGCCCGAGCTTCTCGTGCCTGCGCGAATGGGGAGTATTTTGATATATTTTTCGAGGTCAAGTTCGTGAATAAAAGTCGCGATTATTCCTGCAACGTGCGTTCCGTGATAATTCGGGGCAACGTCACTTATATCGGAGGAATTTCCCGCCGTGCTGATTTCGATAAGATTTCCGCCTGCGTCTCGGAGCAATACGTCGTATTCTCCCACTTCGTCGGTGTCCACGGGCGCGCCGTTTTCGTCGTATTTTCCGCTGAACAACGGATGCGACGCATTGATGCCCGAGTCGATAACTGCAACGATAACGGGTTCTATTCCGTCAAAGTTATAGGCATTCGACGTTCTCCACGAATTTACGGTAGCCTTGAGTTTATCGAGGTCGAGATAGTCCTCTCCCATATACCAGTCTTTTCGGCTTCCGTCGGTTTTCGGCGTATTCTCGACGTCGCTTTCATACTTTTCGGGACTGACCGAATACGCAATATTTCGGGCGTCGAAAACGCCTAAAAACAAAACAAGGACAAGCGCGATAATCATAAACGTTATTGCACTTATCCTTATAAATTTGTTTTTGAATCCGTGTTGGTTCATACTCTTTTAGATAAAACCAAGCACCGTCTTGAAGGTTAAATCCAGACGATTTTGCCTTCGGTATTTATCGTACCCCACTTTCCGTCTTTTTTGATTTTTGCTTCGCCGTCCTCGAACGGCGTGCCTGCGTCGTATTCAAACGGAATAATTGTCTCGTTGTTCTTGTTTATATAACCGCATTTATCGCCTTTTACGACCATAGCGAGACCTTCGGAAAAGCTCATAGCCGTGTCGTAATCGAGAGGAATGACGACGTTGTTATCCTTGTCGATATAGCCGCACTTTTCGTCGATTTCGACAGACGCAAGTCCGTCCTTAAACGCAAAAATCTCGTCGTACATCGTCGGAATTACGATTTTGAATCCGTCGGAATAGCCCCACTTTCCGCCTTTAAGCACCTTGCGCCATTCTCCGAACGGCAACGGTTCCGTCAATTTTTCGGGTCGTTGAGGTTTTTGTTGCGCAGATTTGTCTTTCTGACTCTGACTCTTTTGCGGCTGCGCTTGCTTTTGCGGTTTCGGAGAGGACTGTTTTTCCGCAAGTCCGAATTTTGAAGTGCGTTTTTGCTCTCCGTCGGAATTCTGTTTGGAATTCTTGTCGGTTTTCTGCTTTTTCTGAAACTCTTTTACGTCTTGAGCAATATCTTTTGTTTCTTGCTTTGCGTCTTTCTTTTGTTGGGGTTGTTGAGTTTTGACTTCCTCTCTCAACGCCATACCGTTTGCTTTCAGCGCGTCTTTGACCTCGAACAGAATTTTCTTGTTGAGACCTTGCACTTTGTACATATCTTTTTCGGTGCGACGAACGAGGTCTGCCGCAGTTGCGATACGGTTCTTTTCAAGCAATGCGCAAGTCGTCTCGCTTATACCGATATTCTGCAAAGATTGAGCGAGTTGCTCTTGCGAATAACGAGCCGTTTGTTGCTGTATAGCGGAATTTTCCGCATTATCGGGCTTTTGCGCCCTGTTTTTGTGATAATAACGTTTTTTATTTGCCATATATAACCTTTTATAAGATATTAACACACGCGCGTAAATATTTCAAGTAATAAACTTATTATCTTGACTTAAAGTTGCAATTTAGATATACTTGTATGTATGGAAAAGCGTAGGAAAAACACGTTTATATTGAGTTTTGCTCTTGCATTGACGCTGATTTTGGCAAGCGTCGTCGTTTTTGCGTTTTCTTATTCTCAATCGACGCAAATCGCTTATGCGACGGATAGCGAATTTACTCAGGTTTTTCCCACAACCGATTATTTTCAGTCGGCGCACCCCACGCTCGTAAGCGCAAATCAGACCTATCTTCTCGTATTCGACGACGAAGCGGACAAACTTTTCGTCAAAGGCGGGCTTTCAACGTCTACCAAAGTGTATTCCACTCCGTTTGCAAACGTAAAAAACTTGTTTGCGGTGGGCAATTACGCTTTTATCAACTGCGACGAAGGATACTATTCTCTCGATTTGATTGATTCGAACGCAACGTGGCAAGATTGCGTTTTATCCGCGCCGAGCAACATTTCGTATTTCAATAGCGACGGCGAATATCTTTACGCACATTCCGCTTTGGGCAGAGTTTGCATTTACGACCAACATTTCGGCATAGTCTACGGCACGGAAAACCTCGTGGATTTGGACTTTACGGGACAATCCACAGTAGTTATGGGCGAACGCTCCCTGCTCTACGTTTTTTCCGTCGAAAAAGGTATGCCGTTTTTCACGACCTACGACGTTTTGACAGGCAACAAATCCGACAGAGTCTACACCAAAGGCACGCCTCTAAAAGAGGCTTATATCGGAGACGTGATTTACGGACTCAAATCGTTTGACGACAAGGACTATATCGTCTGCATAGACAAGCAAAACGGCAACGAACTGTTTTCCACCGATATAACGCCCGACGCGTTCTACGCTTACGGCAACAGACTGTTTACCGTTTCGGGCGATTGCGTAACCGTGTACACTCTCAATTCGGATAAAACCGCGCTCCGCCTCGACACGTCGGTTACGATGTCGGGCAGCGACCTCGGACACTTCGATTCCCCCTCAGACCTTATTAAAGACGGAAATAAAATCGTCGTTGCCGACTCAAAGAACAACCGTCTTTCTTTTGTGGAATCCGACGCGATGACTTGCGTTTATCTCGAAAAAGAGCCGATTGCGCTTTGCAAGGGACAAAACGATTATTACGTTGCTTTCAACGACTCGGTCGCAAAACTTACGGGCGAAAAAGTAACGCACACTTATTCTATCGACGGAGTTCTCGACGTTGCGTATCTTGACAAACTCTACGTTCTGACAACGGACGGCGTGTACGTCATTCTCGGCAACGACGCCGTGAAACTTTGCTCGTCGCGCGGCGCAAAACGCATCGCTTGCGCAAAAGACGGCACGAACGTATACCTTCTTTGCGACGACGAAATAGTTTCGATAGACAAAAACGGCAACGCGCTCCCCTCTCTCGCGAGCGGAGATTTTACGAACGCAGTCGATTTTGCAATCGATTACGTCGGCAAAGTTACCGTCGCATACCCCGACGGCTACAGCCAGCACCTCGGCGATACCGTCGAGCATTTCACGCTTACTTCGTCGTCTGTCGACGCAACCGTCACGAGCGTTGCGCTTGACGAAAACAGCCTTTACTTTACCGCAAAAGAATGCTTCGTCGGAAAATGCGCCGTATCGGCAACTTCCAAGCTCACTTTCATAAACAATTTCGTGTGGACAGCAAACGAGAAAAACGCTGTATCATTTGCAAAAGCCAAAGACGGCGCGCTGGTATATTCCGTCGACAAACGAGTTGAAAACACGTCGCTTGCGACATCCGACGTTTATATGATTTACAACGATATTAAAGTCGACGCTACGGGAGAATTTAGATACGCCAGATGCGACGAAGAACTTGTAAAAATCGAGATTGCGAGCTTTGAAAGCGTATCTCCCGAACAGTTGACGGGCAACTATGCCGCAACCGCTCCGACAACGCTTTTTGCCTCTCCCTACTGCGAATCGGGCAAAGTCGAGATTGCTCAAGGCACCGTCGTTTCTCGAATGAACAACGCTTCCGACTTTGAAAAAGGCAAATGGATTGCGGTGCAATACGCCGATAAAACGTACTATGCCCTCTCCTCCGATTTTGAAGAATACGTCGTGCAAATTCCCGAAAAAGACAAAGTATACGGCAAGGCAAACGCCGACAGAGCCGGCGGCATCGTCAACGTATATGCGAGTGCGGACGAAAATTCGCAAATCGTGTGCCAAATCGTGGACGGAACGAAAGTCGAAGTGCTTGAAACTCTCGACGACTATTATCTCGTATCGGTAAACGGACAAATAGGTTATATCAAAAAAGCGCAAGTAAAAATCGACGGACTTACGACGGTACAAATCGTTGCAATCGTGTTGTCGATTATCGTCGCGCTTGCAGGCTTTGCGATATTTGCGTCGATATACCTCACTCGCAAAAACGCCGATGAGAAAAAAGACGACGACAAAACTCAACGTCGTATATAACCACCGCCCTTTCAGACAATCAAAAAGCACCGATAATTCGGTGCTTTTATTTTGCTTCGAATAAGACGAAGGGTAAATCAGTTTTTGCGAGGCGTTCTTTGTTTGCCCATAAAGAATACGGCAAGCGCGTTATATCCCGCACAACCCGACACGAGACGATTGATGTATCCGTATTTTACGGGAACGCCGTCCGAAAGTGCTTCGATTTGCGCGCCGAAAGCGTGCGCTTCTTCGGGGCAATTCGTATGTCCGATGAGGATAAAATCGTTGTCGTCTCTTATATAGTTGTTTTTGAAAAACTTAACCATTTCGGCAACAGATTTCTTTCTGCCGATTGCTTTCGTCACGATGCCGATTTTGCCTTGCGTCGTGAGTTCGAGTACGGGATTGATGTGAACAATCATTCCGAACAAAGCCGCAAGCGTGGAAATGCGTCCGCTGTTGCGAAGATTTATCAAATCGCTGACTATGAAGCAATGATGCGCGTTGAGCTTGTGCGCTTCGAGCCATTCCGCAATTTCTTCCATACTCTTGCCTTCGGCTTGCATTTTTCTTGCGTAATAGACGAGAAGTCCCTCTCCGCCTGCGCCGGCAAGGGTATCGACGATGATAATTTTGCGCTCGGGATATTTTATACGCAAGCCTTTTGCGATGTACGAGATGTTGTCAAAACTTCCCGACATACCCGACGAAAAGCCGATATAAAGCAAGTCTTTGCCCTCTTGCAACACTTCTTCAAACATCACTTCCGCGTCGTGCGGATTGATTTGAGAAGTCTTTACAAGTTTGCCTGCTTTGAGTTTTTCATAAAAAAGCTCGATGGGATAATCGTCGTCTTTTTCATAAAATCTGTCCTCGAGCGTGAAAGAAAACGGGAGTCTGTGAGCAGGATTCTCCTCGTAATATCCTTCATAGAGGTCTGCTGTATTGTCAGTTACGATTTCAAACATACGTCACTCCGTATCAATTATCGATAATACTTGCATTCTACCACTTTCGGCTCGTTTTGTCCATAACGAAGAAAGATAATATTCCGCACTTAACGCAAATTTTGTCGAAACCGAGTTCTTTTGAAATTTTTATAAAAGTTATACTACAAAGCATTCGATATTTCGTGTGATTATTCGATAAATTTTTAGCTTTATACTCGATAATCGGTGCGCTACGCATATCCGTCGGTCTTGCAAAGTAAAATTTAAGAGAATCTATCGACTATGGACTACGCAAAACATCTCAATTCTATAGCACTCGGCATTCCTCCGTCGGGAATACGCAAATTCTTCGGCATTGCGGCAACGAGAAAAGACTGCATATCGTTGGGAGTCGGAGAGCCTGACTTCTCCACTCCGAGCGTGTTTTCGCAAGCGGGAATAAAGAGCATCGTCGCAGGAAAAACGCAATACACCGAAAACGCAGGACTCTTGCAGTTGCGAGAGGCAATATCTCAATACACCCAAAGATTTTTGGGAATACGATACAATCCGCGCACGGAAATAATCATCACTACGGGCGCAAGCGAAGGCATCGACGCGTCTTTCAGAGCGGTCATAGAAGTCGGAGACGAGGTATTGATACCTGAACCGTGCTTCGTCTGTTACGCTCCTCTCGTGTCGTTGTGCGGCGGAATTCCTATCGGCATAGGCTGCTCCTATCAAAATCAATTCAAACTTATGCCCGACGATTTGGAGCGTGCGATTTCGCCGAAAACAAAAGCGTTGGTTCTTGCCTATCCCAACAATCCGACGGGCGCGGTTATGGAGGAAAGCGACCTGATAAAACTGCTCCCGATAATCAAAAAACACGATTTACTCGTATTCAGCGACGAAATATACGCAGAACTGACGTATGACGGCTCGAAATTTACCTCTATAGCGTCGCTTGAAAATATGCGGGAGCGGACGATAATAATCAGCGGTTTTTCCAAATATTTTGCGATGACGGGTTGGAGACTCGGTTACGTCTGCGCGCCAAAGGAAATAATCGACGTCGTATACAAAATTCATCAATACTCGGTTATGTGCGCTTCGACGTCCGCACAATACGTTGCGCTCGAAGCGTTGAACGCGTCGTTCAAAGACGATTTCGAAGAAGTGCGAGTAATGCGAGATACCTATAACGAACGAAGAAAATACATCGTAAAACGGCTCGACGATATGGGACTCGAATGTTTTGAACCTAAAGGCGCGTTTTACGCATTCCCTTGCGTAAAATCGACGGGTATGGACGGAGAAAAATTTGCCTACGCACTGCTCGACTCAAAAAACGTGGCTGTAATACCCGGGAACGCATTCGGAAAAAGCGGAAAAGATTTCGTAAGAATCAGTTATGCATACTCGATGGACACCATCGAAAAAGCAATCGATTTGATTGAACAATTCGTCAAATCGCTAACGAACCATAGCGATTAGAAAATCTGATAATTCCCGCAAAAAATATTAGAAAAACAAATATTTGCCGTTTTCTAAAAGTAAAAACGACATAAAAAAGACGCACTTCGAGTGCGTCTTTTTTATGTTTTTAACAGAACTGAAACAGATTGAAATCTCAAATCCGTCCGTTTAGATTATCGTTTTTAATAAACGTTTACGGTGCCGTCCTCAAGCACTTCGACGGTGTCGCCCGTCTTTACGGCGTCCAAAAAGTCTTTGCCGAGAAGGTCGATAGCAATGACGTTGCTTTCTTCCCAAATCTTTGCAAGAACGATTCCGCTTGCCGCAAGGCTGTCGATATGGTCTGCAAACAAGAACGCCGCAGGATTGATACCCATAGAGCATACAGTTTGAATGACGAGACCGCCCGTCGTCGAACCTATCGTCTGAGGAAGGCAAAGTGCCTTACCCGTAATGTCGAGACCGAAAATGTCCTTATTGTTCTGGTCGCTGACGATAACTTTTTTTGCATTTGTGAGCGCACTCTTTTGGAAAGTCGCAAGAGTGTTTACGCCTTGTCTGGATACGACTGCTTCGCCTTTGAATTTGCCTGACGCAATAACTCTACCCTTAAATGTTTTCATACTTTCACTCCTTTCCTGCAATCAAATCGAGCAGGTCTGCGGTCTTATAATATCTTGCGATGCTGTAGGTACGCAGTTTGTTGGAACACGTTGCGATGGATTTGCCCTTCGTAAGCGGATTGTTGGTGTACATAAGCGGGCAAATGCTCGTGAGTTTCGCACCCGTTGCGACGAGACGCAAATATGCGGGGGTCTTTTTGAATTTTGCAACGACGTCGGGAGCGGAGCAAACGATAGTCTCGAAAGCGACTCTGTTTTTGCCGTTTTCTTTGAGTGCTTTTTCTATCATATCCGTCCATTGATTGAGTTGCGTAAACGTCAGATGCGGACAACCGATGAAAGCCATCGTGGCTTTGCTTTGAGGCTTCTTCCACATATTCGGATAGCTCTTATACACTCTTTCAAGTTCCGCGTCGTCGATGACGTAGACTTTTGCGTTTTCCGCAATGAGTTTATCGCCGAGTTCTTTCGCTTCGGGCGTGAGGTTGTTGATGTGATAAAGTCCGACTGCGCCGTTAGATGCGGTTGCCGCGCCGAAATCTTTGAGATAACCTTTTGCTTCGTCGTTAAGTTCGTTTCCAATCCACTTATCGAGACCGTAAACGTACGGAACGTCCTCGACCACTTTCATACCGATTGCGCTGCCGAGAATTTGCGCTTCGGGGATTTTGGTCGTTTCGACTTTGACAATCCACGTTGCCTTTCTGCCCTCGTCCGTGAGAAGTCCGAATTCGGGAACGTAGCCGATAATCGAGCCGAACAAATCGAGCATACCGCTGTTACGGTTGCAACGCGCGCCGAGAACGGAGTTTGCATAAACCACCGCGCTCGATTCCGCCCAAGAAAGAATGTCGCCTTTCTTCGGAACGTTGCCCACTTCGTCAAGATAGCAAGCGCAGGTAAAAGCGTTGGCGTCTTTGAGGCCGACGGCTTTGAGTTGCTCCTCGTATCTCTTTTGTTGAGAATACATAACTTTCTCGTTGACGAGTCTGTCAAGCAAGGAATACTTGACGTTTTCTCTGTCGAGCGGACGGGGGTCAACCGTAAAAGTACCTTGCGTCTTGATGCCGTCTGCGATGAGTCTGTCCATCGTCTTGTAGAGCGGCTTGAGAAGCCCGATACCGAAGCTCGTTACGAGATGTCCCTCTTTGTGAGTTACTTCGACCATACGTTTTGCTCCGAAAATATCTCCGAACATAACGAGAGTTTCCATAACCATTGCTTTCGTCTTGCCTTGCTTGCCGTTGAGAATATCGACTTGCTCGGGCGTGAGTTGCATATTGTATTTCATAACACCCTCTATTGCGCAACTTTCCGTCGCACACAAAAATTATCGTCTGAAATGCTTTCGCATCTGATAAAATTCTATCATATAGATAAAAAGTTATCAATAGCGTTTTTCAATTTTCCGAACGTTTTTTGAAAAAAATTCAACTAAAAAGCCCTCTATTCGAGGGCGTTCGTTTTACGGAATCTCGACTGCGATGAACGGAACGTTAATTTCGTCCGCACAAAGCCCCGCGTGCATACCTATAAACTGTTCTTCGTCAATCGCCAAAGGCTCGATACACAAATCGGTTGTGGCAATCGCAAGAAAATCTCCGAGAAAACTCTCAAATTTTTTATGAGGTACACCGCTTCCGAAAATGCCGTTTTGCAAAACTTCTTCGTGCGACAGCAGTATATAATCTTTTCCGAACGCACGCAAAAATCTTTCTTTGAAAACGTCTTGCATTCCGTCTTTTACAAAGAATGACAACGCTCTCGATTCAAATGACGGCACTCTAACCAAACACTCGCATATTTCGGGATAATCGAGGAGCGATTTCCACCTTGCGTCTATCAATCCGTGGTCGGCAACGACGATAACGAGCGCGTTTTCGAGGTCGTTACATAGGCTTTGCACGCTCTCGTCGATGAACTTTATTTGCTCGGCAACGTGAGCGTCGGTCGTGCCGTAATCGTGTATATCGTGGTCAGGTTGATTCCAATAAGTATAGATATATTTCTTGCCTTTTTGCGCGCAAAGGTTTTTCACGTTTTCGCAAATTTCTTGCACGGAATCTATCTTTATCGTCGCGTGTCGAGAGATAAAGTACGCTTTTGCGTCGTCCGTATCGTTAATCTGTTTTTCGAGCGTGGTATGCGGAATTATCGTTTTTCCAACGTTATAAGCCGCGGCTTGCTCGTCCGTTCCGTACTCGGTATTCGGAAATACGCACACGTTTTTGTCAATCTCGTCAAAGTATAAAGTCCAACCGAGCCAACCGTGTTCGAGAGGAGTAAGCGCGCTTTCGATACTCGTAGTTGCGGCTACCGTAGTGGGCGGAAACACCGAGGATATGTTTCCTCTTATATGAGAGCGCAAAAACGGCGATTGCTCGACGTGTTTGTCGAGAATCGCCGTACCCATACCGTCAAAAAGCATCAATACGACGTTCTCGTAACCTTTTGCAAGCAAAACGTCCGCTTCTTCGAGCGTGGAATGGCTCGGGCGCACACCGAAATGTTTTTGAATAGATGCCGCCAAAGATACGAGAGAACGATTGTAATCGATGCCTGTTTTCATTGCTGTTATTTGATTTTGTGAATAGCCACGTCGTACGCCGCAGAGGTTGCGTCGGCAATTCTTCCCACCTTGTTTGCGTCGCCGATGACGTACAAGTTTGCGAATTTGCCTTCCAATTCCTTGCCGAGCGTATTGACGGAGCGTGCGCCGAGCGAGAGTACAACTGCGTCGCAATCGACGTGATAGGGTTTGCCTACGCTCTTGACTTTCTTCTTTTTATCCATCTTGACAGGCTCGATTACGATGCCTTTTTTGTCAATCGAATTAAGTTTGTGCGACAAGATATAGTTCGTGCCTTTAGCGTCGAGTTTGGGAACGACGTCGTCGAGGTGTTGGAACCACATACCCGGAGCAAGTCTGTCCGCCATTTCGACAATGGTAACTTTGTTGTTATGCTCGACAAGCATCTCCGCAGTTTCGAGTCCCGTCATACCGGAGCCGATAAGCGCGATTTTCTTGTTTTCAAGCACCACGGAGCCGTCGAGGATTTGCGTCGTCGTATAAACGTTTGCGCCGTTCACTCCCTCGATAGATTTAGGTCTGACAGCCGTTGCACCCGTTGCGATAACGACCGCATAGGGGTTGTAACTTGCAATAATTTGCTCCGTTGCTTCTGTATTGAGATGCACTTCCGCGCCGAATTTCGTTGCGTTTACATACATATCCTCGAAGCACCAACCGAGTTTTTCTTTCTTCGGCGGTTTGTCCGCAAGTTGAATTTGTCCGCCGATTTGATTTGTTTTTTCAAGCACGATAGGCTTAAATCCTCTGCGACCGAGCATTTCCGCACAAGTAAGTCCCGCAACGCCTGCGCCGACGATAACGACCACTCTGCCGTTGCCGTCTTGTTTGAGATTGTCAAACTCTTTCTCGTGACCGACGGTCGGGTTTACGGAGCAACCGCCGTGTCCGCCGTGATAAGCGTTGTCTTGCATACTCTGTATGCAGTACAAGCAGCAGATGCAACGTTTAATCTCGTTTTCTCTGCCCGATTGCGCCTTTTCGGCAAAGTGCGGGTCGGCAATATGCGGTCTGCCGAGGCATACGAAGTCCTGCGTGCCTTCTTCGAGTTGCGCTTCCGCTTGCTCGGGCGTTCTGATAAGGTTTGCCGCAAGCACGGGAATGTCTACGACTTTTTTTACAGCCGCGGCAAGATATTTACGCCAGCCGAGGTCAAAACTCGTGGGTTCGAGCCAATAGTTGAAAGTATCGTATGCCGCGCTCGATACGTCGATTGCGTCAACGCCCATATCCGCTATGGCTTTTGCGTATTTCACGCCCTCGTCCATTGAATAACCTTTGCCGGGTTTGCCGATTTTGTCGTAGAACTCGTCGATAGTAAGACGAACGACGATGGGATAATCTCCGCACTCTTTGCGGATACCCTCGATAATCTCTCTGATAAAGCGAAGACGGTTCTCAAAACTTCCGCCGTATTCGTCGGTACGATGATTTGTGTTAGGGCTGAGGAATTGTTGAATGAGGTATCCGTGCGTGCCGTGAAGCTCAACGCCGTCGACGCCTGCTTTTTTACAGCGCACCGCACCGTCGATAAATTGTTTTATAAGTTTTTTGATTTCGCTTTTTCTCAAAGCGCGCACGCGTCCGCCTGCAAAATAACTCGGCTCGCACTTCGACGCCGACACCGACGAAAGCGCAATGTTGTGCTTTGACATAAACGGAGCAATCTTCGGCGCAATGGAAAACAACGCTTTGGGGAATTTTTTGCAAACTCTCGTAGCCGCGATGCAGAACGGAACGGTACCGATTGCAAGACCTACGTTTTGTCTGCCGGGATGATGCAACTGCACGAAAAGTTTTGCGCCGTGCTTGTGAATGCGATTCGCAAACTCGCGGAGTCCCTCGATTTGATAATCGTGGCTTACGCCGAGTTGAGCAAACGCCGCCGCGCCGTGTACGTCGTTGACGCGGGTAATCTCGGTCATAATAAGTCCCGTACCGCCTTTTGCGCGTTCTTCATAATAATCCATCAGTTGCTCCGTGGTTCTGCCGTCAAACTGACCGAATCCCATAAGCATCGGAGGCATAACAATGCGGTTTTTAATCTCGCAATTACCTATTTTCATAGGCGAAAACAACATTTTATATTCCATAATTCTCCATAGCGCACACAAATGCGCCTATAATTTAATACTAAATATTATACTATCATATAAAATATTTCCTTGCAAGTATAAAATTTTACAAGTTAACAATATATTGAAAGCCGTTACGCATTGTTTGCAACTCGTTTTCTTGTGATAGTTGCTTTAATCAAATTAGCAATAAGCTTATACAAAATAGAAAGCACTATAGTAGAGGAAAAGACAATCAAATACTTTACCCATTCTGCGACATCAATATAAACGTAATCAATCAGCTCGATTATTATCGGATGGAATAAATACGTCGCAAGCGAAATGCTTCCCAAGAACCCAAATACTTTGTTGACATTTTTATTGCTAATTTGGATGCCATTGCCCGAAAAAGTAATACATATGGCAAAAAACACACAAACTACTGCAACAATCATTCCGACAAAAGAAAGATAAGAATCAAGCGGAATAATTCCAAGCAAAACAGGCACTGTATACAATACAATTTCAAGCACTTTTAATACCGCTGAATATTTACAATCGGTTTCTTTTGAGGAAATTTTTTTAGCCAAATAAAAAGCAAACATTCCGACGAACATTTCCCCCCACGCGCGAAGATTATAAATAAAGTTCATAGGGAATGCCCAATTAAACGAGAAGCCGCCGATGACAAGTATCACAACGAGTATAACGACAAGCACGATAGAGACCAAAACACCTTTTATTTTGCGCCTTAAAGCAAAAGCGATTGGCGTCATAAACAAAAGGCATACGAGCATAGACGATATGTACCATTCCGGAACTATAAGCGCATTACTGAATGACGAGTCCCAAATTACGAACATTTGAACAAAAAATACGCTTGGCAAGCCGTTTAGCAATTTATCAACGAAAGACGAGGCATCGCATATGCCTATGACAATCAATACCGCGACGATGGCAATTATGTGTTCCGGCAAAACACCGACGACTTTTTTACCGATAAATAATCCGCTCTTTTTAAGAAAATTTCCTTCATCTAAACAAGATTTTTCAACGGAACTAGCAAAAAAGAACCCTGTTAGAATAAAGAAAAATTCAACGGCAAGAGCACCCCATTCAAAGAAATCGGTTTTTTCGGTCAAGAAACTTGCTTGGACGTGATATCCGATTACAAGCATACTAAACAAAAATCTTTCAAATTCTACGAGATTATTCCTTGACTTCATATTCTCCATACTCTGCGCCCTTAAAACTCATAGAGTTGAACGATAAGCTTTAATGGTATTAGCAAGCAACATCGTGACCGTCATCGGTCCCACTCCGCCCGGTACGGGAGTTATATAGGAACATTTTGGGGCTACGGAATCAAAATCCACGTCTCCGCAGAGTTTGCCGTTTTCGTCACGGTCCATACCTATATCTATGACGACGGCACCGTCTTTGACCATATCCGCTTTGAGGAATTTGGCTTTTCCGATTGCAACGCACACTATATCCGCTCTCGACGTTATATCTTTGAGGTTCTGCGTGCGGGAATGGCATATAGTGACGGTGCAGTTTTTATCGAGCAAAAGCTGCGCAAGCGGCTTCCCTACGAGATTTGAACGCCCTATCACGACGGCGTTTTTGCCTTCGAGAGGAATATTGTAATATTCGAGCAAACGCATAACGCCCAACGGAGTGCAGGCAATCAAGCTGTCTCTGCCCGTCCACAATCTACCCTTTTGAACGTAATGACAACCGTCAACGTCCTTATCTGGCGAAATCAAGTCCAAAAGCGCGTTTTCGTCAAGATGCTTCGGCAGAGGAAGTTGCAAAATCATACCCGTAACGTCGGGATTTTCGTTGAGAGATTTTATCGTATTTGCAACCTCGTCGAACGTGCTTTCGGCAGGAAGTTTGCAAAGATAGGAATCGATTCCCACCTCGTCGCACGCTTTAATCTTATTGCGGACGTACACTTGAGACGCGGGGTCGTCTCCGACCAGTATTACGGCAAGTCCGATTTTATGCGCATAGCCTTCCGAATTGAGCTTTTCCGCTTCGGCTTTGAGCAATTCGCGAGTTTCTTTTGCAACGAGTTTTCCGTCGATGATTTGCATATCAAACCTCTTTCGTTTTTTATGATTATATACCACGCAACGCAAAAAGACAATCGCGAAGGAACATTTCGAAGCGTTTTTTATTCCGTTATGCAAAACAAAGCGGCAAATTATCGCAAAAACAATACATCTAATGCGGTAAAAATAATTTTTATCATAAATATTGACATTTTATAATCACGATAATATAATAAATTGATACTATTTTTAGGAAGCAAATATGAATACTTGGGCAGTTGTAGACTGGACGGGTGACGTATGGCACTTTATCGTGAGAATGTTGGTTGCGGTAATTTGCGGTTTCGTCATCGGTCTCGAAAGAAAATCACGCAGTAAAGAAGCAGGTATCCGCACTCACGCAATCGTGTGTCTTGCGGCTTGCTTGTTTATGATTTTGTCAAAATACCTTGCCGAACCGCTTTTCAGCGATATTTCGGGAAGCAAATTTACAGGCGACGCAACTCGTATCGCATCGCAAGTCGTAACGGGTATCGGCTTTTTGGGCGCAGGCATCATTATGTACCGCAGAGACGTTATGCACGGACTTACCACGGCGGCAGGCGTTTGGGCAACGGCGGCAATCGGTATGGCAATCGGTAGCGGTTTTGTAGTCACGGGCGTTTGCGCAACCGTGATTATCGTGCTTATCCAACTCGTTCTTCACATCCCCATCAAGGCTTTCACGACAAGACACATCTCTATAATCAGAATGCAGATTTGGATGGAAAACGACGAGATTCTCAAACAAATTACCGAAAAACTCGGCTCAAAGAAAGTTACGTCCTACAAAGCGAAAATGGTAGACGGCAAAATGATTGCTCAAGTGGAAGTTTCAACAACGGACGAATTTTCCGTGGACAAACTCAACGACGTTATCAAATCGTTCCCCTCTCACGTTCTTTCAATCGAGCGTTGCGACGAATAATCTTCGATTAGCGAAATATAAAAGACGACTTTCAAAGTCGTCTTTTTTTGTATTACAAAACCACCGG
>DLKM01000026.1 GCA_002478945.1 Christensenella sp. UBA7588
AAGCTGGTGGATTTTTATTTATTGCGTTATATCGAGAACAAAAGTCAGTTGACCTTATTTATGGGGCTGTTTTGCAAAAACGCTCTGACGTTATCGTCGGTTGCGTGCAAAAGTCGCGTGCGAGCCTCAAGCGTTCCCCAAGCGATATGCGGCGTAATAATGCAGTTTTTCGCACTCAACAGCGGATTGTCTGCCGTAGGAGGTTCCAAGGTAAGCACGTCAAGCCCCGCGCCTGCTATTCTCCCCTCGTTCAACGCTCTTGCGAGCGCGCTTTCGTCAATCACGCCGCCGCGAGAAGTATTGATTAGATACGCGGTAGGTTTGAACAGAGCAAGACTCTCGTCGTTTATCATCAACGCCGATTGCGCGTTGAGCGGACAATGAAGCGTGACGAAATCGGAATTTGCAAATACTTCCTCTTTTGATACGCTTCCGTCAAACGGCGTGCGATTGTTAATGAGCAGTTTCATACCGAAAGCAGAACCGATTTTAGACACTTTTTTGCCTATACTTCCATAGCCGACAATGCCGAGAGTTTTTCCGTACAACTCGCTTATCGTATCGACGGTATATGAAAAATCACGACAATTTTGCCACTCTCCCCTATGCACCGACGCATCGTGAGCGGAAACTTTTGACGCAAACTCGAGTATAAACGCAAACACGAGTTGCGCAACGGAATCCGTGCTGTAATACGGCACGTTGCATACGGTTATACCTCTTTCTTTTGCGTATTCGATGTCGATGACGTTGTAGCCCGTTGCCAAAACGCTGATAAGTTTGACGTTTTTGCACTTTGAAAGCACGTCTTTTGACAAAACCACCTTGTTGACTATGACGATTTGCGCGTCTCCGATACGCTCAACGACGTCCTCGGGAGCGGTATAATCATAGTACGTCACGTCTCCGTACGCATTGAGAAAGTCAAAATTCAGTTCTTTACCTTTAGCGGTTGCGCCGTCTAGTATTACTATTTTCATAATCAAATTAATAGAGTGCGTCGTAACTCCTCTAAATACAATAACCCCCTCTTTCCGGACACGCCGGTATTTCTCCCACCACTCGTATAAGGGCAATTCTCTACAACATTGTCCGTCGCTCGTGGGGGCGACAAGACGCGATTGACGCAAAGCGTAACAATCGCTATTCCGTCGCTACGCTCCTTACGGCACTCACATAGATAGGGACATTTCTCTCGTTGTGCCACTGCGCTTTGTGCGCCAGCTACGCAACAACACGGCGCAGTCGCTTGTACTAATCGTCAAGTTCGGCACTCAAAGGCTCGCCACCTTGCGGCTCGAAATTCCGTCTCCGAAATAATGAAAATCAACGTATTTGCGACAACCATTCACTCTACAATGAGTGTAATATTGAGATGAAGAACAAGGAAGATGCGTTTGCACGGCAACCCTAATTTACTTATGGTAAATGAGTTGACGGACAAATGCGTCTGACGATGTTATTCGCTCAATAGTGCGTTCAAACTCGTTTAACCACGATATTTGCGCGTTAGGCAAGGAAGCGGGCATACGAAACAAAACCAAACGTACATTTAGTACGTGATTTTGGAGCGTATGCGCGCTGACGCAGCATCACGCCAAATAGTGCGTTCATTGCTCGACAAGCGCGCGTTTACGGTCGTTTATAATCCCCAAACCGTCACGCATTGACTTCTCTGCTCCGTCAAGAATATTGAAAGCAAGCGAACGCGCTTCGTAATCCATTTTGTGATAGTTTTCCTCTGCTTCGCGTTGCATTGCTTCGGCTTCGGTTTTTGCGCGTTTGTAGACCTCGGTATCGGTCATCAAAAGTTTGGCTTGCGCTTCGGCTTTGTCCATAGTATCGTTGGCGTACGCTTCGGCTTTTGCGATAATGTCGTCGCGCTCTTTTTTGATTTGCGTTGCCTCTCTCAATACGAGCGGATAACTTGCTCTGAATCGAGAAATAAGGTCAAGCAAAACCGCTTTGTTGATAACGATGTCGGTGCTGCTGAACGCCGCTTTTTTGGCTTTTAGCACTTCGCTTTCGATTTCGTTGATAAGCATATCGATGGTTTCCATATTCTGTCCCCTTTTGTATATTCGTATTTATTCGTGCAAGCACGGTATTTTCAAATCTGAATTATTCCAACGTCGCAAACTCTTTGGACGTAACGAGCGGAATTGCAACCGACGGAAGATTGCGATAATCTCCGTTTTTAATCTGCTCTCTGACAAGAGTCGAGCTTATATCGACGTATCTGTCGAGAGTGATAAACACAGTCTCGAAGCCGTGAACGGAATTGTACTCCGCCATTTCTTTTTCGTAAGATTCGTCGTCGGAATTGCGAATGCCTCTGACAATGGCGGTCGCACCTACTGCTTTTGCCGTGTCTACGGCAAAATCGTGCGACAATATCGCTCTCGCGCCCTTTTTGTATTTGCAAACTTCTTGGCAAATCGCAAGCCTTTGCGCGTCGTTGAACGTATATTTCTTGTCGGGATTTATCAGGCACGCAACGACTACTTCGTCAAATTGACACAACGCCTCGTCCAAAAGTGCCTCGTGACCTCTCGTAAACGGGTCGAAACTGCCCGTCATAAGCGCAACGCTTTTGCGAGATATAAACTCGCAAGTAACCGTTCCCATCTTTTTGGTGCGTTGTTTGAAACGCGAATCTTGCAGTTCGTAACGCTTTTCCGTGCCGTGTTCGAACACGATTATACCGTCTTTTGCGAGCAAGTCTAATTCGATGATAATTTCGATTGCGAGTTCTGCGAGATTTGTTGCGTACGGAGGGTCGAGAAATATCAAATCGTATTTTTTCCCTGCAACGAAACTCGAGCGAAGCGCAGAGGAAAAATCCGAATTGACAACCTTGTAATTGCCGTCGATTCCTTTGAGATTCTGATACACCAAAGATACGCTGTCCTTGCTTCTGTCAACGAACGTAACGTCGCTTGCGCCTCTCGATATACACTCGATACCCAAAGAGCCGCTTCCTGCAAATAAATCAAGCACCACGGCTCCCGCAACGTAGCCTTGAAGCACGTTGAAAAGCGTTTCTTTTATTCTCGTCGTCGTTGGACGTACGCTTTCGTCTTTCGGCGAAATCAAATTTTTGCCTCTGTATTTGCCTGCTACAACTCTCATAGCGTTTCTCCGTATCTGTTTTCAGTTTGTCCGTCGGCGGTAATTATGCGTTTTTCGGTTACCACGCAGTCAAGCGGAATATCAAATTCACACGTTTCAAGCCCTTCCACGCATTGACAATCGAAAGCAAGTCCTATGGTATAGCAATCGTGCGAAGCAAGGTATCTGTCGTAATAACCTTTGCCGTGACCTGCGCGATTGAGTCCGTCAAAAGCGACGAGCGGAACGATTGCAACGTCAATATCTTCCACTTTATGCGAGCCTACGGGTTCGAGAATTCCCCACTTATTCGTTCTGAAATTCGTAAACGGAGATATTGCCACGGCGTCCATTTCGTCGCCTCTGACTCTCGGCACGCAAACGACTTTTTCAAGCATCAGCGCAAGCCCGACGATTTCTTCCGTGTTCGGCTCGCTTGAAGTGCCGAGATAGACAAAAACCTTGTGAGCGTGCGTAAACTCGTCGATTCCGCTCAAAGCGTCCGCAATCGCTCCGCTTGCCCACTCTTTCTGTTCGTCAGTCATCTTCGCAAGATTTGCGACGGCAGTTTTTCTCGCTTGTTTTTTGTCCATTATAGCACCTTTTCACACGCCCTTTCCACGACGTATAGACGCAATATTCTATAGTTTTTCTTTGTCTTGCAACCGTTTCGGCGCAGTTTTCGTCAAGCAAAGCGACCTGCTGTCCTACTCGTGCGAGAGTATCCCCCGTATCCACGACGAACATATCCATACACACGTCGCCTATCACTTTGCAAGGCTTTTTGTCGATATAAACGTCGGAAGGGTTCTCTCTGTCAACTCCGTCGGCGTAGCCTCCGAAAACGACCGCCGTATTCGTGTCTCTTGTCACGGCGTAGTTTCCGTAACTTACGCACTCTCCCGCTTTCAGCCGTCTGCTTTCCAGTACTTGCGAAAACACGCTCATTGCGCCCGTATATGCGCCGATTCCAACCCTTACGGCATCGAATCGCAATCTCTCGTTCGCAAGCGAATGTGTGGACGCAAGATGCACTTTGGCATTTGGATAAACGTCTTTAACGGCGCAAACGCATCTGTTGAATTCCTCAAGTTGCGCCAAAGTTCCGTCACGAAGATGCGAATACACTCCTTCGACGTTAAATCCGCTCGTTTTGAGCATTCTAACGGTATTTTTTGCACCGTCGTAATCAAAGCCGAGTCTGTGCATACCGCTGTCGACTTTGATATGAATTCTTGCGCCGTGCGTATCGATTGCGCCCTTTTTGGCAAGAGCGCGCAACGTTTGCACTTGTTCTAAGTTGTGAATTGCGACGATTGCACCGAGTTTTATCGCAGAGCGCAATTCCTCGCAGGCGCACGCGCACAATAATATATCCTTGCGTATGCCCGACTTTTTCAGCTTGCGAGCTTCCTCTACGGTAACGACGCCGAAAGCCGAAACGACGTTTTCCGTCGCTTTTGCCACTTGCACCGATCCCATACCGTAAGCGTCTGCTTTTACCATAAGCAAAATCGGCACGCCGACACTTTCTTTTATCTTTGCGATATTGCGCCTTATTACGTCAAGGTCAACGACGATTTTCAGTTTTATAACCCACCTCGGCTATCATTGTATGAGCCGAATGCGAAAACCGTGAAAGCGTTGTACTCTTAACCTCTTTTATAATAGTTGATAAGGCAACCGTCGGCTATTATTTGTTTTTCGGCTTCGGTAAGTGCGTCCATATGAACGTTTATTCTTTGAGCCTTGCAGTCGCGCACGAGGTACGCTTCAAAATCTTTGCCGTGCAACACGCTGTCTCTTGCGTTTGCTATTACGACGACGTCGCCTTTTCTATACTGCGTTTCGCTATCCAACAGCGGCAACATACCCCAGTTTATAAGATTCGAGCGGTATCTCTTTGTGGCGTATTCTCTTGCGATATTTGCGCCACCGCCCAAAAAGCGTTGGCAACTTGCCGCCTGCTCTCTTGCGCTGCCGTCTCCCGGCTTTCTTGCGAATATACAAGAATTTATCGTCGTATCGTCCACATTCAATCCGCAAAGACGAATCGCTTTTTTCACGTCCTCGTTGTCGCTGTCTCTGACCTGCTTGCTTTCTTTGACGTACGCAGGGTCTTTCCTCGACAGCGCAAATTCGGCAAGTCGCAACGGATTGCTCCTGTAAGACGACGTTTCTCCCGAAGGTATAAGTTCGTCCGTAGTCGTAACGGGGTCCTCGATAACCGAGCAGACTTTGAGTGCGAGATTCGTTTTGAGCGGTTCGATTGTCGGAATATCCGTAATATTAGGTCCGTAAACGAGTTCAACGGACGAATCGGCTTTGCCGAAACCGTCGTATACTCTCGAAGCATATACTTGCGGATTGTATTCGAACTTTTCAAATTCGTCGTCAAAGTCCATATCGAGCGCAGACGTCAACACTCCTCCGTTTGCGGCGGTTGCCGCAATGGAGCGTGCGTCCATAAGCGCAACGGAAGCAATTTGCTTGTCGGCAGGTTTGCTTCCCTCTCTGCGTTCAAAATTCCTCGTCGTATGCCTTATGCTGAAACCGTTGTTGCAAGGCACGTCTCCCGCGCCGAAACACGGTCCGCAAAAACAAGGCTTGACGATTGCTCCGCTCTCTATGAAATTTGCAATCGCTCCGTTTTTGACGAGAGCGTAATTTGTCGGTTGAGAACCGGGATAGATTGTCAGCGAAAACTCTCCTTCCCCGACGCTCTTGCCTTTAAGTATGTTTGCGGCGCACATAAGATTGTCGTAAGTACCGCCTGCGCAACCTGCGATAACGCCTTGAGACACGACGACTTTGCCGTCCTTGATTTTGTCCGTCAACTTAAATTCGCCGTCAAGTCCGAGCAATGCGTTGCCGTCTTTTTCGACTTGAGACAAAATCTCGTACGGATGAGCGATAACGTCGGCAAGTTTATATACGTTGGACGGATGAAACGGAAGCGCAATCATCGGTTCGACCTTTGACAAATCTATCACGATGCCTGCGTCGTATTCTGCGCCGTCTTTCGGCTCGAGCGTTTCGTAATCGTTCTCTCTGCCGTAAGCGCTAAGATACTCTCTGACCTTTTCGTCTGTACGCCATACGCTTGACAGACACGCGCTTTCCGTGGTCATAACGTCGATGCCGTTTCTATATTCCACCGACAAACCGTCTATTCCGTCTCCGACAAACTCCAATACGGCGTTTTTTACAAATCCGTTTTTGAATACCGCTCCGATAAGAGCAAGCGCGACGTCTTGCGGACCTACGCCTTTACGCACTTTGCCCGTAAGTTCCACAGCAATTACGCGAGGATAATCTACGTCGTAGGTACGTCCCAACAGTTGTTTGACAAGCTCGGGGCCGCCCTCTCCGATTGCAATCGTGCCGAGCGCGCCGTATCTCGTGTGCGAGTCGCTGCCGAGAATCATCTTGCCGCAACCTGCAAATCGCTCCCTCATATAACTATGTATAACCGCAACGTTTGCAGGAACGTAAATTCCGCCGTACTTTTTTGCGCAGGACAGACCGAAAACGTGGTCGTCCTCGTTTATCGTGCCGCCTACCGCGCAAAGCGAGTTATGGCAGTTGGTAAGAACGTACGGAACGGGAAATTCTTTAAGTCCGCTTGCCTTTGCGGATTGAATGATGCCGACGTACGTTATATCGTGCGACGCCAACGCGTCGAAACGCACGTTGAGCTTTTTATCGTCGCCGCCAACGCTGTGTTTTGACAAAATTCCATAAGCGATAGTGCCTTTTTTGTCGCATTTCACGCCTTTTTCGTGAGCCTCGTTTTCGTCGACGAGACGACGCGAGACGTAACAAACTTTTTTGTCGATAAGTTTTATCATACTTGTCCTTTATGCCGTAAATTCAAGCATTCGTTGCAAAAAACGCTTCGGAATGCCTGATTTCTATTATTTTTTGTTTTTATCTTTCTTTTCGGGAGTGAAAACCTCAACTATAACGTCTCCTCTGTGCGCACGCAGTTGAGCAATGAAATCGTCGACTTTCTGAGTCGGGATATTCACTCTGAAACTGATATTTCCGTCCGTTTCCTTCACGCCTTTCGTGATAAGGTAGATTTCTCTCGTTTCGCTGTTTTGTTTTACGCAAACGATGTCCGAATAGCCGAATTTGTCGACGAAAACGCCCAAAGACGTGACGAGAATGTAGTCTTTGAACTTGTAGTAACTGTTGAAAATCATAAGCAATGCCAAAACGGCAATGAGAACTGCCGCGCCGAGCGACACTCCCGCTATGGCAGGTTCTGCAGAAACGCTGCCTACAAGCATCGCTATATCTACGCCGACGATTGCAAGCGCGCCTGCAACGATAAGCGCAAGCAAAACGGTTTTTACTATACCGAAATACATTCTGAATTTCATAATCCGCTCCTATTTACGATATTTGGCAACCTTACTCTATCGAGTCTTTATCCGTTTCGTCATTCGATTCCGTCAAATCGGCTTTGTCTTGTTGCTCCGTTCTGTATCCGAACTCCACCGTATTTACCACCGACGTCGCGTCCGTATAGAAGCTGAATCCTTTCGTCTTATAATAGCCGATAAGCTCTATTGCGCGAAGAATGAAATAATACAGCGACGGCAGAATCACGGACATAAGACCGCCCGTGGGTATCGAGAACGTCGTAGCAAACAGGTAAACGATTGTAAAAGTGACTGCGTAGGACTTGAAAAGACCGCCTACGTTTGACTTTACATAGGTCAGACTTCTTGCAAAAGCGGTAAACTCTTTTTCTTCGGGATGGAAAAGAAGTCTCGGCAACCACCCTGCGAAAAGCGTGGCTCTAAGCGAACAGAACACGACTCCGAGAACGAAAAGTATCGGCACGATGAAAAAGCCGATAAAACGGAACAAACCGAACGCTATCGAAGCTATTATCGTGAAAATAATCAAATCGATAGGCAATGCGATTGCAAGTCTCGAAAGCGAATATCTCACGCATTTTTTGAAGTTGAGCGCAAGGTTGCTCGCAAAACCGAACTTAAGGTTGGACGCCATTATATTGTTGATTATATCGGCAAGCGCATAATACGACAATCCGAACAAGAAACAATAGAACGCATACAAAAACACACCCGCAAACGCAAGTCCCGTCGCAACTCCTGCGTTTTGTCCCAAATCGCTCAATATGTTCTGCACTTCCAAAAACGCGCAGGACAGCGTACCCCTTATGGTACTCGAGCCGTCCCATACCGTGGATAAACACGCCTTTAGGGAATCGACGTGTACGGATATATCCGACTCGCAAGCAACGACGTTCCAAATCGGCAATATAATTGCCGCGCCGAGCGCGAGCGTAAGCGCAAGGCATATCAAAATCCACAAGAAGATTTTGAGCGCATATCCCATATTGGAAAAGAGCATTGACAAAGAATACTTAAATTCCATATTCCTCTCCGAAACACGAGGCAAAGCCTAGTTTTCTTTTATTTTTTTGGACCAAATGTCCTTCTTTTTTTGGATTAAATCCATTCTTTCCGTTCCCGTAACGTCGTAGAAAACGATATAAGTCAACGTGACGTAGAACGGCACGACTACGACGTAAGCGATTACGTCAAGCAAAATTTGCGCAATCACGCCTGCGTCGAGCGCACCGCACAGTACCATAGCAAGTTCTATGGGCGCAATGCAGGTAAACAACGTAAACGCCGTTCTCGTAACCCTGCCCGACATACTGTGAAGCGCTCTGCCGAGCGCAACTTTTGCGGACAAGCCCGTATGCAGACAATAAGGCGACCAAAGAATCAGCCACGTCATAAGCGCGAGCATCACGAATTGAACGACAATCAACGTCAAAGACGAAAACACGAGCCACGTTACCCTGCTTTCGAACGCTACAAACCACAAATAGTAAAACGCCGTAACGACGAGATTGCTCACTTCGAGTGCCGCAAACGCGGTAATTCCGAAACGCAAAGCCGTCAGCAAATTGTGATTGAGCCTCGTTTTGACTTTCGTCGGAGACACGGTAAACTCTCCGAGTCGCATATGTCTGTCGATAACGCCGAACATTATCGCAAGCGCAAACACCAACAAAACGAGACCTATTATGCCGAGATACCAATACGAAAACGGCAAATCTCTCATCTCGAGGAACATCTGCGCAAAGTTTTGCGGAGCAATCGTCTTGTACTCGAACAAATAATTGAGCGTAGACGAGGGCGAAAGCAAAAACGGAATGAGGAGCGACGGCGCAATCGAGATAAGCATCAGATACGCGCCTTTATCGAGAAAATATTTCCAAGTCGCCTTGAAACAGTTCATATTCTTCGTACTGTCGATTACACGCATATACCGCCCTCCTTTTCGTTATTTTTATTTTTTCGTTTAATTTTCGATTTTTAATCGAACATTGCAAGTTTGTCCTTGAGTTTTGCAAGTTTGTCAACCGCTTTTTCAAGTTTGTCTTTCTCGTTGTCTATGAGTTTTTGCGGAGCTTTGGACACGAATCCCGTGTTTGCGAGCAACGCTTTGGTTTTGTTTATAACCGCTTCGGTCTGCGCGATTTCCGCATTGATACGCTCTTTTTCCTTATCTTCGTCGATGAGGTCTCCGAGCGGAATAAGCACTTCCGCGTCGTGCGTTACGATTGCGCTGACTTTGCCTTCGACCATACTCTTGTCGGCAACGAGCGTAACTTCGGCAACGTTTGCGAGTTTTTGAATGTACGGAATCGCCGACGAAATAAACTTCTCGTCCTTTGCGATAACGTAGGCGTTAATCTTTTTGGACGGAGCGACGTTCATCTCGTTGCGCACGTTTCTGATTGCGCCGATAATCTCTCTCAATCCCTCGAAAGACGCTTCCTCTTTGCGGAACACTCTGTGTTTGTTGTAAGAAGGCCACTCCTGCGTCATAAGCACGCTGCCCTTGGGCGCAAACTTGGAGTAAATCTCCTCCGTGACGAACGGAATGAACGGATGCAACAACTTGAGTATCTGCGTGAGAACGTAAGAAAGCATTGCGATTGCGTGATTGTGTTGCTTTTTGTCGTCGCTGTAGAGCATCGTTTTGCTCATTTCGATGTACCAGTCGCAGAACTCGCTCCACACAAAATCGTAGATTCTTGCCGCCGCAAGCCCGATTTCATATTTATTGAGATTGATTGTAACCTCTTTCACGACGTCGTTGAGGCGCGTGAGTATCCACTTGTCCGCGCCGTTAAAGCGAGACGGCATCGTCAAATCGTCGTCGTCTTTTATGTTCATAATGACGAAACGAGACGCATTCCACAACTTGTTTACGAAATTGCGGCAACTCTCGATTTTGCCGTCCGTAAATCTCGTGTCGCTACCGGGTGCAATGCCCGTCGCAAGCGAGAAACGCAATGCGTCCGCGCCGTATTTATCGATAATCTCGAGCGGGTCTATACCGTTGCCGAGGCTCTTTGACATCTTTCTGCCCTGCGCGTCTCTTACCAAACCGTGGATAAGCACTTCGCTGAACGGCACTTCGTGCATAAACTCCAGACCGCTGAACATCATTCTGGCAACCCAGAAGAAGATTATGTCGTAGCCGGTAACGAGTACGTTCGTCGGATAGAAATATTCGAGATTTTTGGTCTTTTTGGGATAGCCGAGCGTGCTGAACGGCCAAAGCGCGGAACTGAACCAAGTGTCCAACACGTCCTCGTCCTGATGAACGTGATTGCCGCCGCATTTCGGACACACTTCGACTTTCGTCTTTGAAACTACGGTCTCTCCGCAATCGTCGCAGTAATACGCGGGAATGCGATGTCCCCACCAAAGTTGACGGGAAATGCACCAGTCGCGGATGTTCTCCATCCAGTTGAAATAAGTATTTTCGAATCTCTTTGGAATAAACTCCGTCTTTTTGTCTCTGACGGCTTTGATTGCAGGCTCCGCAAGCGGTTTCATTTTCACAAACCATTGCTTGGACACGAGCGACTCCACCGTTTCGCCGCAACGATAGCAAGTGCCGACGTTGTGTGCGTACGGCTCGATTTTGACCATCAAACCGAGTGCGGTCAAATCTTCCACAATCGCTTTGCGAGCGGAAAGTCTGTCCATTCCCTTATACTTGCCTGCGTTTTCGTTCATAAGTCCGTCCTCGCCGATAACCTGAATGACGGGCAAATCGTGACGCAAACCGAGTTCGAAGTCGTTGGGGTCGTGCGCGGGCGTAATCTTTACCGCGCCGGTACCGAAACCAATCTCGCAGTATTCGTCCGCAACGACGGGTATTTCTCTGTCCGTAAGCGGGAGTTTGACGGTTTTTCCGACGAATTTAGCCATTTTCTCGTCGTTGGGGTTGACCGCGACTGCCGTATCTCCGAGCATAGTCTCGGGACGAGTCGTAGCAATAACGATTGCGTCGTCCTCCCCTACGACGGGGTACTTATAATACCAGAGATTTGATTGTTGCTCCTCGTATTCCACTTCTGCGTCGCTAAGCGCGGTATGGCAATGCGGACACCAGTTGATGATACGATTTCCTCTGTAAATCAAGCCTTTTTTGTAATATTTTACAAAAGCGTCGAGAACCGCATTCGAGCAGTTATCGTCCATCGTGAACGCCGATTTCGACCAATCGCAAGAAATGCCGAGGGCTTTTTGTTGCTCGACGATTCTTCCGCCGTATTGATTTTTCCACGCCCACGCGCGCTCCAAAAAGCCGTCTCTGCCGACGTCGTTTTTGGAAAGTCCTTCTTCTTTACGCATTTTTTCCACGACTTTGACTTCTGTTGCGATAGATGCGTGGTCCGTACCGGGCATCCAAAGCGTCTCGTATCCGCACATACGTTTAAAACGCACGATAACGTCTTGAATAGTTTCGTCAAGAGCGTGTCCCATATGAAGTTGTCCCGTGATATTCGGCGGTGGCATCATTACCGTAAACGGTTCTTTTTCCGGATTGACGTGCGCCTCGAAATACTTGCCTTTCATCCACATATCGTAGATGCGTTTCTCAAACTCCGGATTGTAAGTTTTGTCCATCTGTTGCATAATAAAACTCCTTGCGCCCTAACGGGCGCATCTATTTTGTCTGTATTGAATTTTGTATTGAATTTAGCCTTGAAAATCAGCCTTCGTAAGTGCCGTCTTTCTTCTCTTGCACTATTCTTTGGTCCTCTTGCTTGACGGATTCTGCCGTTGCCGCTTGCATTTTGCCCTCTTTTACGAGCTTGACCTGTTTCATCGTTTCGTTGAGATAGCTGAACGCCGCCGCATAGCTGAGCGCAATACCCCAAGCGAGAATGCCCCAATCGGCGTATTGAACGTAATTGTGGAAGAATGCGAGGATAACGCCGACGGAAATCGTGAACGAAGATACCTTTCCGAGCCAGTTTGCCTTTACCGTCGCGCCTTTTTTGAGGACGTAAAGCGCAATCATTGCCTGAATGAACTCTTTGACGAAAATCAAAATCACAAACGCATAGTGAACGAACCACGGATTGTCAAGCACGCCCTCATTTACGAGGTTTTGTCCGAGAGGCGTAAGTCCCGTGCAGAACGCAAGACAGGCAAGCACCGCAACGTGCATAAGTTTGTCCGCAATCGGGTCGAGAACCATACCGATGCCGCTTTGCATATTGAATTTTCTCGCAATCCAACCGTCGAGCAAATCGCTTCCCGACGCAAAGAAAAACACGCCGAGCGCGATATAAAAGAGCGTGAAATCGTCTCTTACGCCTGCAAGAGCCATAAGCGTGGCGAACACGGGTACGCAAATAATGCGGAAATAAGTGATAATGTTTGGAATCGTCCAGATTTCTTTGAAATCGACTTGTCCGATTTTCTTTGCCATAAAATCCTCCTGCACGCGCAAGCGCAAGACGTGCGTGTGCAAATATTATAAATATAAGATATTGTAACAAAGTTTTACGCGTATGTAAACAATAAATTTCGCGCAAATGCACAAAATATGTCAAAAGCTAATAATATGTGTTTGAGGTTAATATGAAAAAGTGCCTTATCGTTATCAATTTCAGTTCGGGTTCGAGCAAGAAAATCTCTTTTGAAAAAGTCGAAAAGCGACTCGGAAACGATTTTGAATATTCGAGATGCTCTCTCCCCTCTCAAAAACTGCCCGATTTATCTTTATTCGACGCGATTGCGGTATGCGGCGGAGACGGCACTCTCGGCTCGGTATTGCAGGAAGTTTACGACAAAAAGATAGACGTGTTTTATTTTCCCGTCGGAACGCTCAACGACAAAGCAAAAGCGGAAAGATACATCCACGCAAAAGACGGAGCGAACGACGACGCGCAAAAACAAATCGTAGTCGGCAAATGTCGTCGCATTGAAAAAGACGAAAGCGTTATCGACGAAGAAAAACGTACGGACGACAGAAACGAAGAAATATTTACCTACGTTTTTGCGGCAGGTTCGTTTACTCCCATCGGATACACGTCGAGTCCTCGGGAAAAAAAGAAATTCGGCACTCTTGCGTACGTTGCGAAAATCATAAAAGAATATCGACCGTACAGAATGAAAACGACTTTGATATGCGACGGGAAAAAGTACGAGGACGACTTCACTCTGATTATGTTTCTCAAGTCTCCGAGATGTTTCGGCTTTCCGTTCAACAAGGCGTTCAACTCAAAGAGCGCAAGCGGACATTTGCTTGCGATTCGCTCCCCCAAGCACGACGGATTTCTCGGTTGCGTCGAAATGTTTTTCCCGTTTTTCAAAGCGTTTTTCATAGGTCTTAAAAACGAGAGAGACAGGGGTAAAATCATGTTCAAACAAGTGTACGACGCCGCGATGATAACCGATGAAAATATCGTTTTTTGCAAGGACGGAGAGAGATGCGAAACGACGTCGGGAACGTACGACGTCTCGTTTAAGCGCGCTGCTTGTTCTTTCAAAGTGATTGACAAATTTAAGTAAACAAAAAAAGAAACGGCTTGCCGTCTCTTTTCTCAAATCTATTCTAAAATCAAGCAGTTTTTTGAATACTATTACAAAAAATGCGGTTTTTTGAAATAGTTATTTAGTGTTTTAGCACCAAATCAACCACATTACAAGGTTTTTCCGCTATATACGTCGCACCGTTATCGACAAACTCTTTTTCGCTTCCGTAGCCGTATAAAACGGCGCAACAATCGATTTTGCAGACTTTTGCGCCCTCTATGTCGTACTTTCTGTCTCCGACCATAAGCACTTTGCTTCTGTCTTTTACGCCGAGGTTTTCAAGCACGTTTTCTATTACGTCGCACTTCGCTTCTCTGCTCACGTCGCTCGACGCCGCGCCGACGTAATCGAAGTATTTTTCGAGGTCGAATCCTTTCAAAATCATATTTGTGAATTTGACTGGTTTTGACGTTGCGACGGCAAGAGTTTTGCCTGCGTTTTTAAGCGCGGCAAGCATATCCGTTACACCGTCGTAAACCTTGTTGTGCATCCAACCGTATTTCGCATATTCTCCCCTATAATGCGCAATAAGTTTTTCTATCATCGGCATATCGAGTCCCAAAAATTCTTTCATCGAAACTCTGAACGGCGGTCCTATCATTTTATCGAGAACGGACGGCTCGTAATCGATTCCCTCCGTATCCAAAGCATATTTTATACACTCCTGAATGCCCTCTTTGCTATCCGTCAGCGTTCCGTCCAAATCAAAGAGGATATAATCGTAATTCTTGCATTTTTCCATAGCGTACCTTCGTTTTAATTTATCGGCGCAACGACGCGCCTTCGTACGAATAAGTTTAGATAAACCTTTTGATTTTGTCAATCCATTCTCCGTCCGCAAGCAACGAAACGGGAATATCAATGACGCTTTTTGCCCCTCTCGCTCCTTTCAAATACGATTTTGCGTTGGCTTTTGCGTACGCAAGCATAATTGCTGCTGTAAAAAACGGATTGTTCTCTAATTTCAACGAAAACTCCATATTGCAATCCCACTCGTCCGCCTTTCCGAACGCCGTAACGACGCCTCCGTGCGGAAAACCGCTATGTTCGTTTATATACGTCGTTTCGTCTATAAAATGCACTATCGTGTCGTATTCGGCAAAATAATCGGGTATGGACTTGATTTGAGCCTCTATTCTCGCCTTATCCGCCCCGTCCTGCGCCACTACGAAGCATTCGCGTAAATGTTTTTCCCTATTGCTCAACGGTGCGCCACCCCCTTCTCGCGCCTTTTTCAAGGCTTCAGGCTTCGGTATTGTGTATTGTTTTGCAAATTTAACGCCGTCGAGGCGTTTTATTGCCTCGCTATGACCTTGCGATACGCCCTTTCCCCAAAACGTTTGCACGTCGCAATCGGGCAAAACAGACGAAAACAACGCTCTGCAGAGAGAAAAAAGCCCCGGGTCCCATCCTATGCCGAAATAACACAATCTATCGTTCTTCTCCGCGACCGATTGCAGTTTTTCGGCATAAAGCGGCATCTTTGAGTGCGTATCGAAACTATCTACCGTGTTGAAATCTTTTGCGAGCGTAAGCGCGGTATCCGTCAAATCGAACGCCGAACCCACGCACAAAATCAACACGTCGATTTTGCCTTTGAAGGACGGCAAATCGGTTGCAGAATACACTTTTGAGCCTAAAGAACGTACTTGCTTTGGATTTCTTCTCGTAAAAATGCCGATTATTTCGCAATTTTCGTCGTTTAGAGCCAGTTTTTCACAGGCTTTGCCGACGTTACCGTATCCGACGATTCCTATTCTTGTCATAAAACTCCTCTTTGTGCGCTCAATGCAGTTTGCGTGACATAATTCTTCACGTTTAGTCGCCAAACAGGCATAATATGCATTGTGTCGCAATCTTATATTTTCGCATTTACGATATGCATAAACGACGGGATTGTTGACAATAATCTTTGCGAGTATGGATATGGTCAAACGAGGCGAATTATATTATGCGGATTTAAGTCCCGTCGTAGGGAGCGAACAAGGCGGCGTACGTCCCGTTCTTATCGTGCAAAACAACGTCGGCAACAAGTACAGCCCGACGATTATAGCCGCCGCAATCACTTCTCAACTTGATAAAGCAAAACTGCCTACGCACATAGCGTTGCCTGCGGGAGTTTACGGCCTGCCGAAAGATTCCGTCGTTCTGCTCGAACAAATCCGCACCCTTGACAAAAAACGCCTGAAAGAAAAAATCGGCGAATTGCCCGTTAATATGATGTCTCGAGTAAACGAAGCGTTGCTCGTATCTCTCGGCTTTTTCGAGACGTAAAAGGCTAATATTCGGTTGAAAATATTCGGTTAGAATATCAAAAAAGCACAAAATCTCGCAGTACTGCGAGATTTTGTGCTTCGTATAAATTGTGTATTATTGATTTTGATTGATACTTGTGTTTGTGAAAAATTTACTTCGTTTGTCAGTCTTATTCAAACACGTCGAATAAGGTTGTAATAACTTTGTTTATTACGCGTGCGTCAAAACCTTTCTGATACAAATGCGCGCCGACTTTTTGAGCGTCTTTTTTATCGACGATTTTCTTTTGTTTGATATATTTTTGCGCCATTTTCATAGCGTTTTCAACCTGAAAATCTTCGTCGATATTATCTGCAATGACGTTTTCTACCGTATTTTTGTCAACGCCTTTCTCGTTTATGAGCTTATATGCGATTTTCTTTGCGCCGTAACGGTTTTTATTGAAAAGCAGATATGTGCGCACATATTCTTCGTCGTCGATATATTTGTACTTTTTTGCGCGCTCTATTGCGTATTCAACCTCGTTTTTGTGATAACCCTTGTCATAGAGTTTATTCTTGCATTCTTTTTCGGAACGAGCCGAAAGCGCAAGATATTTCACAAGCGACTCATAGGCTTTTTGCGCTCTTTCTTCGTCGAGCGGATATACGATTTCTTCTTCTGCCATATCTATACCGTTTTGCAACTTTTTAGCAACTCAAAGTGCGGTTTTTGAGCATCTAAACACATTTATACTCTTTATTGTCGGTCAATACGACGTCTGCTTTACCGCCAGATATTTCTCTCACGCTTGACACAAACGCCTCTGCGTCGTCCTCGGGAACGAACGCTTTGCACGCAACGTCCTGACCGTATTCCACGCTGTCGACAACGACGCCGCTTTTGCGGATAAATTTATCAATAACCGCAAAACTCGGATAATCTGCCGTTACGGCAATCTGTTTGCAAAGCACTTTTTGCGAGATTTTGCCCGCCTTTACGCCCTTACTTGCCGTATCCGAATACGCTCCGACAAGTCCGCCCGCGCCGAGTTTTATTCCTCCGAAGTATCTCGTCACTACAATCGCGCTCTTGACAAGATTCTGCTTTCGAAGCACGTCGAGAATGGGCTGTCCTGCCGTACCCGACGGTTCTCCGTCGTCGCTGAATCTCGTCACGTTTCCGAGTTCGTCTCCGACGTAGCCGTAGCAATTATGCGTGGCGTCGGGATACTTTTTCCGCACGCTTTTGACAAATTCTTCCGCCTCGTCGGCGTTTAATTCGCCTTTGACGGTAGCAATGAAAATCGAGCGTTTAATCTCGATTTTCACTTCGTATTCGCCGTCAATATAGCGGTAAGATTTCACTCTACGGTAACCTTGTAGAAATTCTTTTTGCCTTTTTGCAGGACAAATCCGTTTGCGAGTTGACTATCGGTAACTTGCGCCATAATGTCCGTGATTTTTTGCCCGTCAACGGAGATTCCACCGCCTTGAATGAGGCGTTTTGCCTCGCCTTTGGACGGAACTTTTGCAACGGCAACGAGAATATCGGCAACGGACGTCACGCCTTGCGGAATCGTTGCGGAAGGCATATTTTCGCTATCTCCCGAGAATGCCGCACGCGCTTTGTTCAAAGCGTCCTCCGCTTCTTCTTCGCCGTGAACCATTTTGGTAAGCTCGTATGCAAGACGCTCTTTTGCCTTGTTCATACGCTCGTCGTTGTACTTGGTAAGCTCTGCAATCTCGTCAAGCGGCACGAACGTGAGGAATCTGAACACCTTTTCCACGTCGGCGTCCGCAATGTTGCGCCAGTACTGGAAGAAATCGTACGGAGCGGTCTTGTTGGGGTCGAGCCACACGGCACCTTTTGCCGTCTTGCCCATTTTGATACCCTCGGACGTCGTAAGCAAGCCGAAAGTGATTGCAAAAGCGTCTTTTTGCTCTTTTCTGCGAATAAGGTCTGCGCCTGCAAGCATATTTGACCATTGGTCGTCTCCGCCGCATTGCAATACGCATCCGTATTTACGGTTAAGCACCAAAAAGTCATAAGACTGCATAAGCATATAGTTGAATTCGAGGAAGGTCAAGCCCTTTTCGAGGCGTTGCTTGTAGCACTCCGCCGTGAGCATACGATTGACCGAGAAATTCGCGCCGACTTCGCGCAAAAAGTCGATATAATTGAGGTCGAGAAGCCAATCTGCGTTATTGACGAGAATCGCCGCATTTTCGCCCTCGAAACGCACGAATTTTGCCATTTGCTTTTTGAAGCAATCAACGTTGTGTTGAATGGTCTCTTTGGTCATCATAGAGCGCATATCGGTACGACCTGACGGGTCTCCGACCATTGCCGTGCCACCGCCGATAAGGATAATCGGACGATGTCCTGCGTCCTGCAAACGTTTTGCAACAATCATCTGCATAAAGTGTCCGACGTGAAGGCTGTCTGCCGTCGGGTCGAAACCGATGTAGAAAGATTGAGGACCTTCGTCCAACATTTTTTTGAGGTCGTCCTCAAACACCACTTGTTTGACAAGTCCGCGCTCGCGGAGTTGATCGATAATGTTTTGTGACATAATACTATTCCTATTAAAAGATATTTTATTATATATTGCAAATTGTACCACCGCCCCGCGCTTTTGGCAACATCTTTTTGCCACGAATCGATTGCTTGTCCGCCCCTGCCTCGAAAACGGTATAAAAAAACCGCCGAAGCGGCGGTTTTTATGTAAAACGTCTTTATTCAATCAACTTTTACAATATTTGTTGTTTGCGCTTTCCCAGTCATAATCAAGGTCTGTTGCGCTTGTGTAATAAGTGTAAGACATAGCATAGTTGCCCAATTCTCCAGATTTTGCCATTGAAATTATTTCTTCTCTGCTACAATATTCAGCAAATGAAGAGAAATCATACCCGATGTATTGCGTTTTATGCTTGCTTTCATCGTAAGTCATTAATCTAACTTCGCTGAAATTTCCATTCTTATTATATATAATTTTTGAGGCGAAAAGTATCTTGTTGCCTTTGTCGTTTTCGCAACAATTAAAAATATAGATTGCCGATTCTTCATTATACGCATCTAATTTCAAAACGACTCTTACATCCCTGACACCATTAAAAAACTCAAGCAATTCTTTTGCATTGTTGTAATTTTTAGGAGTGTTAGCCCCTTCAAACGTTATAGCCATATAGTTCTTTTTGTATATTCCGCTAACATCTCTTGATATAATTTCAGCATCAACAATCAAATAGAAATTGTTCGATGTCTTTTTAATCGAATGAATTTTTCTCACATAGGAATTTGGATATTCTTTGGAATTTGCATAGTTTTCCGCATACCAATTCTTGACGATTTCAACTATCGTCCAATAGCTTTTTTCTTCTATTGCCTCATCTGCCTGTTGCTGTGCAAGTGCAATTTGTTCGTCGGTTGCTCCGTCCTCTTTTGTGGGAACAATCGGAATAATTATATCCTGCGGCTTTTTGTCGGGAACGTCGTTTTGTATTTCTTCTTTTATCTTTTCGCTTCTTGCGATTTCTTCTTGCGTAGGTGCGTTTTCCCCGCATCTAACACACTTTCCGTTTTCAAAAGAGTGACCGAGACGAGAGACGGATTGTTTGGTCGAATACGAGCAGCCATCTCTCTTGCAAGCAACATAAGCCGTGTAACCGTCGTCAAGACAAGTAGGTTCTTGTGCTTGGTATGATTGCAAATCGTGTCCGTACTTTGCACACAAGTATTCGGCGGACGGAGTCGGTATTTCCGCGTCTGCGCTTCTTGCATACACAACCTCGTTGCCGTCGATATAAAGTTTCAAAGAACCTCTTATATGTCCGGACAACGTCAAGTCGCCGACAATACGGATATTCCCGTCCAAAACGTTATCGACGGTATACGTTCCGCAGTTTGCCTTATAATCTTGCCACGTTCCGTCGTCTTTCAAATAAAGCCATACGTCTTTATTTATATCGTCGCCGTCTTTGAGATAGAAAACGCCCTGATACGCACTATAATCTGCCTGTTGTGCTTTCGATTTGTCGCAAGAAACGAATAAAAGCATTGCGACCGACAAAACAATTAAAAACAATGCTATAGATTTGAATAATCTCATAGTATTTCCCCATATACCTGCTGATACGTTCATTTTAGTTGAACGACGGAATTTTGTCAATACAACGGACACATACACAGCGAAATGTAAAGATATGTAGGTCTAAAAATTCGGATATTTTATAAAAAACATATCAGAATTTCCGTGCGGCGGTATATTTTTTTTGTATTTTCTTGATAAAACTTTATCTATATGATAAAATATCATCATAAAATCAATATAAACACTCTATATGGAGGCAATTATCTATGCAATATTCAAGTGAAGTTGAAAACATGTGTTGCGTTGCTAAGGGTCCCAACCACGGTCCCGCACCTATCCCCGAAGAAGGCAAATGGGTGCAAGCAAGAGAAATCAAGGACATCAGCGGTCTTACCCACGGTGTCGGCTGGTGCGCTCCTCAACAAGGCGCGTGCAAACTTACGCTCAACGTTAAAGACGGCGTTATCCAAGAGGCTCTTGTGGAAACCATCGGTTGCTCAGGTATGACTCACTCTGCGGCTATGGCAGCGGAAATTCTTACCGGTAAGACCATTCTCGAAGCACTCAACACCGACCTCGTATGCGATGCTATCAACACCGCTATGCGTGAACTTTTCTTGCAAATCGTATATGGCAGAACGCAATCCGCATTCTCCGAAGGCGGTCTAGTTATCGGCGCAGGTCTCGAGGACCTCGGCAAAGGTCATCGCAGCCAAATCGGCACGATGTACTCCACCGTTTCCAAAGGCCCCCGTTATCTCGAAATGGCTGAAGGATACGTCACCAAAGTCGCTCTCGACGCAAACAACGAGATTATCGGTTATCAATTCTGCAAGCTCGGCGTTTTGATGGATATGATTAAAAAAGGCGTCGACGCAAACGAAGCAGTGGCAAAATGCACAGGCACTTACGGCAGATACAAAGCCGAAGACGGTGCTGTCAAGTGGATTGACCCGCGTCAAGAATAATCGGAGGACGAAACAATGAGTGTAACATTTGAAGGTTATGAAAGAAGAATAGACAAAATCAACGGCGTTCTTGCTCAATACGGCATCAAGGACCTCGAAGAAGCAAGAGACCTCTGCCTCTCCAAAGGCGTTGATTGCAACGCAATCGTCAAAGGCATTCAACCTATCTGCTTTGAAAACGCAGTTTGGGCATACACCGTCGGATGCGCAATCGCAATCAAGAAAAATTGCGTAAACGCGGCAGACGCGGCAGAAGCTATCGGCGAAGGTTTGCAATCGTTCTGCATCCCCGGCTCCGTTGCAGAGCAACGTAAAGTCGGTCTCGGACACGGCAACCTCGCGGCAATGCTCCTCAGAGAAAGCACCAAGTGCTTCGCTTTCCTCGCAGGTCACGAATCGTTTGCGGCGGCAGAAGGCGCAATCGGCATTGCAAGAACTGCAAACAAAGTCAGAAAAACTCCGCTCAAAGTCATCCTCAACGGTCTCGGCAAAGACGCGGCATTTATCATCTCTCGTATCAACGGCTTCACTTACGTCCAAACCAAAATGGACTACTTCAGCGGCGAAGTGAAAGTTGTCAAAGAGACTCCCTACTCCAACGGCGAGCGCGCGGCAGTCAGAGTGTACGGCGCAGACGACGTAACCGAAGGCGTTGCGATTATGCGTCTCGAGGACGTTGACGTTTCTATCACGGGCAACTCCACCAACCCCACTCGTTTCCAACACCCCGTCGCAGGCACTTACAAGAAATGGTGCGTTGACAACGGCAAAAAATACTTCTCCGTTGCGTCAGGTGGCGGCACGGGTCGTACTCTCCACCCCGATAATATGGCGGCAGGTCCTGCGTCCTACGGTATGACCGACACGATGGGTAGAATGCACTCCGACGCACAATTTGCAGGTTCTTCATCCGTTCCCGCACACGTCGAAATGATGGGCTTAATCGGTATGGGCAACAACCCGATGGTCGGTGCAAGCGTTGCTTGCGCAGTCGCAGTACAAGAAGGTTTGACAAAGTAAGTTGTGCGCAAAGCAACGATTGATTGTTTGCGTAGCAAATAGCACCAGTAACACAAAAGGCACTCAACAGAGTGCCTTTTCTGGTGCAGAATAATCGGTCGCTTGTGCAGTAGCAGTACAAGAAGGTCTCACGAAGTAATCGTTTGCACAAGCGAACGAAAAATCTTTGCGTAAGCAAAGTAGAACCAAAACACAAAAGCACCTGAAAAGGTGCTTTTTGGGTTCTATAAATTGCGTTGCTTGCGCAGTCGCTGTTCAAGAAGGTTTGACGAAGTAAGAAAAACCTACTAAATAGTAGCATTTTGAAGAATATAGCACCTATCCAAAAATTGCGATAGGTGCTATTTTTATATCTAAGAGTGTTCCGTTTGGGAAAGAAATGTAAACAATGTTTACCGTTTGTTTACCGAATTTTAAAAACGCAAAAACCCACCGTTGGATGGGGTTTCGCTATATTCAACTTCTTATTATCTTTTTTATTTGTAACATTTTAAGACTACATATCTAAAACTAAATTTTTAGTCAATTCTATAGCGTTATATATTGGCAATTGAATAGTTGACATGCCCGGTTGAGTCGTAACCAATGATATTTGACTACGCAAATATGGCAACATTATAGCAACAGTATTTGTCTTGAGCATTGACAACTGAATCTCCTTATCTAAAATTTCAGCGTTGACAAGCTCAAAATCAGCTTGTTCACACGCCGTAACATTCAGATCTCCTTGCCCCTTTATGGTTAGCATTATAACTACTCTTACAGATTTTTCCGTAAGTTTTCTATATTTAATATCAAAACTAGCATCAGCCTCAATCTTTCCTATATAATCTACATTTCTTGAGATACACATACTAGGAAAGCATAAATTATACATCTTAAGTAATCCTTGTATGTTAGTTTCCATAATACACCTCTTTTAAGCAGCATATACCGCTGAGTTAATAATTATCTTTTTCCCTACTGACAAATCTTCAACTGGCATAAACAGTTCGGTATTCTGTTTGTTTTCAGATATCTCGAATCTGCTTTTGTATGATTCTTCTTTTCCAAGTTGGAATAACTCATATTTTTTTTGTTGATACAGCAAACTATCAGCCGGATATCCTGTTGCCTTTTCAAAAGCAGCTGCCATCAATGTTGTGACGCTTCTCTTTCCTGCTAGCATACTACTAATTACAGTTTTATTTACATTCATCTCTTTTGCAAGCCATTTTTGAGATTTGTTAATTGACATTAAAACTGTTCGCATTATGCTTCCAGGATGAACGCAATAATCTTTTTCCATATTCATATCTCCTTTTATATTTAAAGCAATACATCTATAACATAATATGATATGTATTGTCATAATCTATACTTATGTTTGTCTATTTTTATTATCTCAATTTCAATCCCTTGATTACAACGTTTTAGATAAAGCCTATAAAGACTTTTTTTCTTTTTAGGAATAATCCTTAGTGAATACTTGTCAATTGTCCCTTGAACCTTTTCATAGTTATACCCATGGAAATTTCTCATTAGATCAATATTGTTAATTGATTCTAGCATAGAAATTAAGACTTTTAAACACATCACCAATTCTTTATTATGGTTAAAAAACTTGTTCATTTCTTTCTCGCTTGAACAAAGTTTTTCTATTTCATTATTGGCATATGTAATTATCATAGATCCTATACTTCCCCAAAACAATGGTTAACAATTTTTGTTAACTAAGGATATTATATATAAGGAAAACTTATATTTCAAGCATTTTAACGAACTTTTTTAAGTTTTTAATAAATCGCACTTTATTGTCACCAACAATACTCTTAGAAAACAGAGCTTACAATATTTAACCTCCACAAGAATTAAAAATTTCCAAGAGATAACAAATATATTAAATAAAGTATTTTGATATTGCTAGATATCAATTTTGGAATTACTGCAATGTTGCTTGCAGCTGTAACAATTCAAAAAAGACTTATAAGGCAAGTTAAACTTTAAAACAATCCCGTTTCGCCACTTTTATTTGCGTTATAGAGTTTTAAATTTATAATGTCTTAATTATTAATTTCAGTAAAAAACTTTTAGCACCCTAAAACTTGGTTTACAATCACCACCTCATACGGGCAATTTGTGGGTTTGCGCCAAAGGACGACGAGACCTTTGCAAATGCGTTCGGGGCTGTTGCAATTATAGCATCTGTCGGCGTTTACGGCGCACGGCGTGTTTTTATGAAGGCGTTTTGCATTCTTGGGTGCGGCAACGTTTCTTGCACGCCACAATGCGCTGTCGAAGTCGGGCGCAATCTTGTTGTTGCCGACGATAATATACACTTTCTCGTGTCCGTACAATTCCCCTGCCACTCTGTTGCAGTTGCCGTCGATATTGATAATCTCGCCCGTTTCGGCAATGCCGTTTGCACTTGTCAAAAAAACGTCGGCGGTAAGCGACTCTTTCATAACTTCGGTCGGAGTTTTTCCGTCGGGATTGTCAAACCTATATAGGACCTTGTTGTGCGATTCGAGCATTTTGAGTATTCCCGTCTCGTCAAGCGTCACGGAGCCGCCGAATCCGACGCTTTTGCCGTCTATTGCGCCGTTAAGATAGTCGTTTGCCTCTTGCACGGTATCGAATACGGACACCGTAAAGCCGTTTTTCTCGAGATTTGCTTTTATATTTGAATAGTCCATTCATACCCTCGCATTTTTACTTATAGTAAAGGCGCAAAATACATTGCGCCTTAAAAATATCGTTTTTATTTACGATTATTGTTCGCGAACAATATCGGTTTGAGCGAAATTCTTGATTTCTTTCATATGTGCGTTTGCTTCTTCAAACGTGTTTTGCGGAGAGCCTTTATGCACGTAAGTCTTGCGCTTAAGCACGAAGAAGAATTTGCCGTCAGCCGCTTCAATCGTGTAAGTACCGATAATGGCGTGAGATTTGAAACGATTGATTGCTCTTTCGCAGAACTCTTTCGTCGTGTAGTTGGAACTCTCGTAAATATTGTTTCCGCTGGCGTCGTAGAGAGTATAGAAATACTCTTGAGAGCCGTCGGGCTTATCGACGTGTTCTATAACGTATTTACCGTAAATGACGGACTCGTCAAAGCCTGCGACCTTTTCGGGAGTTTTACGAACGTTCTTGGGCGTTTTGAGTGCCGCAAACGGAGGCGCGACTTTCTTGATGACGACCTTTTTATCCTTGTTTGCATTGAGGGCTTCGAGTTCTGCCTCTTTTGCCGCAAGTTTCTTTGCGAGAGCGGCAGACGGAGTGCCTTCGTAGTAGCAAGCGTCCTCGGGGTCGTAATAATAACCCTCATAGGTGCCGTCATACTTGGACCAATCGTCGGGTTTCTTCTTGACGACCTTCTTCGTAGTCGGCTTCTCAACGCCTTTCTTTACAGGAACTTCTTCCTTGACAGGTTCGGGTTCGACTACGGGTTCTTCCTTGACAGGTTCCTCTTTAACGGGAGCAGGTTCTTCTTTTTCGGCTACGGGTTCAGCCTCTTGAACGGGCGCAACCTCTTGAACGGGTTCTGCAACTGGTTCTGCAGGGACAACGGGTTCTGCGGGAGCGGGTGTTTCGACAGCCTCGACAGGTGCAGGTTCTTGTACGGGAGCAGGTTTTTCTTTAACTTCCTCTTTCACAGGCTCTGCAACGGGTTCCGCAACGGGTTCCGCAGGAGCGACGGTTTCCGCTACGGGTTCCGCCACGGTTTCTTCTTTAACCTCGTCGGCGGCAACTTGCTCTTGAACTTGTTCTTGCGCTTGTGCCTCCTCTGCGACAGGTTCGTCCTGCACTACGGGTTCCTCTCTCTGCTCTTGAACGGGTTGTTCGTCAACGTCGGGAACTACGGGAACGTCGTCGACGTCGTCAACGTCGTTACCTTTCAGTTTATTGCGCAATCTCGCAAGTTTCTGATTGAGGCGCAATTCCTCGCCCGTAACGCCGTATTCGGAATAAAACTCGTTTTCCTCTTTGTCCTCTTGAGCGTCTTTCTTTTCTTTGACCGCTTTCAAAATATTGAAAATGAGAACGGCAATAAGCGCCGCCGCTGCCAATGCGAGAGCAATGATAATCACGAGTGCGCTAAAACCATCGATAGGACCGAGTTTGAGGTTATCTAACATATACTTCCACCCCTTATGAGAGTATTATAAACAAAGATATATTAACACACAACGCGCGCAAGTGCAATACATTTTTGTTTTTTTTCGGCAACAAGCGTTTTTATGTCGCCGAAAAATGCAGAAAACACGTCTTTAGCGACGCGATTTTCCCGTCTAATCATTAGTTTATGTATTTTTTTGCGATAATATCAACCGAAATGCGCAACGATAGTCGCAACGACCATTCCCACCGAAGCGGTTATCGACAAAGCCTTGAGTCTTTCGCTTTTCTTGAGCAATACGAATCTCGAAAGCAACAACAGCGATGTCAATAGGAAAAGCAATCCGACGATTCCGACCTCGGAATCGACCGAGGCAATATTCAAAGTGCCGATTGCTCCGACGTAAAGCCTGAACGGCAAAAGCAAATATTTGATTAGCCAAACAAAACCGCCCCACGTCGTAATCAAAGACAACAATACGAGTACGAGCATAATAACGTACACGACCATTATGTACGGCAGAATCAAAAAGTTCGACAACAAAAACAGCACGGGAACCTGTCCGAAGAAGTATGCGACGAACGGATACGACATTAGGTTTGTGGCAAAAGAAACCGCACAAACGCTTGCGAACTTCTTGCCGATTTTGCGTTTGGGACTAATCTTGTTTACGATTTTATCTCCCACTCTTTCAAACGGTCTCACAAACGCATAAATACCTAAAACGGAAGCGAACGACAGCAAAAAACCGACATCCAAAATCGCGCACGGTCTGAACAATAAAATAAGTATGGCGGCAAGAGATAAAGACGATAAATCGTCTTTCTTCCTACCGAAAGAGGACGCGAACATACTCACGCCGCTCATAACTACTGCACGCAACGACGACGCCGTGAACGAACAAAGCATCGAATAAAAGAACGTTGCGACAAGCACTATAACGAAACTGATTTTGGGATTTACCTTGAGTTTTTTGAAAACGAAATACAATGCGCCCGCAAGCGTCGAAACGTGCAAACCGCTGACTGCGAGAACGTGTGCGAGTCCGCTGGCTTTGATGTTGTCGTATAAATCTCCGTCTATGCCGAATTTGTCGCCTATAACGAGTGCTTGCGCTATCGACGAGGTGTAATCGTCGGTATTTTCGTAAAGAATGCGTTTGATTTTGAGTTGAATATTGTCGGGAAACTTGAGTTTGCCCTCGCCTATCTTTTGCACGCTCGAAACGTTTGCGTGATAGCGCACTTTGTTTTGATTGTGCAAGGCATAATAAGTGCTGAATTTTTCGTGACCGTAAAAAGTTATCGTGCCTTCGACTTGCACGAAATCTCCTGCGGAAAAATCTACGTCGTACAAGTATGCTTCCGCATAAACCGTATAACCGCACTCTCCGTCGTCGGTCTTTACGTTGTCGAGATAGAAACGCGCTTTGCCGTTTTCGACGACGATTTCGCTCGAGACCTGCGCGGTAAAAGTGCCGCTGTATTTGCGAAAAGCCACGTCGTTATATGCAAGATTGCTCGCAGTCATTGCGACAAAACCTATCATAATCGCAAGCGGAACGTAAAAGAGTTTTCGAGATTTTTTGAATGCGGTAACGAGAGAAAAACAGACTATTAAAAGAGCAAGCAGTCCGATATACCACCAAACCGCAACTCCGTAAACAGCCTCCGCAAGCAATATGCCGACAATCAAAGAAATCGCAAAGCAGACCATAGGTCTGTAATTGAATATTCTTCTGCCCTTTATCGTCATTTTTCCCTCGTAAAACTTATCGCAACCGAGCGCGTGCGTCGGTTGCGACAATAAAGCGTTTTCTTTTGTTAAAACTTATTTTCTGCCCGTAACGATAATGTCCGCTCCCAAACCGAGAACGTCGGTTGCGATAACGTCGCCTATTTTCGCGTCGTCGGGGCAAGTCAACGTTCCGACAAAGCAAACGACGTCGAAAATGCGCTCTTTTGGCACGGTACAACTCGTTTTTACGGAAGCAACGCCGCCGTTTTGCATTTTTACGAGCGTAGTCACGCATCTTTTGGGATGCGTATATTCTTCTTTTCCGTACATTTCGCCTCTTTTGCAAGTGTTTCCGCTGACGACCACAACGCCGTCTTTTTCTTCGATGGAAAGAGGACAACCCATCGGACACATTATGCAAATCGTATTCATTTTTCCAACCTCACGACAACGTCTCCGTCAATCATAGCTTTGTCTACGACGACGTTTCCCATTTCTCCGGGAGCGAGAACCATACATTTTTTGCTTATCAAAACGTTGTTTCCGCTCTCGACGATAAGTTTGCAATTCTTGTACACGTCTCCGACTCTGAAAAATATCTGCACTTTGCCCTCTCCCTTGCTTATTCTTTGCGGAAGCGCGTATCTAACGCCGTCTTTTGCAAGCACGTTTACTTGCTCCGCCGTGCTATCGATAGCTCCGAGCGCGTATTTTGCGGCGTATTCTCCCGCAATTTCCGCCTCGTGCGAAACGTTGTCCACAAGGTCGTGAACGTGAAGTACGTTTCCGCAAGAGAAGATACCCTCGCAAGACGTCATACGATGCTCGTCGACGACTGCTCCGTTCGTTACTCTGCTCATTTCCACGTCCGTGCCGTTCAGCAAATCGTTTTCGGGAATAAGTCCCACCGACAAAAGCAACGTGTCGCAATCGATATATTGTTCTTCTTCGAGTATAGGCTTTCTGTCTGCGCCGACGGGTGCGTAATAAAGTCCCGTCATTCTCGGTTTTCCGACGATTCTCGTAATCGTATGGCTGTATTTGATGGGAATGTTATAGTCGTCGAGGCATTGCACGATATTTCGTTTGAGTCCGCTCGAATAAGGCATAAGCTCGAGTACGAGTTTTACTTTTGCGCCCTCGGTAGTCATACGGCGCGCCATAATCAGTCCGATGTCTCCGCTTCCGAGAATCACGACTTCCTTTCCTACGAGATAACCGTCGAGGTTGCAGATTTTCTGCGCCATACCTGCGGTATAAATGCCTGCGGGACGAGTACCCGGCAACGCGATTGCGCCTGCGGTACGTTCTCTGCATCCCATTGCAAGCACGATTGCGCCTGCCTGAATCTTACAGAAACCTGCCGTCGGAGACAATACGCTGACCACTTTATTGCGGTCGATAGACAAAACCATACTTTCGAGCATAACGGTTATATCCTCTTTTTCGACCATTCCTCTGAAACGGTTTGCGTATTCGGGTCCCGTCATCTCCTCGCCGAAGTAATGCAGTCCGAAGCCTTGGTGTATGCATTGATTGAGTATACCGCCCAATCTTACGTCTCTTTCGAGTATAACGGTGCTTGCGCCTTGTTTTCTTGCAGACAGAGCCGCCGCCATACCTGCAGGACCGCCGCCTATAATCACGACGTCGTATTTGAGTGCGTTCATCTGTCCACCTCCTTAACCTTGCATACGGCTATGTTGGAATCTTCTCCGCCGCCCTTTCTGACTTTATCGAGCGGAATATTCAATTCTCTGGAAATAATCTCCATAACTCTCGGCCCGCAAAAACCGCCTTGGCATCTGCCCATACCTGCGCGCGTGCGGCGTTTAACGGCGTCTACTGTAAACGCAGGCACGGGAGAATGAATCGCTTCCACTATTTCGGCCTCCGTGACCTTTTCGCAACGGCAAACGATTCTTCCCCACGCTTGATTCTCTTTTATGAGAGCGTTGAGAGTCTTTTCGTCGAGTTCGCAAAGTCTCTTACGCTTCGGCATAACCGTGACGTATTCGTCTTTGAGAGAGGCTCCCGACTTTTGAGCCACTATTCCGTCTATATACTCTGCTATGGCAGGAGCAGACGTAAGCCCGGGGGAACAGATGCCTATTGCCATAATAAAGTTTTCTTTTATCTTCGATTCGCCTATTACGAAATCGTGTCCGATAATGGTACGCAAACCCGAATACACTCTGATGCATTTGTTAAACGCAGGAGTTTTGTAGGATATAGGCACGCTCTTTCTCAACGTATCGAGAGAATCGAGAGACGAAGCGGTGTCGTCATCGTCGAGAGTATCGATTGCCGTAGGTCCGTATATAACGTTTCCGTCTGCGGTGGGAGCTACGAGAACTCCTTTACCGAGCGCGCTCGGAAGTTGGAATACTACGGTGTGTATATTCTTTCTCTCCGTATTGTCGAGGACGAAGTAATCTCCTCTGCGATAAGTCGTATCGTAATGTTCCGCGCCCGCTTGGTCGTTTACTTGCGCGCCGTGTGCGCCTGCGCAGTTGATAACGTATTTTGCGGTAAAGTCGCCTTTATTCGTCTTTACGATATACTCTCCGTTTTCTTTCTCGATTGATTGACTTTCGCATTCGAGCAAAACTTCCGCTCCGTTAAGCACCGCTCTGTCCGCATACGCGATGCAGAGTTGATAAGGAGATACCACGCCTGCGGTGGGCGCATAAAGCGAAAACTCGATGTCGTCGGCAACGTTCGGCTCGAGAGCAACGGTCTTTTCTCTGTCCCATATCTCCACGGGAACGCCGTTTGCCTCCGCTTTCTCTTTGAGAATTTCAAGCCCTTCGAGTTGGTCTGCTCTTGCAACGACGATAGAGGCGCATCTGTGATGCGGCACGTCAAGTTCTTGTGCGTCTTGCCACATAAGCTCGTTTCCGCGAACGTTGAATTTTGCTTTTAGCGTATTAGGTTCGCAATCGTAGCCTGCGTGAACGATTCCGCTGTTTGCTCTTGTAGAAAAAGAGGCGACGTCGTCGCACTTTTCGATAAGCAGAACTTTTAGGTTGCGCCTTGCAAGCCTGTCAAGAACTGCCGTGCCGACGATACCGCCGCCTATTACGATACAATCGTAGTTCATAGGTTATATTCCTCTAAAATGATTTTAGTTCTGTTTAGTGTCTTTCGGGTGTACCGATTGCAAATCAATGCAACTTACCCCCCCTTCCTCAGGTGTTTCCCCTAAATTAACACTCTAACAAAGTTAGCGTCATAATTCCTTGAATGCAACATTACCCCTTCCCTTCGGGCTTTCCCCTATTGCTCAAATAGATGTCATTTCTCTTTTTAAGCAAACATCGTTCGCAAGAGGGGAACTCGGCACTCACATAGATAGGTATCGTTCACTTGTTATGCCACTCGTTCGCCAACGAAAAGAACAACACTCGTTGGCTCACTTGTACAATCCGTCAAGTTCGGCACTCAAAGGCTCGCCGCCTTGCGGCTCGAAGCTCCGAATAAGCACATTCAGTTTATAGGTACGCCTTGAATAGGCACATTCCGTTAATAAGTGCGCTTCGAATAAGTGTGCGTTCGGGTGTGGGCAAAGCCCACCCGCAATTATTAACTATTAACTTTATCAAAGCGTTACTTTATGTTGAACTTCTTTTTGTATGCTTCCATATTGTCTTTGATGATAAGCTCGGCAAACTCTCTGTTCTTCACTTGGAATACCGTCGTTTGCTTGCCTTCGAGTTGCTTATACACTCTGAAGAAGTGCGACATTTCTTCCATAATGTGAGAGGGCAAATCTTCGATTTCCTTATATATATTCCACGTCGGGTCTTTGAAAGGAATCGCGATGATTTTGTAGTCCATCTCTCCGCCGTCTTGCATCATCATTACGCCGATGGGATAGCATCTTACCATTGCCATCGGTACGATAGGTTCGGAGCAAAGCACCAAAACGTCCAACGGGTCGTTGTCCTCGCTGTATGTGCGAGGGATAAAACCGTAGTTTGCGGGATAGTGCGTCGACGTATAAAGCACTCTGTCCAAAATAAGTGCGCCGGACGCTTTGTCAAGTTCGTATTTGTTTTTACTGCCTTTCGAAATCTCTATGACAGCCAAAAAATCAGTTGTGGTAATGCGACTTTCGTCAATATCGTGCCAAATGCAACCCATATTCTTCTCCGATAAATCTTTATTATCTTTTATTATAGTTATAATAAAAACAAAAGTCAATAGCGTTGACGCATTTGAAAATATTCTCGTTGCGTTTTGCTTGTTTGCAAGATAATATGGCACAAAACGTTTACTATTGCGCGCAAATATGCTAATATACTGTTTTGGAAATAAATATAAAAAATCGGAATAAAAAATGTCAAAACTACTCAAATACCTCAACGGTTATTGGGCAAAAACGATAATCGGACCTTTCTTCAAGCTCGTCGAAGCGGTTTTTGAACTAATCGTTCCCGTCATCGTCGCTTGGATAATCGACACGGCAATCCCTCAAGGTAAAAACGGGGATTTTTCGGGCTTGATTTACGGAAGTCTGATTATCCTCGCACTCGGCGTTTGCGGACTCGGATTTTCGCTTACGGCGCAGTTTTTTGCCTCGAGAGCGTCTATGGGATTCGGCACGAACTTGCGCAAAGAGCTTTACGCTCATATCAACACTTTCTCTTATGCCGAACTCGACAAGTTCTCCACCACCTCACTCATTACGAGGATGACGAGCGACGTCAATCAGACTCAACAAGCGGTGCTGATGTTTATCCGCCTCGTTTTGCGCGCGCCGTTTATTGCGGTCGGCGCAATCGTTATGGCAATGATTATCGACCTTAAACTTTCGAGCATTTTCGTGATTGCGTCTCTTGCTATCGCAGGACTTCTTGCGCTCATTCTTTTCATCACTATGCCCAAATATAAAGACGTTCAGGCAAAACTCGACGACGTGACGAGACTTACCAAAGAAAACTTGTCCGGCGCAAGAGTTATAAGAGCGTTCGACGCGGAACAGCGAGAAAAAGAACACTTCGACGGAGCGTCCGAAAAGCTCTCGTCGGCGTCTATAAAAGTCGGCGCGCTTTCGGCTTTGCTCAATCCTTTGACGTACGCCGTACTCAATCTCGCAATAATCGCTATCTTGTATTTCGGCGGCAAATCCGTAAACTACGGCAATCTGTCGCAGGGCGAGATTATCGCTTTGGTCAATTATATGACGCAAATTCTCAACGCTCTTATCGTATTTGCCAACCTGCTCGTGACCTTTACCAAGGCTTCGGCTTCGGCGGCGCGCATAAACGAAGTGTTTGCGGTTACGTCGTCAATGAAAGAAGGAGACGGCGCAACTTGCGATTATTCAGCACCCGCAATAGAAATGAAGGACGTATCGTTCACTTACGCGTCGAGTCCTTCCCCCTCCCTCGAAAACGTCAATCTCGTCGTTGAAAAAGGCGCAAGCGTCGGCATACTCGGCGGTACGGGCAGCGGAAAAACGACGCTCGTAAGCCTTATGTCGAGGCTTTACGACGCAACGCAAGGCGAAGTTAAAGTTTTCGGCGAAAACGTAAAGAACTACACCAACGCACAGTTGTATACGATGTTCGGCGTCGTTCCTCAAAAAGCCGTCTTGTTCGAAGGCACAGTCAGAGACAACCTCAAATGGGGCAAAGCGGACGCTACGGACGAGGAAATCAACGACGCGCTTAGGATTTCACAATCGGCGGAATTCGTAAACGCAATGAAAGACGGTCTCGACACTCTCGTCTCTCAAGGCGGAAAGAATTTGTCGGGAGGACAAAGACAACGTTTGACCATTGCTCGCGCACTCGTCGCGTCTCCGCAAATACTCGTACTCGACGACAGTTCCAGCGCGCTCGACTTTGCCACGGACGCAAGACTGCGCAAAGCCCTCGGAGAACTCCGAGAGAGAAAAGGGCTTACCACCGTTACGGTGTCGCAAAGAGCAACGAGCATCAAATACTGCGATTTGATAGTCGTTCTCGACGACGGAAAGATAGTAGGACTCGGCAAACACGACGATTTGCTCGCTTCTTGCGACGTATATCGAGAGATTTGCCTGTCGCAGAACAAGGAGGACGAAACGAAATGAAAAAAACCACCTCCGAAAAACAGCCGAAGATGCAAATCGGCGCAATAAAAAAACTTTTGAAATTCGCACGCCCGTATATACCGTACATCGTGCTTGCGCTTGTATGCTCGACAATTCAGATTGCCGCCACCCTGCTCGCGCCCGTAATTATCGGTAACACCGTCGACTACATTATCGGCAAAGATAACGTGGACTTCGGCGTGATTCTCAAAAATGCGGGAATTTTGGGCGGACTTATCGTTGCGGTATTCCTATTTCAATATCTCAGCAATCTTTGCATAAATTTTGCGTCGTTCCGCTCTATAAGGGACTTGCGCAGAAGTGCGTACGCAAAACTCAACGACGTGCCGCTTTCTTATATCGACTCCAACTCGCACGGAGATTTGATGTCGCGCGTCGGCAACGACATAGACCAAATATCGGACGGTCTTATTCAAGGCTTTTCGCAACTGTTCAGCGGAATCGTGACGATAATAGGCACGCTTGCGTTTATGATTTGGTACAACTGGCTGATTGCGCTTATCGTCGTCGTTCTGACCCCTCTGTCGCTGTTCGTCGCATACTTTATCGCAAAAGGCTGCCACAATATGTTTGCGTTGCAAGCTCAAAAACGCGGAGAATTGTCGGGACTCGTGACGGAAATGCTTTCCAACCAACGCATCGTCAAACTGTTCGGATATGAAAAGCGTGCGGAAAATCGTTTTGCCGTCATCAACGGAGACTTGAAAATATGCGGACAGAACGCCGCTTTCTACTCCTCCCTCGTCAATCCCTGCACTCGCTTCGTCAACAGCGTCGTGTACGTTGCGGTCTGCGCTTTGGGTGCGTATCTCGTGATAAAAGGGAACGTCGTACCCGGTATGAGCGCATTCAGCGTCGGCGCGCTTTCCTGCGTGCTTTCGTACGCAAATCAATATACCAAGCCGTTCAACGAAATCACGGGCGTGGTCACGGAACTGCAAACGGCAACTGCCGCCGCAAACAGAGTGTTCGAGCTTCTCGAAGCTCCCAATCAATCCTCCGACGAAGGCTTTGAAAACCTTACCGACGTAAAAGGCAATATCAAAATCGACAACGTATACTTCTCTTACGTCAAAGACGTACCGCTCATTCAAGGCTTTTCCCTCGACGTGGCAAGCGGTCAACGTATCGCGATAGTCGGTCCGACGGGTTGCGGAAAAACCACGCTCATCAATTTGCTTATGCGCTTCTACGACGCAGACAGCGGCACTATCAGCGTGGAAGGCAAAGACATTACAAAAGTTACCAGACGGTCTCTGCGACTCAATTACGGTATGGTATTGCAAGATACTTGGCTAAAAAAAGGCACCGTTAAAGAGAATATCGCATACGGCAATCCGAACGCAACCGACGAGGAAATCGTGCAAGCGGCAAAAGCGGCGCATATTCACAATTTCATTATGCGCCTCGAAAACGGTTACGACACCGTACTCGGCGACGACGGCGGAAACATTTCGCAAGGACAGAAACAACTCCTCTGCATCGCAAGAGTTATGCTAACTCATCCCCCGATGCTTATTCTCGACGAGGCTACGTCGTCAATCGATACCCGCACGGAAATAAAGATTCAACAAGCATTCGAAGCGTTGATGAAAAACAAAACTTCGTTTATCGTTGCGCATCGTCTGTCTACCATAAAAAACGCCGACCTTATTCTCGTTATGAACAAAGGCAACGTAATCGAAAAAGGCACTCACGAGCAACTGCTTGAAAAAGGCGGTTTCTACGCGAATTTGTATAATTCACAATTTGAGCATTGAGCAAAAATGCTGTGGCAATGGCAACACGCACTCGTGCGTATTGCCAACTATGGCACTCAAAAACAACCTTGCAAGTGCTTTGCGCTTTATTTTTCATATATCCGCCCATTTACTCGCGAGCGAGACGGGGCGAATATATGAAAAAACAACCTCACGGTTTTCGCAAGGTTGTTTTTTCGTTGGTGCCGGCGGTCGGACTCGAACCGACACGGATGATTAGTCCACAGGATTTTGAGTCCAGCGCGTCTGCCAGTTTCACCACGCCGGCGCAAGTGTTAATATACCATAATCTCATCTCTCTTGCAACTGATTTTGCAAAAAAACTCAAAAAACGTTATTTATGATTGAGCCAAAATATAACTTGCGCCGACGTGCAAAATTTTGCTTGAATTAACACGGGCGGCGTTGTACAATATTTTTATAACGTAATACAACTATCAGGAGTTTGTTATGAAATACGAAAACGGCTATGTAGACAGTTTTGTCAAGCTCATTCAATGCCCCACCGTTACCGACAGCGGTCACGAGTACTTCGAGGCTTTTCACAAGGTTTTGGACGAGGAATTTCCTCACGTCAAAGCAACTTGCGAAAAAATCGAGATAGGCGGAGACGCTTTGCTTTATAAATGGAAAGGCAAATCAAGCGACAGACCGTTGGTGCTTATGGCGCATCAGGACGTCGTACCCGTCGTCGAAGCAGATTGGAAATACCCTCCTTTCGGCGGAACGGTTGTGGACGGCAAAGTGTACGGCAGAGGCGCAATGGACTGCAAAAACACGCTTTTTTCAACAATTCAAGCCGTTGACGAACTCATAGAAGAAGGCTTCGTTCCCGAACAGGACGTATATTTGAGTTACAGCGACAACGAGGAAACGTCGGGTCCGGGTGCGAGTATGTCGCGCGATTGGTTCAAGTCACAAGGAATAACTCCGTTCCTCGTCGTTGACGAAGGCGGCGCGATTATACGAAAAGCGGCAAGCGTTATGAAAAAAGACGCTGCCGCAGTCGGAATCCTCGAAAAAGGTTATGCCGACGTCAAGTTCATTGCAAGAGGCAAAGGCGGACACAGCTCTCAACCTCCCAAAAAAACGCCTATCGCAAGACTTGCCGCATTCGTAAACTATTGCGAAAAACACACCATTTTCAAGCCGAAAGCGTCAAAAGCCGCAAAAGCTATGATTTACGGTATCGGAGACGCACTTTCCCCCGCGCTCAAACTGTTCTGCAGAACCATAGGCTTCAACGGTTGGTGGATTGCTAAGATTGCTCCGAAGGTCAACGCCGCATACGGCGGAGGTCTGTTCACAACGACGATGGTATTCACGATGTCGCAAGGCTCCCCTGCCCCCAACGTCATTCCGCAAGAAGCGTCCGTTGTCGCAAACCTGCGTTTTGCACCTACGGATACAAGCGAAAAATGCTTTGCAATCCTCAAAAAACTTGCAAAGAAATACGACCTCGAAATGGAAGTTTTGCAATCGCGCGAAGCGTCGCCGATGATTGATATAAAGGGAGAGGGCTTCCAAATGTACAAAAAAGCTCTCAACGAAGTGTATCCCGACGTTGCGGTCGTACCCTTCCTCGTGTTCGGCGGTACGGACTGCCGCATACTTCAACAAATATCCAAAAACGCAATTCGTTGCACGCCGTGCGCGCTCTCGTTCGAACAACTCGGCGGTATGCACGCGGCAAACGAAAACGTGGACGTGGACTCCATTACCAAATGCGTAGGTTTCTTCAATAGATTTATCAAAAACTATAAATAAAATATAAAGTATACAATATAAAAAGCACGTCGTCGGACGTGCTTTTATTTTGCAAAATTACGGTAAATTTTATCGAGTGTTGTACTCTTTCATCACTCTGCGCAAATTGCGGTCGTTTTCCTTTTCCTTGATTGCCTGACGCTTGTCGTGCAACTCTTTGCCTTTGCAAAGACCGATTTCGACTTTTACCAATGCGTCTTTGAAATACACTTTGAGCGGAATTAGCGTATAGCCTTTCTGCTCCACTTTGCCTCTCAATTTGTTTATCTCCGAACGATTGAGCAAAAGTTTGCGAGTGCGACGAGGGTCGACGTTATAATAACTGCCCATCTTGTAAGGAGAAATGTGAGTACCGAGCATAAAGACTTCGCCGTTTTTGATTATGACGAAACTGTCTCGAAGATTGATTTGTCCGAGACGAACCGACTTTACCTCACACCCTACAAGCACGATGCCTGCCTCGTAGGTGTCCTCGACGAAATAGTCGTGATATGCTTTTTTATTGGTTGCGATAAGTTTTTCCATATAAACAGATTATATATTACAATTATCCATTATTCAAGTGATAAATTTGTCGATATAAAAATAAAACGGCTCATATACGAGCCGTTGCGATATTGTCTTTGAAAATTAAAGATTTGTACCGACAAACTTCCACATCACAAAGCAAATGATTGCACATACGAGTATGAAAGCAAAGAGACCGAAAGTTACTTTTTTGAGAATGCTTTCTCTGTTGCTCTTTTTGTTTTTGCCGTAAAAAGTATCGCTTGCGCCCGTGATAACGCCCACGTTGTCGTTGGTGCCTTTTTGCATCATAATGACCACGATAATCGCAATAGACGCGATTGCCATCAATATAACGAATGCCATCAACACTTGTTGTGCTGTCTCATACTTAATGCCTTGTTCTGCGGCAAGAAGAATCGAATTCAAAGAATCTAGCATACTATACCTCCTAAAGTTACTATGAGATTTTAGCATAAGCGATAACAATTTGCAAGCAGTTTTACAAATATATTGTGTTTTTTACTTATTTTTGGCACTAACGGGGCAAATGCGACGTAACAAAACTCCGTTTGCGCTCATATAGTATCAAAAAAGGAGGACGATATGGACATTTCAAAGTATGCAAGCGACTTGCCTTACCCCAAAATAGAAGTGACGCAAAACGTTGCCGAATCCAAGCTGTTGATGCCCGTTTATTCAGGTTCGGCAAGCGAACTGACGGCAATAATGACCTATAGTTTTCAAAGTTACGTTTCCCCGAAATACCCCGAAATCGTCGACGCTTTGGAAGGCATTGCGATGACGGAAATGCGACATCACGAATTGTTGGGAGAAACTATATACGCACTCGGCGGATACCCCGTTATGGGCGCGCGGACTTACTGGAACGGCAGTTACGTCAACTATACCCTTGACCCCCGAAAATATCTTAGGCAAAACATCATTGCCGAGGAAACCGCAATAATCAATTACGAGCGAACGATTCTCAACCTGTCGACCGACAGCGTAAAGACGTTGCTCGAGCGCATAATCCTCGACGAAGAACTGCATATCGAAATATTCAAAGAGTTGTTGCGAACGCAATTCGGCGAAAGCGAATAATCTTCGTTTTTGCCGACAACGGGGCTTTATTGACAAAAAACAGGCTTATAAAACGCCTGTTTTTGTATTATCGAATGTTGTTTTTCACGTTAGTTACGCCAACTTCGTTATGAGTGAGTTTATTTGCGGACGTAGCCGTTCAAAGTCTTTTTCGCACTCGTCACTTCCGCAAACAATTTGCCGAGAATACCGTTGAACAAGGCGTAAGTGCTTTCGTAAACTTCCTCGCTCATACCGTACGGGTCGGCAATCGGTTGTCCGCAAAATGCGGAAAGCGACTTGACTTTTTTCTTTCCACCGAGTTTATTTGCGACGTAATCTGCTTGCTCGTCGTTCATCGTATAAATCAAATCTGCGGATTTGACGGCGTTTTTATCGCAAGTTTTTGCAACTCTGTCGATAAAATACGGAACGCCGTGTTTTTCGAGAACGAGCGCGCACATAGGATTGAGAGTGTCAATCTTCGAGGAGGACGTATCGATTAGTCCTGCGCTGTCGACCTCTATATCTTTTCTGTCGCGCGCGAAAGCGTATGCTCTGAACATCTGCTCGAGCATCGGCGAACGACAGGTGTTTGCCGAACAGACAAACAAAACTTTCATACTTCCTTGCCCCCTGCCGCTTTCGTTACGCGGTTCATAACGGACGCTTCGAGACCGTCTCCGTTGAGTTCCTCGACGATTATGTAATCGTATTCTTTTTCGGCGGTATGCAAAGCCGAATAAATATTTCTCGTATAATCTTCCACCGTTACGCCCAACGAAATGAGACTGCGCTCTTTTACTACGTCGCGATAAATATCTCTTGCGACTATAACGGGACGCTTGCCAAGCCCTACTTGCTTGTCGTACTCGCTCACGGCGTGCTGAATATTGAGTGCGGTTACGGTGTCGACTTTCGGAGCGTAATGGGTGTATTTCATACCCGGAGCTTTTGCGATTTTTATAACTTTTCCGTTTTGACTGACTGCGCCGACAATATCGAGCAACATATCCGCCGTAACGGCACCCGGACGCAGAATCGTGGGAACGTCTACCGTCAAATCGAGTACTGTCGATTCGATTCCGACCTCGCACGGTCCGTCGTCCAAAATCAATTCCACCTCTCCGTTCAAATCCTCAAAAACGTGTTGCGCGGTTGTGGGAGATATATGCTTGGAGCGGTTTGCGCTCGGAGCGGCAAGCGGAAAACTTTTTGCTATAAGTTCTCTCGTATACGGATTTTTCGGCATACGGATACCTACGGTCTCCCCTCCTGCCGTGACAACGTAAGGCACTTTGTCGCTTTTTTTGAGTATAACCGTAAGCGGTCCGGGCATAAACTTTTGCGCAAGTTTATAAAACGCGTCGGGAATATCCACGGCAAGCTCCTTTACCTGTTCGAGCGAAGAAATATGCACGATAAGCGGATTGTCCTGCGGTCTGCCTTTCGCTTTGAAAATCTTTTCAACCGCTTTTTCGTCGAAAGCGTTTGCACCGAGTCCGTACACGGTTTCCGTCGGAAACACGACGAGACCGCCTTCTCGCAATATGCGCGCGCCCTCGTCTATTCCGTCTTTTGCGTCAACAATTCTCGTCATAATTTGCCTTATATCAATCTGTATACCGTATACGATACCGACGTGCCGACCGTAACCTTATCGAATACGAATACGTTTTGCGGAGATTTCGAGGAAGAATACAACACGCTTCCCGACTGCATCGTTGCCGGCATAACGACGTTTTTGTTTACGTTCGGATTGAAATTCTTTATGCCGAACAAATTGATTTCTTTGCCGTCTGCGTCTTTCGATTTTACGAAATACATATAGCATCCGATTTTGTAAATCGGCACACCGCTCGAATCGGACTTGGTGTACGCCATATCCGCAAGCGGTACGGAGCCGTCGCTCATTTCGGTTACGACTTTGCCGTCTGCGCCGAGAATCACTCTTTCTTTCTTTCTCGATTCGGCTTGGTATCTCTCGCCTATCGTATACGCGCCTCTGAATGCGGAAATCGAGGTGTATTCAAACGGAATAAGCAAATCGCCGTACACGTTGTATGCGCCGAACAAATAACTGTCCTCGTCGTCGGGGTCGGTTGCGGCGGCAATAATAACGTTGTTGGTAAGCTCTTGTTGAGCGATACCCGTTCTTTCGTTATGGCCTACTTTGTTGCCGTCCTTGTCGTATACGTTTACCTCGCTCGGTTGAACTGGATTGTAATAGTATCCGTCCACGCATTGCATAACGAGGTCGAAATATCCGACTTTCTCTTTTTTCTGCTCTTTTATGGTAACGCCGTAATTGCCCGAAAGCGACATCACGACGTTGAGATTTTCGTCGAGAATATACTGGTCGTAAGTGCCGAGCTTGCCGATAATCGACAAACCGTAACTTGCGTAGGTAAAGCCGTCTTTGAGATACGTGCGAGTGTCTATACCGCCCTTATCTCCGCCGTAATAGGCGTTTTCGAGATAGAGGAACACTTTGTCCGCATTATCCGTATATTGCTTGCTTGCGTCGTTATCGGGCGTGTAGATACGGCGTTGGAAAACGTAGTAATCGAATCCGTCGTAATAGGAATACTCGTCGGTAGATTCCACCGTCCAATCTTCGTGGATAAAGAATTTGCCGTTGCCGATATACGTGATTTCGCTGTAATAATCGTCTTTGCCGTTATCCTCGACGAGGCCGTTGGTCGTAGGATTGAGGTTTTTGACTTCGGAGGGATTTTGCGGAATCGCAAACATATAACTACCGTCGGTATCCGTCACGCTGACGTATTTACCGTCAAAACCCCTGACGTTTGCGAGTTTTGCGCTCTTATTCTTTACTCTGCACGCAAGAACGCCTCTGTCCTCTGCCTTACCGTCGGTCGTCGGACGATAAATTGCGGTATATCCCGTGTTGGGGCTGACGTCGTATTGCGAAGCGACCGCAACGAGACCGCCGTCCAAAATCTTTATGACGTCGTCGATGTTCGCGCTCGAAGCGTTTGCGACGTATTTACGAGACATAACGGTGTTGCCCTTGGAGTTGAAAACGCCTGCTTTTCCGTTTGCGAACTTACAGGCAATAAGCCCGTCTTTCACTCTCAAAGCGGTAATTCCTTGGTCGAACGGAATAAGTTGTCCTTTCATTCCGCCCGTGAAGTGAACTTGCTCGTCTCCGCATTTAATCAAGGACAAAAAGCCGTCTTTTACAATGACGAAAGCGTCGAGGCTCTCTATGTAGCCGACGTCGCTTTTAACGTCTACGGCTTGATAAGACGTGCCTGACGAGACGTAAACGCTGCAACCTTCGTCAAGCGTAAACTCGTGTTTGAACGAACTGAATTCGCCCTCGCTCGTCTTGCTCTTGTAGATGTCGGCAACGGTTTTGGGTTCCTCCTTCTTTTTGTTGCAAGCGACCAGCGCAAAACAACACGAGACGATTAAAGCGACCGCCATAGCCAACGCAATAAACTTTGCAAAAACTCTTTTGTTTGTCATATTTGCTCCGTAAAGTAGTGAGTGCCTATGCGCACCCCCGACGTAATATATACAAATTCGGAGAGCAAAAGATTGGCTTTCACTCTCAAAGCGTGAGGAATCTGTCTATTCTCTCCGCTCAAATATTTTCTCGTTGTTTCGTCGATAGGAATATACCCGTCAAGCCCTTTGCAATGCTCGCAAACCACACCGTCCGAATCTTTGAAGTACGCCGTGCCTTCGAGATTGCACTTACACAGATTGCAATGCGCAAAATCAAGCTCGTTTCCGCATATTTTCAGCGTTTCGAGAAGGAAATCGGTCACGATTTCGTCCGTTTCCGTATCGGTATACGCAAGATTATTGAGCGTTTTGAGCGCGCATACGAACAGGTCGGGTTGAGGCTCTATCGACAGTTTTTGAAGCACCTCAAGCACCAAAGACGCCGCATAATAGCGGTCGATGTCCGCGGTAATGTTTGAAAAAGATTCGATTTGAGAACATTCCGTGATAACGTAACGTCCGCCTCTGCCCGAGAGAACGTAATCTCCGAAATTCATAGGCTCTGCGCTGTAACGGAGTTTTGCCTTGGGCTTGAGGCAACCTTTTGCGGTCGCGGTAATTTTTCCGCATTCAACGCCGACAAGAGTGACAATCATATCACTCTCATTGTAAGGCACCGCTCTCGTTGCGATTGCTTTAATTTTCAGGTCGGCTGTTTGCATTTAATCGCTTTTTCGTCGCGACCGATTCTCCTTGTTCTCTTTCAACGCGCGGTACATCTTGTACCAATCCACGTCTCCGGTTTTTGCAAACATATTCCACAACTCGTATTCGTTCACGATTGTAGAATGTGCAGAATCGGACGGATTATTCTTATCTTTTCGAATTTAGTCTTTTTTCAGGGATTTGAGGTCGTATCCCAGTTCTTTCATAATGTAGTCGTTGTCGCGCCACTCGTCTTTCACTCTGACGTACAGAGTCAAAAACACTTGCATTCCTATCATTTGCTCGAGGTCTTTTCTTGCTTTCGTGGCAATTTGTTTGAGCATCTCTCCGCCCTTGCCGATAACGATTGCTTTGTGCGATTGCTTTTCGCAGATTATGTCGGCGTCAATGTCGACTATGGGTTGTCCTTCTCTTTCCTCAAACTTGTTGATGTAAACGCCGATGCCGTAAGGCACTTCTTTGTCGAGAAGATAAAGAGCCTTTTCTCTTATAATCTCCGACGCCATAAAACGCATACTGCTTTCGGTGTACATATCCTCGGGATACATCGGCACGCCCTCGGGCAACAAATCGACGAGTTCTTTTTTGAGAGGTTCGAGATTGTCCCCTTTCTTTGCGGAAATCGGCACGATTGCTTTGAGCGATTCGATGCCGTTGAGTTTTTGCAATGTCGCAAACATCGTCTCTCTCGTCACGCAATCTTCTTTGTTGAGCGCAACCACAACAGGCACTTTCTTTGCGTTTTTCTCCAAAAACTCGTAATCTTCTTTCTGCATACCTCTCGACGCGTCGATAACGTACACGACGCCGTCCACGTCTTTCATAGAATTATCAACCGCTTGCATCATATACTCTCCGAGATGATTGCGCACTTTGTGGATACCAGGAGTATCGATAAGCACCATTTGATAATCGTCTCCGTTTACAATGCCGAGCAATTTATTTCTGGTGGTCTGCGGTCTCCACGATACGATTGACACTTTCTCTCCCACGAGAGCGTTGGTAAGCGTAGACTTGCCTGCGTTTGCAAGTCCTGCGATACAAATAAATCCGCTTTTGAAATTTTCGTACATATATTTACCTTTCGTGTTAGTTTTATATAGCTTTACGCAACTTTGATTGAGTTGCAATAACTTTTAGCATAAATACAACTTTCCCCCTTCCTCAGGTGTTTCCCCTATTCCGTTCCCCCTCTGCGCAATGCTTGAGGGAACCCACGGAACCGCTCCGCGGGGGGACACACTCGGTCTTCGCATAAATAGGGACTTTCGTCTTATTATGTCACGCGCTTTGTGCGCCGCTACGCAACGGAATGGCGCAGTGCTTGTACTAATTCGTCAAGCTCGACACTCGATTTGCTCGCCGCCTTGCGGCTCGAATTCCGTCTCCGAATAAGGTTTATTTTATCAACCTCAATGCCGCCTTGCGGCTCGAAATTCCGTCTCCGAATAAGAATACTAGGTGTGGGCAACGCCCACCCTCAATTATTATTTCTCGTTTCTTTTTAGGTTTACCATAGCCATAATCGCTTTTTGATGAGCAATCATAACTTTTTCGTCGGCAGGTTCGATATGGTCAAATCCGAGAATGTGCAAAAAGCCGTGACACGCCAAAAAGCCCAACTCTCTCGCATAAGAGTGTCCGTATTCTTCGGCTTGTTGCATCGCTCTTTGACGACAAATCATTATCGAGCCGAGCATAACTTTTTTTCCGTCGAAATCGCAAGCGGAAAAATCTTGCGGATATACGGGCAAATCGAGCGGAGCAAAACACGGAAAACTCAATACGTCCGTCACTTTGTCCACGCCTCTTGCTTCTCTGTTGAGGTCTCTTATGGTTTCTTCGTCGACGATAGTGATGTCCGTCACGAAGAAATCTCGTTGTTTCAGATGTCTGAAACACGCTTTTTCCACTCTTTTTATCAGCATTTTTTCGCTGAATTTTGCACCCGAAATTCTAATCATAATCTTTTGCGGAGTTTCGTTTTATTTTTTGAAAGTAGCCGTTCTGCTTTTCTTTTCGTAATTGATTCTGCCGTGATGAATGGACGGAAGAACTTCGATAATCGTACGCTTGATAATAGCGATGTCTCCCATCGTGATGGGGCATTCGTCAAACTGACGAAGTTCCAACTTTTCGTCAACGAGCTTGTTGATACGAGCCTCGAACTCCTCTTTCGTATCGGGCATATACGCACGCATTGCCGCTTCGATTGTATCCGAAATCATAATGATTGCCGCGATTTTCGTCTGAGGCTTCGGACCTGCGTAGGTATATTTGTCGACTGCAAGGTCGCCCTCCTCTTTGAGCGTCAAAGCCTTGCGGTAGAAATATCCGACGGGAGACGTGCCGTGATGCTCTCTGCAAATTGCGACTATCTCTTGCGGAAGTCTGTTTTGTTTTGCCAAAATCTCTCCGAAAAGCGTGTGCGAAGTTATCATACTGACGCTGACTTCGGGGATAAGTTCGTCGTGAGGGTTATAGGAAGATTGATTCTCGCTGAAGTAAATCGGGGCTTTCAACTTTCCTATATCGTGATAGTAAGCGGCGCATCTTGCCATATTGGGGTTCTCCCCTATAGCCGATGCACACGCTTCCGCGAGGTTACCAACAACCAACGAGTGATTGAACGTACCCGGAGCTTCGCTTGCAAGTCTCTTGAGCAAGGGGTTGGAAAGATTGCACAATTCGTTGAGTCTGAAATCGTCCGCGATGTTGAACACGCCCTCGAAGATTGCCACGAGAGGCATAAACACCAGCGAAGCCGCTACGTTTGCACCGTAAGAATTGAGGAAGTTCCAAAGCAGATTTATCGAGGTATCTCCCGACGCGAGCGTGAGCATAATCACGAGAGGCTGAATAATCAGCGGAGTCGCAAGCGATACCAACAGGAATTTTAGTCTCGTAAGATGCTTTTTCTCATAGAAATTCACGATAATCGCGCACAAACTGTTGCAAATCAGCGACGACATAACCGGAGCGAAGGGATAAACTTCGGGGTTCATCATATAAGAAACGATAAGCAACAAACCCACCGTACAAGTCGCAAGCGTTGCCGACCTGCGGTCGATAAGCTCGATAAGCACGAGTGTGGCAAGCGAAATAGGCATTGCGTAGATATTGAGGCCTTCGATTTGCGGAACGCCGATACACGCAAAGAACGTAAGTACGATAAGAATGACCGTGAGATAGAAATCTCTCGTACTCGTACCCTTTTTCTCCGTATAACGATAAATGCCTGCAAGCAAAATCATCATCAAAGCGACTGCCGTAACAAGACGACCTGCCGTCGACAAAGCGTTTGCGGCAGTAAAAGCAGCCATAAAATCTCCGACGATGTAAAACGCAAAGAGCATCATACCGACGCCTGCGACTATTGCGCCCATAAAGCATTGTCCGAAATATCTTGAAACCTTTCGCCTTGCAAGGGCTTTTTCCTTTTCGGCTCTCGAAATATCTCTAATATCGTCTATCATAATTTATTCTCCTGCGGAATCTCCGTCGACATTTCGTCTCGCGTTTTCCGCTCTTTCGTATGCTTGAATTATTTTCGTAACCAACTCGTGCCTTACGACGTCCTTTGCCGTCAATCGCACGATTTCTATTCCCTCTACGTCTTTAAGCACGTTGAGTGCGTCTGCCATACCGCTCGTAACGTTGTGAGGAAGGTCTATCTGCGTAATATCTCCCGTCACGACGATGCGGCTGTTTTCGCCCATTCTCGTAAGGAACATTTTCATCTGCTCTCTCGTCGTGTTCTGCGCCTCGTCGAGAATGATGAAACTGTTTGAAAGCGTTCGACCTCTCATATATGCCAGAGGCGCAATCTCGATACTGCCTCTCTCTATGTGGCGAAGATACGCTTCCTGCCCCATCATCTCCTGCAACGCGTCGAAAAGCGGTCTGAGATACGGGTCTACCTTTTCGTTGAGGTCTCCCGGCAAAAAGCCGAGTTTCTCTCCTGCCTCCACCGCAGGTCTCGTGAGAATGATTTTGTCAATCTCCTTATTTTTGAGCGCGTAAACGGCAAGCGCAACCGCAAGATACGTTTTGCCCGTACCCGCGGGTCCCACGCCGAAAACGATGCTGTTTTTCTTTATAGCGTCGACGTACTGCTTTTGACCGAGCGTTTTCGGACGAATGATTTTGCCTCGTGCGGTAATTGCCACAGTACCCATCAAATCGTTTACGTCAAAGTCTTTGCCTGCTTTTGCGTATCCGATGACCATACTCACTTGTTGCGCCTTGAGAGGCTGCTTTTCGCTCAGTTTTTCAAGAGCGTCTATGGCGCGCATCGCGCCTTCCACGTCCTTTTCCTCTCCGCTTATTTTCACGCTCGAGCCGAGCGCGAACACGTCCACGTCAAAAGCGTCGGTAAGCCTCTCGATATTCTCGTCAAGCTCTCCGAACACGCTCATCATCGTTTCATATTTTTCAAAATGCTTTTCTTTTTGCACTTTCACGCTATAGATTCCTCCGCTTCTACGGTTACGTCAACCACGACTCCCCCGTCCACGTTCTTCACATCGTAATAAACGTTCAATACCTTTGCGCTCTCCTCGAACTCTGTCGCAAGCACGGAAAACGCCTTCCGTTTCATACTTTCTTCGTCGAGATTGTTCTCGACTTTGCTTATCGTCAGTTGTCTGAAAGTATACTCGTATATTTTCATCGGCAACATAAAGCCGTAATCTCTTACCGACGTTGCCAACTCGTAACACTCGTACGGACTTTGCGGAGTTTTCGGAACTTTTCCGAACATACCGAGTCTTGTGAGAGTCTTTTGTTCGCCGTACTCCTTGACGGTCTCCTCTGTGGGGAAATATACGCTCTTTTTGTAATACACTTTGCCGAAAGCGTATCCCCTTGCAAGAGACGGAATTTTGGAATCTCCGTATTCGACGAATCCGTCTATAAGCACGTCTCCCGCTTTGACTACGTCTCCGTACTTTTTTATTGCCGTGCCGCCCTCGACGATTATTCTGGTAACGACCGCAGTCTTTGTTGCCTTGACGCTCGAGCCTTGCATTTGAGCGAAACTCTCTTTGGGCAACTCGCTTTTTATCACTATGTCGAAATGCGTACCGTTTCTCTTTACGCTTGCAAACGCAACGCCGTCAAGCTCTGTCAACGCTTTTTCAAGTTCGTTACCGTCGATGTCGGACGCTTTCGCGCCGCTTTCCGCTCCGTACTCGGATAGTATGTCGGAAATCTGCCGTTTTAATGCCTCGTTAGGCTCGACTGCGCCCGCATAGCGCACGCTTACGCGCGTGACGAAACTCGAATAAATCGCAAACGCCACCACCCCTACGCATATTCCGACGACAACGCCGAATCTCGCAACGGTCCTTAAAGCGGAAGGCACTACGCCCCCTATCCTAACTATTTTATAATCATAGCATAAGTTATCTAATAATGCAATAATCTTGTCGCAATGTTTTGAATCAATAAAAAAGCGCACTCCATCGGGCGTGGTTTGCACGTCCGAAACACGACAAATCTTTGAAATCGCGGCAAGCGCGCGCACTCCGTATTTTGACGAAATTTCTAGTTGCGTTTTTCCGAACTTTGCAAGAATATTATGCAATCTATCGTGCCTGATAGCAGATTTTCGCTCGATAATTCCGACAAATTTTCCAAAAAAACTTATTTCGCGACTTTTTTTCTCTTTTTTCTTGCTTTTTCGAGCATCTATAACGGTATTTTTAGTTTTCGCATCGGTTGCGTCGACGCGCTTACGCGTTTTGTTTAAACGCGATACTTTCGACTTCTCCCTCGACATATACGTCCCCTCCTCCTATTTCGGCAATAGAAAGTTCCTTGCCCGTTATCGTCAAAACGTCGGAGCCGACTTTGATTTTGAGCTCGTTTGCGGTTGCTTCGTTCACTCTCTTTACTCCGCTTACGACGAGTTTGTGCCTTCCGAGCATATTGAGCGCAAACGGAAACATCTCGTCTTTTACGTTGAGTTTTCTTTTTATTTCATCCTTAAACATAATAAATGTATATGTAAAAATTTTCGATACATTAACTTTCAACTCAAAAACTCTCTCGACATAAAAAACGCCCCTTGCACGCAATTTGTGCAAGGGGCTTAAATATTCGTTTTGTTTGTCAGAACGGCATATCTTCGTCGTCTGTCGTATCGTCGTCCACATATTCGTCGTCGACGTACTCGTCGTCCTCAAACGGAGCGTCGTCGTCACTCGGCGCAGGAGCGTCCTCCGCCTTGTCGTCGAACGGCATCGCAAACGGCATATCTCCTGCGTCTGCGGCAACTTCTTTCAAATCGTCGGTAACGTCCGAAATGGATTTCATATCCATACCGCTCTCGTCGTCTTTCTTTTTAGGCTCGTCGTAAATGTACTCCGTGGTGTTTGCGTTTTGGTCTACGCACTCCTTGAAAGACGTGGTTGCGCCGTCCCAATCGAGCTTGATTTCGCCGATTTCGCCGTTTCTGTTTTTCTTTACGTCGAGAATAACCTCGTTTGCCGGCAACGCTTTATTATAAGTCCACGGTTTATTGAGGAACATAACCACGTCGGCGTCTTGTTCGATTGAACCCGATTCGCGAAGGTCGGAAAGTTGCGGCGTGTGGTCGTTACGTTGTTCCACGCCACGGGACATTTGCGAAAGAAGAATAATCGGACAGTTGAGTTCCTTTGCGTATATCTTCATTTTTCTCGACATATCGCTGACTTCGACCTGACGGCTTTCGGCGGCTCTGCCGTTTTTGCTTGCGGTCATAAGTTGCAAATAGTCGATAATTACGAGGTCGAGACCTTTTTCGCGTTTAAGACGTCTGCACTTCGACAATACGTCGGCAGGTCCGTTCATCGAGTAATCGTCGATGTAAATATCCGTTGCAAGCAACGCGCGGTAGCCGTTGTAAAGTTTTTTATAATCGGTTTGAGTAAGTCCGCCTCTCGTGTCCATCTTCTTGCTTTCGACTTTTGATATGTAAGCAAGCATACGTTTTGCGAGCAAATCGGCAGGCATTTCGAGTGAGAAAATAGCCACTTTTTTGCCGTGATTGATTGCTACGTTTGCGGCAATATTCAGCGCAAAAGCCGTTTTACCGACGGACGGACGAGCGGCTATAAGCACCATTTCGCCGGGTTTCAATCCGTGCGTGAGATTGTCGAAAGTCGGGAAATCGATGTAAATCGTATTCTTGGGAACGTTGCCCGTCTGTGCGTCTTGTATGTTTTTGAGCGCAAGAGCGGCTGCGTCGTCTACTTTTTCGAGAGCTTTTTCGCTCGTCTGCTCCGCAATGGCGTAAACGAGTTTTTCGGCATTGTCGAGAGCGTCCGTGCCGTTTTCGCATTCATAGCCGTATTTTGCGATATTATTGCCTGCCTCGATAACCTTTCTCGTGAGGCTGTCGCGCTTGATAATGCTTGCGTAATACTCGCCGTTTGCCGCAGATACGACGCCTTCGGCAAGTTCGCTCAAATAAGAAACGGAGCCGACCTCGTCAAGTTGTCCTTTGACGTCGAGCGCGTCGCATACGGAAACCGTGTCTATAGGTTTGCTCTCCATCTGGAGTTGCTTCATCGCGGCAAAAATCAGCCTGTTTTGCGCAAGATAAAAATCATCGACGGACAGCGTCGGAATTATAATATCCGCCGCTTTGTTATCAATGAGGATTGCGCCAAGCACCGACGCTTCCGCGTCGACGTTGTTGGGCATACCTCTGCTCACTCTCTTGTTTTCTTCTTTTGCCATACTCTGCCCTTAACGACGAAATACACGATTAACACGATAAGCCCCGCACCCAACACGCATCCGAGCAAAGTGCCGTACCAACCGGCGGCGTTTGCGCTCTTTAACGTGAGAGTGAACGTCTGACTTTCGGCGGTCTCGTCAAGCTCGAACAGGTGCGTATAAGTTCTGTTTTTACTCGAGACTTCTCCGTCGCTTTTTATAGATTTATAGATTGTATCATACCTTATAACCACTTTCAAGCGATTATATTGCACGCCGTCGTATATAAGCCTGTCTTGTGGTACGACGCTTTGCACGGCACTAAATATCCGTGCGGATTCAACGGCGATATACGTCTCGCTCGTACGATAAAAGGAAGATTTTTCGATTTCCTTACTTGTCCAAACCGTCGTCGCGTCGGGGACTTTTTCGTCCGTTTGCGAAAAAGTGAGATAGACGTACGCGGTCTGTTCTTCCTCTGAAAACGCTATTTCGTACAGATACAAATCTCTTTGCACTTCTCCTTCGTCATCGGACGAGTTGTCGCACGCCGTCAAAAAGACGGCGCAAAGCGCGATTGTCAAAACAATCGCAACAACCAATCCTGATATTCTCGGAAATTTGCTTTTCATAATGCGATAAAACCTATCCTCGATTATTCGTAAGACTTTTCGAGTTCCGCCAACGTATCGGCAAACTCTTTTATTGCAAGCTCGTACGGAGCGTCGCTCTCGAGGTCTACGTCCGCAAGACGAATGATGTCGAGCGGAGGCATACTTCCGCCTGCGGAAAGGAATTTTTTGTATTTTGCAAAATATTTCTCTCCTTGCGAAAGAATGTTGTTTGCAATCGACACGGCGGTCGTGATACCCGTTGCGTACTTATAAACGTAGAAACTCGTGAAGAAATGCGGTATTCTCGACCATTCGTAACGAATGAGGTCGTTGTGTTCCACACTCGGGCCGTAATATTTCTTATTGAGTTCGTAATATGCGTCGCAAAGCGCGTCTGCGGTTATCGGCTCGCCCTTTTCGACCATACCGTGCGCAATCGCCTCGAATTCGCTGAACATAGTCTGTCTGAAAAGCGTCGTGCGGAACATATCGAGATAATAGGAAAGCAAATACTTTCTGAACTCGCCCGTTGCGGTTTTGAGCAAATGCTTCAAAAGCAACACTTCGTTGACGGTGGAAGCGATTTCCGCGCAGAAAATTTCGTAATCCGCTTTCGTCTCGGGAAGCGACGAACTGCTATAATAAGAATGCATCGAGTGTCCGAGTTCGTGCGCAATGGTAAACACGTCGTGAACGGTCTTTTGATAGTTGAGAAGAACGAACGGATGCACTCCGTAAACGCCCCACGAATACGCGCCGCTTCTCTTGCCTTTGTTCTCGAAAACGTCTACCCAACCGCTCTCGAATGCGGACGCCAAAACGTCGGAATATTCCTTACCCATAACTTTAAGTGCCTGTTTGACAAGCTCAACCGCGTCTTTGTATTCGAGCGCAAGTTCCTGCTCTTTGACCATAGACACATACAAATCGTACATATTGAGGGTATCGACGCCCAAAACTTTCTTGCGCAAAGCGATATATCTGTGCAGAGGCTCCGTGCCTTTTCCTACCGCTTCGAGCAACTTTTGATAGCAAGTGGACGGTACGTTTTCTTTGTACATAGAATAGTCGAGCGCGCTTTGGAAACCTCTTACCTTTGCAAAGAACCAGTCTTTTTTGACGTTGCCTGCGTAGTTTGCCGCAAGCGTGTTGATATGGTCTTTATATGCGCCGAACATACTCTCAAAAGCGTCTTTTCTCACTTGTTGTGAGGGATTTTGCAAAAGTATTCCGTACACGCCGTGGCTCATATCCACTTTGTTGCCCGTGCCGTCGTCAACGGGTTTGAACTTTACGTCGGCGTTGTCGAACATAGAAAAGACTTCTTGGTTTGTCTCCGAGAAAAGCCCAACTTCTCCGAGCAGTTTTTCTTCTTTTTTGGAAAGAATTATATCTTTGTTTCTAATGATTTCTCCGAAGAACACGTCGTAGTCGACAAAGCGTTTGCTATTTTTCAAAGCCTCGAGTTTTTCTTTTGAAAACTCGCTGATTTCGGGTGTAATGAAAGAACTTGCCGTCGAAAATTTGACGATTAGCATTTCCGCTTTGTTTACCATACCTTGGTGTACGCTGTCTCTCGTGTCTTGGTCGAGACGCATTTTCGCATAGGCATAAAGATACACTATGTCGTGCGTAAGTCTCGTTTGAAACTCGAGGCAATCGAAAAGCATATCGTCGTCTGCAAGTTTATCCTGATATTTGGAAAAATAGCCTATTCTTTCTTCGCACTTGAAAAACAATTCGTCCCAAGCGTCGTTTGACGGCACGATGTCCTCGAGCGTCCATTTATACTGTTGCGGTATTTGATTGCGATTTTCGTAAAGCATAGTATCTCCTTTATTGAAAACGTATTTTTTATTCTTATTCGCTGAAAAGCGTATTGTCGAGAAATTCGGGAGCGCAAGACAATCTCACTCCGAGTTTTCTGAACGGGTTTTCGTCCGCTTTTACGAGAATATGCGTAGAATGTGCGTCGCACCCGTCGAGCATCGTCAGTTGTTCCATAGCGTTTGCCGCCTGTGCGTCGCTTGCGGCGCATATCGATAATGCGAGCAACGCTTCCTCGAGCGTGAGCGTCTTGTGATGCTCTTTGAGAATTTTCGTCTTGAGGTCGATGATAGGTCCTATGACGTAAGGCGATATGAGTTTTTGCGAGTCTTTTATCCCTGCAAGCATCTTTACCGCATTGAAAACGCAAGCGGCGGACGCACTCATACGCTTCGTATTTTTGCCCGTAACGATACGTCCGTCGGGCAATTCGAGCGCAACCGCTCCGCAGTTATCGTTGTCCTCGCTCTTTTTCTTTGCCGTATCGATAACCTTTCTGTCGGAAAGATTTATTGACAACCTCGACATCAAAAATTCAAGTCTGCTGACCGTATCTTCGCTTCCGCTGCCGTTTTTAAGGTCGCAAAGTGCCTTGTAATATCTGCGGATAATTTCCGCTTTGGACGCTTCTTGGCACGCCTCGTCGTCGACGATGCAATATCCTGCCATATTAACGCCCATATCCGTCGGAGATTTGTAGATGCACTCCTCTCCCGTAATCTTCGCAAGTATGCTTCTCACGACGGGGAACACTTCTATATCCCTGTTGTAGTTGACGGTTATTTCTCCGTAAGCGTCGAGGTGGAAATTGTCCACCTTGTTTACGTCCTTGAGGTCGGCGGTTGCGGCCTCGTACGCAACGTTGACGGGATGATTGAGAGGCAAGTTCCAAATCGGGAAAGTCTCGAATTTCGCATATCCAGCTTTTACACCTCTCTTGTTCTCATGATAAAGTTGCGAAAGACACGTCGCAAGTTTTCCGCTTCCCGGACCGGGTGCGGTAAGCACGACGAGCGGACGCGTCGTTTCGATGTACGGATTTGCGCCGTATCCCTCGTCGGAAACTATCGTGTCAATCTCGTGAGGATAGCCTTTCGTCGGACGATGTATATATACCTTGACGCCTCTGTTTTCAAGTTTTTGCTTATACGCGAGCGCGCCTTGTTGGTCGGTAAACATAGTTATCACGACGCAGTTGATATATATGCCCATTGCGGAGATATTGTCTATCATTCTCTCCACTTCGCTTCCGTAAGTAATGCCGTAATCCGCGCGAATCTTGTTGCGTTCTATAGCGTTGGCGTTGATGCAGATAATCAATTCCGCTTTATCTCTGAGTTTCTGCAAAAGTTTGATTTTTGCAGCCTTGTCAAAACCGGGCAACACTCTTGCTGCGTGCAAATCGTCAAAGAGTTTTCCGCCGAATTCGAGATAAAGTTTGTCAAATCGGTTTATTCTTTCAAGAATATGTTCCGACTGTTTTTGCATATACAGGTTGCTGTCAAATCCGATTTTTTGCATATATTTACCTTTTGTATTTAGTGCGTTTATTTGTTATTTAATAATCTTCTCCCTCGTTCACGGGGGTAACGAGCGTAACTTCCTGTTTGAACAGTTGCTTGCCTTTTGTCGTTCTCGTATCGATACGAATATCCTCCGTATTTACGATATTCGTCTTTCCGCCGCTGACGAAAGCGAGGTCGTAAGGCATTTTGACCGTTCCGACGTATTTTACGAACGATTTGTCAAGCTCGATAATCTTTATACCTTTGAGGTATCTCGACGACGGGTCTATAAGCGACGAAATAACTCTCTTTGCATAACCCGTATTTGAGCATACGATAATCTCGCCTTCTTCTTCGACCTGACCGCCGAACACCACGCTGTCGTTGTCGTTGAGTTTTATACCCTTAACGCCCGCCGCCGTACGTCCTTGAAGCGGAATCTCGGTTGCCTTGTACACGAGTACTTGTCCATCGGCGGTAACTTCCATAACGTTCTTTTCGTCGTCAACGACTTCGCATCCGATAACTTCGTCTTTGTCTGCAAGATTGATTGCTTTAAGGTAAGCTTTATTGACGGACGTGAACTCCGACAAATCCACTCTCTTTGCGCCGCCTTGTTTTGTAAACAACACGAGTTCTCCGACAGGCACGCCGTCAAAGAAAATCAGTTTGACGACCTTTTCTCCCGTTTGCACGTCTTGGTTTATCGAACCGAGTTTGAACGCTTTTTCTTTGAATTTCTTTTCGGGCAAAGACGTAACGTCGATTTTCACTATATTGCCCAAATTGGTCGCGGCGTACAAATTGCCCTTATTATTCACGCTCAACCATTGTAGCGGCAGATTATCTTCCGTAAGTCCGCTCATATCCTTCTTTGCGGTTGAAAACGCCTTTTGAGACATAAAGCGCAGTTGTCCTTCGCTGTTGGTTACGATAACTCCGTCGCGATACGCAACGGCTTCCGCCTCGCTCGGCGCGCTGTAATCGCCTTCTTGTTCGTCGCTGTCGAGTATTACGCTCATACGCTCGGAATTGAGGGCTTTCTTGATTGCAAGCAATTCGTCTTTGACGATGGTGTATTGTCTGCGTCTCGACGCAAGTATGGCTTCGAAAAGCGCAATCTGTTTTTCGAGATGCGCAAGTTCTTCTTCGAGTTTGCCCACCTCGAGTTTTGCAAGGCTCTTAAGACGCATATCGAGTATCGCTTGCGCCTGTGCGTCGCTTAAATCGAATCTCGCTCTCAAAGTCTCCTTTGCTTTTGCGGTAGATTCCGACTCTTTGATTATGCGGATAACTTCGTCTATGTTCCTTATCGCAACGAGAAGCCCTCTCACGATTTCCGCTCTTGCTTTTGCCGCTTTCAAGTCGAAATTCGTGCGATTGACGATAATCTTGCGCTGATATTCGATGTAATAATCGAGATACGCGGTAAGGCTCAACTGCTCGGGCTTTCCGTTTGCGATTGCAACCATATTTATCGAGTATCCCATCTCGAGATTGCTCTTTTTGAAAAGGAAAGAAATTATTTTGTTGACGTCGGCGTCTCGTTTGCACTTGATGACGGCGCGAGTACCCGACTTATCGCTTTCGTCCACGATTTCGGATATGCCCGCAAGCGCGTCTTTGTTGGCTTCTTTGAGGTCTGCTATACGAGAAAGCAATTCCGCTTTGGAAACCTGATACGGAATTTCGGTTATTACGACGTTTTTCTTGCCGTTGTCGTCGTTTTCTATATGCAGACGGGAGCGAATCTTAATTCTGCCCTTGCCCGTCTCGTATATGCTTTCGAGGCTGTCCACGGGAATAATAAACGCCCCCGTGGGGAAATCGGGTCCGTGGAACACTTTGAACAAGTCTTTAACCGTCGCATTGGGATTGTCTATCTTATAAACCGTAGCGTCTATACACTCTCCCATATTGTGAGTGGGAATGTTGGTCGCAAGACCGACCGCTATACCGTTTGCGCCGTTTACGAGCAAGTTCGGGAAACGTCCGGGCAGAGTCGTAGGTTCTTCGAGGCTGTCGTCGAAGTTGGGAGTCCAGCTCACGGTCTCTTTGTCCAAATCTCTCAAAAGCTCGAGTGCCAAAGGACTCATTCTCGCTTCCGTATAACGCATCGCGGCGGCGGAATCTCCGTCGATAGAGCCGAAGTTGCCGTGTCCGTCGACAAGTTTCATTCTCATAGAGAACGGTTGCGCCATACGCACCATTGCGCCGTAAACGGAACTGTCTCCGTGCGGATGGTATTTGCCGAGGCAATCTCCGACGATTCTCGCGCACTTTTTGTGCGGTTTATCGGGCGTCAAGCCCATTTCGTGCATCGAATAAAGCACTCTGCGCTGAACGGGTTTCAATCCGTCCTCCACTCTCGGCAACGCGCGGTCGAGAATGACGTTTTCCGAATACGGAATCATCGAATTGTGCATCACGTCCTCAAAGACGGTATCGAGCACAACCGAATTAAACTCGATTTCTTTGTGTTGTTTTTTTGCCATAGTTTTCTACCCTACAATGTATTATTGTTGGTTTTCACAACAAACTGTGATTATTTATAAATTTCTCCACCCTGAATAGAGTCTTAATAGAGTGCATTATACCACTCTAAATGCAACTTTCCCCCTCTTTCCGGACACGCCGGTATTTCTCCCACCACTCGGTTAGTGACATTTCTCTACAATATTATTCATCGCTCGTGGGGGCGACACTCGGCACTCACATAGATAGGTATCGTTCACTTGTTATGTCACTCGTTCGCAAACGAAAGAACAACACTCGTTTGCTCACTTGTACTATCCGTCAAGTTCGGCGCTCAATCGCTCGCCGCCTTGCGGCTCGAAATCACGCCTTCGAAAGAATTTAGCGACAAATCTATTGTTCGTCCTCTTTTTGGACTTTAAAGTTGTCTACTTTGTTGAAATCGGCGTATTTGTAGATGTAATCTTTTCTTATATTACTGTCGTCGCCCATAAGAATGGTTATACGCTTGTCCGCCATTGCGGCGTCGTCTATCGTAACCCTCGTAAGAGTACGCTTCGCTGGGTCCATAGTCGTATCCCAAAGTTGTTCGGGATTCATTTCTCCGAGACCTTTGAAGCGTTGAAGAAGCGCGTTTTTACCCATCTTCTTTTGTCCTTCCACAAGAGCGTTGTCATCGTAGCAATATAGTATTTCGTCTTTCTTTTGCAGACGATAAAGCGGAGGCATACCGATATAAACGTGTCCCTCGGTTATCAACTGTCTCATATAGCGGAAGAAGAACGTAAGGAGCAACGCTCTGATATGCGCGCCGTCTTGGTCCGCGTCGGCAAGAATGATAACCTTGTCGTATTTGAGGCTTTCCATATCGAAAGACGGGTCTATTCCCGTGCCGAGCGCACTGATAAGCGTTGCGAATTCTTCGTTTGCGAGAATCTTTTCAAGGCTTGCTTTTTCCACGTTGAGCGGCTTTCCTCTTAGCGGCAAAATCGCTTGGAAGAATCTGTCTCTCGCTTGCTTTGCGCTGCCGCCTGCCGAATCGCCCTCGACGATAAACAGCTCGTTAATGGCGGTATTCTTGCCAGAGCAACTTGCGAGTTTTCCGACAAGATTAAGTCCGTTGAGCTTGTTTTGCTGACGGCTCAAATCTTTTGCGCGTTTTGCGGCTTCTCTCGTTTTTGCCGCGCCCATTGCCTTTGCGATAATCTTTTCCGCAATAGCCTTGTTACCTCTTTGCAAAAGCAAATCCGCGAGTTTTTCGCTGACTAGATTTTCGACTTTGGGACGCACTTCGGGATTGCCGAGTTTGCCTTTCGTCTGTCCCTCGAATTGAACGTTTTGCATCTTTACGGTTACGACTGCAACCATACCCTCTCTAAAGTCCTCGCCCAAAAGATTGGCTTGCTTTTCTTTGAGTATATTGTTTTTGCGCGCGTAATCGTTGAATACTTTTGTAATCGCGCTCTTAAAGCCCACTTCGTGCGTGCCGCCTTCCGCCGTGGGAATATTGTTGACGTACGAGTAAATATTTTCCGAATAACCTTCGGTGTGTTGAATTGCCACTTCGACCTCGAAATGGTCCTCTTTGGCCTCGACGTACAACGGCTTGTCGTACAACACCACTCTACCTTCGTTGAGATACTGGACGTAATCGGCAATACCGCCTTTATAGCAGAACACGTCGTGTTTGCCCGTGCCGCCCTCGAGAGGCATACGCAAATCGTCAATGATAATCGTAACGCCCTTGTTGAGATACGCAACGTCACGCATACGCTCGGCAATAGTGCCGTAATCGAATTTTTCTTTGCCGAAAACTCTCTCGTCGGGTTTGAATTTTACGGAAGTACCCGTGCCTTTAACTTTGCCGATAACGGTAAGCGGAGTTTTTACGATACCGCTTTTGATTTTCGTACCGACCTGCGGAGACCAAAATTCCGCTCTGTAAAGATTGCCGTCACGCTTGACGTCAACCGTAAGCCATTCGGACAAAGCGTTGGTAACCGACGCGCCTACGCCGTGCAAACCGCCCGAATAATTGTATTGTCCGTTGTCGAATTTCGCGCCGGCGTGCAACTGCGTGTATACCACTTCGACGCCGCTGATTTTGAGCTTCGGATGCTTGTCGACAGGCACGCCTCTGCCGTTGTCGCTCACTCTTGCGACGTTATCGTCCAAGAGTTCGATACGCACGGTGTCTCCGTATCCGTTAGCAGCTTCGTCGATACTGTTGTCGATGATTTCCCAAAGAATATGGTGCATACCCTTGCTACCAGTCGTACCGATGTACATACCGGGGCGTTTTCTCACGGCGTCAAGCCCTTCGAGAATGCGTATGTCGCCTGCCTTGTAATTGTTGTAATCTTGATTTGCCATTTATAAACCTACATAGGATAATAATATAATGATTGTACCACAAGATATTGTTTTTTTCAAGGAAAATCGGAAACAAATATACTTAACAAATAATAAAAATAAATTCTGTATTTTCAAAATTACTTTTAATGCAAGTTTCCCCCTTCCTCAGGTGTTTCCCCTATTCCGTTCCCCCTCTGCGCAATGCTTGAGGGAACCCACGGAACTGCTCCGCAGGGGGCAACACTCAGCACTCGCATAGATAGGGGCAATTCTCTAATTATGCCACGCGCTTTGTGCGCCGCTACGCAACAGAATGGCGCAGTCGCTTGTACTAATCGTCAAGCTCGGCGTTCGATTTGCTCGCCGCCTTGCGACTCGAAACTTCGATTAAGTTTCCGTTATTTTTTCATCAATGATTTAAGAGAGAATATCCGTCATAGAACAAGAAAGAGCCACGCTCTCGGCAACCCTAATTTACTAATCGTAAATGAGTTGTCGAGAGTGTGGCTCTGACGCAGTTATCTGGCGGATAGTCCGCTTAAATCATTGATGAAATGCGAGCAAGGAAGTCCGCATACACTTCCCCCCTGTTAACCTCGTTCAAAATCTCGTGACGTGCGTCGGGATAGAGTTTGAGAGACAAATCTTTCACGCCGAGAGTTTTGTATTGTTCGTAGAGTTTGTTGACGAGTTTGCCGTTTCCGCCGACGGGGTCTTTGTCGCCCGAGAAAATGGCGATAGGTTTGTTGACGTCGATTTTGGCAAGATTCTCTTTCTTGTAACTCTCTTTGAGTCCGCAGAGGAAGAATTTGAAGAACGCAATGGACATAACGTTTCCGCATTGCTCGTCGAGAATGTATTTCTTGACTTGTTCTTTATCTCTGGAAAGCCACGCAAACGGAATCTTATCCGCTTTGAACGGCTTGTTGTAATTGCCGAAAGAAAGTTTGTCGAGCAACTTGCCCGTTTTTTCTCCGCCGAGGGTTTTGTACTGAAGATTCGCAACCGCCGCGCCCGTGGACAGAATCGCGCCTTTCATCATAGCCGAACCGCTGAGTACTGCTCCCGTATAATCTTTGCATTCCTCGATATAGCGTTGTCCGACCATACTGCCGTAACTGTGACCGAGATAAATCACGGGAAGATTGTATCTGTCTTTAAGCATTTTGGTAATTGCGCACTCGTCCTGAACGGTATCAAAATATATATTGCCTTTGTGATAGCCTTTCACACCCTTTGCGGATTGCTTCGTGCTAGTCATTCCGTGAGCGCGGTGGTCGTCCGCAAAAACGATGAAGCCGTTTTGATTGAGATAATTTGCGAAATCGTCGTATCTGCGAGCGTGTTCCGCCATACCGTGCGAGATTTGCACGACGCCTTTTGCGTTTCTTACGTTGTCCCACAGATAGCACTGCAAAACGGTTCCGTCAAAACTTTTGAATTTTTCGGTTTTCATATACACCCCTTTTATCGCGAAAATGCGATTACGTATCAATATGCATATATTGTATCACGATAAAAAGTCGATTTCAAGATGCAAATTTACGCAACTTTATGCGTTTTGGTTTCATAATATAGACATTATGAGTCAAAAATCGTCGATAAAGAAGCAATCCGAAAAAATAATCGTTTTCACGGGAGGCGGAACGGGCGGCCACGTCTACCCCAACCTCGCGCTTATAAACGAGTTTGAAAAACGAGGCTACAAAGCCGTATACGTCGGAGGGAAAGGAGACACAATCGAAAATCGTCTCGCTCGGGAGCGAGGCATTCCGTATCACGGCGTGAATACGATAAAGTTTGTGCGGTCGTTCGACTTCGACGCAATCAAAAACAATATCAAAATTCCTCTCACTCTCAAAAAATCGATTACCGAAACGACGGAATTGCTCAAAGCAATATCCCCCGTATGCGTTTTTTCAAAAGGCGGTTTCGTGTCGTTGCCCGTCGTATGCGCCGCAAAAAAACTCGGTTTGCCGATTTTCGCTCACGAAAGCGATTTGACGCTCGGGCTTGCCAACAAAATTGCCGCAAATAAAGGCGCAACGATTTTCAAAGCCAACCCGCATTCTACGTTCAAAGGCGTTTTTTCGGGTATGCCGCTAAGAGACGACTTGTTCAAAAAAAGCAAAATCGACGCTTATGGCAAACTTTCTATAACAAACCCTCGAGGCAAAAACGTCTTGTTGATTCTCGGCGGTTCGTCGGGAGCAAAAGCGTTAAACGACGCGGTTATTCGCAATCTCGACGCGCTGACTCGCGATTTTGTAGTATTGCACGTTTTCGGAAAAGACAAAACCGTAAAAATCACGCACGAGGATTATTTCGGCTTCGAATACGCAGACGATATATCGCTGTTCTACGCCGCAAGCGACGTTGTTGTATCGAGAGCGGGCGCGACGGCGGTTTTTGAGATTTCGGCATTGCAAAAACGCGCGCTGTTCGTTCCGCTTCCCAAAGGCGTTTCCAGAGGAGACCAGATTTTCAACGCGAATCTTGCAAAAGAATACGGCGCAAACGTTCTGATACAAGACGACGACTTTGAAAGAAAATTCGTACAAGCGGTTAAAACCGTCGCTTCCGCTCCGCCTATGAAAATTATCGCAAACGACGCAAACGGAAAAATTGCGGACGTCGTGTGTGATACATTGAGGCGAGGTGAAAAATGCAAAAACAAAAAACCATCGCCAAATGGCTTAGCGTAGTACTGCTCACAACCATAGCAATCGCAAGTTATTTATTGTTGACGGCGGTCAACGACCGACCCGCGGCGGAAAACGTCGTATCGGGCGCGGAACAAACTCCGTCGCAAGAAGAAACTCCGCCTCCGCTCGTGTTTTCTTCTTTTCCGAGAAAATGCGAAAAAGTGCAAAACGCCCTCGTCGCTCACGTCGGAGGAGGAGACGACGAGAAAGTCCTCGATTACGCTTTTTATCACGGGAAAACGCTCCTGTTTTTCTCTACTCTTTCAATAGACAGAGACGTTCGCGAAAAAGGAATTTACATAGCCGTCTTTGACGAGTTCGAACTTGAAAAAACAATAAAAATTTTCGATGAAAAACACGACTATCTCTCCTCTGCTCTCTGCGATTCGGGATTGATTGTTTTCGTAAACGGAGAGAACGCAACCAAAGCCGTTATTCTCAACGACGAGTTGCAGGTTTGCGCCGAAAACGAGTTTGAAAAACAAGACGTAGTTATCCCCGTCGACAACGGACGAGGAAGCGAATTCGCGTGCGTAAAGAACGACGTTTTGCGTATCGTAAAAATCGATTCTTCGCTCAATCGAACGCAAGACAACTTCGTATATTCGGGCAATTCAATCTCCGTAAAACACGCCGTTAGCATCAACGGCAAAACGATGCTGTTTATACAAAACGACAAAGAGTTCAAAACGTTGCGTTATGAACAGAACAAGGGGTTTACAAGCACGTTTTCCGCAGATAAAAGCGAATTGTTGCAAATACTTCCGATAATTTCAAACAATAAACAGGCTTTTGCCACGCTATGTAAAACCGACGATTCGTTGCGTCTCGACTCGTTTGACGAGGACTTGAATCACACCGCTCGATACGTTGTGAAAAACGCGCGAAAAGGAGTGCTGTCGTTTAAGGACAACAACCTTACTCTCTTTGCGGACAAAAGCGTATACTCGTTCTGCTCCCATATAGAATTTTTGAAAAAAATCGACGTATCGGCGGAATTTTCGTTTGATGATTACGTCGAATACTTCGGCGTTGACGGATGTCCTTATCTATTCGTCGCAAAGACGGAAAACGGTTTCGATTTGTGCCGATTTTCACAGGATAACGCAATCAAATTGACGTCGTTTTCCGCGGCTTCCCGTCCTATCGTTTTCGCTACGGGACAAGAAGAAAACACAGTCGATATTTCGTTGCTTTTCGACGCAAATTCGCAAAACGAAAACACTTATATGTGTTTTGGAAAGAACGACGCGTTCTATTTGTCGTTGACAACGGATAAAACGTGACGTATAATGACAGTATGAAGAAAAAACAAGAGCAAAACGTCCAAACGTCGCAAGACGGTCAAGCGGTTCAATCTCAGCCGTATTCCGATATGAAAGCACGCAAAATCGTGCTTATTCTCGGATTCGCTCTGACGATTGCAAGTTTCGTTGCGGCGTTGTGTTCCTCTCTGCTCTTATTCGTTCCCGGTAACGGCGCAGGTTTTTCCGCTATAAGCGCGCTTTACGTCGTCGCAATGTCTTGCGCGTTCATAGGCATCGTTTTTGCGGTGGCAGGCGCAAATACCAACAAAGTCATCGCGAGACTGTCTTTCTTCTTCGGCACGGTTTCGTTTATCTGCTCGGCAGGATTCCTCGTGGTGCTGTTGCTTGTCAACTTCTTCCCTTTCAACGCCTTGGGTACGATTCTCGGTTGATTCACACAAATCTAAAGTAAATTAAAAGCCGTCTAAGCAGACGGCTTTTTTATTTGCTTTTGCGTTTTAGGCGTTTCAAACTTAGTCGGAAGAATCGTCATCGACTTCTCTAACATACACGTCTTGCGCGTAGTCCTTGTACTTTACGGTTTTGCACACGAAATAACATATCGTTCCCGTCACGAACCCTGCGAGTGCGCCTGCAAGCATCATATAAGGCAAATATGCCAAAACGCTCTTTCCTATTATTGCGCAAGCAACGCAAATCTGCACGAAATTGTGCAGTATTCCGCCGACTATCGACACGCCGCATACGCTGAAAAACTTTGTCTTATACAACAACACCATTGCGGTATACGCAACGAATGCGGACGGCAAAGACCACGCAAGCGCAAGGTAATTGCCCGCAAATACGGCTGACAGCAAGCAACGAAGGACAAGCACTATATAACCTTCCCATACTCCGAGGCACAAAAAACACGCAAGCAACACGACGTTGCCGAGTCCTATTTTCGCATACGGCAAAACGGGAATAATAGGCGGAACGTAACTTTCGATAAGCGATACTATAAGCGCAAGCGCAAGGAACAAACCCGAATACGCGACTTTTTTTGCATTGAATTTCTTTTTCACGTTATTGCGTCCACCTCCCTTGCCACGACTTTAATCACGACTTTGTTGGGCAGACACACAATCATACCGCCGTCTTTGTCGACCGCGCTCGAATGCACGCAAAGTCCTTGCGGACAATCGCTGTTTTTAACGCTGATTGCGCCGTTCTTTACTTGGACGGTCATTTTGCCGTCTAGTATGTCGAGAGTGGTATCCTCGCTCAAATCGAGCCTGTATTTAAGCTGTCCGTCAATATAAATTTCCGCCTCGCTTGCCTTTGAACGCAATGCGAACACAAGCGTAAGCACAATCAAAAGCACGACGACGAGGACGATTGCAATATCGCCTTTTTTGAAAAAATCTTTGTATTTGCCGTTGACGCTTTTTTTGTCTTTCATTTCAAAACAACTGTTTTACATATCAAAAACGCAAGGATAAACTTCGTTTTATTTGATTTCTATTTCGATTCCGCCGACTGTCGTAGCATTTCCGAGTCCGTCTATAATTACGCCCTTCAATTTTATTTTTTCAAGAAGCGCGATTCCGTCTTTTTTGCCAAGAACGACAACCGCCGTCGCTATCGCGTCCGAAAGCGCGCCGTCTTGCGAAATGACTGAACAGGATATAACGCCGTTCTCTCCGTCGGTGTCGCAAGGTTTGCCCGTGCGCGTGTCGATGATATGATGATACGCCTTTCCGTCCACGACGTAATATCTTTCATAATCTCCGCTCGTTGCGACGCACTCGCCGTCCGCAAGCGTAAACTTTGCGAAATACGACGTGGAATATTCCCTGTCGAATCTCGACGGATTGCCTATGCCGACTGCATAGCTCTTGCCTTTTGCGCCTATGTTTCCGCCGAGGTTGACAAGGGCGTGTTTTTTGACGAGCGACAAAGATTCCGCCACGGCATAGCCTTTTGCCACGCCGCCGAAATCGAGCATTGCGCCCTCTTTCAATTTGGTTATCGTACTGTCGTCGAAGTTTGCCTCGAACGCCTCGTTAAGACCTACCGACAAAAGCGCGACGTCTATCTGCTCCTGCGTGGGCAATGTGTGTGCATTGGCCTTATCGAACAAATCTCCCGAAAAACCCCAAAGCCTGACCAACGGATATACAGACGGGTCGTACGCTCCGTTTGAGACTTCGTAAGCGTACTTTGCCGCCGCAAAAATACGCATAGTAATCTGATTGCATTTTACCGCCTGCCCCACTTTTGACGCATTGATATTGTATACGTCGCTGCCGCTTTTCGTCGGAGACAACAAGTTCTCGAGAGACTGCATATAATCGTATATATTATCGGCGGTTTCCGAAGCCGAAACGCCGTCTGCGGTAATTTCCAAAATCGTGCCGAATACGAAAAATTGCTCCGCCTTGTTACAAGCCGTAAGCGAAGCAATGCAAAGTACGATTATTAAGCCGAGAAGAAAAACTTTTTTTCTCAAAGTAAACCTTATTTGCGTAGCAAAAGCGTTCTTAACGCCGTACAACGTAGCCGAACGCTTTGCGCAATTATCGAAAAGTTATTTGGTCATAAATATCACGCCCAAAGTACCGGGACCTGCGTGTGCGCCGATAACGGGTCCTATCGGTTGTTGCCAAAGCGTACATTTCGGCGCGATTTCTTTGATTTTGCCCACGAACTCGTCGGCAACGTCTTTACAATCGGCGTCAACCACAATCACGGGTGCGTCGAGCGCGGCGGAATACTTTTCCGCAAAAGTTTCGAGCATAAATTTATACGCTTTTTTCGTGCCGTTTGCTTTGTTGCATACGTCGAGTTTGCCGTCGATAACCGTAAGCACGGGCTTGATGTTGAGAAGATTGCCAATCTTTGCTTTCGCAGGAGAAATACGTCCTCCGCGCGCAAGATATTTCATATCGTCGACAACAAAGTAGATGCCCACTTTGCCGACTATCGTATCGAGATACTCGCAAGTCGCGTCAATATCGTCGCCGTGTTCTCTGCAATATTTTGCGCCGAGATAAACCAGAATGCCTGCTCCGACGCAGATGTTGAGAGTGTCGAATTTGCGGAATTTTACGTTGGGATACTTCTCGCTCAATTCTTTTATCGCAAGGTCGAGATATGCGAAAGTGCCTGACAAATGCGAAGAAAACGCTATGTACAAAATATCTTCGCCCTCTTTGAAATACGGCTCGAAAATATCGTAATAAATCTGTTGATTGAGGCCTGCCGTAGACGCGCTTGCGCCGGCTCTCATTTTTTCATAGAACCCTTGAGTGTCCTCCGCCTCGCCCAAGTCGGCGAGTCTTTCCTCTCCGTCGATGACGTAAGGCATACGGATAACCTTAAGATTAAGTTCGTTGGCGTGCGTGTACCAAAGTTCGCAATCGGTATCGCAAAAGATGACTGCCATTGTTATTCCTCCGCGCCGCCCTCGCGACGCACGTTGTTAATGTATTTATTCTATTATATACGATGTTATTTGTCAACTTGTAGTAAATCTTTTGCCGCCAAGTCGATTCCGAGCATATTTCCGCATAAAAAACGAGAAATATTGTCGTTTTAATACTAGTTTAAGTTTGGAAGAATACTATACGAATAACAAAACGAGAAAGAGGCTCGAATATGGACGATTTCAACAACTTCTTTGACGACCAGAGAGACGAACAACCGATGCACACCCCTGTGTATCACACTCCCGAACCGAGGAACAGAAACAAACTCAACGCCGCTACGATAATTTGCATCGTCGTGGCAGCGGTTATGTGCGTCGTGGTGCTTGTCAACGTCATTGTTTTGGCGAGTTTGAGACAATCAATCGCCGAAGAATATGCCGCGTCAATCTCTGCAAGTATGAGAGAACAATATAAAAACGCCATCGACGAATCGCTGAGCGATACAAACGTCGTGGACGATATAACTCAAGCCGCAACGGAACAGGCTATCGAGAGACTCAAGTATGCCGTCGGACAGTACGCAGACGAAAAATGCGCCCCCTCCGTCGCAAGACTTTATATGTACACCGAATCTTCAAATCAATACGGCGTCGCAAGCGGTTTCCTTATTACGGATACCGACGAAAGCGGTACTGCTCAAAGATATTTGCTTACAAACGCGCATTGCGTGAGATATGCGGCTCAAACTCGCTCCGGCGGATTCGGTTTCGGCGCAAAATATTCTTGGGCGTCTTATAAACGCATCGTCGCTATTTTCGACGGAGAAGATAAGGAATACGAACTCGAAGTCGTAGCATACGGCGCATACGACGACACCGAAGCAAATCTTCAAGCCGAAAACAGCCAGCCAGATATTGCCGTTTTGAGAATAAAAGGCGAACAACCCGACAACCAAAACCACCCCGCTCTCAAGTTGATTACATCCGATAAATACGTCGGCAGAGGCGACCCCGTCGCATTGATAGGCAACCCCGAGGGAATCGGCAATAAGAACACCATCACTTCAGGCTCCGTCTCGCAAGTCGAGCTTACGCTCTCCGATTGGGGTGCAGGCACGTTTATTATGACGGACGCGGCGGTCAACAGCGGCAACAGCGGCGGACCGATGGTCAATATCCTCGGCGTAGTCGGAATCGTAGAATCGAAACTCGCGGACGACAGTATCGACAATATGGGCTTTGCACTCTCTGCCGATACAATCAGAAGTTTCCTCTCGTGGGCGGCTACGAACAACACTCTCAACACCGACTTGAGTTCCGTTTTCCAAAATTTATAAAAAAATGTGCATATTAAACCTCTTGACAATCGCGAATAATATGCTATAATTTAGACAATCTCCCCAATTTGTCGGCACTTATTTATCCTCCCTATGCCGACAAGAAAAATCCCCGCGTTTTGCGGGGATTTTCTTTTACGTAAATATTCTGCTTTTGCAATCGGCATTAGCGATACAAAACACGATAGCTTAAACCGCGCGAAACATATCGCAAATTCAATACAATACAAAATGCGAGGCAAGCCTCGCATTTCTTGTATAATCTCGCTAAACATCACTCAGTACGAACGAGCGGCGGCAAGCAACTCGTAATAGCCGCACATAACGACTTTCTCGTAACGATAGGCATTCCATTTCTCAAGGTTATTGTCGTTAATATATGCGTTTGCCTTCTCCAACGCCCATTCGGCGGCTTTATCGTTGCCTGCAAAGATAATGTACAACTCTTTGACGACTTCGGTTTCTACGCCGTCCACGGTCTCGGTATATGCCTTGGTGCAATGCAACAAATCCTCGAACGCATATTCCCTTTCGCCGTCCTTGGTAATAGGTGTGGTGCGCTCGTAAGCATACGCAATACCTGCCTCGTCAAGTCGCTTGACGATATTGTTTTTTTGCATACCGATTTTCATACACGCCGTCAAAGAAAACGTGAGAACGATTGCAAGCGTCAATGCACATAAAACCGTAATAACCCTCTTTTTCATAGTTTTATGATAAAATCACAACTCGCATTTGTCAATACAATACTCAAAACAATACTCAAACAAAATGCCCAAAAGCGTTTTCCATATATTCCCATACATTTTACGGCTCATAGCGCAAACAATAGAATCAGGAGGCAAGAAAATGAAAAACACATTAGTCATAGGTACGATGCTCGGAATAGTCACTGCCACTGCGCTGTATTGCAGTATGTCAAACAATTCACTAAAAAAAGCAAAACGTGCCTTTGTAAACAAAATCGAAGACATCATAATGTAACTAAATTTTGTTCGGTTCATTTATCCTCTACAACACAAATCGTGTACAAAAATCTAATATTTGTACACGATTTGTGCTTTATAATAGTTAAAATTCGTCATTTTATGTCAAATATCAAGTTTTGCAACACGTTATGTGTTTTTGTAAAAAGTGCAATATATAAACCACATAAAAATACAATTCCCCCCTTCCTCAGGTGTTCGA